>CALRWS020000012.1:0-118868 GCA_943371935.1 Chitinophaga pinensis | reverse complement strand
TTGTCGAATTCCAGCGGCCTGAAGGCCGCTCTACGGATCCGATTGGCAGATTCGAGACAAGCGCTCAGCGCAGCTCGATCCTGAGCTGACCGCCGCGCCAGGCCAGCACCGCGCCGTCGCGGGTGATCCGTTCGATCACCAGTTCGCCGAGCAGATCGCCTTCCCGCAGACGCTGGCCATCAAGAATCACGAACCGCTGCGCCGCTGTCTCGTTCCACAGATGCATGCTGAGCTTCAGCGGCGGCAGCAGCTTGCGCGTGGCCGGATCCAGATCGGCCAAGGTGACCACGCTGCCGGTGGGCGGCAGGATCGGCGCCGCCGCGACTGCGACGTCCGGCGGTGGTGCGGGCGGTTCGCGCGGCGGCGGTGGAAGCGGCGTGGCGGGCGGCGGCGGCGTGGCGGCTGATGGCGATATCTCTGCGGCGGCAGGCGTCGGCGCCGGGTCCACCGGCGGCCGTACCTGTGGTGGTGTCGGTTCTGTCGTCGATTCGGGAGCCGGTGCGGTGACTGCGGCGCCGTCCATCGCTTCCGTTTCCGCGGATGCGTCGACCGTCGGCGATGCCGTCGGCGCTTCCGGCGCGCGCTGCGCGAGCAGCCACAGCACCGCGATCAGCGAGCACGCCGCGACGGCGCCGAGCAGCCACAGCGGCCAGTTCGGGCGCGCGCGTACCGGCTCGGGCGTGGCGGGCATCGCCGCGAACAGATCCGGCGCTTCGCTGCGGCGGCGGGCGGCTTCGGATTTGCGCAGCGCGTCGAGGATGAAGGACATGGCTCAGGGCTCCTGCACGCGGAGGCGCGGGCCGGCATCGCGGCGCGACAGTGCGAAGACGGTGTCGGCGTTCAGCGCGCCGTCGCTGCGCAGGCCCATGCGCGCCTGGAACGCGCGCAGCGCGACGGGCAGATCGCTGTCGTTGTCGGCCTCGGCGCGCAGACGGCGGCGCACCCAGTCGACGCTGGCGGCATCGCCGGCTGCGAACTTCGTTTCCAGCGCATCCGGCGCCGACCAGATCGCGAGATATTCGCCGTTCCACACGCCGGCCAGCGCGACCCGATCGACATCGATCGCGCTGCCGTCCAGCGAGATGCGCACGCTGCCGGTGTCTGCGCCGAGCAGCGACGCCCAGACCGCCTGCGGTTCGGCACGCAGACGCAGCAGGACCGGACGGCCGATCCGCAGCAGTGGATCGAGCTGCGCGCGGCTGCGCAGGCAGCGCCAGCCGGGCGACAGCGTGGGCGGGCAGGCATCGGGCGACGCCTTGCCCAGCGCGGCCGGCGCTTTCCACACGGCGATCAGCGCCTGCCACTCGCGCGGCGAACGGGGTGGGGTTTGCCGCACGCGCTGCAGCAGCGCAGCGCCGTCGAGGTCGGACGTGCCCGGAATGGCTGTCGAGGCATCGGCAACGGATGTCGTCGCGGCGACCGCGGCATCGATCGCCCGCGCATCGCGCGGCGATGTCCGCGACAGCACGAACGCGATGACGATCGCAGCCAGCGTGAGCACGCCCGCCGCAATGAGCGAAGCGCGGTCGCGCTGTGGATGCGCGGCCGACGACGGCGCCAGCGCTTCGCCGGCGGCGCGGTCGACGGTCTTCGCGTCGATGCTCAGCAGATCGTGGGCGTAGCCGCCGAGCAGCGCGCGTTCGGCGATCACATTGATCAGCCGCGGCACGCCGCCGCTGCGCTGGTGGATGCGGCGCACCGCGTCCTGCGCGAACGGGAAGCGTTTGGCGCCTGCGGTGGTCAGCCGATGGCGCAGATACGCGGCGGTGCCGGCTTCGTCGAGCGGCCGCAGGTGATAGCGCGCGGTGATGCGCTGCGCGAGCTGGCGCAGCTCCGGCCGCGCCAGCATGTCGCGCAGCTCCGGCTGGCCGATCAGGATGATCTGCAGCAGCTTCTGGGTTTCGGTTTCGAGATTGGTGAGCAGCCGCACCTGTTCCAGCGCTTCGGTCGAAAGGTTCTGCGCTTCGTCGATGATCAGCACGACCCGGTCGCCCTTCGCGTAGGCCTCAAGCAGATAGGCGCCGAGCGCATCGAACATCGCCTTGCCGCCGGGTTTGGCGGGAGCGCGCGCCGATGCCGCGGCTTTGCCTCCCTTGCGCTTGCCGGTGGGCGCCGGGGTTGACGTCGGCGCGGGCGCAATGCCGGTCGGCAGGCGCAGTTCCTCGCAGATCGTCTGCAGCAGTTCCGCCGGTTCCAGCCGCGGATTCAGCACCAGCGCGGCGTGGGTGTTCTCCGGCAGTTGATTCAACAGCAGCCGGCTGAGCGTGGTCTTGCCGGTGCCCACTTCGCCGGTGAGCTGCACGAAACCGCCGCCGCCGCCCTGGCGGATGCCGTAGAGCAGATGCGCCAGCGCGTCCCGGTGGTGTTCGCTGAGGAACACGTAATGCGGGTCGGGCGTGATCGAGAACGGCGCCTGTTCTAGGCCGTAGTACTCCAGATACATGCGGGGCTGCTGTCGGCCGGCGGGAGCGGGGTGCCTAGACTGCCACAGAGGCGCCTGGTGCGGCCGCTGCGGCCGTCGTTCAGTCGCCCACGACCTTGGATTCGCCGGTGGCCAGGATTTCCGGATGTTGGATCTTCTTCGGCCGCACCAGCAGCGGGTAGATCAGCACCGCGCCGAGGATGATGGCCACGCCGAGATAGAAGCGCGGGGTGAGTTCGTGCTGTTCGCCCAGCAGCAGCATCGCCAGTGCGATCGCGTACACCGGCTCAAGATTCACCGCGAGCTGGGTGCCAAACGCGCTGAGGTGGCGCAGCGCCAGCAGCGACAGCACGAACGGTACGAGGGTGCAGGCGACCGCGAGCAGCACCAGATACGCGCCGTCGTGCAGATCGGGCAGCAGGAACGGATTGCCTCCGAAGGCCGGCGACAGCATGCCGGACAGCGGTGCGATCAGCGTGATCGCCGCGACGCCCGCGGCCATTTCCAGCGCGGTGACCGACAGCGCGTCGCCGTGTTCCACCAGCCGTTTGTTCAGCGAATTGAAGAAGGCCACCAATAGCGCCGAGATCGTGCCGACCACCACGCCGATGATCATGCCGTCGGGAATGCCGTCGACCACCAGCGCGACGCCGGGCAGCACCGTGAGGCCCAGCGCGAGCTCGCGCTTCGACAGGCGTTTGCCGGTGAGCCAGGGTTCGATCAGCGCGGTGAACACCGTGCCCAACGCCATGCAGGTCACGCCGACCGACGCGTTCGACAGTTTGATCGCCGCATAGAACGTCAGCCAGTGCAGCGCGACCAGCACGCCGACGCCGGCGTAGCTCCAGAGCAGTCGCGCGGGCATCGCGCGCAGACCGCGCCACACCCGCGGCACCAGCAACAGCAGCACGACCACCAGCAGCATGCGCCACCACACCAGCGGCAGCGCCGGCATGCTGATCAGTTTGCCGAGGATCGCGGTGAAGCCCCACAGGATCACGCAGAAGTGGATCTGCAGCCAGGCGGTGCGGGTGGCGGCGGTGGTCGTCGCGGCGCTGGTCATCGGGTGCCTGCTGCGTGAGGTCGCGCATTATCGCCGGCCGCCGCTGCGGCTGCGGCCTCCGGGGCGGCTGCGTGGCCGCGTTCCCCGGCGCTGGTCGCCAGCAGCCAGTCGACGAAGATCTGCGCGGCCGGGCGCAGGCGGCGATGCGAAGGGTGGACGATGAAGTAACGCCAGCGCGTGGGCAGCAGCGGTCCCGGCAGGCGCTGCAGGCGGCCGTCGGCCAGCCACGGCCGGGCGATCTTCTCGCGCGCCAGCACCGCGCCCAGACCGTGCGCCGCGGCTTCCAGTGCGTCGGTGCTGTCGCTGAAGGTGAAGCGCACGTCGAGCTGTGCGCCATGCACGTCGGCGGCGCGGAACCAGTCGTGCCAGCCCTGGCGGGCAAGGTCGGCCACCAGCGGCAATCCGGCGATGTCCGCGGGCACCGATGCCCGCGCCGCCAGTCCGGCGCAGGCCATCGGGAACAGCGCATCGTCCATCAGATGGTGCGCGTTGAGCCCGGGCCAGTGCCCGGGGCCATGGCGGATGCCCAGGTCGGGGCCGCCGTCGTCGAACCGGGTCAGGCCGACGCTGCTGTCGAAGACCAGCCGGATCTGCGGATGCAGCGCGGCGAAGGCGGGCAGGCGCGGCAGCAGCCACGCGTAGATCAGCGAGTGCAGGGTGGTGATGCGCACCAGGTCGCGATCGTCGCGCATGGCTTGCAGGCCGCGCAGCACCCCGTCGAGGTCGGTCAGCGCGCTGCCGGCGGCGTCGGCCAGCAGCCGGCCCTCGGCGGTGAGCGCCACCCCGCGCGCGTGGCGCTGGAACAGGATCACCCCGAGCCGCTGTTCGAGCTTGCGCACGTGATGGCTGATCGCGCTGGCGGTGAGGTGCAGCTCTTCCGCGGCGTGGGCGAAGTTCTGGTGGCGGGCGGCGGCTTCGAATGCGGCCAGCGCGGGCAACAGTTCCGGTCGGATGGTCATGCGAGCCTCAAATTTCGCTGTTGTCTGGCCACGAAAGTATGCGCTTGTGGCCGCGCGGCCGGAAACCATAATGACCACCACCGCCTTCCCCACCACAGGCCCCCGCGATGCCGACCCTGCTGCGCTATGCCGCTTTCACCGACACGCCGCTGGGCGGCAATCCCGCGGGCGTGGTGCTGGACGCGGACGGGCTGACCGACGCGCGGATGCAGGCGATCGCCGCCGACGTCGGCTATTCCGAAACCGCATTCCTGACCGCGGCCGGCCCGGGCCGTTATCGGGTGCGCTATTTCAGCCCGCGCGCCGAAGTGCCGTTCTGCGGGCACGCCACGATCGCCAGCGCGATCGCCCTGTTTCATAAGGCCGGCGAGACGTCGCCTCGGTTCGAAACGCCGGTCGGCGAGGTGCGGGTGACGGTCTCCGTGGATGCCGAAGGCCCGCTCGCAACCCTGACCAGCGTCGCGCCGCGGGTCGAGGCCGCTGCGCCGGAACTGGTGGCCGCGACCCTCGCCGCATTGGGTTGGCGCGAAGACGAACTCGATCCGGCATTGCCGCCGCGCGTGGCCTTCGCCGGCGCGCGGCATCTGGTGCTCGCGGCGGCGACGCGGGCCCGCCTCGCCGATCTCGACTACGACTTCGACGCCCTCGAACGCATCCAGCGCGAGCACGCGCTGACCACGGTCGCTCTGATCTGGCGCGAGACGCAAATTTTGTTTCATGCGCGCAATCCGTTTCCGGTCGGCGGGGTGGTCGAAGACCCGGCGACCGGCGCCGCCGCGGCGGCGTTCGGGGGCTATCTGCGCGCGCTCGGCCTGGTGAACACGCCAGCGATCATCGACATCCGTCAGGGCGACGACATGGGCCGGCCCAGCCGGCTGCGGGTCGGGATCGACCCGGAAGGCGGCATCCGGGTCAGCGGGCATGCGGTGCGGATCGATGACCCCGCCGATGCCCGGGAGAGCCGTTTGCGGATAGCCGGCACCCACGTTTCCCATCAGGATCTCCTCGCATGAACACCTCCAACACATTGCAGACCCCGCTTCCGGTCGTGGAAACACCCAAGGCCTGGCTCACGCCGCTGGAACTGTGCGTGCTCGGCGCGATTTGGGGCGCCTCCTTCATGTTCATGCGGGTGGCTGCGCCCGAATTCGGCGCGGCGCCGCTGGTCGCGATCCGGCTGGGCCTGGGCGCGCTGATCCTGCTGCCGTTCCTGTGGATCGAACGACGCGCGTTCCATGCTGGGCTATGGCCGCGCCTGGCGCTGATCGGCGCGATCAATTCGGCGATTCCCTTCACCCTGTTCGCCTGGGCTGCGCAGCGCGCGCCCGCGGGCGTGGGCGCGATCACCAATTCGATGGCCGTGCTGTTCACCGCGCTGGTGGCCTTCCTCTTTTACGGAGAACGCATCGGCGGTCGCCGCACCATCGCGCTGATCGCGGGCTTCGCCGGGGTGATCGTGCTCGCCAGCGGCAAGGTTGCAGGCGCGAGCATCGGCCTGCCGGTGGCGGCGGGTACCTTCGCCGCGTTCCTGTACGGGATCGGCGGCAACCTGGTGAAGCGGCACCTCGCCGGCCTGCCGGCAACGGCGGTCGCTGCGGCGACGCTGAGCTGCGCGGCGCTGCTCAGCGCGCCGTTCGCCATCGCACAGTGGCCGCAACATGAAGTCTCGGCAAAGTCATGGGCTGCGGTGGCGCTGCTCGGCGTGCTGTGCACCGGCATCGCGTTCGTCATGTACTACCGGTTGATCGCCCGCATCGGCGCCAGCCGCGCCGCGACCACGACCTATCTCGTGCCGCTGTTTGGCGTGGGCTGGGCGTGGCTGCTGCTGGACGAACCGCTGACCGTCGCGATGGGCATCGCCGGTGCGCTGATTCTGGGCAGTGTGGTACTGAGTCAGCGTAAGGCACAGCCCGCTGTTCCTGCTGTTGCGGACGGGGCTTCAGCTCGCTGAGCGGTATCGGATGAAAATAATGCGGAATTCGACTTGCCGTCGCGTTCAATGCATGACGACCAAGAAAAAAAGTGAATGGGTTGCAGCCGACAACGATCAGTGCCACTACTGGCATAAAGCCCATGGGTCCGGGGCCGGCATTGCGCGTGGCATGCGACAGGATCCGCATGTTGGCGATTGCGGTGGCTCCAAGAGCGACGACAAGTTGCTTGTTGCCGTCGACCAAGCCGTATTCAAACGCAGCCACTCGTCCCGAAAAAAAGCTGACGTTGCCGGCGGTGAGTCCCGCGGATAATCGAATCATGGAGCCTCGCGCAGTTATGGAATTGCGCAGACGGTATGCCCCGCCGAGTCACCACGTGGCGGCCGGCGCGGCCGGCGTCGCCACCCGGCGCGGTACGCCTTCATCGTCGAGCAGACGTTCGATCCGCGCGAACACTTCCGGACGCGAGAAAGGCTTCTTCATGAAATCGTCGGCGCCGATGCGCTGCACGTAGAACTGCTCGGTCGCCAGCGCGTTGCCGCTGATCATGATGATCGGCACCGGCTTGGTGGCGGGCTCCCGACGCAGCGCGCGCAGGGCGGCGAAACCGTCCATGCCCGGCAGCACGATGTCGAGGAAGATCAGGTCCGGCACCAGATCGCGCGCCAGTTCCAGCGCTTCCTCGGCGGTATAGGCCTCGAACGTCTGCAATCCATTCTGCTGCAGCATCTTGCGCAGCACGGCGACGATGGTGGTCGAGTCGTCGACGATCAGCACCCGGGTGCCCGGGCGGATGTTCGAGCGCGGCTTCTCGCGGCGTTCCGGGCCTTCGTATTCGTCTTCCACCGGCAGGGGCGCCACTGCGGCCTCGACCAGTTCCTCGGGCGTGGCGGTCTCCGCCAGGGCATCGAGTTCTTCGGGGGTCGGAGTCGGCGGGCGCGGCGGCAGCGGGATGGCGACGGGCGGCGGCGCGGCGACCTGTGCGGCAGGCGTATCGCGCCCGCGCAGGGTGTCGCGCCAACGTTTGACTGAATCGAAAATACTCAAGCACTGCTCCCATGACCGGTTGCCGGATGCCGCCCCATGCGGTGCATCGAAATGCTCTGCATCAAGGCTGATGTCCGCATCAAGGCAATGAACGGAAAACCCGGTCCGGGGCGGACGCGCGAAGCATAACGGCCCCGGCCGGGTGGGCCAAGGCGGCGATGGCCTCGATGCGAGGGCCATCACGTTCCTGACGACGCCCGGTGGGGCGGGGTTTATGGAACCTCTGATCAGTTCAGAGGTTCCGCGCGCCATGAAAGGCGCGCTCGCGAATCAAGCCAGGATGGCGTGATTCAGACTTTCCTTATATCCGATCGTGCCTATCTGATCGCCTCGTCCAGCATCATCGCGCGAACGAATCGCACCGGCGGCGCGCCGTAGGACAGCACCTGGTCGTGGTAGGCCTTGAGCTTGAAGTCATTGCCCTGCTTCTGCTCCATCGCCTTGCGCAGGTCGAAGTGCTCCTGCACGCCGACGAAGTAGGTCGGCAGCTGCGCGCTGCTCAGCTGGGCACGCACCCACTTGCCTTCGGCTTCCCGCTCCTGCTGGAAGGTGCGCTTGACCATCAGTTCCATCGCCTGCTCCTTGCTCCAGTTGTCGACGTGCACGCCCTGGTCCAGGATCGCGTTGGCGACCGCGCGCAGATAGAACTTGTGGCGGACGAGATGGAACAGCGGGTCGTTGTCGAGATAACCGGCATCCATCATCACCGACTCGGTGTAGACCGCCCAGCCTTCGGCGAACATGCCCGAGCGCAGCACGCCGCGCAGCGTGGACGGATAGCGCGCCGAGAACGCACCTTCCAGATAATGGCCCGGCATCGCTTCGTGGATCGACAGCAGATGGATCATCCGCGTGTTGTATTCGCGCAGGAACGAATCGCTCTGCGCGTCCGTCCACTCGTCGGGAATCGGCGAGATCGCGTAATAGGTCTTCAGACCCTTGTCGAGCGGGCCGGGCGAATCGCAGTAGGCCACCGCCACGCCGCGCTGGAATTCCGGCATCAGGATGATTTCGACCGGATCGTCCGGCACCGTCACCAGATCCTGCGCGCGGGTGAATGCGGTCGCCTGCGCCAGCGTCTGCTTCGCGGTCTCGACCACGGCGTCGCGCGCAGGTTTGTCCGCATAGGCCAGTTCCAGCGCGGCCTCGATGGCTTTCTGCTGCTGTTCGGCGTTCGGGGATTCCGGCATCTCCGGCGCGCCGGGTTTGTCCGTCAGCACCTGCCTCGCGATCCTGTACATCTCGGCGCGCACGCGTACGAGTTCGGCTTCGGCGCGCTGCTTGATCTCCGCGCGCGACAGCGTCGACATCAGCGCGAATTCCAGCTTCTCGTCGTAGAGTTTCCGGCCGATGCGGAAGTCGCCCTTGGCGTTCGGCACCAGGGTCTTGTCCAGCCACAGCTGATGTTCGGCGACCGCCTTGCGCAGGCCTTCGATGGCGGCATCGAGGCGTTTGCGGTCCTCGCCCTGCAACTGGCCCGCGTTCGGCACGATGAACTGCTCGACAAGCGAGATCACGCCGCCGTTCTGCTTCGCGACTGTCTCGGCATGGATCTTCGGAACGCGCGCGGGATCGATGTTCGCGCGCATCTGCGCGAACAGCGCCGGCAGTTTCTCCATGCGCGCGGTCGCGGATTTCAACCGATCGGGCAGCGGCGCGAATTCGCGCGCCATCAGGTTGTAGATCGCGCCGCCGGCGAGGCCGCTGTACATCTGCGGGTCCCACGCCCAGGCCTGCTGCGTTTCCATGCCCCAGACGTCGGACCTGAGCTGGTTGCGCAGGATGGCCGCATCGATCTGGTTCTCGCGCGACAGCTTGCCCGCGTCGATGGCGTCGAGCTCGGCCAGCATCGTGTTCGCGAATGCGACATATGCCATGCGACCTGCGGCGCTGAGATCCTCGATCTCGGCGTCGAAACGATGATCGCCCTGCTGGGTAGCGCCGACCGGATTGAGCTTCAGGAACCCATCGAGCCAGCGTTTGCTGAGATCGGCGAACCTGGCATCGACGGCGGCATCTGCGGTCGCCTTCGCGGCGGTCGGCGTGGCGGGTGACGCGGCGGAAGCGCCCGTCACCGTGCCGGCGGCGAGCGTGGCGGTAAGCAGGGCAACGGCGAGCGGAGTCATGCGCATGTCGAATATTCCGGCTGAACGAAGGCGCCAAGGATAGGCCGGAACGCCATCGTTCGCATCTGCCGCCGGCCAGCGGGGATGCGCTGCAACCGCAACGCACGCGGAAAAAAAGCAGATCCCGTAGAGCGGGCTTAAGCCCGCTTCGTCGGGAATGCGTCGGTGCTCCAGCGGCCTGAAGGCCGCTCTACGAACTCATCAATCGTTCGCATCCGCAGTAGACGTTCATCCGTTCATCGCGTGCGAAGGCGATCAGGGTGATGCCGGCGGCTTCGGCGTGACGGATCGCCAGATCGGTCGGTGCGGACATCGCCGCGACCACGGCGATGCCCGCGTTCGCGGCCTTGTGCACGATCTCGTACGACGCGCGCGACGTGATGGCGAGGAAACCGTCGTCCGGATCGCTGTGCTGCGCGCTGCGCAGCATCGCGCCGATGAGTTTGTCGACGGCGTTGTGGCGGCCGACATCTTCGCGTACGAGCAGATGCTCGCCGTCGACGAAACCGGCCGCATGCACGCCGCCGCTGCGCGCATTCAAGGGCTGCTGCTGCGCGAGTCGCGCAAGACCATCGTGGATGCGGTCCGCGCCGAGTCGTGGGCCGATGCCGACCTTCCGCGCCGGCCGCATGGCGGCCTGCAGGCTCGACGTGCCGCACAGCCCGCAGCCGCTGCGGCCTTCGAGGCCGCGCTGGCGCTGTTCGATGGCGTCGAAGCGGCGCTGCGGGATGGCGGCGTGCAGGGCGATGCCGTCGTCGCTGCGGACGATGTCGACCAGCGAAAATTCTTCCGCCGACCCGACGATTCCTTCGCAGATCGCGAAGCCCAGCGCGAAGTCTTCGAGATCCGCGGGCGTGGTCATCATCACCGCGAACGACAGATCGTTGTAGAGCAGGGCGACCGGGATTTCCTCGATCACCCATTCTTCGCGGAGTCGGCTTTCGTCGCCGCCGATGTGCAGCGCCTCGCGGGCGCGCAGGCCGGTACTCATGCGGCGCTCGCGCACAGCGCGCGGCCACGTTCGGTCAGCCGCAGCAGCACGCGTTCGCCATCGCGGCGCTGCGCGACCAGATCCAGGCCATCGAAGCGCGGATCGTCGCCCAGCGCCACCAATACCCGCTGCAATTCGCTGACGCTCAACGACAGCCGCTTGGCGGCGCGCGGCAGCGACAGTTCGCTTTCCGCGGCGAGCAGGCGGATCAGCGCGAGGGCGGCATCCTCGCTCATGGCGTTACGGCGCGCTCCGCGCGGCGCAGATAGACCGGGATCGATTTCGAGGCGGGCGTGCGTGCGCGTTCGGCGTGGCTGCCCAGCGGCACCAGCGCGTTGGTTTCCGGAAAATAGCCGGCGAGACAGCCTGCGGGGATGTCGTATTCGACCAGCCGGAAATCGCGCGCGACGCGCTCGCCGTCGGTCCACACCGAAACCAGATCGACGTGTTCGCCGTCGGCGAAACCCAGCGCATCCAGATCGGCGCGCGAGATGAAGCACACGCGGCGCAGGCCATGCACGCCGCGATAACGATCGTTGCTGCTGTAGACGGTGGTGTTGTACTGATCGTGCGAACGCACTGTCATCAACTGTAGGAGGGGCTTCGGCCCCGATGACGCTGCCGGTAATTTTCCCGGAAAGTCCTGCAATGGTTTGCTCGGGGCTGAAGCCCCTCCTACAACAGCGGTGTCCACCAGCGGATGCGCGAAGAACATCGCTTTGCCGGACTTGGTCGGGAACACACGCTCGCGGCAGGGATGATGCAGATGGAAGCCGCCCGGATGCCGCACCCGCGCGTTGAAATCCTCGAAGCCCGGAATCACCTTCGCGATGCGCTCGCGGATGCGGTCGTAGTCCTCGATCAGCGCCAGCCACGGAATCGTGCTGTGCGGCAGCGTCGCCGCCGCGAGCCGGGCGACGATCGCCGGCTCCGACAGCAGTTCGCGCGCTGCCGGCGCGTTCATGCCCGAGGACAGATGCACCATGCTCATCGAATCCTCCACGGTCACCGCCTGCAGGCCGCCGGCCTGCAGATCGATCTCGGTACGGCCGAGGCAGGGCAGAATCAGCGCCTCGCGGCCGTGCACGATGTGCGAGCGGTTGAGCTTGGTGCTGACCTGCACCGTCAGCGCGCAGCGACGCAGCGCGGCGTGGGTGACGTCGGAATCGGGCGTGGCCGCGGCGAAGTTGCCGCCCATCGCGAAGAACACCTTGCCGCGGCCGTCGCGCATCGCTTCGATGGCATCGATGGTGTCGAACCCGTGCGTGCGCGGCGGCTCGAATGCGAACTCGGCGCCGAGCCGGTCCAGGAACGCGGGCGCCGGCTTTTCGTAGATGCCCATCGTGCGGTCGCCCTGCACGTTGGAATGGCCGCGCACGGGGCAGGGGCCCGCGCCGGGCTTGCCGATATTGCCGCGCACCAGCAGCAGGTTGGTGAGCATCTGGATGGTGGCGACGCTGCGCCGGTGCTGGGTGATGCCCATGCCCCAGCAGAAGATCGTGGCGCGGCTGTCGAGATAGATCTGCGCGGCCTGTTCCAGCTGCGCGCGGCTCAGGCCGGATTCGCGTTCGATATCCGGCCATGCGGCGTCGCGCACGCAGTCGGCGAAATCGTCGTAACCATGGGTATTGGCGGCGATGAACGCTATGTCCAGCGCATGCGGATCGCGTTCGCTGTCGGCGGATTGGATCACCACTTTCGCGATGCCCGTCGCCACCGCGAGATCGCCGCCGATCTTCGGCTGGAAATAATGCGAAGCGATGTCGGTGGAGCCGCCGCCCAGCATCTCGGCCGGCGACTGCGGATCGGTGAAGCGTTCCAGCCCGCGCTCGCGCAGCGGATTGAACGCGACGATCCTGCAGCCGCGCTTCGCCGCGCGCCGCAGTTCGCCCAGCATCCGCGGATGGTTGGTGCCGGGATTCTGGCCGAACACGAAGATCGCGTCGGCCAGCTCGAAGTCGTCCAGCGTGACCGTGCCCTTGCCGCTGCCGATCTGTTCGGTCATCGCCACGCCCGAGGGCTCGTGGCACATGTTCGAGCAGTCGGGCATGTTGTTGGTGCCGTAGGCGCGCACGACCAATTGATACAGGAACGCGGCCTCGTTGGAGGTGCGGCCCGAGGTGTAGAAGATCGCTTCGTCGGGCGAGGCGAGGGCGTTCAGCGCGTCGGCGATCCGCGCGAACGCCGCGTCCCAGCCGATCGGCACGTAGCGGTCGCTGGCCGGGTCGTAGGCCATGGGCTCGGTCAGGCGGCCCTGGGCTTCGAGGAATTCGTCGCTCTGTTCCGCCAGCCACGCCACGCTGTGTGCGGCGAAGAAATCGGCGGTGACGCGCTTCGTGGTCGCCTCGTTGGCGACCGCCTTCACGCCGTTCTCGCAGAATTCGAAGGTCGAATGCGGGTTGCGGTCGGGCCAGGCGCAGCCCGGGCAGTCGAAGCCGGTGGGCTGGTTGGTGCGCAGCAGGGTGCCTGGGCCGCGCAGCACCGCATCCTGCTGGCGCAGCGC
The DNA here is from genome assembly GCA_943371935.1 of Chitinophaga pinensis. GTDB lineage: Bacteria > Pseudomonadota > Gammaproteobacteria > Xanthomonadales > Xanthomonadaceae > Lysobacter_I. The sequence continues at coordinate 105,823 of CALRWS020000012.1, read as the reverse complement.
CTGCCAGGAGGATTTCAGCGCATCCCAGCCGCCGGCGGGCTTGTCGTAGGGCCGGATCGGGCCGTCGTTGTCTGGGTGATCTGCCATCCGGCCATGCTAACGCAGGGGATCGCCAGCGGCGGCGCCGCATCGCTGGACGCCGCGAACGCCCGCATCGTAGATTGTCCGCTTGACCGCGGACATGGATGGCGGCACGTGTCCATCGTCCCGCGACTTCTTTGCCTGCGGCCTCGGTCCGCGGCGCTTTCCCCCGCGGCGCTTGCCCCGAAGCCTTTGCCCGGACCCGACGAAGCAGGACCGTTCTTGTCTGAAGCCACCGCCAGTCTCGATCTCGCCCTCAATCACGCTTCGCGCCTGCTCGGCAGCGACCCCGAACTGGCCGGGCAGCAGGCCGTCGAGATCCTTCGCGTGGTCGCGCAGCATCCCGCCGCGCTGCTGGTGCTGGCGGCGTCGCATCGCCTCCGCGGTCGCGTGGATGAGGCTCTGGCGATCCTGGAACCGCTTTCAAGGCAGCAGCCGCGTGCGGCGCAGGTGCACTGCGAATTCGGGCTCGCGCTCGGTCGTGCCGGTCGAGGCGACGACGCCATCGCCGCGCTGCGGCGCGCACTCGCGCTCAATCCCGCCTTGCCGCAGGCCTGGCTGGCCCTGGCCGACCACCTGCGCGGCATCGGCGATGCCGAAGGCGCCGACGCCGCGTACGTGGCCTACGTCCGTCATTCGGCGCGCGACCCGCGCGTGCTGCAGGCGGCCGAAGCCCTGGCCGACAATCGTCTGCCCGATGCCGAAGCGCTGCTGCGCGACTGGCTGAAGCAACACCCGACCGATGTCGCCGCGATCCGCATGCTCGCCGAACTGGCGGTGCGGGTCGGACGCAGCGAAGACGCGCTGCATCTGCTCGAACGCTGCCTGGAGCTCGCGCCCGGGTTCCGCGAGGCGCGCCAGCACTACGCGCTGGTGCTGCACCGCGAACAGCAGTCGCAGCCCGCGCTGGCCCAGCTGGAAACCCTGCTCGCCGACGATCCGCGCAATCCCGGCTGCCGCACGCTGAAGGCGGCGATCCTGTGCCGTCTCGGCGAATACGACACCGGCATCGAGCTATACGAAGCGATCCTCGGCGAATATCCGAACAACCCGCGGGTGTGGATGAGTCACGGCCACGCGCTGAAGACCGCCGGCCGCCAGGACGAGGCCATCGCCGCGTATCGGCGCAGCATCGCGCTCGATCCCGGTTTCGGCGAGGCGTATTGGAGTCTCGCCAATCTCAAGACCTTCCGCTTCGGCGATGATGAGATCGCGGCGATGCGCGCGCAGCTCATGCGTAGCGACCTCGATGCCGAACATCGCTTCCATTTCGATTTCGCGCTGGGCAAGGCGCTGGAGGATCGCGCCGAATACGCCGATTCGTTCGCGCACTACGCCGCTGGCAATGCGCTGCGCCTGAAGACCATGCCCTACCGCGCCGGCGACACCAGCGCGCGGGTCGCGAAAGCGAAGCAGCTCTACACTCGCGACTTCTTTGCCGAACGCGCCGGCTGCGGTGATGCTGCGCCTGATCCGATCTTCATCGTCGGCCTGCCGCGTTCGGGTTCGACGTTGCTCGAACAGATCCTCTCCAGCCATTCCGCGGTGGAAGGCACGATGGAATTGCCGGAGATCATCGCCATGACCCGCGCGCTGCGTCGCGGCGCCGAGGCCTCCACCAGCTATCACGACGTGCTGGCCGCGCTGCCGGCGGAGATCTTCGCCGAACTCGGCCGGCAGTACCTCGACCGCACCCGCGTGCAGCGCAAGACCGGCGCACCGCTGTTCATCGACAAGATGCCGAACAATTTCCTGCACCTCGGGCTGATCCAGCTGATGTTGCCCAACGCGAAGATCGTCGATGCGCGCCGGCATCCGCTGGCCTGCTGTTTTTCGGGCTTCAAGCAGCATTTCGCGCGCGGCCAGAATTTCAGCTACAGCCTAGACGATCTCGGCCGTTACTACCGCGACTACGTCGAGTTGATGGCGCACTTCGACGAGGCCTTGCCCGGCCGCGTCCATCGCGTCGTCTACGAGCGCATGGTCGACGACACCGAAACCGAAGTCCGCCGCCTGCTGGACTACTGCGGACTGCCGTTCGAGGACGGCTGCCTGCGCTTCTTCGAGAACGATCGGCCGGTGCGCACCGCCAGTTCCGAACAGGTGCGCCGCCCGATCAATCGCGACGGAATCGACCAGTGGCGTCATTACGAGCCGTGGCTCGATCCGCTCAAATCCGCACTGGGGGCAGTGCTGGACGTGTATCCCGCGGTGCCCGTATTCCGCTCCGGCGTATGACGGGATCAAGATTCCAAAGCGTTCGTTTCAACCTTGTTCGTTCCAATCCTGTTCGATCCGCACGTAGTCATCAACCGCACCGATACACCACGACCTGGGGAGAGAGTCATGCACCAGACACACCGAGTAGGGACCCGAAACACCGCGATCCGCCGAACGCCCGGGCTGGCGAGGCTACCGCTGACCGCCGCGATCTATGTCGCGTTCGGCAGCATGGCGTTTGCCGGTGCCGCAATCGCACAGGACGCCGAAGACACCACGCCGTCGCTGGAAACGATCACCGTCACTTCGCAGAAGCGCACCGAGAACGCGCAGGACGTGCCGATCAGCCTCAACGTCATCGGCGCGCAGCAGCTCGACGAGCTGCAGGTCAACGATTTCGAGGATTTCGCCAAGCTGCTGCCCAGCGTGTCGATCACGCCCAACGGCCCGGGCTTCGGCCAGGTCTACATGCGCGGCGTCGCCAGCGGCGGCGACGGCAACCACTCCGGTCCGCTGCCGAGCGTGGGCATCTATCTCGACGAGCAGCCGATCACCACCATCCAGGGCGCGCTGGATCTGCACGTCTACGACATCGAACGCATCGAAGCGCTGTCCGGCCCGCAGGGCACGCTGTACGGCGCCAGTTCCGAAGCCGGCACCCTGCGCCTGATCACCCGCAAGCCCGATACCGCCGGTTTCGCCGCCGGCTACGGCTTTGAAGTCAACGCCATCGATGGCGGCGGCATGGGTCACGTCGCCGAAGGCTTCGTCAACATCCCGATTTCCGACAACACCGCCATCCGTCTGGTCGGCTGGCAGAAGAAGGACGCCGGCTGGATCGACAACGTCTACGGCGAGCGGACCTATCCGACCTCCGGCATCACCCAGAACAATGCCGATCGCGTCGAAGACAACTACAACGACGTCGACACCGTCGGCGCGCGCCTCGCGCTGAAGATCGATCTCAACGACAACTGGACGATCACGCCGACGATCATGGGCCAGCGCCAGCGCGTCAACGGCAACTTCGCGTACGACGACACCATCGGCGAAGACAAGATCAGCCACGCCTACCCCGAGCGCGGCGAAGACCGCTGGGCGCAGGCCGCGCTGACCGTGCAGGGCAAGATCGGCAACTTCGATCTGACCTACGCGTTCGCCCATCTCAAGCGCGACGTCGACACCGACACCGACTACAGCGATTACGGCTTCTGGTACGACACGCTGTTCGGCTACGGCGCCTATTTCTATGACGACAACGGCGATCTGGTGAACCCGGCGCAGTACATCCAGGCGCAGGACGGCTACAAGAAGACCAGCCACGAACTGCGCATCGCTTCGTCGCAGGAAAACCGCTTGCGTTTCGTCGGTGGTCTGTTCTGGATGGATCAGTCGCACGATATCGAACAGCGCTATCGCATCGACAATCTGGCGTCCAGCCTGTCCGTGCGCGGCTGGGAAGACACGATCTGGTTGACCCAGCAGGAGCGCAAGGATCACGACGAAGCGATCTTCGGCGAACTGTCGTTCGATTTCACCGACAAGCTCACCGGCACCGTCGGTTTCCGCCATTTCCGCGCCGACAATGCGCTGGCGGGTTTCTTCGGCTTCGCCAACGGCTATTCGTCGCAGGGCAGTCAGTTGCCGCAGAATCGCTACGGCGAAGCCGCGTGCATCGTGCAGTTCGGTCCGGATCCGGCGAACTGGCCGTCATTCAACGGCGCGCCCTGCAAGGTGTTCGACAAGGACGTGCAGGAAAAGGACACGCTGGGCAAGGCGAATCTGTCGTACAAGTTCGCGCCGAACAAGTTGATGTATCTCACCTGGTCGGAAGGTTATCGCCCGGGCGGCATCAATCGTCGCGGAACCCTGCCGCCGTACCTCACCGAATTCCTCACCAATTACGAAATCGGCTGGAAAACCTCCTGGCTCGATAATCGCCTCACCTTCAACGGCGCGGCATTCCGCCAGATCTGGGACGACTTCCAGTTCCCGGTACTGGGGCAGAACGGTCTGACCGAAATCCGCAACGCCAACCAGGCACGCATCCAGGGCCTGGAAATGGATGTGAACTGGGCGGCGACCTACAATCTGCGCTTGTCGGCAGGGGTGGGTTTCTTCGACGCCGAACTGACCGAAGATTACTTCAGCGGCCCCAATCTGCTGGCGCCGAAAGGCACACGTCTGCCGGTCACCGCGGACTACAAGGGCAACCTGACCGCACGCTACACCTTCGACATCGCCGATTACGAAGCCTACTGGCAGAGTTCGGTGGTGCATGAAGGCCGCCGCACGTCCGATCTGCGCATTACCGAGCGCAACATCCTCGGCGATCTGCCGTCCTACAGCCTGGTCGATTTCGCGATCGGCGCGCGCAAGAACAACTGGTCGGTGGATTTCTACATCAAGAATCTACTCGACGAGAACGCGCAATTCGGCCGCAACGTGCAGTGCCCGGAACAGGTCTGCGCGGCACAGGTGTACTCCGTCGCCGCTCAGCCGCGGACCTTCGGCATCAAGTTCAGTCAGGAGTTCTGACCGGACGCGAGGTCTCACCAGTAAGCCCAATCAGGCCGCCTTCGGGCGGCCTGATTTTTTGGCGACGCCCGCCGGATCGGCTTGCGCACGCGCGGTGGCGCGGTTAGCTTGGCCCGATCCTGAAGGGGGAAAACGTCATGCGCCGCATTCCATGTCTGATCCTGATCGTCGTGGCCGCGCTGGCGGCCGGTTGCAGTTCCGACAAGGCTTCCTACGCGGCATACGACGCCGCGGCCGCAGCTGATGCCGCAAGTGCTGCAGCGGACGCAGCGATGGCTGCGGCAGATTCGGCTGGCGGTGCTGCCCAAGGCGGCAATGCCGCCGCGCTGCGCCAGATGGGCGTCGACCATTTGGTGAGTGAGATGCTGGTGGACCTGCCGGAAGCGAACTACAGCCGTGCAGCCCCTCTTCCCGGGAAACGACGGCCGACCAACGGCGAGCAGGCCATGCTCGCCTACGAGCACGAGGTCGAAATCCGCCTCGATGCGGACAAGCTCGCGGCGAAAGTGAAGGCGGCGAAGCAGGCCTGCGAAACCGGCAAATTCGGTGCCTGTCTGATCCTCGGCGTGAGCCAGAGCGGCGGACGCTATCCGCGCGCATCGCTGAGCGTGCGCGCCGAACCGAAGGCGATCGAGCCGCTGATCGCGGCCGCGGGCGCGGGCGGCGATATCGGCGATCGCAGCACGCGCGCCGAAGATCTCGCGGTGGCGGTGCGCGACAACACCCTGCTGCGCAGCCGCTTGAGCAAACAGCATGCGCGGCTGCTGGAATTCCAGGGGCGCAGCGATCTGAAGGTCGCCGATGTCATCGCACTGTCGGAGCAGTTGTCGAAGGTCGAGGCGGAACTTGAAGCGGCCGAGCGCGAGGGCGCGATCCACAAGCGCCGGATCGAGACCCAACTGCTGACCATCGAGTTTTCGCCGCACGTCGGTGAGGAAGGTCGCAGCGAAGTCGCGATCGCGTTCGGCGACACCGGCCGGGTGATGGCCTCCAGCACTGCGGGCGTGATCCGCGTCGTGGCCGGTCTGCTGCCGGTGCTGCTGGCGCTGGCGCTGGCGATCTGGGTGTTGAAGCGGCTGATCCGGTTCCTGCGTCGTCGCAAGGCGGTAAATGCGTAAGGCTTGCCGGGTGCGCGGAATCCTTCCGCCGCGCTCCGTCGCGATGATCGGTCCAATGGCGGAATCGCCTGCGGCGGTTCCGCCTTACGACGCTTCTTCCGATCCGGCTGCGTGGGTGGTCGGCGCCCGCACCACCGTGACCGTGCACGGCGCTTCCGCGACCACCCGCGCTGAGACGCTGCCGAGGATCCGGCGCACGCCGGTGACGCCGCGGGCGCCCATGATGAGGTGATCGACGCCGTTGTCGCGCGCGTAGTCGAGCAGCGCGTGCGCGGGGTCGCTGTGTTCCAGCACATGCACGGTGACGCGATGCTCGTCCAGCGCCAGCGGACGGACCCAGTCGCGCAGGGCGATCAGGCGTTTGACGTGGCGGTTGCGGCCTTCGACATCGAGATTGCTATCCAGGCCGATGCGCGCGATGCGCATCACGGTGACGCAGGCCAGACGCGAATGCGGGAAGGTCGACACGATGCGCTGCAGGTTGCCGCGCAGCGCGGCACAGAGCGCTGCATCCTCGTGTTTGAGGTCGATCGCGACCATCAGCAGCGGTGCCTGGTCGAGATGTTCGCCGACCGCCTTGCGCGGGTCGCGGTCGCGGCCGACATTGCGCCACCAGCGGCGGATCACGGTCAGCCGGCCATCGCGATGGCTGCGGTCGGCGCGTTCGGTCAAGACGACCTGTTCAGGATGCTGCAGATCGTGCGCGAGTTGCGCGGCGGTGGCATGGCGCGCATCCGGATCCACTTCGAGGCAGCGCAGGATCAGCTCCTGCAGCCAGCGTGGAATGTCCGGGCGCAGCGCGCGCGGCGGCACCGGGTCGCGATACAGCCGGCGCCGCAGCCCCGCGGGGCTGGTGGGGTTGCCGAACGGGCGCTCGCCGGTCGCGAGGTGATAGAGCGTCACGCCCAGCGCGAACAGATCGCTGCGCGGGTCGTCGCGCTGGCCCAGCACCTGTTCGGGCGCGATGTACGGCGCCGTGCCGATCGGGACGCGGAACTGTTCGCTGAGCAGATCCGGCAGGTGCGAATGATGCGACAGCCCGAAATCGATCAGCGCGATCATCTCTGTCCGAGCCGTGCCGTTCTCGGACGATCCGTTCGAGCGCAGCAGCAGATTGCTCGGTTTGATATCGAGATGGGTCACGTCCTGCTGGTGCAGGGCATGGATCGCGATCGCCGCCAGCGCGCCGAGTTCGGCCACCCGCTGCGGCGGCAGCGGCGCGGCGTCCAGCAGGGGACGCAGCGTTTCGCCCTGCAGATGCTCCATCACCAGCCAGGGCTGGTCGTGATGATCGCCGGCGGCCACGTAGCGCGGCACGTACGGGCCGCTCAGCTGCGGCAGGATCATCCGTTCGACTTCGAAACCGACGATCTGGGTGGCGGCCTCGCCGTAGCCGATGCGCGCGAGCTTCATCAGCAGCGGCATCGCGTGATCGGGATGGCGGACCCGCCACAGCGTGGCCATGCCGCCCTCGTGCAGCGGCGCGATCAGTTCGAAACCATCGATGATCAGACCGGGTTTCAGCGCCACCGGCATGTCAGCAGCCCTCCACCAGGCGTTTCGCGAGCATGTCCGGCAATCCGGCAGCCACGATCTTGCGCGCGGCGGTGTGATGGTCGTAGGCCACGCGCAGGGTGGTGAGCGTGTTGGTCGCGGTATCGAACAGCGCGCAGCAGGCGGCGGGATTGCCGTCGCGCGGTTGTCCCACCGAGCCGGGTAGGGCCAGCCAGCGGCGTGTATCGATCAGCGGCATTGCCACGCCCGGCGACGGCGCGAAATGGCGCGCGCCGCCTTCGGGGTGCGAGTAATACAGCGCGGGATCGTGCACGTGTCCGCAGAAGGTGATGCGCTGTCGCGTCGCGGCGATGCTTTTCGCCGCGGCCAGCGGGTTCGAGATATAGCTCCATTCCCCGGGCGCCCAGGCGTTGGCGTGGACGTACAGCCGGTCCTCGTCGTCGATGCTCAGCGGCAGCGCGGCGAGGAACGCGCGCTGGTCCGCGTCCAGACGGTGGCGGGTCCAGTCGATCGCCGCCTGCGCATGCGGGTGTTTCGTGCTGGCAGCATCGTCCTGCGCGTCGCGCAGCGCGGCTTCGTCGTGATTACCGTAGAGCGCCATCGCACCATCGGCGACCAGCGCCCGCACCGTGTCCACGGTCCATTCCGGATCGGCGCCGTAGCCGACGATATCGCCCAGGATCACCGCACGATCGAAGCCGAGCCTGCGCAGTTTCGCGAGGCAGGCGTCGACCGCCTCGCGGTTGGCGTGCAGATCTGCGAGCAGGGCGAGGCGCATGCGATGGACCGGCGGAAGATCGCCACCATCCTAGGTCGCCGTCATGCGCTTCGCGATTGGCGATTGGTCGTAGGGGCTCAGCGCTTCGGCTTGGCGGCCGGTTTGGTCGCAGGTTCCGGCGCCGTCCGCACCGGCAGCGGCACGTTGCAAAGATCGATGTGGCCGGCGGGGCGCTTGTAGAAATCGTCGCGACGGTTGCGACGGGCTTCCACCAGCGAGGTGAATAACGCGGTGTCGGTGCGCAGCACCTGCAGTTTCAGGCGCTCGGCGGGCTTGAGGTCGGCGGCGAGGCGGATCGACTGGATCGCGACCCGCTGCTCGGGCGTCTCGTAGAAACCCAGCGGCCCGGTGCCGCGGGGCAGCACGCTCAGCAGTTCCATGCCCTGCACGACGCGGCCGACGCTGGTGATATTGCGGTCGAGCTGGCGCGGCGACTGGCCGGTCACCACGTACAGTTCGGCGCCGGTGCTGGAGTCGGCCGGAGTGTCGCGGCCGGCGCCGACCATGCCGTAGCAGTGGGCCAGCCAGGCGGTGCTGTCGGTGGTGTCCAGGCCGATCGGGAAGCCGTCGCTGAAACCGACCTGCCGCGCCCAGCCGTCGACATCGGGCAGCGGCGTGAACGGGATGTTCTTGCTGCTGCGGGTGAATTCCGCCGGCAGCTTCGCTTTCGCGGTTTTCGGCAGCGGCTTGCGCGCGCTGTCGTCCGTGGCCGGATCGCCCCACTGCACGACGAAGTTGTCCTGCGACCGGTTGATGCTCAGCCCGTTCCAGTAGCCGGCCTTGGCCATCGCGCGGATGTTGGCGACGTGGGCCGGTGCGAACTCGGGCGCCAGTTCGATCACCACCCGGCCGCTGGCGAGATCCACGTACAGCGTGCGCGCAGGGTCGAGGTTGCGCCAGTCGCCGGGCTTCGATGCCTCCAGAAGCTCCTGCATCGAGCTGGGCTTGTCTGCGGCGGGCGGGTTCTGTGCGGAGGCGGCGAGGGCGGCGGCCAGCAGGGCGACGGCCAATGGGGTACGGAACAGATTCACGATCAAGACTCTCCTTTCGACTGGCGCCGATTTTGGCCGAGAAGCCGGCCTGCGGCCACCCGTTCTTTCCGCCGGGGACGCGCCGGTTGGGGAGACGATCGGGGCGACGATCGGGGCGACGATCCCGCCGTGACCTCTGGCACGTCCACTATGATCAAGTTATGCATAGAGTGATCTCCACGATATCCAGCAGATCGCCGCAGGCGACCTCATGGGGGACACCGGGATGAGCACGGCACAGATCAGCGACGAAGCCACCGAGGCGCTGCTGCGGAAGTTCCAGAAGGAACTCTCGGCCGGCACCGTCTCGCTGGCGCTGCTGGCGGTATTGGGCGCTGCCGCGGAGCCGATGTACGGCTACCAGATCGCCAAGACCCTGGAACGACAGGGCGATGGCGTGCTGAGCGGCAAGCAGAGCGCGCTGTACCCGGTGCTGCGCAATCTCGAAGGCGCGGGGCTGCTGGAAAGCCAGGTGGAACCGTCCATCAGCGGTCCGCCGCGCCGCTACTACAACATCACCCCGCATGGCCGCACGGTGCTGGAGGCATGGACCTCCGCCTGGGGCGCCACCCGGGATTCCGTCGATTCCGTCCTCAAGGGGAGCCAGCCATGAATACCACCGCGCAGTCCGCCGCCGCGCAGCCGTCGCTGCCGACCAACATTCCCGATTACCTCGAACACCTGCGGCGTTCGCTGGCCGGCGCCGATCCGGCGTTGATCCAGGACGCGCTGTACGACGCCGAGGAGTATCTGCGCTCGGAAATGGCCGAAAACCCCAGCATGAGCGAAGCGCAGGTGATCGCGCAGGTGGCGTCGAGCTACGGCGCGCCCGACGAGGTCGCCGACATCTACCGCGACACCGAAGTCAAAGTGCAGGCCGCGCTGCGCACCCCGCCGTCGCGTCCGCACCGCTCGGTGTTCGGGCGCTTCTTCGGCGTGATCGCAGAACCGCGCACCTACGCGGCGTTGTTCTACATGCTGCTGTCGCTGGCCACCGGCATCTTCTATTTCACGTGGGTGGTCACCGGGCTGTCGCTGTCGGTGGGGCTGGCGATCCTGATCATCGGCATCCCGTTCGCGATCCTGTTCCTGGGCTCGGTGCGGATGTTCTCGCTGCTGGAAGGCCGCATCGTCGAAGTGATGCTGGGCGAACGCATGCCGCGCCGGCCGCTGTACAGCAGCCGCGGCAAACCGTGGATGACGCGCATCGGCGAGATGTTCGCCGACCCGCGCACCTGGACGACGCTGCTCTACATGCTGCTGATGCTGCCGCTGGGGATCCTCTATTTCACGATCACGATCACCCTGCTGAGCACGTCCTTGAGCCTGATCGCCGCGCCGGTCATGGTCCTGACCGGGTATGCGGTGGTGAACCAGAATTACGACGGCTGGATGCTGCTCGGCGTCGAGAACGGCGTGTTCGGCAGTTCTCTGGGCTATCTGGGGCTGCCGCTGGCGCTGGTGTTCGGGGTGCTGCTGCTGTTCGTGACCCTGCATCTGGCGCGCGGCATCGGCTATCTGCACGGCCAGTTCGCCAAGCATCTGCTGGTGAAGACCTCGCAGTACGCTTGAGATCCTGACGCCGTGCGATTCCGGGACGCTGCGTAGGGAGAGTTCACAAAAAAATGCCAGTCAGCCTGGCTGACTGGCATCAGGGCGCTGATCGGATTTCAGGATCCGCTGGCGATCACGCCATCATCGGACCCTTGCGCTGGGGTTGTTCGAATTCCTGACTGGCAGGCGCGTTTGGGGTCTGCGCCAGCCGTTGCAGGCCGGTATCGAGCGTTTGTTCCTGCGCCGCACGCACGTTGACGTTGACCATTTTCGCGGAGGGGTCGTCCGGGCTGCGACCCTGGATGCCGAATGCCGTATCGCCGTTCTGGGACAGCGCAGCGTAATTGATGTTCAACCCCTTCTCGTTGGCGGCACCGGCCAATGCAACCACGATTTTGGGATCGACCTTGTCGCCATCGACGCCGCTGCGGTTGAACGCCTGCAGCGTCTGTTGAACGGCGGGATTGGACGCGTACTGCTGCATGTCCGAACCGCTGTCGATGCTGCTGCTGCGGAAAGGATTCATGTTGTTGAGGCGGTCGCGCACATCGCGCACGCCATCCATGAAAGAGTCCTTCATTTTGTCGTAGGTGTCGCCCACAGAGTTCAATCCGCGGCCGATACTGTCCTTGAATTCGTTCGCGAACTCCCGCGATGTGTGGTACGCATCCGCCATGCCTTTGCCGACGACGCCCAGCGTTTCGCGCACGAAACGCACATCGTCGCGATATTTGTCGGCCATCGGGTCGTACTGTCTGGCCAGTTCGCGACCTTCCTGGGTCAGGGTCGGTGGGTTGCCGCCTTCGGTGCGGATGAAAGCGCCCATGCTGTGCGCGGACAGTCCGAAAACGGCGGCCGGGGTGAACGGTTCGCGGACATCGATACCACCGCGATTGTTGTTGTAATCCCCGTAACGGCTCAACACTTCGACATCCTTCGGAGTCGCGAGCGGTATCGACTCGCCGTAGTGGCGCCCGCCGGTACCGACCGGATCGGTCATGCGATAGTAAGCCTTGAAATCATCGGCGTTCTGACCTTCGCGCATCCCCGGCGTGATTTCGGCCGCGCCGTAGCCGTTGAACGAACGACCACCGATGTCTTTGTGAAAAGCGGTGTATTCGGCCAGCGAGCCGCCGAGCGAATGGCCGGTAGTGGTCACTTCGGGGCGACTGCCGGTCTGCTGCCGCTCGCGTTCGGCAAACTGGTTCGCCGCATCGGCCAGGCGCAACGCATCCGGACCCTGGTTGTTGATGCGGTGGGTCACCATCTGCACGTCGGTGAACGCATCCTTCGCATCGTTCGTGCCGCGGTGGGCCACGATGATCTGACGGCTGCTGACATCCTGATAGATCGTGCCGGCGTAGCCGTTCTGGTCGTTGCTGACGTGTTTGAGGATCTTGTACTGGTTATCGCCCAGGGTCAGCGTCGCGCCTTCGCGGCGATTCTGGTAAGCATCTTCGGCCAGCTCGGCGTAATTCTTTTCGGTCATTCTGCTCATTCGGACGCCTCACTGGGGGTCAGGGTGACGGTGAATCGCGGACCGGCTTCCGCCGTGAACAGATCGATTTCTTCGCCAAAAATGATGTTCGAAGGTTCCTGTGACCGGTCGTAGTCGCTGACCAGGTAGTGCAGTACGACCGGTGTGCCGGACTCGATCCGGTTGATCGCGATGGCGGCAACGAACTCGGTGGTTGCGGAGCGGAAACGCACTGTCGCCCAATGCATCGACCAACGGCATACGCCCATGCCGAAATAATCCTCGTCCCGCAATGCGTCCGCATGGAGGTGCAAGCCATAGCGGTTGGTATCGATCGACTGCAGATCCAGCTTCAGGGTGTGTTCTGGGCGAAGGCGCGCACCGGACAACAACAACGGCGGTACGCATTCGACATTGTCGACGGCGTAATCGGCGATAGCCTGCACATCGATGATCGGGCCAGGCAGACCATCGAACGCGATCACGATCGCGTATTGCTTGCGGGGGGATGCGTTGGCGCGAACTTCTAATTCCGGCATCTCGGCCACGGAGATGGCCGCCAAAGGATCCGGCGCCGGTCCGGTCTGTGGGGTTTCGGTCTGGTCGTTCATGGTGGGGATCGTCATCCAAGAGGTGGACAGCAGGAAAATGCTCAAGAGGTGGACGTATGCGGAAATGGCGAACGTAGATCGGAACATCGTCAGAATTCCGTGTGGGTTGCACGCTCAGGTAATGCCCGCGGCGGAGGAAAATGCGGCCAAGCGGAGCACCGGCCCGATAGTGCCAAGTGCATCGCATTCCTTTTACTACACCTATCCGGAGCGGGGCAACCGAGCGTCAGGGGGGGGCGTCCCGACCGGGAGCCTTCACGTGCCCGGCGATGAAATCGCGCACCTGCGGATACACTTGGTCGCGCCAGCGTCTGCCGCTGAAGATCCCGTAGTGCCCGGCGCCCTGCGCGGTGAGGTGCATGCGATGGGATTCCGGAATGCCCGTGCACAGCTTGTGCGCGGCGCGGGTCTGGCCGAGGCCCGAGATATCGTCGAGTTCGCCCTCGATGGTCATCAGCGCGGTGTTGCGGATCGCCGAAGGCGTCACGCGCTCGCCGGCGACGTCCCACAGGCCGCGCGGCAGCAGGTGTTCCTGGAATACGGTGCGCACGGTGTCGAGGTAATACTCGGCGGGCATGTCCAGCACGGCGTTGTACTCGTCGTAGAAACGCCGATGCGCGTCGGCATCGTCGAGATCGCCCTTGAGCAGGTCCTGATAGAAATCCCAGTGCGACATCACGTGGCGCTCGGGATTCATTGCCAGGAAACCCATGTGCTGCAGGAAGCCCGGATACACCCGCCGCCCGCCGCCCGGATAGTTCGCGGGCACGATGTGGATGAGGTTCTGTTCGAACCAGGCGATCGGTTTTTCGGTGGCGAGGTTGTTGACGGCGGTCGGTGATTCGCGGGTGTCGATCGGCCCGCCCATCATCACCAGCGAACGCGGCGTGGTTTCGCCGCGCGCGGCCATCAGCGAGACCGCGGCCAGCACCGGCACCGTCGGCTGGCAGACACTGATGACGTGCAGGCTTTCGGCGCCGATATGGCGGATGAACTGCTGGATGGTGGCGACATAATCGTCGAGCGTGAACGCGCCCGCGTCCTTGGGCACCATGCGCGCGTCGACCCAGTCGGTGATGTACACCTTGTGGTCGCGCAGCAGGGTTTTCACGGTGTCGCGCAGCAGGGTGGAGTGATGGCCGGACAGCGGCGCCACCACCAGCACCGGCGGGTCGTCCTTCAGGTCGACGATGCCGTCGGCTTCGTCCGAGAAACGCTTGAAACGCAGCAGGCGGCAGAACGGCGTGCGCAGCACTTCGCGCTCCACCACCGGATAGGTGATGTCGGATCCGTCGCGGCCGCTGCTGGTGACGCTGTGGATGCCGAACTTCGGCTTTTCGTAATCCTTGCCGATGCGATACAGCAGTTCGTAGCCGGCGGCGGCGCGCTGCGCGTGCGGCAGGCTGGACAGCCAACTGCCGGGCGCGGAAAACATCCGTGCGTTGGCTTCCGCCCAATACGTCATCGGCGCCATCCAGGCGCGGCCCAGTTCGTGCATCTGATAGAACAACATCGGCAAACCCCTGTTGTGACCACGTGTAATGCTGCGACGCAGCATACCCGATCCCCCATTGTCGGGTGAGACGGCTGCCGCATTCCTGCCGCTGCGGTAGGCTGGTCGCATGAGTTCACGAGACGAAGACATCGCCTGGTTCTGCGAATTGCTCGCGCCGCTGGGCCGGATCGCCGCCCGACGCATGTTCGGCGGCGCCGGGCTGTACGCCGACGGCCTGATCGTCGGTCTGGAAGTGGGTGGCGCCCTGTATCTGAAGACCGATGAGGTCAGCCGTCAGGCCTTCGCCGATGCGGGCGGTCATCCCTTCGTCTACGACGGCAAGGGCAAGCCGATCACGATGCGCTATTGGACGCCACCGGAAGAGGCGATGGATTCGCCCGAAGCGATGCGGCCATGGGCGCGATTGGCGCTGGATGCGGCGCTGCGCGATGCGGCGAAGAAGCCGAAGCGCTGAGTCGGGCATTTTGTAGATTTTGTAGAGCGGACTTCAGTCCGCTGCATCGGCTTCGGTCAAAGGCAGCGGACTGAAGTCCGCTCTACAACAGGATCATGCGATTTCCAGCGCGGCCGCGTCCCCGGCCAATGCCGGCGACAGCCAGCAGTGCGCACCGGCGAAACGGAATCCGGCCGCTTCGAAGCGACCGCGATAGAACTTCGGCGGACGGCCGACGAAGCCGACATCGTCGCCTTCGGTCTCGTCCGCCGACGTGAACAGTTCGAGGAAGGCCACGCCGCCGCACAGCTCGGCCAGACCGGGCAGGCCGCGGTCGAGTTCGCGGGTCGGCAGGTAATGCAGCACATCGCTGCAGATCAGCAGATCCACCGGCGGGCAGGGGCGCAGCATCTCGAAATCGCCGAAGCGCGCGAAATGCAGATTGCGGCGTGGGCCGTAGCGGCGGATCGCGTATTCGCTGCTGTCGAAGCCGAGATAGCGCAGTTTCGGCCGCAGTTTCAGCAGCGGCGCGCGCCACACGCCTTCGCCGCAGCCGATGTCCAGCACGCTGCGGATCGGGCGTTCGAGATGGTACTCGGCGTTCGCGACCGCCAGCGCGACCTTGCGCTGCAGGCGCTGGTGTCCGCCGATGCCGGCATCGCGATACCAACGGTCGAAATAGCCGCGGTCGTAGGTCTTGTCGGGAGCGTTCATGCGGTACCGAGGATGAGTGACGTCATCGACAGCGAGCCGATCACATCGTCGTTGAAGAACTGCACTGCGTCGCCGTCGCGCGCCAGCGCCAGTGCGTACAGCAGCGGCAGATAGTGTTCGGGGGTGGGGATCGACAGCGCGGCATCATCGCCCAGCGCCGGCCAATCGGCCAGCGCCATGAGGTTGCCTTCCACGATCAACGCGTTGACGCGATCGCGGAAGCGCGATGCCCACGGCAGCGGCGCGGCATCGCGGAAATCGAACAGACGCAGGTTATGGACGATGTCGCCGCTCGCCACCACCAGCACGCCTTCGTCGCGCAGCGGTGCGAGGCGCTGGGCCAGCGCGACGTGCCACGCACCGGGCCGCCGCGAATCGATGCCGAGCTGCACCACGGGGATGTCGGCATCGGGATACATCGGTTTCAGCACGCCCCAGGCGCCGTGATCCAGGCCGCGTTCGGGATGGATGCGCGCCTGGGCGTCGCCCAGCAGATCGACCACGCGCTGCGCGAGCGCCGGATCGCCGGGCGCGGGATATTGCGCATCGAACAGCGCGCGCGGGAAGCCACCGAAATCGTGGATGGTCGATGGCGCGGCGTTGCCCGTGACCCACGGTCCCTGCGTTTCCCAGTGCGCCGACACGCACAGGATCGCGCGCGGCCGCGGCAGGCGCGCGCCCAGCGCGCGCCATGCGCGAGACCAGACGTTGTCTTCGATCGCGTTCATGGGCGAACCGTGGCCGAGGAACAGCACCGGCAGTGTCTGCGTGGGAGCGCTGTGCATGTGTCTTTTCCGTGTTGGTGCCGGGACGTTCACGTCGTGGACGCCACGATCGTACCGAACCGACGCTGCCGGGCCGATGCCGGCGAGGCGTCAAGTATGGTCCGCGGAATGCTGCCGCCACACCCAGCGCGCGGCACGCACCGTATTGGCATTGAGACGGGCGACGCGGTCTGCGCCCTGGTAGCCGCCTGCGACCACGAACAGGATCGGAATGCCGCGCTGGCGCGCGATCCGGAACACCGCGACATCGCGTTCGAACAACTGCGCCGTGGTCAGCCCGGTGAGACTTTTCGGGTCGTCCTCGTGGCAATCCGCACCCGCCTGATACACCAGCAGATCCGGGCGATGCGTATCGACGAGCGTTTCCGCTTCGCGCAGCGCTTCAAGGTAACGTTCGAAGCCGTCGCTGCGCGCCCGCACCATGAAGGCCCACGAGCGCGTCCCGCCGCGGCATCCGAAGCGCGTGCCGAACACCGAGACGTTGTAGAGATTGGGCAGGCGCGCGGCGAATTCCTCGGTACCGTTGCCGCCGTGCTCGTCGCAGTCGATCACCATCACCCTGCGCTGCGGCCAGGCGTGCGCGAGCAGCGCGAGCCCGTTCAAAGGACAGAATCCGCTGCCGGACGCATGCACGGCATGGTGGAAGCCGCGGGCGATGTTCATCGCGATGCCGGTGCGCAGCGCTTCTTCGGCGGCATCCAGTTGGCCGCCCAGCATCGCCAGCGTCGCATCGCGGACGCGTGGCGACCAGCGGATGCCCTGGCGCGAGGCCATGGGGTCTTCACCGCTCAGGAACGCGTCCAGATAAGCGTCGTCGTGCAGGCCGCGCAGCAGCGGCATCGGCAATGCCGCGGGCGCCCTGAGCTCCACCAGCCCGAGACGCTCCAGCTTCGATGCCGTGGTGCCCAGCCGCGCGAACAGGGGCTCTTCGGCGGGCGCGTAACGATCGTCGAAAAACGCGGCGATCCGCATGGTCATCCGCCGCGCAGTTGGGCGGAAGCGAATGTCTGCAGATCTTCGATCGTCGTTGTCCGCGGCGACAACATATCGCCGCGGATCTGCGCATCGAGCTGCGCGCTGAACGCGCGTTGCCGAACCTGGGGCGACACCGCGAGCGATGTCAGTCGCAGGAAGCGCGCCTGTACGATCGTATCCACGCCCATGGCATGTCCGCAGGCGAGCGTGCGCAATGGCGTTGCATCGTCCGGATACGCCAGCGCGAACAGCGCCCCGGGAGGCAGGGCGACGCCGCAGATCGAGACCGGCGCCACTGCCATCGCCGAATGCGATTCGCCCAGGCCGATCTTTTCCACCAGCAGCGGCCGGTCGTCGTTGTCGACGAACAGATTGACGCGTCCGCCGCGACGGATGCGGCCGTGGGCGATTTCGAGAAAGAATTCCTCGGCCTGCGAACAACTGCCGATTTCGGGCTTTTCCGGCATCGCGGGGATGCTCGGCCTGCCGTACTCATCTGGAACATCGGGTTCGATGATGCCGCGGATCAAGCGCAGCAGCAGCAGGCTTTCCTCGCGCTGCAATCGGGTTTCGATTGTGGCGAGCCGCGTCGGCAGCGACGCCAGGGTTGCGGCCAATGCGGATGGTGCGAGGCGCTGAAACGCATCCGGCTCCGCCCGATGCAATCCACGCCACCCCTGCGGCCATCCCGCGGCGATCGCCTGGCGCGCGAGGGATTCGGTCTGATGCTTCGGCCAGTCGGCGAAAATCCCCAGATCGGAGGCTTCATCCGCGGCGCGCGGCCGGTTGATGTAGGTCGACAGGAAACGGGTCGCCTGCGTGTAGCCGCAGCCGCGACGTTCGGTACGGTGCGTGGGATGCTCATCGAGCATCTCGCACAAGGTCTTGTGCAGGCCGAGATCGGCCTCTTGGAATGCAACGACGACTTCGTGGCTCTGCACGCTCATCTGCCCGTCAATCGAGCGTCAGCAGCAGCGCGCGCACCAGATGCGTCGTCTGCTCGCGATCACGCGCGTCGAAGGTGAAGACCGGAATCGGCGGCCCGCAGCGACGGACCGCGTGACGGATATTGTCCATCCGGAAACCGCGCGACAGATCGGTCCTGGTGATACCGATCACCAGCCCCGCATCCTGGGTAATGCTGCGGATCGAGTTGATCCACTCTTCGCATTCTTCCGAGATGCGATCGCTGTCTCCGGGCAACACCACGATCACGCCGACCGCGCCTTCCAGCACGATCGCGCGCATGTGCGAAAAATGTTCTTGGCCCGGCAGACCGTAAAGATGCAGTGGCGTGCCGTCGTCGAGCAGCATCGGCGCGAAATCGAGCGCGACGGTGGTCGTGGTCTTGTCGCCCATCGGACCGTCGGTCATGGGCATTTCGGTGGAAATCGGGGCGAAGTCGGACAGTGATCGGATCGCGGTTGTCTTCCCCGCGCCGACCGGACCTGCGAATACGAGTTTTGCGCTGTCGAATGCCACGTGAGGTTCCATTTCTTTTCTGCGATGAAGGCCGGACTTTCGTGCCGACCGGTTGCGATATGGATGGCGCGGGTCAGTGCTTGACCAGTCCGAACCGGTTGGCGATACGTGCGAGCATTCCGGAAAAAAGCGCGGTCGGCGCAGGCGCCGATCGTATCGCGTCGGCGCTGTTGTCCGAGGAAAAAAGCAGATTCGATGCCTGATAGGCCCACAGGCTGGCTTTGACTTCTTCTTCGCTCACGTCGCAGGCGAGCCGCAGTTCGCGCTCGCTCGCGGGAGCGCGCAGCAGGGATCTGGCGACCTTGAGCGCACCGATCAATTCCGGCGCGGTGCCGACGTCGGGCCAGTCGTTCAGTTGGTAACGGCCTGCGGGAAAAGAGGGAAGCTGATCGCGACCGTGGAAAGCGGTCTGCAGCAGGAAGGCTTCAAGACTGCGGCTTGCGCCGTCGGTGGGCGTGGCGCGATCCGATGCGGATGCGATCTGCAGTTCCCAGGCGCTGCTGGAGAACGAGTCGCATGCCGACAGCAGGTCGCTGAGCGTGTTCGCGTAGACGCGACCTTCGACGGGGCGGATGTGGATGGTTCTGCCGTTGCAGGTCGCATCGACGGGCCGGCCTCGATATTGGGGAGCGGCGACTCTGCACAGCGCGGGGAAGTGGTCGTTGACGTCGGCGACAGTCGCGCTCTCGGCGGGCAGGTCGCGCGTGAGCAATTCGCGCAGATGTTGGGCGAGCACCGGCGCCGGACTGTTTTCCGACACGATGACGCATTCGGTTTCGATGTCCACCGGTTTGTCGGATATCGCGAGGATGGGCGTGCCGCGCTTCTTCGCGAGTTCGAAGGCCTGACGGCCGTAGGCGTCGGACACATCGGTGATGAGTAGACCGCAACGCGTACCGTCCCACGGACGGACCTTGGCGCCGATCCTGTAAGCGGGCAACAACGATGCCGCGATGCGGATGCGCTGTTCCACTTGTTCGTTCAGTGCTGCGGTGGCGATGTCGGCTCGGATCATGACCGTTGCGATGGTGGGTACGGGGGAAAGCCGGCCTTGCGGCCGGCTCTTGACGTCCCGGCGGATTCGATCGAACCCGCCGGGGTTGTTCACACGAACCGGTTGCATGAGGATCAGGAGAAGTCGATGCCTTTCTCGAACGTGCGCAGTTCGTGACGGGCCATCGCCAGGTTCGACTTGGAGCGATCCAGCACGATGTACAGGAACAGCT
Organism: Chitinophaga pinensis; assembly: GCA_943371935.1. Taxonomy (GTDB): domain Bacteria; phylum Pseudomonadota; class Gammaproteobacteria; order Xanthomonadales; family Xanthomonadaceae; genus Lysobacter_I. The sequence continues at coordinate 85,769 of CALRWS020000012.1, read as the reverse complement.
TCTGGTTCGATTCCAGCGGACGGATGATGTGGTACTGCTTGGTCAGGCTGATCAGGATGTCTTCGATCGTGTCGTTGAGCTTGAGGCTGTTGGCGACCTTGCGCTTGGAGCGCACGACTTCGGCGTTGCCTGCGGCGGCGACTTCGAGGTCCACGCCCGAGCCGTCGCCCGCGAGCAGCATGCCGCTTTCGGTATCGACGAGGGCGGAGGCGACGTAACCATCGAGAGCGCGCAGGGGTTCAAGCGAAATTTTTGCCATGGGAATGGATCCTTTGGAGGTTGGACGTTGCGGAGGGAGTTGCGGTGGTACTTCCAGCGATCGAAGTGGAAAGACCTCGATGCCTGGGACATAAACCAGTCTGGTCGCCGTGTCGGCGGAGACCGGAATTCAGTAGTCGGCGTCGATCAACAGCGCCAACTGAGCGGCGGTGTCGAGCGCCGTGCGGATCGTCATCGCGAGGTTGTCGCTCGCATCGGCGCAGATGCACAGCGTATGCATCTGCGCGCGGGTCGGTACCCTGACCATCACGATCGAGCCGTGTTCGGTCGAAGTGCTGTTGTAGAGCGCCTTGCTGCCGAGCGCTTCGCGACTGAAGGATTCGACCAGGCCCAGGAGCGAACTCATCAGCGCGGCCGAGCGCTGCGGATCGGCGTCGTGGGATGCGCTGTTCGCGTGCGCGAAGCTGCGTCCATCGACCAGTGCCACCGATGCGAACCGGAGGGCGGGCGCTTTTTCGACGAGGGATGCAATCACGGACTGACACTCCACTCTTGCGTGCGTACTCGTTGTCTTGCGCGCGGCCTTCGAATCGATCATCGATGTCACGGTCGTCTGCTTCTGGAGTGTTGTGCTGGACATGCAGGGTCTAAAGCATTTTCTATGCCAAGTATGCCGGCCCACCCCTCTGGCACCGGAAAGCGAATAAAATGCGACTCTTGTCACATCAGCGATTCCATGGAGGCGATGCCCGTTGCATTTTCTGGACGCTGGGAGTCAATTTTCCTCCTTAATCGACGTTGTCAAGAACGATTCGCATGCCGGAGTGACACCGAGCGACAGTCGATGGGCGATGCCGCCGCCGACGGGCTGGTTTCGGAGCCAGCGGATGCGTTCTGCTATCGTGATATCCGCCCCCCGCATGCCGAAGCACCGATGACCGCATACCTGTGGACCAAGACCGCGCATCTCGTTTTCGTGATCGCCTGGATGGCGTCCGTGTTCTATCTGCCGCGGATCCTGGTCAACATCGCCGAGGTCGGCGATGCGCCGGCGGTGCGCGAGCGGCTGGTATTGATGGGGCGCAGGCTGTATCGCTTCGGCCACATCATGTTCGGCATCGCGCTGGTCTTCGGTCTGGCGCTGTGGCTGCACTTCGATATCGGCGGCGGCTGGATGCATGCCAAGCTGACGCTGGTGGCGCTGTTGCTGGCGTACTTCATCGTCTGCGGCCGCTGGCTGAAGGGCGTCGACAAGGGCCGCGCGCTGCCGTCCGCGAAGGCGATGCGCTGGATCAACGAGCTTCCCGTGTTCGTGCTGGTCGCGATCGTCTATCTGGTGCTTGCGAAGCCGTTCTGATAGCCGGTTCGACCTCTTCCCATTGAACCCGTAGAGCGGCCTTCAGGCCGGCCCAGGCAGAGCCCGCCCGGCGACGACGTCAGGGCCGTGCCCACGGCCGACGAAAACGAAATGGCGTCACATGGGAGCAGCGGCCTGAAGGCCGCTCTACAAAAAACAAGCTTCATCACGGCGACTATAGGCGGCCGCGCTCAGCGGGGTTCGTGTTTCGGAATGGAGCGCTTAGACGCGATCGGTGGCCCCACGGTCTTCAGATAGGCGACGTGCTCGCCCTTGCCATATTGGTGCGCCAGATCGACGGGCAACCGGCCGCTATGGTCTTCGGCGGTGGGATCCGCGCCGGCTTCGATCAGCAAGCGCATCGTTTCCACGCCACCGTGGCTGGCGGCCCAGTGCAGTGGTGTAAACCCGGCCGTGCTTTCGTACAGATCATGCCGGGCGCCGACAGCGAGCAGATACGTGACGACTTCGATCCTCGCACCAGCCACCGCGCCGAACAGCGCGGTTTCGTCGGTGGAATCCAGCAGGTTCGGGTCGGTCCCCGCTTCGATCAGCTGCCTCACCTCGGCGAGGTCGCCAGACCACGCCGCGTAATGAAGGGCGGATTCGGCATGTCCCTCGGCAGCGGTGAGCGGCGTGTCGCGATCGTTCGTCATGCTGTCGCGAGTCCTTGCAGTTTGCATACGGTGGACCAGTTGCGGCTGGTGATGAGATCGCGGAATTTCGGGCCGACGAGTTTCGCGCCGAACGCGCTGTCCAGGATGCCGTCCGGGCACCAGAGATAAAGCGCATCCGCGCCCAGTACGACGTGTTCCTCCGCAGCGGCCGCGTCGACCAGTGCCTGCAGCGGCGCGCGATCGGCGCCGGCAGTGATGAAGCCGACCAGCATCCGCGACGGGTCGTCCATGCGATCCAGAAACGGATTGCCGGCCGCGGCGGCGTCGAGTTCCGCGGCCGTGAGGACGAGGGTGTTGGCGGACACGCCGGTGGCTTCGACCAGCGCATCGCCGATCTTTTTCGCATTGGACGCGGCCGAACTGCGCCCGGCATCGAACACCACGTTGCCGCTGTTGAGCAGCGTGCGTACGTTGGTGAAACCCAGTGCTTCGAACATCGTGCGCAGGTCGGCCATGGCGATGCGCTTGGCCTTGCCGACGTTGATGCCGCGGAAGAGCGCGATCTGGATGGCCACTCAGGCCGCGCCACGCATGCGATGCAGTCGCATCGACATGGATGCCGTCGCAACGGCTGATGACAATGAAACGGCCACGTCAGACTTCCAGCGTCGCCAGATCGCCTTTCGTTTCCAACCAGGTCTTCCGATCGCTCGCCCGCTTCTTCGCCAGCAGCATATCCATCAGCGCATGCGTTTCGGTACCGCCGTCGACGGTCAGTTGCACCAGCCTCCGGGTGTCGGGGTGGATCGCCGATTCGCGCAGCTGCTGTGGATTCATCTCGCCCAGGCCCTTGAAGCGGGTGACGTTGATCGCGCCGCCGAAGCCCTTGGTATTCGCGGCCTTCTCGCGCTCGATCTTCTCCAGCAACAGGCGCTTTTCTTCCTCGTCCAGCGCGTAGAACACCTGTTTGCCCACGTCGACGCGGAACAGCGGCGGCATCGCCACGAAGATGTTGCCGGCGATCACCAGCGCCGGGAAATGTTTCAGGAACAGTGCGGACAGCAGTGTCGCGATGTGCAGGCCGTCGGAGTCGGCGTCGGCGAGGATCACCACCTTGCCGTAGCGCAGACCGCTGATGTCGTCCTTGCCCGGATCGCAGCCGATCGCCACCGCGAGGTCGTGGACTTCCTGCGATGCCAGCACACTGCCGGACGCGACTTCCCACGTATTCAGGATCTTGCCGCGCAGCGGAAGGATCGCCTGGAAATCCTTGTCGCGCGCCTGTTTCGCCGAGCCGCCGGCGGAGTCGCCTTCAACCAGAAATAGTTCTGTGCGCGAGAGGTCCTGGCTGATGCAATCGGCGAGCTTGCCGGGTAGTGCCGGTCCTTGCGTGACTTTCTTGCGGACGATCTGCTTTTCGGTCTTCAGGCGCGCGGCGGCGCGTTCGATGGCGAGCTGCGCGATGCGCTCGCCCAGTTCGGTGTGCTGGTTGAGCCACAGCGAGAACGCATCGTGCGCGGCGCCTTCGACGAACGCGGCGGCCTGCCGCGACGACAGCCGCTCCTTGGTCTGGCCGCTGAACTGCGGGTCGGTCATCTTCACGCTCAGCACGAAGGCGACGCGATCCCACACGTCTTCCGGCGCAAGTTTCACGCCGCGCGGCAGCAGGTTGCGGAAATCGCAGAATTCCCGCAACGCATCGGTGAAGCCGGTACGCAGGCCGTTGACGTGGGTGCCGTGCTGCGCGGTGGGAATCAGGTTGACGTAGCTTTCCTGCACCAGATCGCCGTCCGGCACCCAGGCGGCGGCCCAGTCGACGATCTCGGAATCTTTCTTGAGCTGGCCCACGAACAGGTCCGGCGGCAGGCATTCGCTCGCGCCGAGTTCGCTCTTCAGATAGTCCCGAAGCCCGTCTTCGTAATGCCACTGGTCCTTTTCGCCGGTCGCGGCGTCCAGCAGGGCGACCGTCAGGCCCGGGCACAGCACGGCCTTGGCGCGCAGGATGTGGCGCAGATGACGCAGATTGAACTTTGCGGTGTCGAAATATTTCGGATCTGGCCAGAACCGCAGCCGCGTCCCGGTGTTCTTCTTGCCGACGCTGCCCACGATGTCGAGGTCCGACGCGCGGTCGCCGTCGCGGAACGCCATCCGGTATTCGTTGCCGTCGCGCTTGATGAACAGTTCGACCTGTTTCGACAGCGCGTTGACCACGCTCACGCCGACGCCGTGCAGGCCGCCGCTGAAGGTGTAGTTCTTGTTGCTGAACTTGCCGCCCGCGTGCAGGCGGGTGAGGATCAGCTCGACGCCGGGGATCTTCTCTTCCGGATGGATGTCCACCGGCATGCCGCGGCCGTCGTCGGACACTTCGCAGCTGCCGTCGGTGTGCAGCACCACATCGATGCTGCGCGCGTGGCCGGCGAGCGCTTCGTCGACCGCGTTGTCGATCACTTCCTGCGCCAGATGATTCGGGCGGGTGGTGTCGGTGTACATGCCCGGCCGGCGTTTGACCGGATCCAGGCCGGAGAGGACTTCGATATCTGCGGCGTTGTAACGACTGCTCATGGGCGTTGGGCGTGGGTCCGGACGGGCGCGCGCCGGGTTGGCGACGCCGAGGCCGGCGAGCTTGGCGGTCCAGCGTGACAGGGTCAAGCCGTTCAGGCGTTGCCGCGTTGGAAGCGGGTGTTCATGGCGGAGTAAGTCCCCGGGCGCTAAGGTGCCGCCGTCCGTACCGAAGCCCGCCCCTCCCGGTGGCGCCGCGGGCAGCAGACATCATGATCCGCAAGACAAACACCACCAGTATGTTCCGCCCCCGATCCCTGCTCGGCGTGTTCGCCGTCGCCGGCCTTGCACTCGCGGCAAGCGCGGTGTTCGCGCAGAACTCGACCGCCGCGCAGCAGGACACGACCCAGCAGTCCGCGCAGGACGCCGAGAAGGCAAAGGCAGAAAAGGCCAAGGCCGAAGCCGAGAAGCGTCGTCAGGCCGAAGCGGCCGAGGCCCGCAAGGCCAAGCGCGACAAGTCGAAGGACGACAAGGGCTCCGATCGCGAGCTCGAGGAAGAGGAAGACATCTGAGCATGCTCTTTTGAAGCATGCTCTTCCGAAGCGGCCTCTCCCGAAGCCGCCTCTTCCGAAACCGTCGCTTCCCCGGTTTCGCAGCCATCGACGCCCCGGCAATGCCGGGGCGTTGTTTTTTCCAGAGAAATCAGATTCTTGCGCGCGGCGGGTCGCCTCGGCGCCTGCATCCCGGTAGACTATCGCTTTCCAGCGACCCGCTGCCGACATGAACCCCCCCAGCTCCGCGACTCCCCTCGTCTTCGTTACCGGCGGCGTGGTGTCGTCGCTCGGCAAAGGCATTGCCGCTGCCTCCCTTGCCGCCATCCTCGAAGCCCGCGGTCTGCGGGTGACGATGATGAAGCTCGATCCGTACATCAACGTCGATCCGGGCACCATGAGCCCGTTCCAGCACGGCGAGGTCTACGTCACCGACGACGGCGCCGAGACCGATCTCGACCTCGGCCACTACGAGCGCTACGTCAACACGCGCCTGTCCGGCAAGAATTCCATCACCACCGGCAAGATCTACGAGGCGGTGATCCGCAAGGAACGCCGCGGCGACTATCTCGGCGCCACGGTGCAGGTGATCCCGCACATCACCGATGAAATCAAGCGCTGCATCGATGCTGCCACCGAAGGTTTCGACGTGGCGCTGGTCGAGATCGGCGGCACCGTCGGCGACATCGAATCGCTGCCGTTCCTCGAAGCCATCCGCCAGATCCGCACCGAGCGCGGCGCGGACAAGGCGATGTTCATGCATCTCACGCTGGTGCCGTACATCGCGGCGGCCGGTGAACTCAAGACCAAGCCGACCCAGCATTCGGTGAAGGAACTGCGCTCCATCGGCATCCAGCCGGACGTGCTGCTGTGCCGCAGCGAACAGCCGCTTCCCGACGGCGAGCGCCGCAAGATCGCGCTGTTCACCAACGTGCCGGAACGCTCGGTGATTTCCGCGGTCGATCTGGACAACATCTACAAGATCCCGATGTGGCTGCATACGCAGGAACTGGACCAGATCGTGGTCGAACACCTGCATCTGCAGAACAAGGCCTCGGCCGGCGCGGACCTGTCCGAATGGCTGGCGGTGGTGGATGCGACCGAGCATCCGATCGATACCGTCACGATTGCGGTTGTCGGCAAGTACGTCGATCACCAGGACGCCTACAAGTCCGTGGCCGAAGCGCTGAAGCACGGCGGCTTGCGCCAGCGCAGCAAGGTCACGCTGAAGTGGCTGGAATCCGAGGACATCGAGCGCGATGGCGCCGCGGCCACGCTGGCCGGCGTCGACGGCATCCTGGTGCCGGGCGGGTTCGGCGATCGCGGTTTCGAGGGCAAGGTGCTGACCGCGCAGTACGCGCGCGAGCAGGGCGTGCCGTATTTCGGCATCTGCTACGGCATGCAGGCCGCGGTGGTGGATTTCGCGCGCAACGTCCTGGGCCTGACCGACGCCAACAGCACCGAGAACGACCGCCAGAGCAAACATCCCGTGATCGGCCTGATCACCGAATGGCGCACCGCCACCGGCGAAGTCGAGCGCCGCAGTGAGAAGAGCGACCTCGGCGGCACCATGCGCCTGGGCCTGCAGGAACAGCGCGTGAAGCCGGGCACGCTGGCGCACCGCATGTACGGCAAGGACGTGGTCGGCGAACGTCACCGGCATCGCTATGAATTCAACAATCGCTACCGCACGCAGATGGAAGACGCCGGTCTGGTGATCGCGGCGAAGTCGATGGACGATCTGCTGGTCGAGATGATCGAACTGCCGCAGACCATGCATCCCTGGTTCCTGGCCTGTCAGGCGCATCCGGAATTCCTGTCGACGCCGCGTCACGGGCATCCGCTGTTCATCGGCTTCATCCGCGCCGCGCGCGAGCACAAAGCCAAGGATCACGCTGAACCTGTCGTAGGAGGGACTTCAGCCCCGATCACTTCCGAGAAAAGCATCGGGGCTGAAGCCCCTCCTACAGGAATCGTGCGATGAAACTCTGTGGCTTCGATGTCGGCCTCGATCAACCGTTCTTCCTGATCGCCGGTCCCTGCGTCATCGAGTCGGAGCAGTTGCAGCTCGACGTCGCCGGCCAGCTGAAAGAGATCACCTCGGCGCTGGGCATTCCCTTCATCTTCAAGTCGAGCTTCGACAAGGCCAACCGCACGTCGGGCACCAGCTTCCGCGGCCCCGGCATGGAGGAAGGCCTGCGCGTGCTGGCCGAAGTGAAGCGCCAGATCGGCGTGCCGGTGCTCACCGACGTCCACGAATACACGCCGATGGACGAAGTAGCGAGCGTGGTCGACGTGCTGCAGACGCCCGCGTTCCTCGTGCGCCAGACCGATTTCATCCGCAAGGTCTGCGCCGCCGGCAAGCCGGTCAACATCAAGAAAGGCCAGTTCCTGTCGCCGTGGGACATGAAGCCTGTCGTCGAAAAGGCGAAGTCCACCGGCAACCACGACATCATGGTCTGCGAGCGCGGCGCCAGCTTCGGCTACAACAATCTGGTCAGCGACATGCGCAGTCTTTCGGTGATGCGCGACACCGGCTGCCCGGTGGTGTTCGACGCCACCCACTCGGTGCAGTTGCCGGGCGGGCAGGGCAACAGCAGCGGCGGCCAGCGCGAATTCGTGCCCGTATTGGCGCGCGCGGCGGTGGCCGTCGGCGTCGCCGGCCTGTTCATGGAAACCCATCCCGATCCGAGCAAGGCGCTGTCCGATGGCCCGAACGCGTGGCCGCTCGGCAAGATGCGTGCGTTGCTGGAAACGCTGCAGGCGCTGGACGAAGTGACCAAGCGCAACGGTTTTCTCGAATCCGATGTCTAGCCGGCTCGCACTGGCGCTGCTGTTGGCGTGTGCAAGCGCGTCGCCGGCGTGGGCCTGCAGAATTCCAGATAGCGCGGTGTCGACCGACGCACAGAACGTCGAACGCGCCGACGCGATCTTCATCGGCCACATCACCCGCCTCGACGAAGTGCCCGGCAACGGCGGCACGCCGATGTCCGCGTCGGCCACGTATCGGCTCGTCGAAGCGGTCAAGGGCGATGTGGCCGGCGTCGGCACCATTGCGATGTCGTACTCGAATTGCCATGTCACGCTGCTGCCGGGTGGGGACTACATCGTATTTGCCGATCGCGACCGAAATGGACGCTTGACTGCGATGCCGGGGCACGCCGGCACGCGCTCCTACTTGCCGCGCCTCGATACGTCCACCGATTACCTGAAACTCCTCAAACATCTCGCCTCCCACAAGACGCCCAAACGCCCATGACCACGATCACGAAGATCCACGCCCGCGAAATCCTCGACAGCCGCGGCAATCCGACGCTGGAAGCCGAAGTCACGCTCGCCGACGGCAGTTTCGGCCGCGCCATGGTGCCATCGGGCGCCTCCACCGGCACCAAGGAAGCCGTCGAACTGCGCGACGGCGACAAGACCCGCTACATGGGCAAGGGCGTGCTGAAGGCCGTGGGCAACGTCAACGGCACCATCGCGCAGACGCTGACCGGTTTTGACGCCGCCGATCAGACCGGCCTGGACAAGCGCCTGATCGATCTGGACGGTACCGAGAACAAGGGCCGGCTCGGCGCGAACGCGCTGCTGGGTGTGTCGATGGCCGCCGCGCACGCGGTCGCCGCGTCTCGCAAGCAGGCGCTGTGGCAATACCTCGCCGACGGTCGCGACGTGACCCTGCCGGTGCCGATGATGAACATCATCAACGGCGGCGCGCACGCCGACAACAACGTCGATCTGCAGGAATTCATGGTGTTGCCGGTCGGTTTCGATTCTTTCAGCGAAGCGCTGCGCTGCGGCACCGAGATCTTCCACGCGTTGAAGTCTGTCCTGAAGGGCCGCGGCCTGAGCACGTCGGTCGGCGACGAGGGCGGCTTCGCGCCGGACCTGCGCAGCAATTCCGAAGCGCTGGACACGATCATCGAAGCCATCGGCAAGGCCGGCTACAAGGCCGGCGAAGACGTGCTGCTCGGCCTCGACGTGGCCTCCAGCGAATTCTTCGAGAACGGCAAATACAACCTCACCGGCGAGGGCAAGCGCCTGACCAGCGAGCAGTTCGTCGATTTCCTGGCCGATTGGGCGCGCGAGTATCCGATCGTCACCATCGAGGACGGCATGGCCGAGCACGACTGGGCCGGCTGGAAGCTGCTGACCGATCGCCTCGCCGGCAAGGTGCAACTGGTCGGCGACGATCTGTTCGTCACCAACCCGAAGATCTTCCGCGAAGGCATCGACAAAGGCGTGGCCAACGCGATCCTGATCAAGGTCAACCAGATCGGCACGCTGACCGAGACGCTGGAAGCCATCGCGATGGCGCACGCCGCGAACTATGCTTCGATCGTCTCGCACCGCTCGGGCGAAACCGAAGACACCACCATCGCCGACATCGCGGTCGCGACCACCGCCACCCAGATCAAGACCGGCTCGCTGTGCCGCAGCGACCGCGTCGCCAAGTACAACCAGTTGCTGCGCATCGAACAGCAGCTCGGCGCCGCGGCGAAGTACGCCGGTCGCGCCGCGTTCGTGTCGATCGGCCGGGATTGATGCGGCCTCGATGACGGCCTCGATGACGGACGCGACGCGGACGCTGCGATTGCTGGCATTGCTGCTCCTGGCGCTGCTGGGGTGGCTGCAGTACAGGCTGTGGTTCGGCGAAGGCGGCGCATCCGCCGCCGGAGGGCTGCAGGACAAGGTCGATCGTCAGGTCGTGGAAAACCGCGGCCTGCGCCAGCGCAACGAACAGCTGGCGGCGGAAGTGGAGAACCTGAAATCGGGCGAGGCCGCCGCCGAGGAGCGCGCGCGCAGCGAACTGGGGATGATCAAGCCCGGCGAAACCTTCTATCGCGTGGTCGAACCCTCTGCGCCGGCCGATGCCGACGCGCAGCCGATCGATGCGCCGCTGGACGAAGGCGACGCGCCATGATTCCGGATCCGATCCGCGGCAGGCTGTGGGCCGTGGTACCGGCCGCCGGCCGCGGAACGCGCTTCGGCGCAGCCATGCCGAAGCAGTATCTCGACGTCGCCGGCCGGCCGTTGATCGCCCACACCCTCGACGCGCTGCTGGCGCATCCTTCGATCGCCGGTGTGATGGTGGTGCTGGCCGGGGACGACGATCGCTGGGCCGATTTCTTCGCGCACGCCGCTGTCTCGATCGAGGGCAAACCGCTGATGACCTGCATCGGCGGCGCCGAACGCGCGGACTCGGTGCTGGCGGGTCTCGACGCACTGCCCGAATCGGTGCGCGCCGACGAATTCGTGCTGGTTCACGACGCCGCGCGCCCCAATCTCTCGCACGGCGATCTTGACCGATTGCTGGAAGTCGGCATGGGCGATCCGGTCGGCGCGATCCTGGCCGCGCCGGTGCGCGACACGCTCAAGCGCGCCGGCGACGATGGCGGCATCGACCGCACCGAACCGCGCGAGCGCCTGTGGCGCGCATTCACGCCGCAGCTGTTCCGGCGCATGCAGCTGAGCCGCGCGCTCGCCGCCGCGCATGCGGCAGGCATCGCGATCACCGACGAATCGATGGCGATGGAGCGCCAGGGCCTGCGCCCGCTGCTGGTCGAGTGCAGCGAAGACAACTTCAAGATCACCACGCCGGCGGATCTGGCGCGGTTCGAGTTCATGCTGGCGCGACGGTGAATCTGTGGGTTAGATGATCCAGAGATGTCATCCCGAGCGCAGCGAGGGACCTGCTTTTTTGCGTTTTCCACATGGTGTACAGCAGCAGGTCCCTCGCTGCGCTCGGGATGACAACGGTAAGCAAGGTCCGGTTGCATTTTGCGTTTCGATCAATAGGTGAAGAGAGCGATGACCCCATTCCGCATCGGCCAAGGCTTCGACGTCCACGCCTTCGGCGACGGCGACCACGTCATGCTCGGCGGCGTGCGCATCGCGCACGATCGCGGCATCGTCGCCCACAGCGACGGCGATGTGGTGCTGCATGCGCTCTGCGACGCGCTGCTCGGCGCGCTGGCGCTGGGCGATATCGGCCGGCATTTCCCGCCGTCCGATCCGCAATGGAAGGACGCCGACAGTCGCGCGTTCCTGCGTCATTGCGATCACCTGATCCGCCATCGCGGCTGGATGGCCGGCAATGTCGACATCACCGTGATCTGCGAACGGCCCAAAATCGGCCCGCATGCGGAAGCGATGCGCCGGATCATCGCGCTGGATCTGGGCATCGAACTCGATGCGGTCAGCGTCAAGGCCACCACCACCGAAACCCTGGGATTCACCGGGCGCGGCGAAGGCATCGCCGCGCAGGCGGTCTGTCTTCTGGTCAGGACATGAGCGCGGTCGGCGCATGAACGATGCGTTGCCGGCGCGCGCGCACGGCGAAGCGGCGTTGACGGCGCGCATCCGCAGCGTGCCCGAGGATTTCGCGGTCGATGAGATCGACGCGTTCGTGGCCAGCGGCGCGGGCGAGCATCTGCTGCTGACGGTCGAGAAGCGCGGCATGAACACCGCGTTCGCGGCCAAGCGCATCGCGGCCTGGGCGGGCGTCGCCGAATCGGCGATCGGTTACGCCGGTCTCAAGGATCGCCATGCGCTGACGCGGCAGCGCTTCAGCGTGTGGATTCCGAAGAAGATCGCGCCCGACATCGACACGCTGCAGTCGGAGGATCTTCGCGTCCTCGAACACGCCTGGCATTCGCGCAAGCTGCCGCGCGGCGCGCTGGCAGGCAACCGTTTCGCGCTGACCCTGCGCGAGGTGGAAGGCGATACCGCTGCGATCGAAGCCCGTTTGAACGCGATCGCCGAACGCGGCGTGCCGAACTATTTCGGCGAACAGCGCTTCGGGCGCGGCGGCGACAACGTGTCGAAGGCGCTGTCGATGTTCGCCGGCCGCCGCGTGGCGCGCGAGGAGCGCGGCCATCTGCTGTCGGCCGCGCGCTCGGAACTGTTCAACCGCGTGCTCGCTGCGCGGGTCGCGGCGTCGTGCTGGGACACCGGCCTGGACGGTGAAGTCTGGGTGCTCGACGGCAGCCGCAGCGTGTTTGGGCCGGAGCCGTGGAACGATGTGCTGGCGGAGCGACTGGCGCGGTTCGATATCCATCCCAGCGGCCCGCTGTGGGGCCGCGGCGAGCTGCGCACGCAGGCGGACGCGCGGGCGCTGGAGCTTGCGACGCTTGACGACGAACATCTTCGTGCGCTTCGCGATGGCCTGGAGCGCGCGGGCATGGATCAGGAACGGCGGGCGCTGCGGCTGCGGCCGGAGGGGCTGGACTTCGATTGGCCCGAACCGGGCGTGCTGCGCCTGCGGTTTTCGCTGCCGGCCGGCTGCTACGCCACCACGGTGCTGGCCGAACTCGGGACGGTCGTGGGCACGGCGGCCGGGCACTGAATCGACCGTTCATCGGAAAAACATGCCGCGTAAAGCCGCTCTGCCGGCGCAGGCGTATAAGCCGATTGAACGCCCTGCAGGATTCCCGTAACCGCCGGGCGCGTCGCAGTCGTCGTCCCGGAGGTCTTCCATGAACGTCAAACTGTGTTCGCTCCTCGTCCTCGCCGCCGCCGTGTCGCTACCGGGCTGTCGGACCACGGACAGTTCCGCCCGCTACGTCCCGGTTGCCGAGCCGGTGACGTCCGGTTCCACCTACGAGCCGCGCATCGAGGAAAACGCCGAATACGTGGCCTACGTGCAGAGCGTCGCTCGCCGCCGCGGTGTGACCGTGCGCTGGGTCAACAAGCCGGTGAAGCGTCACGTCGATCGGCAGTGATCGCGGGTCGGCGCTTTCGCTTGGCGCCTGCATGGTGCGAATGACGCGGGATCTCGTCAGTTCCGCGCGGGCCGCGGTTTTCCCACCAGCACCAGCACCGCGCCGGTGCCTCCCTGCGCGGGCGGCGCCGAGTGGAAGGCCAGCACGTCGCTGCGCTGGCGCAGCACGCGGTCGACCAGGTTCTTGATCGTCGGCACGCCATCGGGCGAGTTCAGGCCCTTGCCGTGGATCACCCGCACGCAGCCCATGCCGTTGTCGAACGATTCCTTCATGAACCGGCGCAGCATCGCCTCGGCGGTGGCGGCGGTGACATGGTGCAGGTCCAGTTCGTCCTGGGCCGCGTATTCGCCGCGCGCCAGCCGCTGCAGCACGCCCTTGGGCACGTTGTCGCGGCGATAGCTGGAGACATCGCCGGCCAGCAGCGGCGTCGCGTCCAGCGCGCGCTGGAATTCGCTGCGCGCGTCGGCCTCGTCGCGGTCCCGCATGCGCGCCTGCGGCCTGGGTCGCGGTTTCTGCGGCGCGATCGGCGCCGCCGGCAGTTCGCGCACCGGACCGATGGCCGCGCGGAACAGCGTCGCATCGTCGGCGTCGTCTTCGCTGTCGTCGGGGCGGTCGTTGCGGGCGCTCATCGCGGTCGAGGTTAGCAGGGACCTGCGACGCGGCGCGCTGTCGCGGATCGGACGGAGGGTTCCGGTATCATGGCCGGGACTTCCTCCGCGACAAGGCGAATCTCCGAACCCATGCGCATCCTGGTCAGCAACGACGACGGCGTCGACGCCCCCGGCATCCGCGTCCTCGCCGCGGGTCTGCGCGAAGCCGGGCACGAGGTGCTGGTGGTCGCTCCCGACCGCGACCGCTCCGGGGCCAGCAATTCGCTGACCCTCGACATGCCGATCCGCGTGGTACGCCAGGACGACACGACGTGGCGCGTCCACGGCACGCCCACCGACTGCGTCCACGTCGCCATTACCGGCATGCTGGAGCAGGAACCCGACATCGTCGTCTCCGGCATCAACAACACCGCGAACCTCGGCGACGATGTCATCTATTCCGGCACCGTCGCCGCGGCGATGGAGGGCCGCTTTCTCGGCCTGCCCGCAGTCGCGGTGTCGCTGGTCACGGCGGATCACAATGGCCTGCATTACGAGACCGCCGCGCGCGCCGCGGTCGAGATCGTCGCCCGCCTGCGCGCCGATCCGCTGCCGGCCGACACCATCCTCAACGTCAACGTGCCCGATCTGCCGTGGCACGAGATCGCCGGCTTCGAAGTCACGCGCCTGGGCAACCGCCACCGCGCCGAAGCCTGCACCCAGCAGGAAGATCCGCGCGGCCGCCAGTGGTGGTGGATCGGCGCCGCCGGCGCCGAGCAGGACGCCGGCCCGGGCACCGATTTCGACGCGGTGCGTCGCGGCTGCATCTCGATCACCCCGATCCATGTCGATCTGACCCGCTACCAGGCGCTCGACCACGTCGCGAGCTGGGTCGGCGGACTCGCCGCCGCGCTCGGCGGCGATGCGTCCACCGGCGGAGACGCGGCATGACCGCGCGCATGCGCCTGCAGCCCGAGGCCATCGGCATGGGCATGACCTCGCAGCGCGTGCGCGACCGCCTGATCGAGCGCCTGCGCGAAGGCACGCCCGGCAGCCGCGCGATCCAGGATGAGAACGTGCTCAACGCCGTCCGCACCGTGCCGCGGCATTTGTTCGTCGATGAAGCCCTGGCCGCGCGCGCCTACGAGGACAACGCGCTGCCCATCGGCCACGGCCAGACCATCTCGCAGCCGTGGGTGGTCGCGCGGATGACCGAAGCGCTGTTCGAGGACGGCGTCGCGCCGAAGAAGGTGCTGGAGATCGGCACCGGTTCGGGCTATCAGGCCGCGATCCTGGCGGCGCTGGGGCTGGAAGTGCATACCGTCGAACGCATCGGCGACCTGCTGCGCACCGCGCGCAAGCGTTTCCGCACGCTCGGCCTGAATATCCGCAGCAAACACGACGACGGCCGCATCGGCTGGCCTGAGAACGGTCCGTTCGACGCCATCATCGTCACCGCCGCGGCGCCGGCGCTCGTCGACGCGCTGACCGAACAGCTCGCGGTCGGCGGCACGCTCATCGCGCCGGTCGGCGGCAGCGGCGGGCAGTCGCTGATCAAGCTGCGCAAGGATGCGGACGGCAATATCGAACGTACCGATCTGGCGCCGGTGGTGTTCGTGCCGCTGCTCTCCGGCATGGTGGACTGAGGGTATGGCGCACACGCCCCATGTCGATGCGACCAGCCGGAGCGGCTCGCTCGGCGAACAGCTCGCCGGCATCATCGACAGCCTGCCTGCGGACGCCATGAGTCTGCAGGAACTGCTGGATGTCTTCAGCGACGAAGGTTTGCTGCTGCTGACGATCCTGTTGACCCTGATCTTCCTGATCCCGGTGTCGATCCCCGGCGTCAGCACCGTGTTCGGCGCGGCGATCCTGCTGGTGGGCATCAGCCGGCTGATCGGCCGGCCGCTGTGGCTGCCGGCACGCCTGCGCAGCAAGGCGCTGCCCGCCGACAAATTGCGCCCGGGGCTGACTTCCGGACTGCTGTGGGTGCGCCGGCTGGAGAAGATCAGCCGTCCGCATCGCGTGCGCGTGCTGGTGGATGGACGCGTCGTGGACGTGTTCAACAATCTCGCGTTCATCCTGGCCGCGATCCTGCTGATGGCGCCGTTCGGCCTCGTCCCCTTCAGCAATACGCTGCCGGCCCTGGCGCTGCTGCTGTACGCGATCGGCTTCATCCAGCGCGATGGGGTGGCGGTGCTGCTGGGGCATCTGGCGAATATCGGCACCATCGTCTATTTCAGCGTGCTGATCGGCGGCGGCGGTCTGGCGGTGCGCGAGCTGTTCCAGCGGTTCGGCGGTTGAGGCGCACGCGATGACGATACGAACCATGCGATCCGACGATGCCCGCCGCCCGGCGCGGACGGCTTTGCGGATCTTCGTCTGTCTGCTGGTGTCGGCGCTGTTGGCGGCCTGCGCCAGCACGACCGTCGTGCGCACGACGACCCGCGGCAAGCCGCCTGCGACGCGCCAGGTGCCGCCGCCGAAGCCGGGGTCCACCGCACTGGTCCGCAAGGGCGACACGCTGTACCGGATCGCGACCACGCACGGGGTCAGCCCGCTGGATCTGGCGATGTGGAACCGCATCCCGCCGCCGTACACGATCTATCCCGGCCGGCGCCTGCGTCTGACGCCGCCCGATGCGCGGCGCACTGATCCGCCGCGACGGAACGATCCGCCGCCGGTCGCCGGCACTCCGACGAAGCCGCCTGCGACGCGCCCGCCGACAGGCACGCCGCCCACGACGACGCCACCCGTCGTCACGCCGTCCAGACCGCCAACGCAACCGCCTCCGCCGTCGGCGAGCGCCGCCTTCGTCTGGCGCTGGCCGGCCGACGGCGCCATCGTCGCCCGCTTCGCCGCGGGCGATCCGACCCGACAGGGCATCGATATCGCCGGCAAGAGCGGCGCTCCGGTACGCGCCGCCGCCGACGGCGTGGTGGTGTATTCCGGCGCCGGCCTGGTCGGCTACGGCGAACTCATCATCGTCAAACACGACGAGCAATGGCTGTCGGCCTACGGCCACAACCGCGCGCGTCTGGTCAACGAAGGCCAGCGCGTGAAAGCCGGCGACCAGATCGCCGAGATGGGCCGCAGCGGCGCCTCGCGCGACATGCTGCATTTCGAGATTCGTTACAACGGCAAACCGCAGGACCCGCTGTTGGCGCTGCCGAAGCGGTGACCTGCCGCAGAGGGTGGCTTCAGCGAGCCGCCCGAATGCCCTGTAGGGGCGACGGAAGTCGCGACAGGCTGCGATAGCAACTTCTGTGACCCATCGCGGCTTCCGCCGCTCCTACAAGAGCCTCCGTTGGACGCACAGCGACGTGCCGCGGCGATGATCGCTGCCCCAGGTGCGGAAGCCGGCGGTGTCGAGGTGGATCGCGGTCGGCGTGTAGAAGCCGAGTCCCAGATCCAGAGCCGGTCCGTGTTCGCGCCAGAACGCGCAGAGCCGCTCGACATTCTCCGGATTCGACGCCAGATCGAAATCGATCGCGCGGTTTTCGCGATGCTTGCTGCGCGCGCTGCCGCCGGCGCAGCGGTTGACGGCCGCATCGCGATAGACCGACCGTGCCAGCGCCGGGTCGAGGATGCCGGCGTCGCGCAGTCGCGCCACCACGCGCAGGGTCGGCGGCATGTTTTTCCGGAGGTCTTCGGGTGGCGTCGCGAATTCGTCGTGCCGGCAAAGTCGCCAGCGTCGCGACGTGCGCGACAACGCGGCCATCGGCACTACATCGCCAACCTGATGTCTTCGCAATTCGTTCGCATACACCTGTACTTCGGCGCGATGGCCGGCGGCGAGCCAGGCCTCGTATCGCGCTTCGGGAGATGGTGGCGACAGCAGCGGAGGCGATTCCGCGTTGCAGGCCGTCAGCAGCGCCAGCAATGCGATCACAGCGGCTTTCGGCATGCGCGACACGCCGGGGAAACCCTCAGCCGTTCAGTACGAAACCCGCGACCACGCGCCGGCTTTCGCTGGCCAGCACGTTGAACGTGCGCGCGGCGGCGGCGTTGGTCATGGTTTCCAAACCGATACCGCGCGACAGACACGCCGCCAGCGTGGCGGCCGGCGGGAAGGTCTGGGTGGCGCCGCAGCCCAGCAGGATCACTTCCGGCTGCAGCGCGAGCAGCGGCTCCAGGTCGGCGGGCGTCATCGCGGTCACGTCGCGGACCGCCCAGCCTTCGACCAGCGTGTTCGGCGCGAGCACAAAACTCGCGGTGAGCCGGCGGTCGTTGACCAGCGCTGCGGCGCCATCGGCGCCGCGGAGGAGGAATTCGTGATCGGGACGATCAAGGTGGAGTTGCATGGACGCTGTCGACGATCTTTGGTTGAGAGCGGTAGGCCGTCGACGCCGGATCGCGGGTCTCAGCCCCGCGGCAGCACGATCTGGCGATGATCCTGGCTGGGACGGTAGAGGATGGCGACGTTGCCGATCCGCTGCACCAGCGCCGCGCCGCAGCGTTCCGCCAGACCGGCCACCATCGCGTCGCGGGCGTCGCGGTCCTCGGCGGAAACCTTCACCTTGATCAGCTCGTGGTGTTCCAGAGCGCTCTCGATCTCGGCGACGACCGCATCGGTCAGACCTTTGGCGCCGATCTGCAGCATCGCCTTCAGGCCGTGGGCCTGGCCACGGAGGAAGCGATTCTGGGCGTTGCTGAGCGTGATCGACATGCGGGACAGGGTCTTGGAAAGCGGGCGGGGACTGGCGCGCAGGGTATCATGGTCCGCAACCGGCCCGATTCCTCCGGATCTGCCTTCTCCCGGTTTTGCATCCTCCCGCCTCCCGCTTCCGTCCTCTTCCCCATGGCCACCCGCAGCAAGAGCAGCCAACGCTGGCTCAAAGAGCATTTCTCCGACCCCTACGTCAAAAAGGCGCAGGCGGAAGGGCTGCGGTCGCGGGCGGCCTACAAGCTGGAAGAACTGGTCGAACGCGACCGGCTGCTCAAGCCGGGCATGGTGGTGGTGGATCTGGGCGCCGCCCCCGGCGGCTGGTCGCAGTGGGTCCGCCAATCGATGGGCGACAGCGGCCGGGTGGTGGCCCTGGATATTCTCGAGATGCCTTCGCTGGCCGGGGTGGACTTCATCCACGGCGATTTCCGCGAAGACGAGGTGCTTGCCCAGCTGGAGGCCATGCTGAACGGGCAGGCCGTGGACCTTGTGCTCTCCGACATGGCCCCCAATATGAGCGGAGTCGATGCCGTGGACCTGCCCCGGGCCATGCATCTGGCGGAGCTGGCGATGGAGTTCGCCGACCGCCATCTGCGACCCGGTGGCGCCTTCCTGATCAAGCTGTTCCAAGGGGTGGGATTCGACGATTACGTCCGGGCCTTGCGCAAGCGTTATGCCCGTGTCGTGATCCGCAAACCGGCGGCCTCGCGCAAGCGATCGACGGAAGTGTATGCCCTCGCCCAGGGCAGGCTCCCGGCCTCGGCCGGGTGACCGCGGGCAATACGGGTACAGTGTTTCCAAACAAGCGTCCCCACTCGGGGCGATAGCGAAGGATGAAGAACTTGGCCAAGAATCTCATGCTGTGGGTGATCGTCGCCATCGTGTTGATGGTGGTGTTCCAGAGCTTCACCCCACCGGGGATGGGCACGGCCGACAAGGCCCTGACCTATGACCAGTTCGTGCAGCAGGTACAGACCGACCGGGTCAAGAAAGTCGTCATCGACGAGGACGGCATGACCATCCGCGGCGAGCGCAAGGACGGCACAGAGTTCTACACGCTCAGCCCCGGCGATCGCGACATGGTCAATGACCTGATCGAGCACAAGGTCGAGATCGTGCAGACGCCACCGTCGTCCGGCCGCAACATCTTCCTCAGCCTGCTGTTCAACCTGCTGCCGATCGCGCTGCTGATCGGCGTCTGGCTGTACTTCATGCGCCAGATGCAGCAGGGCGGCAGCAAGGGCGCGATGTCCTTCGGCCGCTCGCGCGCCAAACTGCTCAACGAAGACCAGACCAAGGCCACCTTCGCCGACGTCGCCGGCTGCGACGAAGCGAAGGAAGAAGTGGCCGAACTGGTCGAATTCCTGCGCGACCCCGGCAAGTTCCAGAAACTCGGCGGCAAGATTCCGCGCGGCGTGCTGATGGTCGGCCCGCCCGGCACCGGCAAGACCCTGCTCGCCAAGGCCATCGCTGGCGAAGCGCGGGTGCCGTTCTTCAGTATTTCGGGCTCGGACTTCGTCGAGATGTTCGTCGGCGTCGGTGCCAGCCGCGTGCGCGATATGTTCGAACAGGCCAAGAAGCACGCGCCCTGCATCATCTTCATCGACGAAATCGACGCCGTCGGCCGCCATCGCGGCGCCGGTCTGGGCGGCGGTCACGACGAACGCGAGCAGACCCTCAACCAGTTGCTGGTCGAGATGGATGGTTTCGAAGGCGGCGAAGGCGTGATCGTTGTCGCCGCGACCAACCGTCCCGACGTGCTGGATCCGGCGCTGCTGCGCCCGGGCCGCTTCGACCGCCAGGTTGTCGTGGGCCTGCCGGATGTGCGCGGTCGTGAGCAGATCCTGCGCGTGCACATGCGCAAGGTGCCGCTGGCTGACGACGTGGTGCCGATGGTGATCGCTCGCGGTACGCCCGGTTTTTCGGGCGCCGATCTTGCCAACCTCGTCAACGAGGCGGCGCTGTTCGCCGCGCGCGAGAACGGCAAGGAAGTGCGCATGGATCACTTCGACAGGGCCCGCGACAAGATCATGATGGGCACCGAGAACCGCTCGATGGCGATGAGCGATTCCGAGAAGACGCTCACCGCGTATCACGAAGCCGGCCATGCCATCGTCGGCCGCCTGGTGCCGGAACACGATCCGGTCTACAAGGTGACGATCATTCCGCGCGGCCGTGCGCTGGGCGTGACCATGTATCTGCCGGAAGGCGACAAATACAGCTATAACCGCACCGCGATCGAATCCATGCTGTGCTCGCTCTACGGCGGCCGCGTCGCGGAGGAACTGATCTTCGGCAACGACAAGGTCACCACCGGCGCCTCCAACGACATCGAGCGCGCGACCAAGATGGCGCGCAACATGGCGACCAAGTGGGGCCTGTCCGATGAGCTGGGTCCGATCGCCTACGCCGAGGACGAAGGCGAGGTGTTCCTCGGCCGCAGCGTGTCGCAGACCAAGAGCGTGTCCGACGACACCGCGCGAAAGATCGACGAAGTGGTGCGCAGCATCCTCGACAAGGCGTATGGCCGCACCACGCAGATCCTGACCGACAACATCGACAAGCTGCACACGATGGCGAAGCTGCTGCTGGAGTACGAAACCATCGATGTGCCGCAGATCGATGCGGTGATGGAAGGTCGCGACCCGCCGCCGCCGATGGGCTGGGGTCGCAACAATCCCAAGGACGATGCGCGTCCGCCGGCGGCGCCGATGATCGGCGGGCCCGCGGCGCAGACCTGACGGCGGGATCGTCTCCCGCAAGTTGATCGTTCCGCGCGGCGCTTGCCTCGCACATCGGAAAAGGCCAGAGTTTCTCTGGCCTTTTTCCTGTCCGCACATGTCATACGGAATGCCCCCATGTTCGATCTCTCGCCGCAACTCGACTGCGCCGGTCGCGCGCTGATCCTCAATCGCCCAAGGGTGATGGGCATCGTCAACGTCACGCCGGATTCGTTCTCGGACGGCGGCGAGTACGACAGCGTCGACGCCGCGGTGGCGCACGCGCTGCGTCTGGCGGAGGACGGTGCGGACATCCTCGATATCGGCGGCGAATCCACCCGTCCCGGTGCGGATGAGGTGTCGCTGGAGGAAGAACTGCGCCGGGTGATTCCCGTGATCGAACGCCTGGCGAAGGAGACGTCGCTGCCGATCAGCATCGACACCTCGAAGCCCGAAGTGATGCGCGCGGCGGTCGCCGCTGGCGCCGGCATGATCAACGACGTGTACGCGCTGCGCCGCGAAGGCGCACTGGATGCCGCCGCCGCGCTCGGCGTGCCGGTGGTGCTGATGCACATGCAGGGCGAGCCGCGAGCGATGCAGGCCGCGCCGGAATACGACGATGTGGTCGCCGTCGTGCATCGTTTCCTGGCCGAGCGCATCTTCTCGGCGGAAATGGCCGGCATCGCGAAGAAGAAAATCGTCGTCGATCCCGGCTTCGGCTTCGGCAAGAACACCGCGCACAATCTCGCGCTGCTCGCGCGGCTGGATCGTTTCGCCGACCTCGGCGTGCCGGTGCTGGCCGGACTGTCGCGCAAGCGGACCATCGGCGAGCTGACCGGCCGCACCGATCCGCACGATCGCGTCCACGGCTCGGTCGCCGCGCATCTCATCGCCGCGCAGCGCGGCGCGAAGCTGCTGCGCGTGCACGACGTGGCCGCGACCGTGGATGCGCTGAAGATCTGGAATGCGGTGAACGCAGTGCCGGTCCCGCGCGGCGGCGCGTCTTCGATCCCGGCGATCCGTTGGCCGGACGATGACTGATGCGCTGCGTCATCGACGGGGAGAAATCCCGTCGATGACGTACCGGATCTTGCGGTGAAACTTCAGCGCTTGTGGCGCGCGACGAAGAACCAGTACAACAGCCCCAGCAGCAGGAACACGCCGAAAAGCCGTCCCATCCAGTAGGCGATGGACGATTCGGGATTGCCGTCGGCAGGCGCGGTTGCGGCCGGCGGATCGCCCTGGCCCACGGTAACGATGATGCCGACCGGCTGCATGCCGCTGGCGCGCTCCACCGAGACCAGTAGAACGCCCTCGTTCGTCCCCAGCGCAGGGAGGGTTTTCACGACCGTGCCGTCGAGGATGCGTCCGGTGCCCGCGTTCACCGCCTCATACGCGGCATGGAGTTCCGCGCCCAGCAGGGTCTGCATCTCCTGCGGGCTCCGTTGGCCGTACATGGCTTCGAACTGCTGCTTGATCGTTCCGGCCGAAGTCGAAATGGTCATCGAGTCTGGCGTGAATTTCACGATGGAGGCGTTGATCGGCGTCGGGACGCCTTCGAAACTGCCGTCGAGCACGATCTCGCCGGTCGGCGATGCTTCGGCCGATAGCGCCATCGTGCGGTACGACACCCAGATCGGGGCGCTGGGATCGATGTTGGGCGGCATCGGAATGGACAGACGGCTCGGCATGTCCGGCGCCAGCGGTGTCGGCAATGTCTGTGTGGCGAGGACGCCCGCCAGCGCATGGCCGCATGCGATGAGACCGGCGAGGGCGGTTGCGAGAACGAAGTGTGCGCGGCGCATGGACGACCAGAGGATGACGGAGGTGGTCGGGACTTTACGTGGGCGCAGCGCCCGCCGTAAAGCAGGGTTCAGCGCGATCCGACGCCGGCGCGGAACGCTCGCACGCGCGGGTCCACGACCCGGAACCACAGTGGCGGACACAGCGCCAGCATGAACATCGCGGCGTATCCGCCCGGCAACTGCGGGCTATCCGCGTGATGCAGGAGTGCCTGATAGCGGCGACGCGGCGTTTCGTGGTGGTCGGAATGACGCTGCAACTGGAACAGCAGCAGGTTGCTGATCAGATAATCGGAATTCCACGAATGCAGATGGGTGGTGCGCTCGTAGCGCCCGTCGCCCACGCGCTGCCGTTCCAGACCGTAATGCTCGATGTAGTTGATGATCTCCAGCGAACACGCGGCGAAGAAGCCCTGGACGACGAAGAACGCCAGCCCGGCCGGCCCCAGCCAGATCGCGGACATCGCTGCCAGCGTCAGCCACAGCGCCGTCCAGCGGATCAATTCGTTGTCGATGCTCCACCATCGCTTGCCCTGCGCATGCAGGCGCCGCGCTTCCAGCGCCCATGCATTCGCGGTGTTGCGGACGAGGGCGCGCGGCAGGAAGTGCCACAGCGATTGCCCGAAGCGCGCGCTGGACGCGTCTTCGGGCGTGGACACATGCACGTGATGTCCGCGGACGTGTTCGATCTTGAAACCGTGGTAACCGACGCTGGTCAGGAGCAGGCCGCCGGCGCCGCGTTCCAGCGCGGTGTCCTTGTGGATCAGTTCGTGGGCGACGTTGATCGCCAGCACGCCGCCGACGATGCCCTGCGACAGCAGCCAGCCGGCGATGCCCGCGGCGCCGAAATCGGCGTGCGCGAAATGCCGGGCCGACCATGCCAGCACGCCGAGCTGTGCGGGCAGCGCCGCGAGCGTCATGATCCGGAACCAGTAATCGGCCTCGAGTGCTTTCGCCTGCGTCGCATCGGGATTGCGCGGATCGTGGCCGAGGCCGTAGTCGGCCAGCGGCAGCAGCACGAACAGGAAGAACAGCGGGAACCAGGCCATCAGGTCGGGGTAACCGCTGCGCGCGCCGAGCCATGCGGCCGCGGGCATCAACGCCGGCACCACGAAGACGAACAGAAAACCGAGGCGTTTCCACAGAGGCATGGGCCAAGCGTACGCAAACCCGCTGCGGTTGCAAGCCGGCCCGGCAGCGGCATCGTCGCCAGCGCCGGTCGGGGTATGCTGCGCGCCATCCGCAACGCTTCCGGACCTCGACATGACCGCTGGCCAGCCGCTCCTCATCACCTTCGGCATCTATCTGATCGCGATGATCCTGATCGGCCTGTGGGCCTGGCGTTCGACCCGCAGTTTCGACGACTACATTCTCGGCGGGCGTTCGCTGGGAAGCCTGGTCACCGCGCTGTCCGCCGGCGCGTCGGACATGAGCGGCTGGCTGCTGATGGGCCTGCCCGGGGCGCTGTATCTCGGCGGCGTGTCGGAGGCATGGATCGCGATCGGCCTGATCGTCGGCGCGTGGTGCAACTGGAAATTCGTGGCCGGGCCATTGCGCATCTACACCGAGCGCACGCACAACGCGCTGACCTTGCCGGATTACTTCACCCATCGCTTCGAGGATCGCAGCAAGGTGCTGCGGGTGTTCTCGGCGGTCGTGATCCTGGTGTTCTTCGCGGTGTACTGCGCCAGCGGTATCGTCGCGGGCGCGCGGCTGTTCGAAAGCGTGTTCGGCGTGCCGTATGCGCAGGCGCTGTGGTGGGGCGCGGCGGCGACCATTCTCTATACGCTGATCGGCGGCTTCCTCGCGGTGAGCTGGACCGACACCGTGCAGGCGTCGCTGATGATCTTCGCGCTGGTGCTGACCCCGATCATGGTGGTGCTGGGCAGCGGCGGCGTCGAAGCCAGCGTCGCGCTGATCGAGCAGACCGACCCGACCAAGCTCGACTGGTTCAAAGGCGGCACGCTAGGTGTCGTCGGCATCGTCTCGCTGCTGGCCTGGGGGCTCGGGTATTTCGGGCAGCCGCACATCCTCGCGCGCTTCATGGCCGCCGATTCGCTGACCACCATTCCCAAGGCGCGCCGCATCGGCATGACCTGGATGGTGCTGTGCCTGTTCGGCGCGATGGCGGTGGGTTTCTTCGGCAATGCCTATTTCGCGACGCATCCGGATCAGGTCGGCCCGGTCGCGGAGAATTCAGAGCGTATCTTCATCCAGCTCGCGACCGTGCTGTTCAATCCCTGGGTCGCGGGCGTGCTGCTGTCGGCGATCCTCGCCGCGATCATGAGCACGCTGTCGTGCCAGCTGCTGGTGTGTTCCAGCGCGCTCACCGAGGATTTCTACAAGGGTTTCGTGCGCCCGAATGCGAGCCAGCGCGAACTGGTGTGGTTCGGTCGCTCGATGGTGTTGATGGTGGCGCTGCTGGCGATCTGGATCGCGCGCGATCCGGACAGCAAGGTGCTGGGGCTGGTCTCGTACGCGTGGGCCGGTTTCGGCGCCGCGTTCGGCCCGGTGGTGCTGTTCTCGCTGTTCTGGGCACGCATGACCCGCAACGGCGCGTTCGCCGGGATGGTGGCCGGCGCTGTCACCGTGATTCTCTGGAAGGAAATCGCCGTCGCCCAGCACGGCAGCGAACTCTACGAAATGGTGCCGGGCGTGATCGCCGCATGCATCGCGATCCTGCTGGTGAGCCGCATCGGCAAGGCGCCGTCCGACGAAGTGCAGTTCCGGCACAAGGGCGTGATGGAGACGCTGAAGGTGCATGGCTACTGAGTTTCGTAGGAGGGGCTTCAGCCCCGATCTCTACCGCTTCGATGATCGCGGACGCAGTGATTGAGGCCACGGTGATCGGGGCTGAAGTGCTCGGGGCTGAAGCCCCTCCTACGGGAGTTTTGGATTTTTCATGGCTACCGACACCCGCCCGCTCGCCATCGCGCTGATGGGCCCGACCGCTTCGGGCAAGACCGCGCTCGCGCTGGACTGGGCGCAGCGTTGCGATGGCGAGATCGTCAGCGTCGATTCGGCGCTGGTGTATCGCGGGCTCGATATCGGCGCAGCGAAACCCACCGCCGATGAGCTCGCAGCGGTGCCGCATCATCTGATCGATGTGCGCGATCCCTGGCAGCGCTATTCGGCCGCCGATTTCGCCAACGATGCGCGCGTCGCAGTCGAAGACATCGTCGCGCGCGGTCGCCTGCCGATCCTCGCCGGCGGCACCGGCCTGTATTTCCGCGCCTTGCTGCAGGGGCTGTCGCCGATGCCCGAGGCCGATCCCGCGATGCGTGCGCAGCTCGTAGCGGAAGCCGGCGAACGCGGCTGGGCGGCGATGCACGCCGAACTCGCGCAGGTCGATCCCGTCGCCGCCGCGCGTATCCACGCCACCGACCCGCAGCGGATCCAGCGTGCGCTGGAGGTGTATCGGCTCAGCGGCCGGGCGATCAGCGACTGGCAGCGCGAGTCGGCTGCGGCATCGCAGGCATTTCCGTGCCGGGTGCTGAAACTCGCGGTGGCGCCGCAGGATCGCACGATCCTGCACGCGCGCATCGAGCGCCGTTTCGACGCGATGCTCGATGCCGGTTTCCTCGACGAAGTGCGTACGCTGCGCGCGCTGTCGGAACTGCGCACGCATCCGGCGCCGCTGGATCTTCCCGCGCTGCGTGCGGTCGGCTATCGCCAGGCCTGGGAGTATCTCGATGGTGCGCTGTCTGCGAACGATTTCCGCGACCGCGCGATCTTCGCCACGCGGCAGCTCGCCAAGCGCCAGTTCACCTGGCTGCGCGGCGCGCTCGATCTGCGCTGGTTCGATCCCGCGATCGATGCGTCGCGATTGGACGACGCGCTGCGGGGGTTCCTGAAAAGCTGAACGGGCTGTCGCTGCGACAATCGTCGCGATGCGGGCGCGTGCGACCTTCGGCCGGCTTCCGGTTCACGCGCAGTTGTGTAACCATCCGGGTGTCCGGCAGGGGATGCGGGTCGCGATGCGACCGGGCCGCCGGCGAACGACCAATCATGCAATCCATCATGCGATCGTCACGATCATGTTGCATCCAATAACAAGACCCAAAATGGGGAACACCATGTCGAAGGGGCAGTCTTTGCAGGATCCTTTCCTGAACGCTTTGCGCCGTGAGCGCGTTCCGGTTTCGATCTATCTCGTCAACGGCATCAAATTGCAGGGCACGATCGAATCGTTCGATCAGTTCGTCGTCCTGTTGCGAAACACCGTCAGTCAGATGGTCTACAAACACGCGATTTCCACCGTGGTGCCGGCGCGCAACGTGCGCGTGGGCCCGGGTGGCGGCTATGTGCATTCGGCCGAAACCGACGACGACACCAGCGGCGTCCTCGCGGCCACGGCCGACTGATCCTCCTGCAGGACGATCGTCTGAAGGACGGTCGTGCGGCCGGCGGCGTTCCGACGCTGCCGGCCACGCCATGAAGTGATTCTGCCGTCGGCGGGCGACACCCGTCTCCGGCCATTCGTCATGCGGACGCGCGCGGCGAGCCCGCGCGCGGCATACTGGGCATCTGTTTTCCCCCACGGATATCCCCGGTTTGTTCGAACGATCCCGCAAGGGCGAAATCGCGCTGCTGATCCAGACCCATGCCGGCGGCCCGCCGGAACCCGATGTGCTGGAAGAATTCGCCGATCTCGCCCGCTCCGCCGGCGCCACGGTCGCGGCGCTGCTGCATGCCCGCATCGACCGCCCCAACGCGGCCATCCTCATCGGCAGCGGCAAGCTGGAAGAGGTGAAGGCCGCGGCCGACGCCACCGGCGCCGATCTGGTGCTGGTCAACCACAGGCTCAGCCCGGTGCAGGAGCGCAATCTCGAAAAGGCGCTGGGCCGCCGCGTGGTCGACCGTACCGGCCTGATCCTCGACATCTTCGCCCAGCGCGCGCGCAGTCACGAAGGCAAGCTGCAGGTCGAACTGGCCCAGCTCCGGCACATGGCCACGCGTCTGGTGCGCGGCTGGAGCCATCTGGAACGCCAGCGCGGCGGCGCCATCGGTCTGCGCGGCCCCGGCGAAACCCAGCTCGAAACCGACCGCCGCCTGCTGCAGAAGCGGGTGGAGCAGTTGCAGAAGCGGCTAGAGAAAGTGGAGGTGCAGCACACCCAGATGCGCCGCGCGCGCGTGCGCAGCGAGCTGCCGCGGGTGGCGCTGGTGGGCTATACCAATGCCGGCAAATCCACGCTGTTCAATGCGATCACCGGCGCCGATGCCTATGCCGACGACCGCCTGTTCGCGACCCTCGACCCGACCGTGCGCCGGATCACGCTGCCCGGCGGCGCGGCGATGCTGGCCGACACCGTCGGCTTCGTCCGCGACCTGCCGCACGATCTGGTCGCGGCGTTCCGTTCGACGCTTTCGGAGGCGCGCGAAGCCGATCTGCTGCTGCATGTGATCGACGCCGCCGACCCGCTGCGCGACGAGCGCATCGCCCAGGTCGACGCGGTGCTGGCCGAGATCGGCGCGGGCGACATCCCGCAACTGCTGGTTTACAACAAGATCGACCGGGTGGAAGGCGCCGTGCCGCGTCACGACCCGGCCGTGCGGCCGATCGAAGAAGGCGAGCCGGTCGCCGATCATGGCCTGGACGAGATCGCACGCGAACGGGTCTGGCTGTCGGCCCGCGATGGCCTGGGTCTGGACCTGCTGCGCGCGGCGCTGGTCGCGCGGCTGGGCCTGCGCCGCATCGCCGGCACGATCCGCCTGCCGTCACGCGCCGGGCGTCTGCGCGCGCGTCTGTACGAACTGGAAGCGGTGCGCGCGGAAACGCACGAAGACGACGGCGGCTGGACGCTCGAGGTCGATCTGGCCCTGAGTGACGCCGAAAAACTGGCCGCCGGCCCCGGTGGAGACGCCTTCGAGGCGCTGCTGCCGCCGGGCGACGACGACCTTCCCTTGTAATATGCACCCCCCGCCCGCATTCCTGCGGAGCGCATTCGCTTTGACACCTTCGCTTTGGAGCGGGCATGGCCTGGAATACTCCCGGTAACAACAACGACTCTTCTTCCGGTAGCGGCGGTAATCGCTCCCCGTGGAAGCCCCGCCAGACCGGCCGTGGCGGTGGCGGAGGCATGGACGATATCGTCGCCCGCCTGCGCGGTTTCTTCGACGGTGCCGGCGGCGGCAACCCGTTGCGCTGGATCGCTGGCCTGGTCGTGCTCTGGCTGATCTTCAGCTGCTTCGTGCTGGTCACCGAACAACAGCGCGGCGTCGTACTCCAGTTCGGCAAGTATTCGCGGACGATGGCGCCGGGCCCCGGCTTCAAGCTGCCGTGGCCGATCGAAAGCGTCTACAAGGTCAACGCCACCGAGATCAAGAACTACAGCGACAGCGTGCCGATACTGACCAGCGACGAGAACATCGTCCAGGTCGAGATCAACGTGCAGTACCGCATCAGCGATGCGCGCCTGTCACTGTTCGGCACCCGCGACGCCGAGGAAATGCTGAAGCAGGCTGCGCTGAGTTCGGTGCGCGAACAGGTTGGCCGCTCCACCCTCGACACCGTGCTGGGCGCGCGCGACGCGCTGGCGGTAGCCGCACGTACCCGCCTGCAGAAATCGCTGCAGACCTACAACACCGGCTTGGCCGTCACCGAACTCAACCTGCCCAACGCGCGTCCGCCGGAAGAAGTGAAGCCCGCCTTCGACGACGTCAACAGCGCCCAGCAGGACAAGGACCGCCTGATCAGCGAGGCCCGTGCCTACGCCGCGAAGATCGTGCCCGAAGCCCGAGGCGAAGCCGCGCGCACCCGCACCGTGGCCGAAGGCTACAAGACCGCTTCCATCGCCCGCGCCACCGGTGACGCCTCGCGCTTCACGTCCCTGCTGCAGCAGTACCGCGGCGCGCCGGAAGTCACCCGCAAGCGTCTGTGGCTGGAAACGGTGCAGAAAGTGCTGGCCGACAACCGCAAGATCGTCGGCGGCGACAGTCGCCAACTGCTGTACCTGCCGGTCGCGCCGGGTCGCGGCGCGGCGCCGACCGGGGCCCAAGCGCCGCCGCCGGAGCTGATCGCACCCACCGTCACCGCAACCCCCGAAGAACCCACGACCGCCCGTAAGGCCCGCAGCGCAGGTCGCAACGGAGGAGACAGCCGATGAAAATGTCAGTCCTGGTCCCAGCGGTCATCGCTGTGCTGTTCACGCTGCTCGGCTCGGTCTTCATCGTGCGCGAAGGCCATACCGCCATCGTGCTGAATCTCGGCAAGGTCGTCCGCAGCGACCTCGGCCCGGGCCTGCATTTCAAGGTGCCGCTGGTCGAAAGCGCGCGCATCTTCGACGGCCGCTTCCAGGTGTTGCCGGCCGAACCCGAGCGCTACCTCACCTCCGAACGCAAGGACGTGAGCGTGGATTTCTTCGCCGTCGGCCAGATCCGCAACACCCAGGCGTTCTACCGCGCGACTGCCGGCGACGAAAGCGTGGCCATCGCGCGCCTCGAACCGATCATCAAGGACTCGCTGCGCAACGAGATCAATACGCGCACCCTGTCCGAGGTGGTGTCGGGCGAGCGCAGCAAGATCTCGGGCACCCAGCTCGCCGCCATCAACAAGGCCGCCGCCACGCTGGGCGTGCGCATCGTCGACCTGCGCATCAAACAGATCGATCTGCCCACCGACAGCCAGGTCATCCGCGACGTCTACCGCCGCATGAGCGCGCAGCGCCAACAGGTCGCCAGCAAACTCCGCGCCGAAGGCGAAGAGCAGGCCAACGAGATCCGCGCCAAGGCCGACCGCGACAGCAACGTGATCCTGGCCGAAGCCGAGCGCGACGCGCAGGTGATGCGAGGCGAGGGCGATGGCGAGGCCGCGCGCATCTACGGCACTGCCGCGAACGCCGACCCGGGTTTCTACGCCTTCCAGCGCAGTCTCGAAGCCTACAGAGGCTCGTTCTCCGACGGCGACGCGGTGATCGTGCTCGACAAGGACGATCCGTTCCTGCAGTACATGCGCAGCGATCGCTGATCGCATCGCGCATGACCGATCTCTGGGCTGCACTCGCCCTCGTTGCGGTGCTTGAAGGGCTGGCGCTGTTCGCCTTCCCCAACGTGTGGAGGCGGGCGGCCGAGCAACTGCTGGCCATGCCTCCGCAGCAACTGCGGCTGATCGGCGGTCTGATGCTGATCGCCGGGCTGGTGGCGCTGTACTTCGTCCGCCATTGACGTTGGAACGATCCGGATCTTCGGCCCCGCAACTGCCGCCACACCGATCCGTTTTTTCTTGATGCATCGCAAGAAATCCGTCGAAAGGGTGGCCTCGGCCCCCCGAAACCCGGAGAATGCACAAAAGCCGGAAGGGGCATCTGCCCCGCCGGCTTTTTCCGTGTCGGACGCGTGGTTTGTAGGAGCGGCTTTAGCCGCGAGCACAGCTGCCGGCGACCGGATTCGCGGCTAAAGCCGCTCCTACAACGGGTTTCGGAGTACGAAATGGGTCAGTCAGTCGTAGTGTTGGGCGCCCAGTGGGGCGATGAAGGCAAGGGCAAGATCGTCGACCTGCTGACGCAGGACATCGGCGCCGTCGTCCGCTTCCAGGGCGGCCACAATGCCGGCCACACGCTGGTGATCGGCGGCAAGAAAACCGTGCTCCATCTCATCCCCTCCGGCGTCCTGCGCCCAGATGCGCTGTGCCTGATCGGCAACGGCGTGGTGCTGCACCCCGGCGCGCTGCAGAAGGAAATCGCCGAACTCGAAGCCAACGGCGTCGAAGTGCGCAGCCGACTGAAGATCAGCCCGGCCACGCCGATCATCATGCCGTACCACATCGCACTGGATCAGGCCCGCGAAAAGGCCGCTGGCAAGAGTGCCATCGGCACCACCGGCCGTGGCATCGGCCCGGCCTACGAAGACAAGGTCGCGCGTCGCGGCATCCGCGTCGCCGATCTCAGCTATCCGAAGGAACTCGCGGAAAAACTGCGCAGCACGCTCGATTACCACAACTTCGTATTGAAGAATTATCTGAAGGTCGAGGAAGTCGACTTCCAGAAAACCCTCGACGAAGCGCTCGCGTTCGGCGAATACGTCGAACCGATGAAGTTCGACGTGGCCGGCATCCTCCACGAGCTGCGCAAGCAGGGCAAACGCGTGCTGTTCGAAGGCGCGCAGGGCTCGCTGCTCGACATCGACCACGGCACCTACCCGTACGTCACCTCCAGCAACACCACCGTCGGCGGCGCGCTGGCCGGCACCGGCGTGGGCGCGGACGCGATCGACTATGTGCTCGGCATCGCCAAGGCTTACGCCACCCGCGTCGGCGGCGGCCCGTTCCCGACCGAACTCGACGACGAGATCGGCCAGGGCATCCGCGACCGCGGCCAGGAATACGGCGCCACTACCGGCCGCCCGCGCCGCTGCGGCTGGATGGACATCGTCGCGCTCAAGCGCGCCGTCGCCATCAACGGCATCAGCGGTCTGTGCATCACCAAGCTCGACATCCTCGACGGCATGGACAAGCTGAAGATGTGCGTCGCCTACGAATACCGCGGCAAGCGCACCGAATACGCGCCGCTGGACGCCGACGGCTGGGACGAGTGCACGCCCGTGTACCTCGAATTCCCCGGCTGGAGCGAATCCACCGCCGGCATTACCGAATGGGACAAACTCCCGGCCGCCGCCCGCGCCTACCTGCGCTCGCTGGAGGAACTCGCCGGCTGCCCGTTGGCCATCGTCTCCACCGGCCCGGACCGCGACGCCAACATCGTGCTACGCGACCCGTTCGCATGATCTGAACGATCTGACGATCGGAATGCTCGAAAGATCGGAACCAGTGCTGTCATCCCGAGCCGCAGGCGAGGGATCTGCTTGAACATCCATACCCGCGCATCCACGAAGGCCCCGCACCGCGGGGCCTTCGTCATTCATGGCTTCGCTCACTGCATAGCCGCGGTGATCGCGGAAGCTTTGATCGTTGCAGCGCAACGATCATCTACCTCAAAGCACGTCGATCACGCGCCCAGCCCCCTTTGCAAAACGGGGCCGACTCCGGGCAGCGCATGCCAGATGATTGCCGTGGCAATGATGTTTCTGGCGATATGCATCGTGCACGGGCTGTGCGGCGAATCGGATATTTCCTACACGATGTCGTGCAGTCCTCCGATATAGGGGCATGCAACGTTTCGCGATGCTGTCTGCACCGCGGGAATTCGCCCGTGAACGACGGGAGGTGTGGGATGGACGTGCGTTTGTCGGAGGCGCGATTGTCGCTGACGTTCGCTGCCGAGGATCTGGCGGCGGTGGATGCGGCGCTCGATGCGCTGGAATCGCGATTGGGCATGCTGATTTCGCTGCGGCCCGATATCCAGCTGGGATTGGCCAGAATGGGCGAGAAGTCCGAGGCGTTCTGTCGGCGGACGTTGACGGCGATGGCTGCGCAACCGCAGTGCATGGTGCCTGACCTGGATCTCGCCGCGGCGCAGGCCGACCTGGCTGCGGCGGATGCGCTGCATCCGCGTCTCGTGCGCCTGCGCCGTCTAGCCGAGCGCGCCGAGGACACCGAGTTGGCGCTGGGCAGCGATGTGATGGTGGCGGCGTTGCAGAGTCACGCATGGCTGGAGGCCGCGGGGTGCGTCCAGGAAACGGTAGAGCTGCGCAGGTATGGGTAAGCGCCTGCTGGTCAGGGCGTACGCAGAACGTTGCGCATCGCACTCGTCAACGGAAATAATCTCCCGCGATCTCGTCGAACGCATCCAGCATGCGGCGTTCCTCGGCCATCTCCACCAGCTCGTTGATCACGTTCGCCCGCAGTTTCGGATTGTCGAGATCGCGCACGGTGACGCGCACGGTTTCGACAGTGCGCGCCATCTTCCGGATGTCCGCGTCCATCAGCTGTTCGAGTTGTTCCGGGCGCTTGATGCGGCCATGCATCATCGCGATGGCGGGCGGCGTGGCGTCTTCGATGGTGCGCGCGATCGTGGATTCCAGCGACTTGAGCTGCGCCTTCAGCAGCGCGTTGTACTCGCGCAGGGTGTCTTCGGCCAGCGTGTCGGCGACGGCGTCGCTCTGCAGGGTGCGATTGTGCAATTTCAGCAGGGAGAGCAGGTCCTTGTTCTGGTAGGCGGTATTGAGCCCCTGCATGGCTTCGGTCTTGCGCAGCTTTTCGTCGGCGTCGAATTCGCGATCGGGATGCATGTTACTGGCGAGCTTGCGATACAGCGCGCGCAGCAGGTCGGGCCTGGGCGATGCGGCATCGTCGTCGTTGCCTGACGGCGGTGGCGTCTTCGTGCGCCTGGCGTCCTTTTTCGCGGAGCGCTTGTCGGCGCGTTTTTGTCGTTGTGTTTCTTTCCTGCGCTCTTCGGCGTCCAGTGCGTCGAACAGCCGTGCTTGGGCGCGTTCCACGAAGGCTTCGTGCGATTCGTCCGCACGCCGTTCGATACCGGCTTCGCCGATCTGCCGGAATAATTCGATGATCTCCGCCTCCCGCTCGGCCTCATCCTCCTTCTCGATTTCGACCATGGGCGTGTCGCTGTGACGGTCGTGGATATCGATCAGAGTGTCGTCGGCGCCGTGCGCCATGACGTTGTCGATCAGATCGAGCAGGCAGTCGGTCAACGCGTCGCGCCGCCGCGCCGTCATGCGCAGACCTTTCGGCGGCGAGGTCAGCAGCGCGTCGAGCTGTACGACCAGGCTTTTCTGCACATCCGTGAGCTGCTGCAGGACGGGTTCCAGTTCCGCGTGATACTTCTGCAGGATCACGGCCGGCTGTTGCTGCCATGCGGCGAGCAATGCCTGACGCTCTTCGATCTGCCCGGTCAGGCGATCAAACTCGCGTTGCAGCGGCGAACGCTTCGCAGCCACAGCGCTGGCTGCGAGCGATTTCTTCCCCGAAGCCGGAGGTGGGCCGGAGCCGAAAAGATCGAACGGGGTGTCGTCGTGCATGAGGGGCTTGAATGATAGTGGTGGCGGCAGCCATGTCGGCGGCTCGCGATGCTGCGGGTGGATGCCGGCCGAATGATCTCAGCCGATACCGGCGGCACACAAGAGCGGGCCGTCGCGGATATCAGCGCTGGTATGCCGCCTGCGGTTCGTTGACGTTGCCTTTCGCATTCAGCACCAGATGTTCGCGCAGCCATTCTGCGAATCCGGATTCGGAGAGGCTGCCTTCGGCGAGACGCAGCATCGCGATGTATTTCTCTTCTTCCGATGCGACGAGTTCAGCATCGTTGAGCGCGAGGAAGACGCGGTAGCAGACATGTGCGGTGCGTTTGTTGCCATCGACAAAGGGATGATTCCGCGCCAGACCGTATGCCAGACTTGCGCATAGCGCGGCGATATCCGGTGGCGGGTCGCCATAGGCGAACAATTGTTCAGGGCGTGCGAGTGCGGAGTCGAGAAGGGCTTCGTCGCGTACACCGGTGCCGCCGCCATGTTCGGCGAGCTGACGATCATGGATGGCGAGGGCAAGCCGCCGGTTGATCCAGACGATCATGGCAGCCTCCTACTTCGCCAGCTTGTGCAGCACTTGCCGGTCTTCCCTCATGACGCGCTCGGCCACCTCCATCTGCGCGGCGAGTTCCGGGTCGTAGGTGGTCAGCACGATGCCGCCCGGGGTTTCCAGCGCATACAGTTCGTCGCCTTTTTCCAGACGCATCCGGGTCAGCAGTTCCTTGGGCAGGATCACACCAGCGGAATTGCCTACGGTCGTAATTTTCAGTTTCATGTCGATCACATGGAAGGTAGTAGTAACGTACGTTATACCGACGATGTGGTGCGTATTGCAAGCCCTGAACGCCGAAACCCCGCCGGGGCGGGGTTTCGGGATCGTCGTGGCGACAGGCGGGATTACTGTTTGAGCAGCGCCGGATTGTCCCAGCCCGGGCGCGGGGCGAAGCGGTCACCGTACTTGGCCTGCAGCACCTTCAGCCTGGCCAGCAGCACCTCCGCGCCGCTGTCGCGGATGTACTGGATCGGGCCGCCGCGGAAAGGCGCGAAACCGGTGCCGAAGATCACGCCGGCGTCCAGCAGTTCGGCATCGGCAACCACGCCTTCGTGCAGGGCGGCGACGGCTTCGTTGAGGAAGGGCAGGATCAGGCGGTCTTCGAGATCGTCCGGCGCCTTGTAATCGGCCGGAATCTCCGGCTTCTGCGCCTTCCCGTTCTCCCAGCGATAAAGGCCCTGACCGTCCTTCTTGCCGCGCTTTCCGGCTTCGGGCGGTGCGGCCAGCGCGGCCGGAATCGGCAGGCCGAGGAAGGGCGCGAGTTCGGCGCCCACGCCGGAAGCGACATCCAGGCCCACGGTATCGATGAGTTCGATCGGTCCCATCGGCATGCCGAACTTCACCGCCGCCTTGTCCAGCACCGGGCCGGGGATGCCTTCGGAATAGGCGGTGACGGCTTCCAGCATGTAAGGGAACAGCAGGCGGTTGACCAGGAAGCCGGGCGTGCCGGCGACTGGTACCGGCAGCTTGTCGATGGCCTTGCAGAATGCGGCGAGCCGTTTCGCGGTGTCCGGCGCCATGCCGTCGTGCTGGATGATTTCCACCAGCGGCATCATCGCCACCGGGTTGAAGTAATGCAGGCCGGCGAACTGCGCCGGCCGCGCGATGTGCTCGCGCAGTTCGGTCAGCGGGATGGAGGACGTATTGGTGGTGAGCAGCGCGTCGGGCTTCATCTTCGGCTCGACCGCGGTGTAGAGGTCGCGCTTGGCGTCGGGTCGTTCGATGATGGCTTCGATGAGCAGGTCGGCGCTGGCGACGCCGGCACCGTCGAGATCGGACACCAGCCGCGCCGCCACCTCCGGCCGCTTGCCCGCGTCCTTCACGCGCTTGGCGAACAATTCCTGCGCGCGCGCCATGGCGGTGTCGATGAAACGCTGTTCGCGATCCTGAAGCGTGACCTGGAAACCCTTGTACGCCGCCCAGGCGGCGATGTCGCCGCCCATCACCCCGGCGCCGACCACGTGGACGTGGGCGATGCCATGATCCTTGCCGCCAAGACCCTTCAGCCGTTCCTGCAGGAAATACACGCGGGTGAGATTGCGTGCGGTCGGCGTGGCGGCGAGTTTCACTACGGCTTTGCGCTCGGCATCCAGACGTGCCCGGATGCCGTTGCCGGCGCTTCGGCGCCAGGTCTCGATCAGCGCGTACGGCGCGGGGTAATGTTCCTTGCGCGCCTTGCGTGCGGTCATCTTGATCATTTTCGGCGCGATCAGTTGGCGCGCCGGCCACGTGTTGGTGGCCCAGGCCATGAAACGCTGTTTGAAGGGGCGTTCGACGCCCTTGAGTGCGAGCGCGGCTGCGGCTTCGATCAGGCCCGCCGGGTCCACGATCTTATCGACCAGGCCGATCGCGCGCGCCGCCGATGCCGAGAGGCTGCGGCCGGTGAGCATCATGTCCATGGCGGCCGGGGCGCCGACCAGCTGCGGCAGACGGGCGCTGCCGCCCCAGCCCGGGAAGATGCCCAGCATCACTTCGGGCAGGCCGATCTTCGTCGACGCATCGTTCGAGGCCACGCGATAGCGGCAGGCCAGCGAGATCTCGGTGCCGCCGCCCATGCAGAAGCCGTGGATCGCGGCGACGGTGGGGAAGGGCAGTTCCGCGATGCGCTGGAAGAGGTTCTGGCCGCGGCGGATCGAGTCGCCGATGGTGCCTTTTGCGTCGAACTCCTGGAATTCGCGGATGTCGGCGCCAGCGATGAAGCCCTTTTCCTTGGCCGAGCGCAGCACCAGCGCCTTCGGCGGTTCCAGCGCGATGCGTTCGAGCAGGCTGTTCAATTCGATCAGCACCCCCTGTCCGAAGGTGTTCACCGACTCGCCTTCGCGGTCGAAGGACAGCACCAGCACGCCGTCCGGCCGCAATTCGGTCTTCCAGTGGCGCAGACGCAGGCCGTCGAAGCTGGGTGAGGTGGAGGTCATGAGCGGGAATCCATACGCTGGAGAATGTCCCTATGATCCGGACCATTGTGGGATGGCGTCAAATCGGTGTCGTCGGATCGGCACCGACACGGTCCCATGGCGCATGGCTTGTGGCAGTCGCGCGACGCCCCCAGATGAATGCATGTTGCACAGGCGGCCCAGGGTGGGGCGCCGGGGGCCGGGAACTTTTCGCCGGCGTGTATTGTCCGATGGCCCGGCTACCGTACCGGCCCGATCCACACTCAGGAGAGCCGGCCGGATGGCCGAAGCAACGACATTGCAGGATGTGGACCTCGAACTGGTCCGGCGGGTGCAGCGCGGCGACAGCGCGGCCTTCGATCTGCTCGTGCGCAAGCACCAGCACCGGGTCGTGGCGCTGATCGGGCGCTATGTGCACGACTGGAGCGAGGCCCAGGACGTCGCCCAGGACACCTTCATCCGCGCCTATCGCGCGATGGGGAACTTCCGCGGCGACGCGCAGTTCTCAACGTGGCTGCACCGCATCGCCGTGAACACCGCCAAGAATCATCTGGTGGCCCACAAACGCCGCCCGCCGGGCGACGACGTGGACATCGACGACGCCGAGCAGTTCGAATCAGGCCTGCGCCTGCGCGACAACGACACTCCGGAGCGCGAATTGATGCGTCATGAGATGGAACAAACGGTGATGCGCGCGGTCGAAGCCTTGCCCGAAGAACTTCGGGCGGCGATCACGCTCCGCGAGGTGGATGGGTTGAGCTACGAGGAGATCGCGCAGCAGATGAAGTGCCCCATCGGTACGGTCCGCTCGCGCATCTTCCGGGCCCGCGATGCCATCGACGCGCAGTTGCGACCGTTGATGGACGCGCCCGACTCGCGCGAACGCGCGACGCGTTGAGTCCGCGAATCCGCACCGCATGCCCATTCGAGTGATGCCTGCTTTGTACATGTTTCAAGACGCTACCCCCGACAAACCGCAACAAGCCCCCCAATCCCGAAATCGAGCCCCATGACCGGATTGCACGAAACCTCTACCGTACGCGACGCCAATTCCCGGGAATTCCACCGCGAACAGCTTTCCGCGATGATGGACGGCGCGCTGTCGGCGGATGAAGCCCGATTCCTGCTGCGTCGAATGGAACACGACGACGAACTCGCCGACTGCTGGGAACGCTGGCAGTTCACTGGCGACGCCATGCGCGGCATTGCCGGACGCGCATTGCCTGCCGATTTCTCGCGCCGCGTCGGCCGCGCGATCGCCGACGACATTGCGCTCGCCGATGCTGTCGAAGCACAGACACTTGCAGTGGCTGCCACCCCGGGCACGCGCCGGCCGCTGCTGCGCTGGGGCGGCGGCGCCGCGCTGGCGGCATCGGTCGCGCTGGCCGCACTGATCGGTTCGCGTATGCTGTCTGCTCCCGATGACGTGCCGCTGCAGGTCGCAACCGCGCCGGCCCCGGCCGCGCCTGTCCCGGTCCCCGTGACGTCGGTGCGGGTTCCGGAACCGGTCTTGCCCGCAGGCATGGTTGAAGCGGGCGTCGCTGCCATTGCCGCGGCTGCTGTCGCCGCTAACGACAAACGTCCCGTGCGGCCGCATCTCGTCGCCAGCGCTCAGGCGATTCCCGTGGGTCGCTCCGCAACCGGTCTTGCCGCCAAGTCGCGCAAGACGGCATCGCCGCAGGCGGTCCAGGTCGCAAGCGCCGCCCACGGTCGCGATCTTGCCCCGGGCGCCCACATGACGTCGAAGCCCTGGCCGCGCGCACTCGTGCCCGGCGCATCCGCTGGCGGCGAAGTGACCGCAGGTTTCGAGGGCTCGCCGGCGTTCCAGCCATTCCAGCCGCCCCGGCCCGAATGGCGGCCGCCGAACGCCGCATCGTCGGCTGAAGCCGCATCGCCATCGCATTGATCGCAGCCGGCGGCGTCGTGCGTCGCCGGCTGCGATCAAACTCCAGAAATTCGTTCCCATCCCATCCCATCGCATCCTTTATCGAGGACGTTTCCCCGATGAAACCGACACTTCGTACTCTCGCTCTCGTGACCGCCACCGCTGCAGCCACCGCCGCGGCGACCGTCGTGCTTCCGATCGGCGCCGGCCATTCCGTGCCTGCGGCCCTGCCGATGGCGGCATCGTCCGCGACCCTCGCCACGGCCGCCCAGGCCATCGATGCGCCCATGGTCACAGGCCTGCCCGATTTCACCCAACTGGTCGAACGCGTCGGCCCGGCGGTGGTGAGCATCGAAGCCACAGGCAGCGCGCGCGGTGCGGCCATGCGCGGCGGCGAGATGCCCGAAGACGACGAGATGCCCGAATTCTTCCGGCGCTTCTTCGGCCCGGGCGGGCCTTCTATGCCGGGTGCTCCACAGTCCCCGGATGGCAACGAGGGGCCGCAGAGCCAGTCCATCGGTACCGGGTTCATGATCTCGGACGACGGGTATCTGCTGACCAATCATCACGTGGTCGACGGCGCCGACGAGGTCAAGGTCAAACTGTCCGATCGTCGCGAGTTCAAGGCCAAGGTCGTCGGCAGCGATCCGCAGTCGGACGTCGCGGTACTGAAGATCCCGGCGACCGGTTTGCCGTACCTGCGCACCGGCGAATCCAGGTCGCTCAAGCCCGGTCAATGGGTGGTGGCGATCGGTTCTCCGTTCGGCCTGGATCATTCGGTCACCGCCGGCATCGTCAGCGCGGTCGGCCGCGCCGCCAACAACCAGCAGCGCTACGTGCCTTTCATCCAGACCGACGTGGCGATCAACCGCGGCAACTCCGGCGGCCCGCTGCTCAACACCCGCGGCGAAGTGGTCGGCATCAATTCGCAGATCTTCAGCAATTCCGGCGGCTATATGGGCGTGAGCTTCGCCATCCCGATGGATGTGGCGATGAATGTCGCCCAGCAGCTCAAGACCACCGGCAAGGTCAGCCGCGGACAGATCGGCGTGTCGGTCGGCGCCGTCAGCTCGGACATGGTGAAAGGCTTCGATCTTCCCGATACCCGCGGCGCGCTGGTCAACGATGTGCTGGCCGGAAGTCCCGCGGAAAAGGCCGGCCTCGAACCCGGTGACGTGATCCGCTCGGTCGACGGGATCGCGATCGACGATTCCAGCGACCTCCCGCCGGTGATCGGCGCGATGGCGCCGGGGGCCACCGCCAGGCTCGATATCCTCCGCAACGGCAAGCCGATCCAGCGCAACGTCACCCTGACCCGCCTTGATGAAACCGATGTCGCCGGCAACCCGCGCCGCGTCGCCCCGCGCGAGCCCGCCGCCGCCAAGGCCGAGAACCGGCTGGGGCTGGTCGGCGAGGATCTCGACGCCGACCAGCGGCGCGAACTGGGCCTGAAGGCAGGCGAGGGCGTGGCCCTGGCCCGGATCGATGGCCAGGCCGGCCGCAAGGCGGGTCTGCGACCGGGCGATATCGTCCTGCGGGTGGGCACCACCCCGGTGGGCAGCGTGTCCGCCCTGGAACGCGAACTGGGCAAGGTCC
Organism: Chitinophaga pinensis; assembly: GCA_943371935.1. Taxonomy (GTDB): domain Bacteria; phylum Pseudomonadota; class Gammaproteobacteria; order Xanthomonadales; family Xanthomonadaceae; genus Lysobacter_I. The sequence continues at coordinate 44,720 of CALRWS020000012.1, read as the reverse complement.
GCAAAGATCAGACGGCGATGCTGCTGGTCCGCCGTGGCGCGGCGACCCAGTTCCTGGCGGTGACGCCCGACGAGGGCTAGAAATAGAAACACGGCAGGCTCCGTCCCGAGCGGCGCCACGAAACCCTGGTCCGGCCTGTCGGGTGCCATTCCCGACGGGTCGGACCTCGCGCTGTGCGATAATCCAACGTTTGATCTCAAGGCCATGACGGCACGCGCCGCTCCCCATGTCTGACGCAATGCGGAACATCCGCAACTTTTCCATCATCGCCCACGTCGATCACGGCAAGTCCACGCTCGCCGACCGCATCATTCAATTGTGCGGCGGGCTGGAGGCGCGCGAGATGGAGGCGCAGGTGCTCGACTCGAACCCGATCGAGCGCGAGCGCGGCATCACCATCAAGGCCCAGTCCGTGTCCTTGCCCTACAAGGCCAAGGACGGGCAGACCTACCAGCTCAACTTCATCGACACCCCCGGCCACGTCGACTTCAGCTACGAAGTCAGCCGCTCGCTGGCCGCCTGCGAAGGCGCGCTGCTGGTGGTGGATGCCGCCCAGGGCGTCGAGGCGCAGTCGGTCGCCAACTGCTACACCGCCGTCGAGCAGGGCCTGGAAGTGGTGCCGGTCCTCAACAAGATCGACCTGCCGACTGCCGACATCGACCGCGCCAAGGCCGAAATCGAGGCCGTCATCGGCATCGACGCCACCGACGCGGTCGCGATCAGCGCCAAGACCGGCCTGAACGTGATCGATGTGCTGGAAGCCATCGTCCACCGCATCCCGCCGCCCAAGCCGCGCGATACCGACAAGCTGCAGGCGCTGATCATCGACTCGTGGTTCGACAACTACCTCGGCGTGGTCTCGCTGGTCCGGGTCATGCAGGGCGAGATCGTGCCCGGCACCAAGATCCTGGTGATGACCACCGGCCGCACCCATCTGGTCGACAAGGTCGGCGTGTTCACGCCCAAGCGCAAGGAGCTGAAGAAGCTCGGCGCGGGCGAAGTGGGCTGGATCAACGCCAGTATCAAGGACGTCCATGGCGCGCCGGTCGGCGACACCCTCACGCTGGCCAGCGATCCTGCCGACAAGCCGCTGCCGGGTTTCCAGGAAATGCAGCCGCGCGTGTTCGCCGGTCTGTTCCCGGTCGATGCCGAGGATTACCCGGACCTTCGCGAAGCGCTGGACAAGCTGCAGCTCAACGACGCCGCGCTGCGCTTCGAGCCCGAAAGCTCCGAGGCGATGGGCTTCGGCTTCCGCTGCGGCTTCCTGGGCATGCTGCACATGGAAATCGTGCAGGAACGCCTGGAGCGCGAGTACAACCTCAATCTGATCAGCACCGCGCCCACCGTGGTGTACGAAGTGCTGAAGACCGACGGCACGGTGATGCCGCTGGACAACCCGGCCAAACTGCCGCCGACCAATCACATCCAGGAAGTCCGCGAACCGATCATCCGCGCGAACATCCTCACGCCGCCTGACTACGTCGGCAACTGCATCACCCTGTGCGAAGAGAAGCGCGGCTCGCAGATCGGCATCAACTATCTTGGCGGCCAGGTGCAGATCAGCTACGAACTGCCGATGGCGGAAGTGGTGCTGGATTTCTTCGACAAGCTGAAGTCGGTGTCGCGCGGGTATGCGTCGCTGGATTATCACTTCCTGCGCTTCGATGCCGGCCCGTTCGTGCGCGTGGACACGCTGATCAATGGCGACAAGGTCGATGCGCTGTCGATCATCGTCCATCGCAGCTACGCCGACCGTCGCGGGCGCGAACTGTGCGAGAAGATGAAGGACCTGATTCCGCGGCAGATGTTCGACGTCGCGATCCAGGCCGCGGTCGGTTCGCAGATCATTTCCCGCAGCACCGTCAAGGCGCTGCGCAAGAACGTGCTGGCCAAGTGCTATGGCGGCGACATCAGCCGCAAGAAGAAACTGCTGGAAAAACAGAAGGAAGGCAAGAAGCGGATGAAGCAGGTCGGGCGGGTGGAAATCCCGCAGGAAGCCTTCCTCGCCGTGCTGCAGATGGACAGCAAGTGATGTTTCCGTCCTCTCCCGCCGGGAGGGGATGCCCGAATGGCCTGTCCCGGATTCGACCGGGGCCGATGCGGGGGTGAGGCAGCGCTGGCGATGAATCGCCGCGACTTTTTCGTACTCTCGCTTCAACCCCTGTCCCGCTGGGCATGGGCTTTCAAATGGAGAATGTATGGTCTGGTTCGAAATCGTCCTCGTCACGCTGACCCTGCTGACCGGTCTGATCTGGTTGCTGGACCGGCTCTTCTTCGCCAAGCGCAGGGCCAGGGCCGACGGCCTGCTGGACGAGAACAGGGAGCCGGTAATCGTCGATTACGCCCGTGCGTTCTTCCCGGTGCTGGCGCTGGTGCTGATGCTGCGCAGCTTCGTCGCCGAACCCTTCCGCATCCCGTCCAGTTCGATGATGCCGACGCTGCTGATCGGCGATTTCATCCTGGTCAACAAGTTCGCCTACGGCCTGCGTCTGCCGGTCACCAACAGCAAGATCATCGAAGTCGGCGAACCCGGCCGCGGTGATGTGGCGGTGTTCCGTTATCCCGGCAAGGGGCCGGACGATCCCAACACCGGCGCGGACTACATCAAGCGCGTGATCGGGCTGCCGGGCGACACCATCGAGTACGCCGGCAGCACGCTGAAGGTCAACGGCAAGACCCTGGAATACGTCGAGAACGGCGCGTTCAGCGGCAACGGCCGCAATGCCGAGATGAACGGCGCTGCGCGATTGACCGAGAAGTTCCCGGGCCACGAGCATGAAGTGCTGGAGATGCCCGACCAGTTCGCCGATCCGCGCGGCGAGGGCCAGTGGGTGGTTCCGGCCGGTCACTATCTTGTGATGGGCGACAACCGCGACCGCAGCGATGATGGTAGATTCTGGGGGTACCTGCCCGAGAATCGGCTTCGCGGGAAGGCCTTTCTGGTGTGGTTGAACTGCAGCGGCTGGTTCTGCACCGACAGTTTCGAACCCTCCCGGATCGGCAACGGCATTCCGTAAGCCGGGCTTCAGCAACACCCGCGCACTCACCGCGCACCGTCATCAACCACATCATCGTTCCGGGGGATTGGATATGCGACGCAATCAGAGTGGTATGACTTTGATCAGTTTCGTCATCGTTGCGGCAGTAGTCGGGTCTTTCCTGTTCATCGCCATGAAGCTCTTTCCGATGTACCAGGAGTATTACGGCGTGAAGTCGGCGGCGAAAAGCCTGGCCGGCGAAGTGGGCATCGCCAACGAGCAGCCGGCGCAGATCAAGGACAAGCTCTTCAAGCGGTTCAACATCGGCTACGTGAATTCGGTCAAGCCCGAACACGTGAAGATCGACACCGCCAGCGGCAGCAAGGTCATGCACATCAATTACGAAGTGCGCGTCACGCTGTTCGGCAATCTCGATGCGGTCGGCAGGTTCGTCATCGATCAGCCGCTCGGCGGCACCGCATCGTATTGAAGAAGTCGAAGCCGCGGTGAACGTCGCCCACGCAACCGGAAGCCATCGCCTCGGTGGGCATGTCTTCCGCGATTCGAGCCTGCTGGAACGGGCACTGACCCATCGCAGCGCCGCCGCCGCGCACAACGAGCGCCTGGAATTCCTCGGCGACGCCCTGGTCGGGGCGTTCGTCGCCGAGGCGCTCTATCTGCGCTGGCCCAAGGCCCCCGAAGGCGACCTCACCCGCGCCCGCGCCGAGCTGGTGCGCGAATCCTCCCTCGCCACGTTGGCGCGAAAGCTCGAACTGGGCCAGCGGATCCTGCTGGGTCCTGGCGAAATGAAATCCGGCGGCCATCGCCGCGACTCGATCTTGGCCGACGCCCTGGAAGCGGTAGTCGCGGCGATCTATCTCGACGCCGGTTTCGACGCCTGTCGGGCCGCGGTGCTGCCGTGGTTCGCCGAATCCATCGACGCCCTGCCGCCGCTGCACAAGCTGGGCAAGGACGCCAAGACCCGTCTGCAGGAATGGCTGCAGGGGCGCCAGTACCCGCTGCCTGTCTACGCCCTGCTGGCCGAAAGCGGGGAGGATCACGCCAAATCCTTCCGGGTCAGTTGCACCCTGACCGATCCGGAGATGACCCGCGAAGGCGAGGGCGGTTCGCGCCGCGCCGCCGAGCAGTCGGCGGCGGAATCCATACTCCAGGTGCTTGCGGCAGGGGCTTGATCCTGCCATTCGGATTTCGGCTTTCGTCGTCCCGGTAACCCCGGCGGTTACAATGCCGGCATGAATACCTCTCCCTACCGCGCCGGCCACGTCGCCGTCCTCGGCCGCCCGAACGTCGGCAAATCCACCCTGATCAACGCGCTCGTCGGCAGCAAGGTCAGCATCGTCTCGCCGCGGCCGCAGACCACCCGTCATCGCCTGCTGGGCATCGCCACCTTTCCGGAAGGCCAGTTGCTGCTGGTCGATACCCCCGGCCTGCACCGCGACCAGGGCAAATCCACCGCGTCCGCGATGCACAAGATGATGAATCGCGCCGCACGCGGCGCGGTGGAAGGCGTGGATGTCGCATTGCTGGTGGTGCGCGCGGGCCAGTGGAGCGAAGAAGACACGCTGGCCTACGACGCGATGAAGGACGCCGGCATCCCGGTGGTGCTGGTGGTGAACCAGGTCGACCGCTATCCCGACAAGACCGTGCTGCTGCCGTATCTGCAGACCGCCAATGAAGGCCGCGAATTCGCCAGCGTGCATCCGGTCTCCGCGCTCAAGCGCAAGGGTCTGGAAGCGCTGGTAAAAGCGGTGCTGACGCATCTGCCGGAACAGCCTGCGCTGTATGCCGAGGACGAAATCACCGACAAGAGCCAGCGCTTCCTCGCCGGCGAACTGGTGCGCGAACAGTTGATGCGCCAGCTTGGCGCCGAGCTGCCGTACGCCACCACGGTGGAGATCGAAAGCTTCGTCGTCGACGGCGCCATGCTGCGCATCGGCGCGGTGATCTTCGTCGAGCGCGAGAGCCAGAAAGCCATCGTCATCGGCAAGGGCGGCACCCGCCTGCGCGAGATCGGCATGAAATCGCGGATCCAGATGGAGCGGATGTTCGACAGCAAGGTCTTCCTCGAAACCTGGGTCCGCGTGCGCGAGGGCTGGTCGGACGACGAGGCGGCGTTGAAGGCGTTCGGTTACACCGAATAATCGGGAATTCACGAGATGCCAGCGGTCGCAGTGCCTGTCATCCTGAACCCCGGTTTCATGGGGTGAGGAACCTGTTGTTCAAGCTTGCGTCGAGAACAAAAACGGGTCCCTCGGCTTCGCCTCGGGATGACATCGCTGTTTTCCCGTCGACACGACCCGCTCATCGCAGCTGACGATGCGCTACACCGCCCAACCCGCCTTCGTCCTCCACGCCCGCGCCTGGCGCGAAACCAGCCTGCTGGTGGAAGTGCTGACCCACGAGCATGGCCGTGTGGGTCTGGTCGCGCGCGGCGTGCATGGGCCGAAGAAACAACAACTGCGCGCCGCGTTGCAGCCGCTGCAGCACATCCGCTTCGACGGCGTGCAGCGCGGTGAGTTGGCGCAGCTGGCGTCGGCGGAAGCCATCGACGAAGCGCCGCGTCTGCACGGCGATGTGATGCTGGCCGGCTTCTATCTCAACGAACTGATGCTGCGGCTGGCGCCGCGCCACGACGGTGCCGGCATCCTCTACGCGATCTACGGCGAAACCCGCGCGCGGCTGGGATTGGAACTGCCGCTCGCGTGGACACTGCGGCGGTTCGAGCGCGATCTGTTCGAAGCGCTGGGCGTCGGTTTCGCCTGGGACTGCGACGGCGACGGCACCGCCATCGACCCGGCGGCGCGTTATCGGCTCGACCCTGAGCACGGGCCGCGGCGCGTGCTGGGCGACAGCGGACGCAACGATCGCAGCCATACCGCGACCGGCCGCGCGCTGCTGGATCTCGCCGCCGACCGCGAGCCCTGCGCCGAGGACATGCCCGGCCTGCGCCGGGTGATCCGCATGCTGTTGCTGCATCATCTCGGCGGTCGCGGCCTGAAATCATGGGAACTGATCGCGGCGCTGCCGCGCGCTGCTGTCGAGCCAGCAACCGACGAACCAGCGACCGACGAGCCGACGGTCGAGATTCAAGCGGGCAACGACGACAGCGTGTCCTGAAGCGCGGCTTCGAACTGCGTCGTCGCGTCCGCGCACGCCGGCGCATCGCGCAGGATCACGACCGCGCTGCCCAGGCGCGCGGCGCCGACGAAACCGCAGCTCGCCTGAAGCTTGTGCAGTTCATCGCGCAACGCGGTCGTATCCCGGCTCGCGAGCGCGACCGACACGCGCAGCGACACCAGCGGCAGCTCCTGCGCGAACAGGCCGCGCATCGCGTCGACATGCGCGCGGTGGCCGTTGAGCGCGCGTAGCGCTGCGTCGTCGTCCCAGACCGGCCGCTTGCCGCAGCGTGCCGCATCCCGCTCTGCGCGGTCCGCTTCGGCCGGTGCGCCCTGTCCGCAGAATCTCCGGATCGCGCCCTGCAACTGCGCCACCGACAGCGGCTTCTGCAGCACTTCCTCGAAACCCGTGTCGATCAGCGCGTCGAGTTCGTCGCGACGCGCATCCGCGGTGTGCGCCAGTGCAGTGACGGCGATGCCGCGTCCACGAAGCTCGGCGAGCAGATCGGCGCCGCGACCATCGGGCAGGTTGGCGTCGAACAGCCAGAGGTCGTGCGTGTGGGCAGACGCCAACGCGCGCGCTTCGGCCAGCGTGCCGGCGGTATCGACCCGTGCGGGCAGCGATTCGATGGCGGCGGACAGGAACGCGGCGCTGACCGGATCGTCTTCCAGCAGCAGGATGCGGGGCAGGGCGATGGAAGCGGATGCGTTCATTGCGGGTCATTTATGCTGACGGCCATGTCGGCCCCGATCTTACGCATTCTGTTGTTGCTCGTGCTCTGCGCGCCGTGCTGGCCGCAGACGGCGCAGGCGCGGACTGCGACGGCCGATATCGCGCGCATCCGCACCGGTCTGGCGACATTGGAGCAGGTCGAGGTCCGCCTCGACTGGTCGAAAACCGCCGACCGCGGCACCCTGCGACTGCGCGTCGGCAGACTCGATGCCCCGGGCCTGGGTTACGCCTTCCGCGATCTGACCTGGCAGTGTCCGCTGCAGCGCGACGGCGAAGGCGGCTGGCGCTGCGACGGCGAGCTGCGCAGCGGCGATGCGCGGCCGATGCGTCTGGGCATCGACCTGGCGACCGCGTTCACCGATGTCGTGCTGCGCCAGGGCGACGCGCGGCTGGAAGTGCATCGCCAGGCCGCAGCGCCCGACGACACCCGCATCGATCTGGTGAAGGTGCCGTTGATCTGGTCGCAGGCGCTGCTCAGCAAGGCTTGGACCGACGGCCGCTGGAAGACCGGCCAACTCGACGCCCGTCTCGTGGTCAGCGTACCCAACGACCAGCCGTTGCGCGTGACCGGGCCGCTGACGCTGGCCGGCGCGGCGCTGGAAACGCCGGACGGCAGCATCGCGGCCGAAGGTCTCGGCGCGAATCTCGCACTGGATTACCGCAGCAGCGCAGACGAACAGCGCGTCGATGTGCGTGGCGAATTGCGCGGCGGCGAATTGCTGTTCGGCAGCGCCTATGTCACGCTGCCGGCGACGCCAGTGGCGCTGCGCATCGATGCCAATGGTGATGCGACCGGCAGTTGGCGCATGCCGACGTTGCTCTGGGGCGATGGCGATACGCTCCTCGCGCGCGGCAGCGCCGCGCTCGCGCCCGACGGTGCGCTGAGTGCGCTCGATATCGAGATCGACAGCGACGATCTTGCGCCGGTGACCGGCCGCTACCTGTCCGGCTGGCTGGGCGGTTTCGGCCTCGGCGAACTCGCTCTGAAAGGACGTCTGCACAGCCGTTTGCGGTTGGACGCCGCGGGCATGCGCGGCTTCGAGGCGCGCTTCGACCAGGTCGACGTGCTGGAACCGGGCGGCATGTTCCGTTTCGACGGCCTGCACGGCGACCTGCGCTATTCCGCCGATGCGCCCGTGGACAGCGCGCTGCGCTGGCGGAGCGGTCAACTGTACGGTCTGGATTTCGGCGCCGCCGAACTGCCGTTGCGCAGCGCCGAGGCCGCGATCTCGCTGCGCGCGGCGACAGCGGTCGATGCGATCGGCGGCACGCTGCGATTCGATCATTTCCGACTGCAGCCCCCGAACGGCGACAAGGGTTTGCAGGCGAATTTCGGCCTCACGCTCGACAGCTTCGACATCGGCAAACTCGCACAGAGCATGGATTGGCCGCCGTTCCGCGGCACGCTCAGCGGCAGCATTCCGAATGCGCGCTACGTCGACGACACGCTGGTTTTCGAGGGCGGATTGGAGATGCGCGTGTTCGACGGCAGCGTCAAGGTATCGTCGCTGGCGATGGAGCGGCCCTTCGGCGTGGCGCCGACGCTCTCGGCGGATCTTGCGCTGGACGATCTGGATCTGCTGTCGGTCACCGAAGTCTTCGATTTCGGCAGCATCAGCGGCCGCCTCGACGGCAGCATCCGCGAGCTCCGCCTGGTCGACTGGACCGCCACCGCGTTCGACGCCCGATTCCAGACCCAGCGACGCCGTGGCGTGAAACAGCGGATCAGCCAGCGCGCGGTGCAGAACATTTCCAGCGTCGGCGACGCTTCGTTCGTGACCAGCCTGCAGGGCCAGCTGATCGGCCTGTTCGACGATTTCGGCTATCGCCGGATCGGCATTTCCTGCCGGCTGCGCAATCAGGTCTGTGCGATGGGCGGTCTCGAAAGCCTGGGCGCGGCGGACAACGACGCGGCTGCGGCGGGCTCGGGTTCAGACGGCGGTGGATTTACTATCGTCCAGGGCTCGGGGATTCCGCGCTTGAACGTAGTGGGGTTCAATCGGCGGGTGGACTGGCCGACGCTGGTCGAGCGCCTGCAGGCGGTCGGCAGCGGCGATCTGAAGCCTGTAGTCGAGTAAGCTTCCGTCGATTGTCCTTTTCATCCATTGGCATCTGCACACTTTCCGGGAGATACGAGCATGCGTCGTTTGTTGGGGCTTTCCATGGTCGCCACGGTGGTCCTCACCGCCTGCGTCACCATCAACGTGTATTTCCCGGCGGCCGAAGCCAAGGAAGCCGCCAAGGTTTTCGTCGAGAAGGTCATCAACGACGCCGCCGAGGCGCCGAAGCCCGAGGGCGGCGGTGGCGGGATGGCGTTGGAAGCGCCGCGTCTGGACCTGCCGCGCTTCGATCCGCTGATGCTCATCGGCATCTCCCCGGCCTACGCCCAGAGCCAGCCCGACTTCAATATCCAGACCCCGGCGATCACCGCGATCCAGTCTCGCATGGAGCAGCGCTTCGACAGCGCCCTGCGCCCGCATTTCGATTCCGGCGCGCTCGGCTTCACCGAGGACGGTCTGGTGGTGGTGCGCGATGCCGCCGCGCTGGCGCTGAAGGACCGCGTGCCGGTCAACACCGCCGTTGCCGACGAGAACCGCGACCGCAAGGCCGTCTATCGCGAAATCGCCGTGGCCAATGGCCATCCGGAATGGGAAGGCCAGATTCGCAGCGTGTTCGCCAAGCAGTGGGTCGACAGCGCCCGCGGCGGCTGGTGGTATCAGCGCGGCGGGGCGTGGAAGCAGAAATAAAAAATACTGCGCTAACGTGGTGCATCGACGAGAGGGCTTCGTGCCGACGTCGAAGCGTGTGCTTCCTGATGTTCCCTGAATTCTACAACGCTGTGCGTTGTCGTCCTGCAGCCTGTCTTTAGCGAATGGAGCCCTGCTTTGACCACGACTTCAAATTCAGAGACGGATACCACGCTTGCGCCGGGCAGCGACCCGAAAGTCTATCTCGCGCAGACTGAAGGGGATTTCATCGGGTCGTCGACCGGCTTCAATTACACGGAAGCCCAAAGGGAAGCCGAAAGACTGGCGAAAGAAGCGGAGCTTGGGTTGTACGGAGCTCGGGCTGCTTGCGATGATCCGGAGGCAGCTCGTGATGCCGCTAATCAATCTGCGGCGGCGGCGGATGCCGCGGAAGTTTTGAGGGACGAAGCTTCCGATGCTACCTGGCCAGACTGGGATCCGTCATTGTCACTCGACGAGCAGAAGCCCGGGTCCTCCGACGCTGATCCTGAAGAGCGTGACGAGTTTCGCGAAGTCACCCGTCACACTTCTGCTGCAGAAAGTTACGCCAACATGGCGGACTATGTCGCGGATGCCATCGAGCGTGGTGAGGAGTGTCCTGATCCGCTGCTGATATCGGGTCTCGATCTTCCGCCGACGGTGGGTCAAACGGGTTCTCTCGAAGCACCGCTTTCTTTGATGCCATCGCGCGATGCTCAGGTGTATGCGAGTGCGGACATGCGCGACTCGCTGAGCGCCGATAATCCGCGCTTCCTCAAAGCGTATGCGGAGATCGCCTCAATCGAAGAGTCGCGTGGGCGCGCGCCCGATGCCGCGAGCGAACGACTGGCGGCGGTGGCGACGGTGCAGAGCAAGGTCGACGGGCTGGATTCCATCGGCAGTGTGGTCATGAATGCTGATGCCACGCGCGTTTTCATTACCAATACTGAAGATCCTTCGGTGTTGTGGGCCAAACGTTCGACCATCGACGTAGCGGCCGCGGTCGCTACTCCGGTCGAAGCCAGCAACGCAAAACTCGATCAGGTCAATACTTCGCTGGCGGCTCGCACCCAAGGTGCGGAGGCCCAGGAGGTGTATCGGGCAGGCCCCAGCCTTGCCTGACGCTGATTGCATGGCGCGAATGATTGCGCTGTTCCGTCCTGCGTGCCTTTGATGCATTCGGCGGGCTCAGTAACACGACTCGAGCATAGTCGAACGTCTGCGCTGGAAGACAGTCGGTGTTCGCGGGTGCGATAATTTCGCTCCTTCAGATGGCACCAGTCGCGCAGTGGCCCGCAACCGCATCGACCAGACCCCGTTCGCACTCGACATCGTTTCCCTCGGCCACGACGGCCGGGGGGTGGCGCGCAGACCCGAAGGCGATGCGCACGCCGGCAAGACCATCTTCGTCGCGGGCGCGCTGCCGGGCGAGAGGGTGATGGCGAAGCAGACGGCGCGCTCGCGCCATTTCGACGAGGCGACGACGGTCGAGGTGTTGAGCGCATCGCCGCATCGGGTCGAGCCGTACTGCCCGCATTTCGGCGTCTGTGGCGGCTGCGTATTGCAGCACTTGGCGGAAGACCAGCAGATCCTGTCGAAACAGCAGGTGCTGTTCGACAATCTGCAGCGGATCGGCCATGTGGAGGCTGGCACGCGCTTGCCACCGCTCACCGACGCGGCCTGGGGATATCGCCGCAAGGGGCGGTTCTCGGTGCGCCGGGTCGAGAAGAAGGACAAGACCCTGGTCGGCTTCCGCGAAGCCGATCCGCGTTTCGTCGCCGATCTGTCGGTCTGCCGCACGGTGATTCCGCAGATCGGCGAAAAAATCGCGGCGCTGTCGGCGCTGGTCGACGGGCTCGAAGCGCGCAGCGATATCCCGCAGATCGAATTCATCGCCGGCGACGCCACGCCCGAATACAGCGGCATCGCGCTGGTGTTCCGTCATCTGAAGCCGCTCGGCGCGCCGGATCAGGCCGCCATGATCGATTTCGGGCAGAAGAACGGGTTCGCCATCTTTCTGCAGCCGGGCGGGATCGATTCGGTGCATGCGCTATGGCCCGAGGCGCCGCGCCTGACGTTCGCGCTGCCGCAGTGGAACATCGAATTGAATTTCCGGCCGCTGGATTTCATCCAGGTCAACGCCGGCTTGAACCAGAAGATGATCGCGAAAACCCTGGAACTCCTGGATGTGCAGCCGGAGGATCGGGTGCTGGATCTGTTCTGCGGTCTGGGCAATTTCACCCTGCCGCTGGCGCGCGTCGCGCGCGAAGTGGTGGGCGTGGAAGGCGAGGCCGGGCTGGTCGCGCGTGCGAAGGACAATGCGGCGCACAACGCTCTGACCAATGTGCAGTTCCATGCCGCCGATTTGGCCCAGGATCTGTCCGGATTGCCGTGGATGCGTGCGGGCTTCGACAAGCTGCTGCTCGATCCGCCGCGCTCGGGTGCGGACGGCGTGTTGAAACAACTCTCGTTGAAAGGCCTGAAGCGGATCGTCTACGTCAGTTGCCATCCGGGCTCGCTGGCGCGCGATGCCGGCTATCTCGTCAACGACCGCGGCTGGGTGCTGAAGTCCGCTGGTGTGATGGACATGTTCCCGCATACCGCCCACGTCGAGTCGATCGCGGTGTTCGAGCCGAAGTGATGCCCGGGGAGTGTCGGGCTGCAGGAAAACGCCCGCGCTGTCTGGCGCGGGCGTCGTCCAATCTGTCGCCGGAAAAGTCTTAGACGATAGCGCGCGGCGCCGGCGTTTCGATCGTCGCCGACTGTTCCTGCACCGGCTTCGGCGGCTGCAGTTCCTGCTGCTGCGGCGCGATCGCCTGCGCCGTGCTGACGTCGAGCGGCTGAGCGCGCGCCTGCTCCACCGCGACGCTGATATACACCGCATTCGGCGCATCCGGGTTCTGGCCGTTGATCGCGAACACGCGATCGCCTTTGTCGCTGGCCGCGACCGACACCTGCAGCGCTTCGCTCTGTTCGCGCGGGAAACCCTGGGTCTGGGTCATGCTCGCGGTGAGTGCCGCCGCGACATTGGTCTGCTCGGCTGGCGTCAGTGCGACGCGCGCCGGATCGAGGTCTCCGACGCCCTTCAGCACCGCATCGAACAGCGGTTTGTTGGGATTGGCCGGATCGTTGAGCAGCGCCGTTCCGCCCGTTGCAGCGCTCGGATTGGATCCGGCGGTCGTTGTCTGGGTGGCCGTGCTTTCGCCAACGATCGCGGTAGCTGCACCGGGCGCCTGTGCCGTGCCGCCGGAACCGGATTCTCCGGTCTTTTCGTCGCCTGCCTTCAGCTCTTTGGCGATTGCATGCGCCTTCTCCAGCATGAAACGGCGTCCGGTGCGAATCTCGACCTCTTCCTCGACATCATCGTCATTGTTACGTCGACGCCCGGCCAGAATCTGGCGTTGCTCGCCCAGCGACAATTTGCGCTCGCCGGCGGTGAGGAAATTGACGCCTTCGCCATCACTGTCCATGCCGACACCGGCACCATCAATGTCTTCGCTTGAGGAGGGTTCGAGGTTCTCGAGACCGAGAGAGCCCGGGGTGTCTTCGCCCTTGGTACCGGGCCGACGGGCAGCTCCCGCGTCTACAGCCGGGATGCCGTCTTGTGGAGTTTCGCTGTTCATCGCGATATTCCTTGCTGGTTGTGGGTGGACGATCGGCGTTCGTCAGTTTCGCCCGGCAGGCCGAGAATTGTTAAAAATTCGCTAAAAGCTGGGCAACCGTATTCATCGTAGCACGCTGAACGGGAGATGGAACATGCTGCAGGCCGTGGTCTGGACGTTGTCGAGGGCAGAGCCATGGCCTCCGAACCCCTACAATGTCGCCCCAGCCCGCGGGCATGTACGGAGGCGCCGATGGCCCTCGAAATCGAACGGAAATTCCTTGTCCTCGACGATGCCTGGCGCACGCAGGCCCGGCAGGTGATCCCGATGGCGCAGGGATATCTGAACGATCAGGCTTCCATGGACTCTGGTGCGCAGCGGGTGTCGGTGCGGGTGCGGCTGGAAGGCGACGAGGCCCGGTTGAACATGAAATCCCGCGAGCTGGGCCATACCCGGCAGGAATTCGATTACCTCATCCCGGTCGCCGATGCGCGCGCGTTGCTCGCGCTGGCGGTCGGCGGACTGATCGACAAACGCCGGCATCTGGTCGAGCATGCGGGCCATCTATGGGAAGTCGATGAATTCCTCGGCGATAATGCCGGGTTGGTCGTCGCCGAGATCGAACTCGATTCGGGCGACGAATGGTTCGAGCGCCCGTCGTGGCTCGGCATGGAAGTCACCGAAGCCAGCCGTTATTACAACCTCGCGCTGGCATCGCGCCCGTATTCGCAATGGAGCGAAGCGGAGAAGGCCGGCACCGACCTGGAGTCCGCTACATGCTCGTAATCGGCGTTGCCGGTACCGAATTGACCGCGCAGGAGCGCGACTGGCTGCAGCACGATGCCTGCGCCGGCGTGATCCTCTTCAAACGCAATTTCGCCTCGAAAACACAGGTCGCGGAGCTGTCCGCCGCGATCCGCGAGGCGGCGCCGCGCCCGCAACTGCTCTGCGTCGACCAGGAAGGCGGCCGCGTGCAGCGTTTCCAGGACGGCTACAGCGCGCTGCCGGCGCTGGAGGGCTTCGGCCGGATCTACGCTGCCGATCCGGTGCGCGCGCTGGCGCTGGCCGAAGAACACGCCTGGCTGATGGCCAGCGAAATCCGCGCAACCGGCGTCGATCTGAGCTTCGCGCCGGTGGTCGATCTGGGGCGCGGCAATCTGGCCATCGGCGATCGTGCGTTCGCGACCGAGCCCGACGTCGTGGCCGAGTTCGCCCGCGCCTACGTGCGCGGCATGCACAGCGCCGGCATGGCGGCCACGATCAAGCACTTCCCGGGTCACGGCACCGTGCGCGAAGACACCCACTTCGACGTGGCGGTGGATCACCGTTCGCTGGACGCGATGCGCGCCACCGATCTGGTGCCGTTCGTCGCCGGCATCGAAGCGAAGGCCGAGGCGGTGATGCTGGCGCACGTGACCTATCCGCTGATCGCGCCCGAGCCCGCGGGCTACTCGCCGTACTGGATCAACACCATCCTGCGCGAGGAAATGGGTTTTCGCGGCGTCGTTTTTTCCGATGACATCGGCATGGCCGCGGCGTTCTCGGCGGGCGGCATCAAGCAGCGCATCGATGCACATCTCGATGCGGGTTGCGATGTCGTCCTGGTCTGTCATCCGCAACTGGTCGAGGAATCGTTGGCTGCGGTGCAGGCTCGTACGCTCGACATGACGGTGTGCGCCAGTCTGATGGGGCGCGGGGCGATGAGCTGGGACAGCCTGCTCGCCGAAGCGCGTTACGGCGAGGCGCAGGCGCGTCTGGCCGGCGAACCCGGCGCATTCGCATGACGCCCGTGGCGAGCCTCGCCGACGTGTTGCCGGCCGCGGACGTGATCCACGATCGCGCCACGCTGGACGCCGCGATCCTGCGCATCGCCGACGACATCCGCGACACCTATGCCGCGGATCCGGCGCCGCCGCTGTACATCACGATCATGCACGGCGGCATGCCGTTCGCGGTGCAACTGGCGTTCGCGCTGGGCGAGCGCGGGCTCGATCTCGAATTCGATTACCTCCATGCCACGCGCTACCGCGGCAACACTTCGGGCTCGGGACTGGCGTGGCTGCATCGTCCGGCCACGCCGATGCGCGGGCGCCGCGTGCTGCTCGCCGACGACATCCTCGATGAAGGCCATACGCTGCTGGCGGTGAAACGCTGGTGCGAGGATCAGGGCGCCGCCGACGTGCGCGTCGCGGTACTGGCGGTGAAGGTGCACGACCGCCGCGTCGAAGGGATCGAGGCCGACTACATCGGCGTCGAAGTGCCCGACCGGTATGTGTTCGGTTACGGCATGGATTACCGCGAGCAGGGACGCAATCTGCCCGCGATCTACGCCCTGAAGGATTGAACCGATGACGCCGGCTCCTAATCTGTTGGCTCCTGATCTTGCTCTCGCCATCATCGGCGGTACCGGCCTGTACCGGCTCGCGGCGCTGGAGGATGTGGACACGCATCAGCCGGTCACGCGCTACGGTGCGCCGTCCGGCCCGATCCGCGTCGGCACGCTCGGCGGCAGGCGCGTGGCGTTCCTCGCCCGCCACGGCGAAGGCCATTCGGTGCCGCCGCATCGGATCAATTACCGCGCCAATCTCGCGGCGCTGAAGGCGATCGGCGCGCAACGTGTGCTCGCGCTGAACACCGTCGGCGGCATCACCGACCGCTTCGGCCCGCGCGCACTCGGCTGTCCCGATCAACTGATCGATTACACCTGGGGCCGTATTTCCACCCTGTGCGAAGAGACAGGTACCGACGTGCTGCACGTCGATTTCGGCGACCCGTACACCCCGGCATTGCGTGGCGAAATACTGGCCGCGGCGGCGCGCGCGGGCGTGGCCATCGTCGATGGCGGATGCTATGGCGCGACCCAGGGCCCGAGGCTGGAAACGAAGGCAGAAATCGCGCGCATGCGACGCGACGGCTGCGATCTGGTCGGCATGACCGGCATGCCCGAAGCCGGGCTGGCGCGTGAGCTCGGTCTGGATTATGCGTGCCTCGCCGTCGTCGCGAATTGGGCGGCTGGCGCCGGTCCCGATCCGGACGAACAGATCACCCTGCAAGAAGTACTAGGCAACGTCGAAGCGGCGAGCGCCGGCCTCGGAGCGCTGCTGCACGCAATGCTCGCGAGCGATTGAGAACGCGCGTCTCGGAACAACCTTGCGACGCGCGGCCGCGCGTGGCAGAACTGCGTTGCGTACTCTTGCGCCGGAGTTCCGCTCAGGCATACTCCCGGCTGTGCGGCCGCCGCCCCGCGACGACGCACGCCACCGTATCCCAATCGAGGTCAAAGGAAATGCCGTACGGAACAGTGAAGTGGTTCAACGATGCCAAGGGATTTGGCTTTATTGCCCCCGAGGATGGCTCGGACGACGTGTTCGTCCACTTTTCGGCAATTAACTCCAAAGGCTTTCGCAGCCTGCAGGAAGGTCAGCGTGTGAGCTACGAAGTGACGACGGGCCCGAAAGGCGCCCAGGCCGCCAGCGTAATGCCGGTTGTGACGGCCTGAAGTCGACGCCTCCGTGTCGCATCTTTCGTGATCAGGCCCCGCTTCGGCGGGGCCTTTTTCTTTGCTTTCCACAGAGGTTCGGGTCGTCGCCGCAATGAATACAAGCATGCGCATCGCCATCGTCGGATATGGGACCGCCGGACAGGCATTGGCCGTGGCCCTGAGTCGCGACGGTCATCGCGTCGAAGTCTTCGAACGCGTGCCGGAGCCCGGTCCGGTCGGTGCCGGATTCCTGCTGCAGCCCACCGGTCTGAGCGTGCTGTGGGAACTCGGTCTGCTCGATGACGCGCTGCGGCACGGCGCGGTGGTGACGCGCCTGTTCGGCGAAACCGTGGCCACGCGTCCGGTGATGGACATGCGTTATCGCGAACTGCATCCGGCGCTGTTCGGGCTGGGCATGCAGCGCGGCGCAATTTTCCGGTTGCTCGATGCGGCGTGGACGCAGGAACGGCGCATGCACTGCGGCTGCGAGATCATGCATGTCGATCACCAGCGCGGCGTGCTGCGCGATGCGCACGGCGACGAACACGGCGCATACGATCTGATCGCAGTCGCCGATGGCGCCGCATCGAGGCTGCGCACGGAGATCGGCGAGATCGCGTTCGATCGACCGTATCCCTGGGGCGCGCAGTGGTGCCTGGTACCGGCGGGAGATTGGCCGTGGCGCGACGAACTGCGTCAACGCTATCGCCGCGCGCGGCGCATGGCCGGCATGCTGCCGGTGGGCACGCGGCCGGACGATCCGGTGCCGCGGCTGAGTTTCTTCTGGAGCCTGCCGGCGGCGGCGCTTGCCGACGCAGGTCGCGATGCCGCGCGCTGGCGCGAGGAGCTGGCCGAGGTCTGGCCGGAAGCGCTGGATTGCCTGCGCGATACGGTGGTTCCGGATGGGCTGGCGCAGGCACGTTATCGCGATACTGTGCTGCGTCGCTGGCATCGCGGCCGCGCGGTGCTGGTCGGCGATTCGGCGCATGCGATGAGCCCGCAGTTGGGGCAGGGCGCGAACATGGCGCTGGTCGACGCGCTGACGCTGCGCGATGCCCTGCGCGATGCCGACAGCATCCCGGCGGCGCTCGATGCGTATCAGCGCGCGCGCCGCGAACATCTGCGCGCCTACCATTTTTGGAGCCGCTGGCTGACGCCGCTGTTCCAGTCCGAACACGATCGCATCGCTTGGCTGCGCGATGCGGTGTTCCATCCGTTCTCGCGCATTCCCGGCGGACGCGGGCAATCGCTACGCGTGCTCACGGGCACCCGTCGCGGCTGGTTCGGGACGTACGCGCTGCCGCAAGCCTTCGTGGATACGCTGGCAGCGGCCGGAGAAAAACGATGAGCCGATGGCCATTGCGCGCAGCGCTCGCCGCGATGACGGCGCTGATGTTCGTCGCGAACGCAAAGGCCCCGTGGCCGCCGCCGCTCGCACCCGCGGCCGAACGCGTCGACGAGATCCGCGTCGACAAATCCGAGCGGCGGATGACGCTGCTGCGCGACGGCAGGATCGTCAAGTCGTATCGCGTCCTTCTGGGCGATGCGCCGGTCGGCCACAAGCGCCAGCAGGGCGACGAGCGCACGCCGGAGGGTCGCTATCGCATCACGTTCCGGAACGATAAAAGCCGCTTCCATCTGTCGCTGCGCGTGTCCTACCCCAACGAAGCCGATCGCAGGCAGGCGCGTGTGCGCGGCGTCGACCCCGGCGGCGACATCATGATCCACGGCGGTACGCCGCCGGGATATTCGCGCGACTGGACCGACGGTTGCATCGCGCTGAGCGATGCGCAGATCGAAGAAGTCTGGCGACTGGTGCCGGTCGGTACGCCGATCGAAATCTTGCCCTGATGCTGCGGCGGGTGCTTGCGTCGATGGGTCGTTCGACAGCGTTGGCGTCTTCAGTGCGCTGCGTCGCCGCGACATCGATCCGTTCGCGGCGCGTCGGCAGGCCGCTGTCGCCACCCTGTTAAAGTCCGGTTTTCCTGCAGTCCGTGCGGAGCGCGCGATGTCCAACGACGATGACGCCATCGACATCACCTGCAACACCCATGCGATCGATACCCACACGGTGCGCAACCAGCCGCCGGAGTTCGCACCCTGCGACCTGTGGGCCACCGATCCCGCGCTGCGCGATGCGGTGGCCCGCGAAGGCGGCGAGGCCTTCGCCGCACATCTCGCCGACTACGGCTGTCTCGCGGGCGATGCGCTGTATCGCCTGGGCTGGGACGCGCATCGCGACCGCCCGCGACTCCGCAGTCACGATCGTTTCGGCCATCGCATCGACACGGTCGAATTCCATCCCGCGTATCACGAGATCATGGGCGCGGCGATCGAGCACGGTGTGGCGGGGCTGTCGTGGGCGCCGCAGCACTGGGCGCTGCCGGCCGCCGGCGCGCACGTCGCGCGCGCGGCGCTGAGTTTCCTGCACCACCAGGTCGAACCCGGCAGCAGTTGTCCGTTGACCATGACCCACGCCGCGGTGCCGGCGCTGCGCCGCGAGCCGTCGCTGCGCGCCTGGGCGGACAAGGCCGCTGCCGCACATTACGACCGCCGCGATATCCCGATGGCGGAGAAGACCGGCATCACCCTCGGCATGGGCATGACCGAGAAGCAGGGCGGCAGCGACGTACGCAGCAACGAAACTACGGCGACGCCGCTGCCGGGCGGGGACGACTACGCGCTCACCGGCCACAAATGGTTCTTCTCCGCGCCGATGTCCGACGGCTTCCTGGTGCTGGCGCAGGCGCCTGGCGGTTTGAGCTGTTTCCTGATGCCGCGTCGATTGCCCGACGGCGCGAAGAACGCGTTCCGGATCATGCGTCTCAAGGACAAGCTCGGTGACTGGTCGAACGCCTCGTCCGAAGTCGAATTCGTCGGCGCCAGCGCCCGCCGCATCGGCGAGGAAGGCCGCGGCATCGCGGTGATCCTCGACATGGTGATGCTGACGCGGCTGGACTGCATGCTCGGTTCGGCCGCGGAGATGCGCATGGCGCTGATCCAGGCGCTGCATCACTGTCGGCATCGCATCGCCTTCGGGAAAACACTGATCGATCAGCCGCTGATGCGCAACGTGCTGGCCGACCTTGCGATCGAATCCGAAGCCGCCACCGCGTTCGCGCTGCGTCTCGCCGGGGCGGTGGATCGCGCGCCGCACGATGCGCTGGAAGCCGGATTCGCGCGCATCGCCACGGCGATCGGCAAGTTCTGGATCTGCAAACGCGCGCCGGCGTTCATCAACGAGGCGCAGGAGTGCCTAGGCGGCGCCGGCTACGTCGAGGAATCGATGCTGCCGCGGCTCTACCGGCAGGCGCCGCTGAATTCGATCTGGGAAGGCAGCGGCAACATCCAGTGCCTCGACGTATTGCGCGCGCTGCAGCGCGAGCCGGGCGCGACGGATGCGCTGCGAACCGCGCTGCTGTCCGCGACCGGGCGGCATCCCGCCTACGACGCCTGGGCGATGGCGGTCGCGACCGACACTGCGGCGATGCTCACGATGGATCCCGACGCGGCGCAGGCCGGCGCTCGCGCGCTGGTCGAACGGCTCGCGCTGGCGCTGCAGGCGGCGACCCTACTGCGCGCCGGCAGCCCGCTGGCCGAGGCGTTCTGCCGCAGCCGGCTGGGCGGCGGCCGCGGCATGGTGTTCGGCACGCTGAACGCGGACGCGGGTATCGAGATCGCGCTCGACCGGGCCTGGAGCGGCTGAGCCGGCGACAGGCATTGGGCGAATCGCCTTGAAATCCTGCCGATCAAACCGATCAACGTGCCGATCAAACCGATCGGACAAGCCCGGCATGTCGCCATGGCGCGCCTTTCTGGCGGCGGATGGTGCGCTGCGGTAGGCTTGGCGGTTCTGTCGAACCGATGAACCCGCCGTGTCCACCGAGCCCGCCCAGACTGAGCCCACTCAGTACTCTCCCCGATCCGTCGAAACCGCCGCCCAGACCTTCTGGGGCGAATCCCGCGCATTCGAGGTCGACGAGCGTTCGGATAAGCCCAAGTATTTCTGCCTGTCGATGCTGCCGTACCCGTCGGGCGCGCTGCATATGGGCCACGTGCGCAATTACACCATCGGCGACGTCATCAGCCGCTTCCGGCGGATGACCGGCCACAACGTCCTGCAGCCGATGGGCTGGGATGCGTTCGGCCTGCCGGCCGAGAACGCCGCGATCAAGAACAAGACCGCGCCTGCGAAGTGGACCTACGCCAACATCGAGCACATGCGCAGCCAGCTGCAGGCGCTGGGCTACGCCATCGACTGGTCGCGCGAGTTCGCGACCTGCCGCCCGGATTACTACGTCCACGAACAGCGCATGTTCACCCGGCTGATGAAGAAGGGCCTGGTCTATCGCAAGAATTCGGTGGTGAACTGGGACCCGGTCGACCAGACCGTGCTGGCGAACGAGCAGGTGATCGACGGCCGCGGCTGGCGCTCCGGCGCGGTGGTCGAGAAGCGCGAGATCCCGCAGTGGTTCCTGAAGATCACCGCCTACGCGCAGGAACTGCTGGACGGCCTGGACACGCTGCCGGGCTGGCCGGATTCGGTCAAGACCATGCAGCGCAACTGGATCGGCCGCAGCGAAGGCCTGGAAATCCAGTTCCACGTGGATGGCGAAGACGAACCGCTCACCGTCTACACCACGCGTCCCGACACCCTGATGGGCGTGACCTTCATCAGCGTCGCAGGCGAGCATCCGCTGGCGCTCAAAGCTGCAGCATCGAACCCCGAACTGGCGGCGTTCCTGGCCGAGTTGCGCCAGGGCGGCGTGTCGGAAGCGGAGCTGGAAACCCAGGAAAAGCGCGGCATGGCCACCGGCCAATGGGCGATCCATCCGGTCACCGGCGAAGACGTGCCGATCTACGTCGCCAATTTCGTGCTGATGGGCTACGGCACCGGCGCGGTGATGGCGGTGCCGGCGCACGACCAGCGCGACTGGGAGTTCGCCAACACCTACGGCCTGCCGGTGAAGCCGGTGATCGTGCCGCCGTCGGTGCGCGATGCGCTGTCGGAAATCGCTTCGCACGTCGCCGGTCACGACGATCCGATGGCCGTCGCGCTGGGCGCGCACGCGCCGGTGGACGTGATCGAGATCGACGCCGCGGTGTCCGTCGTCCGCGATTATTTCGAGAACATCGAACAGCGTGCGGCGCAGACCGAACGCGGCCAGCTGATCAATTCCGGCGAATACGACGGCATGGATTTCGATGCCGCATTCGATGCGCTGGCCGCGCGTTTCCAGGCCGCCGGCACGGGCAGCCGCAAGGTGAATTTCCGCATCCGCGATTGGGGCGTGAGCCGCCAGCGCTACTGGGGCTGTCCCATCCCGGTGATCTATTGCGCCAAGTGCGATGCGGTGCCGGTGCCGGAAGATCAGCTGCCGGTGATCCTGCCGGAGAACGTCGAAGACGCCTTCGCAGCCGGCGTCGTGCTGTCGCCGATCAAGGCCGACCCCGAGTGGCGCAAGACCACCTGCCCGCAGTGCGGCGGGCCGGCCGAACGCGAAACCGACACCTTCGACACCTTCATGGAGTCGAGCTGGTACTACGCGCGCTACACCTCGCCGGGTGCCAGCGGCATGGTCGATGAACGCGCGAAATACTGGACGCCGGTCGATCAGTACATCGGCGGCATCGAGCACGCGATCCTGCATCTGCTGTATTTCCGCTTCTATCACAAGCTGCTGCGCGACGAAGGGCTGGTGAACAGCGACGAGCCGGCGATCAATCTGCTGTGCCAGGGCATGGTGATCGCAGAGACGTACTATCGCGAAAACGCGAACGGCTCGAAAGAATGGTTCAACCCGGCGGATGTCGATGTGGTCCGCGACGAGAAGGGCCGCATTGTCGGTGCGACCCTGCGCAGCGACGGCCAGCCGGTGCAGATCGGTGCGGTCGAGAAAATGGCGAAGTCGAAGAACAACGGCGTCGATCCGCAGGCGATGGTCGACAAATACGGCGCCGACACCGTGCGCCTGTTCTCGATGTTCGCCGCGCCGCCGGAACAGTCGCTGGAGTGGAACGAGGCCGGCGTCGAAGGCTGTTATAGATTTCTCAGGCGTTTGTGGCGTTTCTTTGATGAAACTCGTAGTTGCTTCGACCCGAGTTCCCATCAGCACCTGGTCTGGGAAAAAGAAGCTGCCGACAGAGAAACCATTGAAGTTAGGTGTGAAATCCATCAACTCCTGACGCAGGCCATTTATGACTATGGTCGAAATCAATTCAACACCATTGTGTCGACGGCGATGAAGATGTTGAATGTGCTTGAGCGGCTTGGTCCATCTGACGTAACGAAAGCAAAATCTCTTGCAAATGCTGGAATTGACCCACTACATGTAAACGCGCAGAGATCTTTCGTCCGCCGCGAGGCTCAGGAAATTCTGATTCTCATGCTTAATCCTGTCACCCCGCACATCAGTCACCACCTATGGACGGTACTCGGCAATGCTGAAACCCTGCTGGAGGACGTGCCGTTCCCGCAGGCCGATCCCGCCGCGCTGGTTCGCGATGCGGTGACGCTGGCGGTGCAGGTCAACGGCAAGCTGCGCGGCACCATTGAGGTCGGCGTGCAGACCCCGCGCGAGGACATCGAAGCCGCGGCCCTCGCCGAGCCCAACGTCGTCAGGTTCATGGATGGCATGGTCGTGAAGAAGGTGATCGTGGTGCCAGGCAAGATCGTGAATATCGTCGCCGGCTGAGGCCGTCGCTGCTTGCCCCCCATCGCCGCCTCCGCCAGACTGCGCCCATGAAAAAACTCCGCCCCGTCCTTGCTCTGTCGCTGCTGCTGGCCCTGACCGGCTGTGGCTTCCACCTGCGCAACGCCCTGGTGCTGCCGCCCGACCTCGGCCCGGTCGCGGTGACCGCGCGAGACCCCTATAGCGCGCTCGCCGATTCGCTGGCGCGCTCGCTGGAACGCGCGGGCGCGACGCCGGCGGCGGCCGATGCGATCGAGACGTCGACCCGGCTCGAAATCCTGTCCGAGAAATGGGCCGATCTGCCGATCTCGCTCGATGGCCTCGGCCGCGCCCAGGAATACAGCCTGCGCTATGCGGTGGTGTTCCGGCTCCGCCAGCCGGGCGTCACCGCGGAAGACGACCGCATCCTCGTGCCGCAACAGGCGGTGGAACTGGCTCGCGACTACATCGCTCCCGCCAACGACGCCATCGGCCGCAACAGCGAGCGCGAGCTGCTGGTGAGCGAAATGCGTCGCGACATGAACGCCGCGATCCTCCGCCGCATCGACGCCGCCATGCGCGCCCCGGCGCCCGCGAAGGCGCCCTGACGCGCGGCAAGCGTTGCCCCTTCCCGCATGGAACTCACCCCGGAACGCCTGACCGCGCAGCTCGCCTCCGAACCGCTGCGCCCGGCCTATCTGATCGCCGGCCCGGAAACGCTGCGGGTGCTGGAAGCTGCAGACGCGGTGCGCGTCCAGGCGCGCGCGGAAGGCATCGGCGAGCGCGAGATCTTCGACGCCGACGGCCGCGATTTCGACTGGAACCAGCTCGCGCAGAGCGTGAACGCGCCGAGTCTGTTCGCCTCGCGCCGGCTGCTGGAAGTGCGCTTGCCCTCGGCCAAGCCGGGCAAGGACGGCAGTGCGTTCATCACCGAGTTCTGCACCGATCCGCCGCACGATGTGGTGCTGCTGATTACCGGCGAGGACTGGAGCCGCCAGCACGGCGGCAAATGGAGCGAGACCATCGCCCGCGTCGGCCATCACGCCATCGCCTGGGCGCTCAAACCCCACGAAATGCCGGACTGGATCGAACGCCGCCTGCGCGCGCGCGGCCTGCGCGCCGACCGCGATGCGATCGAGCGGCTGGTCGAGCGGGTCGAAGGCAATCTGCTGGCCGCGGCGCAGGAAATCGACAAACTCGCGCTGCTCTCCGACGGCGAATCGATCGATCTTGCGCGGATGGAGTCCTACGTCGCCGATGCCGCGCGTTTCGACGTGTTCCGGCTGCTCGACGCCACCCTGAACGGCCAGCCCGCGCAGGCGCTGCGCATGCTGCACGGCCTGCGCGCGGAAGGCGAGGCGGTGCCGGCGCTGATGGGCATGCTGGTGATGGAGCTGCAGCGCGCGGCCGCGCTGGCGCGGGTGCAGGCCAAGGGCGGCAATCTGGCCGCCGAATTCAAGGCGCAGCGGGTGTGGGACGCCAAGCAGGCGGTCTACCGCCGCGCGCTGCAGCGTCACGACGCCGCGCGCTGGGAGCGTTTCGTGGTGGAGGCCGGTCGCGTCGACCGCATCGCCAAGGGCCGGCCGCGGATCGGCGAGGAGCCGGCCGATGCCTGGCTGGCGCTGGAACGCCTGCTGCTGGCTATCGCCGAATCGCGCGGCGCCACGCTGCTGACCCGGCGGGCGGTGGTCTGATGTCCTTTCCCATGTTGCTGCGCGCGTTCTACGGCGGCACCTTCGACCCTGTCCACAACGGCCACATCGCCATCGCCCTGGCCGCGCGGGATGCGCTGGGCACCACGATCTGGATGATGCCGGCGGCCGACCCGCCCCACCGCGCCGCACCCGGCGCCGGTGCCGAAGACCGCGCCGCGATGCTCGATCTGGCCATCCAGGGCCACGCCGGGCTGCGGGTGGACCGGCGCGAACTGGCGCGAGAAAAGCCCAGCTACACCATCGACACCCTGCGCGAGCTGCGCGCGAAACACGGCGAACAGGCGCCGCTGGCGTTCCTGATCGGGGCCGACAGCCTGCACGGGCTGGCCACCTGGAAAGAACCCGAGGCCCTCATCGCAGGCGCGCACTGGGTGGTGGCCGAGCGTCCGGGCAGCGCGCTGGACGAACACCTGCCGCCCGAGGCGGCCCGGCTGGTGGGCGGGCGCTGGACCCTGGACGCCGCGTCCCTTCGCAACAGCCCCGGCGGCAAGGTGCTGCGCCTGCGCCAGCCGCTGCACGAGGCCTCCGCCACCCAGATCCGTCGCCGGATCGCCGCTGGCGAGACCTGGCACCACCTGTTGCCGCTGCCGGTGTCGCGCTACATCGTCGAGCATGGTCTGTACGGTGCCGGCCCGTTCGCCCCCGCTCCCCGGCCCGCGGCGGCGCGGGGGGTATAATCCCGGCATTCCAAGCGAGGATCGCTCTTGTCCAACACCAACAATGCGCACGTCATCAAGACCGTGCTGCCCACCCCGGCGCCGTCCGCCGAAGCGCTGCTCCGTCAGGTCCATCTGGCGATGGAAGACCTGAAGGCCAAGGACGTGATCGAGATCGATGTCCGCGGCAAGACCAGCGTCTGCGATTACATGGTGATCGCCTCGGGCACCTCGACCCGTCACGTCAAATCGATCGCCGACGAGGCGGTGCGCAAGGTCAAGGACGTCGGCGTGATGCCCCTGGGCGTGGAAGGCGAGCGCGAAGCCGAATGGGTGCTGGTCGACCTCGGCGATGTGGTCGTGCACGTGATGTTGCCGCGGGTCCGCGAGTATTACGCGCTGGAGCGACTGTGGACGGTGGGCGACGAGCCGCCGGACGCACGTTACTGAGTCCCGCGATGCAGCGTGTCCAGATCACCACCGCGTTCGAGCTGCCCGGCCAGCCGGTATTGAAGAATCTCGGTGTGGTGCGCGGCCTCACCGTACGTTCGCGCTCGGTGGTCGGCAATTTCCTCGCCGGCATCCAGGCGCTGTTCGGCGGCGATATCAGTCTGTATCGCGAACTGTGCGAGCAGGCGCGGCGCGATGCCTTCGACCAGATGTGTCGCGAAGCCGACCGGCTGGGCGCGAACGCCATCATCGGCGTGCGCTACGACGCGACCGAGGTCATGGCCGGCATCACCGAAGTGCTGTGCTACGGCACCGCGGTGCGCGTGAGCGAACCGGCGGCCTGAGCGCCGCCACTCTGAGCGCTGCTTCTTGAAAGCCCGTCTTATCGCCGTCGGCGAACGCGCGCCCGCCTGGGTGGCGCAGGGCTTCGCCGAATACCAGAAGCGTCTGTCCTACTGGCTGCCGCTGGATCTGATCGAAATCGAACCCGGCCTGCGCGGCAAGGGTCGCGACGCGGCGCGCGCGACTGCCGACGAGGGCGCGCGGGTGATCGCTGCGCTTCCCAAAACATCCCAATCGAAGCCGGTGCATGTCATTGCGCTGGACGGCCGCGGCAGGATGCACAGCTCCGAAGACCTGGCGCAGCAGCTGGAGCACTGGCGCGGCGGCGGTCGCGACCTCGCGTTCCTGATCGGCGGCCCGGAAGGGCATGCCCCCGACGTGCTGGCCAAGGCCGACGAGCGCTGGTCGCTGGGCCCGCTCACCCTGCCGCACATGCTGGTAAGGCTGGTGCTGGCCGAGCAGCTCTACCGCGCCGCGGCGCTGCTGGCGAACCACCCTTATCACCGCGCCTGAAACGTTGTTTCGAGTCCGCATAGCCAGCAACGGAAGTTGCGCAGAATGTGTTTCCCGTCACGAATTTGATGGTCGCCCGGCGTCTGCGGAGCATGCACAGATCACCGGCAGGATGTGAATCCGTGCAGGAAAATCATGCAAAACAATCACTAAGCTGCTATTGACGACGATGGTCACGGTTTGTTGGCTGGGACCACGCATACGTTGCCTCGCCCTTTCGCCGCGTGCGTCGCGTCGTCCAGGTCCCTGCACGCCGCTGCCGACGGCTGCACGCATTCCCCCTCGGCATCGTCGTCGGATCGTGCCCCCGCATGCTCCGCGCTCCAGGTGATCCGCATGCAAAAACTGCAACTGTCGTTGTCCGCGTGGCGTGGCGCTGCCCCGTCCCTTCCCGGAATGCTTCCTCACGGCATCTTTCCTGCCCGTCTCCATGCCTCCGCAAGAATGGCCGTGATCGTCGCGCTGGCGTTCGCGCTCAACGCCTGCGACACCGGCAATGCCCAGGCCCGCATCGCCGATACCACCGGCAAGCGTCCATCGCAGGCCGAACCGCGCGACGCGACGCCGGTGCGCGTCCGCCCCGGATCCATCGTGGTGCCGCCCGCGCCGCAGGCCGCACCGCCGGTGGGCAATGCGGTCGGCGGCCTCGTCAGTCCTCGCCTCTTCAAGCCGCTGATGGCCGCCGCTGAAACCTTCGGCGTGGTCGATGTGCGCCTGCATCCGGTGGAAGGCGTGCCTGCGGGCGTGGCGCAGCTGGTGACCTTCGGCGTGCCGCTGCCGCGCGGTTCGATCACCCAGGCGGGCCTGTCGAAGCTGCGCGTGCTCGACGCCAAGGGCATCGAGATCCCGGCGTTCGTCGAACAGCTCACGCCGTGGCGGCATGCGACCAACGCCGCGCTCGACAACACCTCCGTGCGCGTCGCCCGCGTGCAGATCCGCCACACCTTCGCCGCGACGTATCCGAATTCGGAGGCCATCCGCGTCGAGTGGGGCTATCGCGATCGCGCCCAGTCGGTCGCCACGCTGGAGAACCCGCGCAACGGCTGGCAGCCGGTCACATCGGGCAGTTTCGTCGCCGGTGACGGCGTGTCGGAACCGAGGGTCTATGCGGTGCTGCCGTCGTCGACGTTGAGCAAAGGCCTGCTGAAACTCGGTCCGATGCGGCCGTTCGCGCCGCAGATCCTGGCCACCCGCGACGATCCGGCGACGATGGACGCGACCGAGCACTACGCGGAATACACCGAACAGATGTATGGCGCGAAGAATTTCTTCTATGCGCACATCAACGAAGACGACCCGCGCGTCACCACCGCCAACCAGATTCCGTACAAGGCGGCCGAAGGCGAGCCGTGGCTCTACGACCGCGTATCGGCGTTCTACAGCCTGTATTTCCGCAGCGGCTTCTTCAAGGCGCTGCGCGAATCGGTGCGCGCCTCCGAGTACTACCGGGTGAATCTCTATCCGCAGGGCACCACGCCGGACAGTGCGGTCGGTGCGTTCAGACTCAAGAATCCCAACCCCGGCGCCTACATCGGCGCCAACGGCGCGATGTACAGCTATCCCGAGGGACTGGCCTATACCCACTGGACGACCGGCGACGATCTGTCGAAGGACGGCGCGAAGCTGGCAGCGAAAGCGCAGCAGGACGCCAACGACGAGCCCGACCGCTGGTCGCCGACCAGCAGCTATACCGAGCGCCACATCGGCATCAAGCTGTCCGGGATGATCATCGGCTACGAACTGTTCGGCGACGTGCCGTACAAGACGGGCTCGGCGCTGACCTACCGCGAGCGCCTGGTCACGCTCACCAACAATCTGGTGTGGCACCAGAACGGCGCCGGCGGTGCGCTCCCGGCGAATCGCGTCGATGGCGGCCTCTGGAAATACGGCAGCCAGGAAGGCAACGGTCCGGCGACCCAACTGCTGGTCAGCTTATGGCAGACGCCTTTCGTGATCGATCCGATGGTGCGTGCCTATGCGCTGACCGACAGCGCCGACATCGCGAACTTCATCCGTCGCACCGGCAACGCGCTGAAGTACGGCGCCAAGTCGTACACGCCTGCGCAGCGCAGCGTGTACACGAACGTGCCGGAAAACCTGCGCCTGGTCGATTACGTGACCCTGATCGACGGTTCGACCTACGCCGCCGACGGCGTGGGCCCCGAGCACGTGCTCTCGGTCGCGGGCGCGATGGCCTGGGCGTACTACTTCAGCAACATCACCGGCCAGCGGGACGACACCCTGGCGGCGGCCGCGAACGAGCTCTACCGCACCTACGACTACGAGACCAACGAGTGGACCCGGCCCACGGCGCCGGCCAGCGGCTTGACCGCGTACCGCATCAGTCCGCCGCGCCGCTACAACTGGACCTACAAGTCCAGCGGCAGCCTGTCGTGGTGTCTGTCGGACATGCGCTGGGTGCAGAACTGACGCCGCGCGAGCGGCGCCGGTTCGTGACGGATCGGTTCGTGACGGATCCGGTCGAGACGGATCCGGCGTCGCTCAGCCCGCGAACCGCGGGTAATCGGTGTAGCCCTTCGCGTCCCAGGTGTAGAACGTGCTGCGATCGGCTTCGGCCAGCGGCGCGCCGGCCCGCAGGCGTTCGGGCAGGTCGGGGTTGGCGATGAACGGCACGCCGAAGGCCACCGCGTCGAGTTTGCCGTCGGCGATCGCGGCCTCGGCTTCCTCCGCGCTGTAGCCCATGTTGCCGATCAGCGTGCCGTCGTAGCTCTCGCGTGCGGGCGTCATCACGTCGCCGTGCTGCTGACCGAGGAAATCCGCGCGCATCACGTGCCAGTACGCGAGTTCGTAGTCGTTGAGCCGCTTGCCGAGCCAACGCACGAGGCCGACCGGATCGCTGTCGCGCATGCTGTTGTAGCTGTTGAGGGGCGACACCCGCAGGCCGACGCGACCGCTGCCCCAGACGAAACACACCGCTTCCAGCACTTCCAGCAGCAGTCGTGCGCGATGTTCGATCGTGCCGCCATACGGGCCGCTGCGCTGGTTCGCGCCGTCGCGCAGGAATTCGTCGAGCAGATAGCCGTTCGCGCCATGCACTTCCACGCCGTCGAAACCTGCGGCCTTCGCGTTGCTTGCCGCGTGCGCGAAGCCGGTGACGATTCCCGGCAGTTCCTCGTCGGCCAGTGCGCGCGGCACCACGTAATCGACCTTGCCCTTCGGCGTATATACCTGGTCATTGACGATCGCGATGGCGCTGGGCGCGACCGGCTGCGCGCCGTCGTTGAGATCGGGATGGCAGGCGCGCCCGCCGTGCCAGAGCTGAAGCACGATGCGCCCGCCAGCGGCATGCACCGCGTCGGTCACGCGCTTCCAGCCGGCCACCTGGGCTTCGCTGTGGATGCCGGGTTCGCGCCAGAACGCGGAATTGCCGGGCATCGCCATGGTCGCTTCCGCGATGATCAATCCGGCGCTGGCGCGCTGCGCGTAGTACTCGGCGATCAATGGCCCTGGGACGTGATCGTCTTCTGCGCGACAGCGCGTGAGCGGCGCCATCAGGATGCGGTTGGGCAATACAAGATCGCCAGCTTGGAGCGGTGCGAACAGATGTTTCATCGGGGGCGCTCTTGTGGTGGGCGCAAGAGTGTCGCAAGCGGATCTGGCGATGACCATGCGTGATTGGATGCACCCGCAGAACGATGCAACGCATTCGCGGCATGCAACCCCCGGTGCATCCATTCCGCTACGAGGAAGTCGGCACGCAAAAAGAAGCCGCCGGTCGTGGCGTCGACGACCGGCGGCAAGGTTCCTGTTGAAGCGTTGGAAAGGGATTGAACACGTTCGCCACGCGGCTTTATTGCAGGCTGAAATGCACCGGCACCAGACCGAAGACCTGGATCGCTTGACCGTCGCGAATCGCCGGCCGGAACATCCACTTGCGCAACACCTGCCGGCGCGCGGCATCGTCCAGCCGGCGATTGCCGCTGCTGCGCTCGATCTCCACCGACAGCGGTTTGCCGTCCACGTCCACCAGCACTTTCAGCAGCACCGTGCCTTCGATGCCGTCCAGCATGGCCTCGCGCGGATAGACCGGTGCCGGCGCCGATGCGTATTCCAGCCGCGTGCTCGGCAGCGGGCCGGGATTGGTCGGCTGTGTCGGGCCGATATCGGGGGTTGGCTCGATATTGTTCGGCGGCACGTACTCGTTGCCCTCGGGAACGATCACGTCCTGATCCAACACGGGCTGCTGCGTGGGCGGGTTGATCGGTACCGGCGTGGTATTGCGGACCGGTTGCGGCTTGGTGATCGGCACTTCGACCGGAATCGGAGGCGGCATTTCTTTCTTTTGCGGCAGTTCCCAAACGAAGCCGATGTCGGGCGCCACCGGCATCGGCGCCGACACCGGTACCAGCAACAGCATCAGTGCAGCGGCGTTGAGCGTGATCGCGCCGGCGATGCCGAAGATCCGGCTGGGCTGGATGCGCGCGATCGCCTGGTGCAGGGCCGTGGCCTGCGCGTGTGGATGACGTTGGATCAGGACCATGGCACACCTCCATCGGTTGGGGACGATGGTGTGAACGCGGCTCGGATTCGGGCGGGGTTAAGGCTGGCGAAAAAAATTCCGGCGTCCGGAACGACGACACCCGCCATGCGGCGGGTGTCTGGGGGTTCGATGCCGGGCGACCGGTTTTGCTGCTCAGCGGCCCAATTCGAATACCACGTTGAGGTTGACCGACAGCGAGGTCTCGCCGGGCGAGATCTGCGTGTCCTGGGCTTCTGCGGTTGCGGACTTCATCATCATCGGCATCGGGCCGGGCTGGTTGAAACCGCCGCCTTCGCTGATGCTGGCGATGCGGCGCACGCGCAGGCCGAGGGCCTTGGCGTACATCTCGGCGCGGGCCTCGGCTTTCTTCAGTGCGTTGCGGCGGGCTTCGTCGTAGGCGGCTTCCGGTTCGTCGATCTCGAAGCTCGGGCCGTTGATCTGGTTCGAGCCGCTGGCGACGAGGGCATCGAGCACTTTGCCCAGCTTCGTCAGGTCGCGGATCTTGAGGCTGACGGTGTTGGTGGCCTGGTAGCCGGTAATCGTCGGCGGCTGGTTCTCGGCATAACGGTATTGCGGGTACACGCCGATCCCGGTGGTCTGGACGTCGCGTTCGGCGATACCGGCGGCTTTGACCGCGGCCATCACCTTGCTCATCTGTTCGGCGTTCGCACGGAGGGCGCTATTCGCGTCGGCGGCCTGGGTGACCACGCCGCTGGAAATGGTGGCGATATCCGGAATGCGGGTCGCCTGGGCTTCGGCGCTGACCGACAGCAGGGTGCCGTCGCTGGAG
Organism: Chitinophaga pinensis; assembly: GCA_943371935.1. Lineage (GTDB taxonomy): Bacteria > Pseudomonadota > Gammaproteobacteria > Xanthomonadales > Xanthomonadaceae > Lysobacter_I. The sequence continues at coordinate 12,425 of CALRWS020000012.1, read as the reverse complement.
GCTGGGGGTGAGGTCTGGGCGGATGCGGTCATGACGAGACTCGAGGCGAGGACGGTGGCGAAAGCGACAGAAATCAGGCGGGGCAGGGCGCGGGGGAACATGCGAATCTCCATGAGTGGGGCCGGCGTGATGTGGTCCGAGGGGTCTCAAGACCAGCGAGTGAACGCATGGTGAGCCCATTCGGGGTTCGCGATGCGTCATGCGCAGGCTGCGGCGGTCCGCAGGGTATCCTAGCTTCATGTTGCATCTCGCCTCGAAATCCCCCCGCCGTCGTGAACTGTTAAGGATGCTCGGTCTCGACTTCGGCATCCTCGACCTCGACCTCCCTGAAGTGCCCGCGCCGTCGGAGCCGCCGGAGGATTACGTCCGTCGTGTCGCGCGCGAAAAAGCCGGTGCCGGCCTGCTGCGCCTGTCCGGCCAACCCACGGCGGTGGTGCTGGGCGCCGACACCGAAGTGGTGCTGGACGGCCGGATCTTCGGTAAACCGGTCGATGCCGACGATGCTGCGGCGATGCTGCGCAGCCTCTCCGGGCGCAGCCACGCGGTGATCTCGGCGGTCTCGATGGTGTCCGCGGCGCGCGAACTGCATGCGGTCTCGGTGTCGCAGGTCACCTTCGCGACGCTGGGCGAGGACGATATCCGCAGCTATCTCGACACCGGCGAGTGGGACGGCAAGGCCGGCGCGTATGCGATCCAGGGCATGGCGCAGAGCTTCATCTCGCACCTGTCCGGCAGTCATTCCGGGGTGATGGGCCTGCCGCTGCACGAAACCTCGATGCTGTTGAAACAGTTCGGACTGTTTCCCTTAGTACAGCCGCCCTTGGTACAGCCTCCCGTCGCGCAGCCTGCGGTACCACCGTCCCAGGCGCATGTCGCGATGGAGTCGACGCGATGACCGAGGAAATCCTGGTCAACGTCACCCCGCGGGAAACGCGGGTCGCGGTAGTCGAAAACGGCATGCTGCAGGAACTGCACATCGAACGCGGCTGGCGGCGCGGCGTGGTCGGCAACATCTACAAAGGCAAGGTGCAGCGGGTGATGCCCGGCATGCAGGCGGCTTTCGTCGACATCGGCCTGGACCGCGCAGCATTCCTGCATGCCAACGATATCTTCCGCGCCAATGTCGTCCCGGCCATCGGCACCGCGCTGGAGAACGCGCTGGACGGTGCGCTGGATGGCGACATCGCGGTCGCCGCACCGGTGCAGGCGACCGCGACGGCCGCCCAGGTCGTGCCGTCGATCACCGAACTGCTGCGCGACGGTCAGGAAATCGTGGTCCAGGTGGTGAAGGATCCGATCGGCGGCAAGGGCGCTCGGCTCACCACCCAGGTCAGCATTCCCTCGCGTTACCTCGTGCTGCTGCCGCAGTCGAAGGTGATCGGCGTGTCTTCGCGGATCGAGGACGAAGCTGAGCGCCAACGTCTGAAGGCGCTGGTCTCCGCCGGCGGTCAGCCGCACGGCTATATCGTCCGCACCAATGCCGAAAGCCAGCCGGCCGAAGCGCTGGCCGAAGACATCGCTTATCTCGGCCGCGCCTGGTCGCTGATCGAGCAGAACGTGCGCACCGCGAAGGTCGGCGAGTGCATCTACGAGGATCTCAGCCTGCCGATGCGCGCGGTGCGCGACCTGATCCGTCGCGACGTGGAGAAGGTGAAGGTCGATTCGCGCGAAACCTGCGACCGCCTCCGCACCTTCGCCGCGCAGTACATGCCGGGTTTGGCCGAGAAGATCGAGCACTACGTCGGCGCGCGCCCGGTGTTCGATCTGTACGGCGTGGAAGACGAAATCCAGCGCGCGCTCGAAAAGGAAGTGCCGCTCAAATCCGGCGGCTATCTGGTCATCGACCAGACCGAGGCGATGACCACCATCGACGTCAACACCGGCTCGTTCCTCGGCCAGCGCAATCTCGAGGAAACCGTTTACCGCACCAATCTGGAAGCGGCGCAATCGGTGGCGCGACAGCTGCGGCTGCGCAACCTCGGCGGCATCATCATCATCGACTTCATCGACATGATCGATCCCGAGCACCGTCGCCAGGTGCTGCGCACGCTGGAGAAATCGCTGGCGCGCGATCACGCCAAGACCACCGTCTACGATTTCTCGCCGCTGGGCCTGGTCGAGATGACCCGCAAGCGCACGGTCGAGAGCCTGCAGCGCCAGCTCAGCGAGCCCTGCCACGAGTGCAGCGGCCGCGGCACGCTGAAGACCGCCGAGACCGTGACCTACGAGATCTTCCGCGAGATCACCCGCGCCGTACGCCAGTTCGAGGCCGCGCGGCTGCTGGTGATCGCGTCGCCGAAAGTGGTCGCGCGCATCACCGACGAGGAATCGCCGGCGGTGGCCGAACTGGAGGAATTTCTCGGCAAATCGATCCGCTTCCAGGCGGACGAGCAATACACGCAGGAGCAGTTCGATGTCGTCCTGCTCTGACCAAGCGACCCGTGCGGTGTCGAACGGAGCCCGGCGCTGATGCCGACGTCGCTGCGTCGTCGCCTTCGTCTGGCGCGACGCGGGCTGTGGTACGTCACCGCGCTGTCGCTGGTGCTGGTGGCGCTGTGCGCGGGCATCGTCAGTCAACTGCTGCCGCTGGCCGAGCGCCACCCGGACCGCATCGCCGAATGGCTGAGCGCGCGCGCAGGCCGGCCGGTGCAATTCGATACCGTTCAAACCGCATGGACCCGGCGCGGGCCGCTGCTGCGTCTCGACGGTCTGCGCGTGGGCGCGGGCAAGGACGCGGTGGCCATCGGCGCCGCCGAAATCCTGGTGTCGCAGTACGCCGGCCTGCTGCCGGGACGTTCATTCACCGAGCTGCGCGTGCGCAATCTCGCGCTGACGCTCGAACGCGCCGACGACGGTCGCTGGCAGGTGCGCGGGCTGCCGGGACAGGCGCAGGGCGGCGATCCGCTGAGCGCGCTGGAAGGTCTGGGCGAGCTGCAGGTGATCGACGCGCGTCTGGGCATTTCCGCGCCGTCGCTGAAGATCGAAACCGTGGTCCCCGACGTCGATCTTCGCCTGCAGGTCGACGGTGAACGCGTGCGCAGTGGATTGCGCGCGCGCAGCCGGCGCGACGGTTCGCCGGTCGATTTCGTGCTGGATTTCGACCGTGCGAGCGGCAACGGCCGGCTCTACGCGTCGGCGAAGAACGCCGACCTGTCCTCGTGGTCCTCGTTGTTGCACGTGAACGGCGTGACCATCGTCGAGGGGCGCGGCCGCGCCGAAGCCTGGGCGAGTCTGCGCCGGCATCGCATCGCTTCGATCAGCGTCGACGGCGATCTGGCAGGCGTACGCCTGCGCGGCGCGCCGTTCGCGACCCCGGCGGTTGCCGGGATTGCCAGCGGGAAAACCAACCCAGCGCCGGTCGCCACGTTCGCGCGCCTGCAGGCGGTCGCACACTGGCGCGCGGAGGCCGACGGCTGGCGCCTGGATGCGACCAGCATGCAGGTCCATGCCGAGGCCGACAGCAAGCCGCAGATTCTCGATGGTCTGGTCCTCGCGGGCGGCAAGCGCTACGGCCTGCGCGCCGAACGCATCGACGCCGGTCCCTTGTTCGCGGTGCTCGCGCTCAGCGACCGGCTCGATCCGAAACTCCGTCGCTGGCTGACGGCGGCCAGGCCCGGTGCGGTGCTCGAAAAGGTGAATGTGGGCGGCCTGCGCGGCGGCGCGGACGAGGGCGACATCCGCATCGAAGCGACCGTGCGCGACCTGCAGTTCGCCGCGGTCGGCGACTCGCCGGGTCTGCAGGGCCTCAGCGGCGATCTGCGCGGCGATGCCGAAGCGATGGCGTTCGCGTTCGATCCGAAGGCGAAGCTGCGCTTCGACTGGCCGCGCGGTTTCGGCGTGGCGCATGTGGTCGGGCTACGCGGCGAGGCGGTCGGCTGGCGCGAGGACGGCGGCTGGCGGGTCGAAACGGCGGCGCTGCGCATCGACGGCGACGGTTATGGCGCCGACGTGCGCGGCGGGCTGTGGTTCCAGAACGACGGCACCGCGCCGCGGATCGATATCGCAGCGGATCTCGACGATGCGCTGGCACCCACCGCCAAGCGCTTCTGGCCCAAACACGTGATGTCGCCGTCGCTCGTGCATTGGCTCGACACCGCGCTGGTCTCCGGACATGTGCGCGACGGGCGTGCGGTGATCGCCGGCGAACTGGAAAACTGGCCGTTCAGATCGCCAGCGGGGGCGCCGCCGACCGGTGTGTTCGACGCCCGCGCCACGCTGCAGGACATGCGCGTGAAATTCAACGCCGATTGGCCGGCGACCTCCGACATGGATGCCGATATCGCCTTCATCGGCAACGGCTTCTCGGTCGCCGGCAAAGCGGTGCTGGCCGAGGTCGGCATCCATGAATTCCAGGCCGGCATTCCCGATTACGGCGACGGCGCGCTCGGTATCGACGCGCACGCGGATGCCGACGCCGCGAAACTGCTCGGGCTGGTCCGGCAGAGTCCGCTGCGCAAGGATCACGCCGGCATCCTGTCGAGCCTGGGCGCCAGCGGGCCGGCGTCGGTCGGCTTCACGCTGGCGCTGCCGCTGCACGGTCCGGCATCGCAGAAAGCCGAGATCGACGGCGAGATCGAACTGCGCGGCGTGCGCCTGTCCGAAACGGAGTGGAAGCTCGCGTTCGCGGGCGTGAGCGGGCGCGCGCGCTACGACGAGAACGGCTTCAGCGCCAACGATCTGCGCGCGCAGTACGACCGCCAGGACGGGCGGCTGTCGCTGCGCGCGGGCCCGGGCCACGTGCGCGACAAACGCCAGGGCTTCGAGGCCGAACTGGAAGCGTCGCTCACCAGCGACGATCTGCTCGACCGCGCCAGCGACCTGGCCTGGCTCAAGCCGTACGTGCGCGGACGTTCGCGCTGGACCGCGGGCATCGCCATCCCTGCATGGGCAGCGCCCACGGGCGCCGCCGCGTCGAAATCGACGAAAGCGCCCGCCGCGCAGATCACGAAACTGCTGCTGCGCTCCGATCTGGTCGGCATGGCGCTGGATCTGCCGGCGCCGATGGACAAGGCCGCGGGCACGGCGCTGCCGACCACGCTCGACCTGCAACTGCCGATCGGCAAGGGCGAGATCGCGCTGGCGTTCGGCCAGCGGTTCGCGCTGCGCGCCAGGGACACCCAGGGCCAGCTCGGCATCCGCGCCGCGTTCGGCACCGACCGCATCGCCGAGGCGCCGCCGGCCAGCGGTCTGGTCATCGGCGGCCGCGCGATGTCGCTGGACGCCATCGGCTGGGTCGCATTGACCCGCGGCGGCAGCGGCGGCAGCGGCGGTAGCCGGCTGCCGCTGCGCCGCGCCGATGTCACCGCCGACCGCCTGCTGCTGCTCGGCGCCGCGTTCCCCGACACCCGCCTGCAGATCGTGCCCGCCAGCGGTGGATTGGGCGTGCAACTCGAAGGTGCGGCGCTGGCCGGCGCGCTGCTGGTGCCGGAGACCGACGGCGGCAGTATCGCCGGGCGATTGCAGCGCCTGCACTGGCGTAGTGCGGGCACGGCATCGACATCGACGGCCACACAGGGATCGTCTGCGACCTCCGCAGGTGGCGATATCGATCCGTCCAAAGTCCCGGCGATCAATCTGCGCGTGGACGATCTGCGCATCGCCGGCGCGGCGCTGGGCGACACCCAGTTCCGTTCGCGCCCGACCGCGAACGGCATGGAGATCGTGCAGTTGCAGACGCGCGCGCCGACCCGTCGGATCGATGTCGCTGGCGACTGGAGCGGTCGCGGCGCCGGGACCCGCACGCGCCTGAACGCCAGCATCGCCAGCGACGATTTCGGCACGCTGCTCGGCGATTTCGGCCTGGGCGAACGGCTGGACGGCGGCAAGGGCGATGCGCGTTTCGATGCCTCGTGGGCCGGCAGCCCGATGGGGTTCCAGCTCGCCGCACTGGACGGCACGCTCACGGTGAACGTCAAGGACGGCCGCCTGGTCGAGATCGAGCCGGGCGGCACCGGGCGCGTCCTGGGTCTGCTCAGCATCGCCCAACTGCCGCGCCGCCTCACCCTGGATTTCCGCGATTTCTTTTCCAAGGGCTTCGCGTTCAACAAGCTCGGCGGTACCGTCACCTTCAGCGGCGGCAGCGCGCGCAGCGAGGATTTCGCGATCAACGGCCCGGCGGCTTCGATCAACATCCGCGGCGCCGCGAACATGCGCACGCAGACCTTCGACCAGACCATCGAGGTGCTGCCCAAGACCGGCAATCTGTTGACGGCGGTCGGCGCGATCGCCGGTGGCCCGGTCGGCGCCGCGGTCGGCGCGGTCGCCAACGCGGTGCTGCAGAAGCCGCTCGGCCAGGCCTCGGCCAAGAACTACCGCGTCACCGGGCCGTGGAAAGACCCGAAAGTGGAAGTGGTCGAACGCAGCGGCCCTTCCGCGCGTTCCACGCCGGGCTCGGGTTGATACCGTCGCCGCCCGTCACCACTCCTGTCCTGTCGATACATTCACCGGAATTCCCATGCCCCCGATGCTGCAACTCTCCGAATCGCGACTGCTGGCGCCCGCCGGGCTGGACGATGCCGCCCTCGAACGCGGATTCGGCCTGCTGCTGGGGCCGGGCATCGATTTCGGCGACTTCTATTTCCAGCACTCGCGCCGCGAAGGCTGGACGATGGAGGATGGCATCATCAAGGACGGCTCGCACGCGATCGACCAGGGCGTCGGCGTGCGGGCGATCTCCGGCGAAAAGACCGGTTTCGCGTATTCCGACGAAATCAACGTCGACGCGCTGCTGGCCGCTGCGCGCACCGCCAAGGCGATCGCGCGCGACGGCGACAGCCGCACCCCGGCGACGCTGATGCGTACCGGACTGGCCGCCGCCGAGCCGCGGTATGTCGCGGCCGATCCGATCGACGCCTACGACAACGCCGCGAAACTCGATGCGATGCGTCGCGTCGACCGGCTGCTGCGCGCCGCCGACCCGCGCGTGCGCCAGGTCACGGTGTCGCTCAGCGCCGCGGTCGACACCATGTTCGTCGCCCGCAGCGACGGGGTGGTGGCCGGCGACATCCGGCCGCTGGTGCGCTTCAACGCCCAGGTGATCGTGGAGCAGAACGGACGCCGCGAGTCGGCCACGTCGGGCTACGGCGGCCGCTACGACTACGCCGAACTGCTGCGCGGCGACCGCCCCGAGCGCTGCGGCCAGGAAGCCCTGCGCCAGGCGCTGGTGAATCTGGATGCGGTCGACGCACCGGCCGGCGCGATGCCGGTAGTGCTGGGCAACGGCTGGCCGGGCGTGCTGCTGCACGAAGCGGTGGGCCACGGTCTGGAGGGCGACTTCAACCGCAAGGGCACCTCGACCTATGCCGGGCGCATGGGCCAGCGCGTGGCGTCGCCGGGCGTGACCATCGTCGACGACGGCACGCTGCCGGGCCGCCGCGGTTCGCTCAACGTCGACGACGAAGGCACGCCGACCCGCTGTACGACGCTGATCGAAGATGGCGTGCTCACCGGCTACATGCAGGACACCCACAACGCGCGGCTGATGGGCATGCCCGCCACCGGCAACGGCCGCCGCGAATCGTTCGCGCATCTGGTGATGCCGCGGATGACCAATACCTACATGCTCGCCGGCCAGGATTCGCCCGAGGACATGATCCGCTCGGTCAAGCGCGGCCTGTACGCGGTGAATTTCGGCGGCGGTCAGGTCGATATCACCAGCGGCAAATACGTGTTCTCGGCAACTGAGGCCTATCTGATCGAAGACGGCCGCATCACCGCGCCGGTGAAGGGCGCCACCCTGATCGGCAACGGCCCGGAAACCATGCAGCGGGTGAAGATGATCGGCCACGATCTGGCGCTGGACGAAGGCGTCGGTACCTGCGGCAAGGACGGCCAGAGCGTACCGGTGGGCGTGGGCCAGCCGTCGCTGTTGATCGATCAGATCACGGTGGGCGGGACGAAGGCGTGACGCAACGGGGCTTTTCACCTCTCCCCTCGGGAGAGGTCGCCGCGCAATGCGCGGCGGGTGGGGATACGGCGGCAATCGAGGGTCGTCAGCAGACGAACCCTCTCTTCCGACCCCTCTCCCGGTGGGAGAGGGGAGCAAAGCGAAGCCCGGCTGTTTCAGGATTCGCTGTCGCTGGCGGGCACGTCGCCGCTTTCGTCTTCATCGCCGCTTCCCGCCAGCAGTTCCCGCAGCTCGCGGAACAGTTCGCGGAACGCATGCGGCGGTTTGTTGCGCAGCTTCTCCTCGTGCGCGTTGCGCGCGAGCTGGCGCAGGTGCTGGCGGTCGGCATGCGGGAAGTCGGTCAGCAGTTCGGTCAGCGCCGCATCGCCGTCGGCGATCAGGCGTTCGCGCCAGGCCTCGGCGCGGTGCAGCATCGCCGCCTCCAGTCGCGCGGGCTCGCCGCTGCTGTCCAGCGCGTCGCGGATCGCGTGCAGGGTGTCGTCGTCTTCCCGCCGCATCTGTTTCGCCAGATACTGCAATTGGCGCTTGTGCGCGCCGTGCGACGTGATCCGCCGGGTGTCGTCGATATGCGATATCAGTCCCTCGGGCACCGGCAGTCTCGCCACCTGCTGCGGCGTCAACGCCGAGAGCTGGCGGGCCAGTTCGAGTACTTCAAGGGCCTCGCGCCGCTGCTGACTGCGGCTCGGGGACAGAAAATCGCCGGTTTCGGTGTCTTTGCCTCTCATGACCACAGGATAATGCATTGAACGCGATCGCTTCCTCTCCATCCGCTGCTTCTTCCATGTTTGCGGACGATGACAGTCAGGCCCGGCTGGACCGCCTGTCCGGCCTCGCCCGCGACCTGCTGGCCCGCGCCCGCGCCCAGGGCGCATCCCAGGCCGAGGTGAGCTTCGACGAGGATCGCGGCCTCAACGTCAACGTGCGCATGGGCGCGGTGGAAAGCGTCGAATCCACTCGCGACCGGTCGATCGGGATTACCGTCTATTTCGGTCAGCGCAAGGGCAGCGCCAGCACCGCGGACCTGCGCCCGGAGAGCCTCGAAGCCACCGTCGCCCAGGCCTGCGCCATCGCGCGCCACACCGAGGACGACCCGGCCTCCGGCCTCGCCGACGCCGAGCGCATGGCCACCGATCTGCGCGAATTCGACAGCTGGCATCCGTGGCGGCTGGAGGTCGACGAAGCGGTGGATCTGGCCTTGGCCTGCGAAGCCGCCGGCCGCGACGCCGACCCGCGCATCGCCAATTCCGACGGCGCTTCGGCATCCACCAGCGAGTCCATCGGCGTCTACGCCAATTCCCACGGTTTCCTGGGCCGCGAGCGCGACACCCACCACAGCATTTCCTGCGGATTGATCGCCGGCGAAGGCGACGACATGCAGCGCGACGGGTGGTACAGCCTCGCGCTGGCCCGCGAGGATCTGGAAACGCCCGCCGCGATCGGCCGTCGCGCCGCCGAACGCACGCTCGCGCGGATGCAGCCGCGCACGCTGCCGACCGGCACGCTGCCGATACTCTTCCACGCCGAGGTCGCGCGCTCGCTCTTCGGCCACCTGCTCGGCGCGGTGTCCGGCAGTGCGCTGTACCGCGGCGCCAGTTTCCTGCTCGACAGCGCCGGAACCCGGGTGCTGCCCGACTGGTGCACTGTCCGTGAGCGGCCGTTCCTGATGCGCGGCATGCGCTCCAGCGCGTTCGATGCCGAGGGCGTCGCCACCCGCGAGTCCGATCTGGTCCGCGACGGCATTCTCCAGCGCTACGTGCTGGGCAGCTATTCCGCGCGCAAGCTCGGCCTGCAGAGCACCGGCAACGCTGGCGGCGTGTTCAACCTGGAGGTCGCAGCGAACGCCGAGGGTCTCGACGCACTGGTCCGCGACATGGGGACCGGGCTGCTGGTCACCGAGCTGATGGGGCAGGGCGTGAATGCGATCACCGGCGACTATTCGCGCGGTGCCGCCGGGTTCTACGTCGAAAACGGCGAAATCGCCTACCCGGTGGACGGGATCACCATCGCTGGCAACCTTCGCGAGATGCTGCGCGGGATCGAGGCGATCGGCAGCGATGTCGACCTGCGCTCGCATATGCGGGTGGGTTCGACCCTGGTCGGACGGATGACCGTTGCCGGCGGCGATTGACGTTTGTGTATGCTAGGGTCGTGCCCGCAAGTCGTGGCATGTCTTGCATCCGCAGCAAATTCCGCCGCACCGAAATTCATCAGCACGCAATGGGGAGTCCAGCAATGACCGATGGGAACGAATTCACCGCACCGCCGCCGGCTCCGTCCGGGGCGGCTCCTCAAGACCAGCGGACATTGGCGCTGGTAGCGCATCTGTTGGGCATCCTGACCTGGGTCGTCGGTCCGCTCATCATCTGGCTGATCAGCAAGGACGACGTCAACAAGGCTTTCGCCACCGATCAGGCGAAGGAAGCCCTCAATTTCCAGATCACGCTGACCATCGCGTATGCGATCGCCTTCGTGCTTGTCATCGTCACCCTCGGTCTGCTGTTCTTCGTGCCGACCCTGGTGTGGATCGGCAATATCGTGTTCTGCGTCCTGGCCGGGCTGAAAGCCAACAACGGCGAAGCCTACCGCTATCCGTTCGCGATCCGTCTGATCAAATAAATCGATCCGGATATCCGTACGACGAAACCCCGGTGCCCTCGGCGCCGGGGTTTTTCTTTGGCCGCCGCGCGTCAACCCGCCGTCGCCGCAGGCGTTGACACAGGAGTCTTCCGACGCAGGAGCGCGACATGAGCGCCATCACCGCAACCGCAGCGGTCAATCGTTTCGGCCTGGGCGCCATGCCGGGCGAACTCGCCCAGGCGGACGATCCGCGCCGCTGGTTGCACGCGCAACTGCAGGCGAAACCGGATCTCGCGCCGTTCGCCGGCCTGCCCGACAGCCTCGATATCATGCAGCGCGAAGCCGAATACCGCCTGCAGCGCCGCCGGGCGCGCGCCGCCGATGCGTCGGCCGAGCCCGCGACCGCCCCGATGATCGCCGACATCGAGCGCACGCCGCTGCAGCAGGCGATCCGTCGCGACGCCATCGCCGACATCGGCGTGCGCTATCGCGTCGCCGCAACCACCTCCACGCCGTTCGTCGAACGCCTGGTCCGGTTCTGGTCGAACCATTTCGCGATCTCGATCGACAAGAACAGCGCGCGCCTGCTCGCCGCGCCGATGGAGCGCGAGGCGATCCGTCCGCACGTCACCGGCCATTTCGCCGATCTGCTGCTGGCGGTGGAAACCCATCCCGGGATGCTGCTGTATCTGGACAATGCCGCATCGGTGGGCGACGACTCGATGCTCGCGCGGCGCGTCGAACGTCGCGATGCGAAGCGCCGACTCGGGCTCAACGAGAATCTGGCGCGCGAAATCCTCGAACTGCATACGCTCGGCGTCGACGGCGGCTACGCGCAGCAGGATGTCGTCGAACTGGCGCGCGCTATCACCGGCTGGGGCACGCCGCTGCGTCGCGACGCGCAGAACGGCGCGACTTCGGCCTTCGTCTTCCGTCCCGGCGCGCACGAACCCGGCGCGCGCAGCGTGCTGGGCAAACGCTATGCCGAAGGCGGCGAAGCGCAGGGCCGCGCGATCCTGCGCGACCTGGCCGTGCATCCCGCCACCGCGCGCCATCTCAGCCTGAAGCTCGCGCGGCATTTCGTCTCCGACACGCCGCCGTTGGCGCTGGTGGAACGCATGTCCGCAGCGTTCCTGCGCAGCAGCGGATCGCTGCCGGCGTTGTACCGGGCGATGATCGACGACGATGCGGCGTGGTCGGCCGATGCGCGCAAATTCAAGACGCCGGACGATTTCGTGGTCTCGGCGATGCGTGCGGGCGCGATCGCTCTGGATCGCCAGCCGCGCGCGTTGACCCGGCTGTTGCAGGGCCTGGGCCAACCGACCTTCACGCCGCGCTCGCCGGCGGGTTTCCCCGACACCGCTGCCGACTGGGCCAGCGGCGATGCGCTGCGCAAACGTCTGCAGGCGGCGGCTGCGCTGGCTGGGCAGGTGTCGGTCGCGCGCAAGCCGGTTGAACTCGCTGCCGACGTGCTGGGCGCAGAGGCTGTGCAGGGACCTTTCGCGGAGCTGCTGCGTCGCGCCGGTTCGCCGCAGGAAGGCTTCGCGCTGTTGTTCTCCAGCCCCGCCTTCCAGTGGAGAGTGTGATGACCCGTCGCGATACCGATCTCACTCGCCGTCGCTTCCTCGCCGCGCTCGGCGGCACCGCGATGCTCACCCTCTGGCCCGGCCTGTCGCCGGCAGCCTCGGGTGGACAGACGCGGCTGGTGGTCGTGCTGCTGCGCGGCGCGATGGACGGCCTGCATCTGTTGCCGCCGCAGGGCGACGCCGATTACCTGCGCGCGCGCGGCCAGCTCGCGGTGCGCGACGCGCTGCGTCTGGACGGCAGCTTCGGCTTGCATCCGAAGATGACCTTTGCGCACACGTTGTATGCCGACAGACAGTTGCTGCCGCTGGTCGCGGTGGCGCCGCCGTATCGGCACCGCTCGCATGTCGCTGCGCAG
>CALRWS020000011.1:0-119507 GCA_943371935.1 Chitinophaga pinensis | reverse complement strand
GCTGAAGTGCACGAACACCAGCGGCGCACCATTGACCTTCCAACCCGAAACCTCGCGCGTCACCCGGCGCTGCGGCAGATTCCAATAGGCCACGTTGTAGCCGGGATGATGCAGAACCAGCGTCGACGAGATGTACGAAGGTAGCAGGTTCGCCCATTTCTGGTCGACGAACAGACCGTTCGGCACATCGATCACACACTGGTGCTCCAGCCGGCGCGCCCACCAACGCACGATCTCGCGCACACGCTCGGTGCCATTGAGCGCGACGAAACCAAGGTTGAAGGTACCCAGTTGAAGCATCTTGACGTCGTCGATCTCGACGTTTTCCGCCGGGTCCAGCACGTGAGGCGTCAAAATCGCGTCCGCATCCACGCCCAGACGCGACACCACATCGGTCAACGGCGACACCACCAGAATGTCCGGATCCAGATACACCACGCGGCGCTCGCCTCGCTCGAACAGATACTCGAAGACCGACGGTTTGATCGCCGTATTGAGTTCGGTGATGTTGTAGCGCTGGATCATTCCGTCCAGGCCGGGGATCGCCAGGCGCTCCAACTCGATGATCTCGAACGGCTCCGTTGCCGGATCGATCATCCCGTCGATGCGGTCGCACAGCGCCACATAGAACCGGGCATCCGGGTGATGCTCACGCACCGATGCATGCAACGTCCGCGCATACGCGAGGAAATTCTTCGCGCATATGGTGAAAAAAACAGGCAGTGCCGCTTCGGTCATTGTCATTCCTTTCCTGCAGTCTCGCAGCCTGACTGTCTTGCTGCGGACCGTGATTGCCGCGTGATTACAAATAGCGCATACCGTGTCGAAACAATCGATATGGGGCGAAAGGACTTTCCGATACGGTTTCTACGCACCAGAAACGGGATGCCTGAAGTATCAGACTGCAGACGAACGGTCGGCAGCATCATTTGCCGCCTCTCCAGGCGCCACGCAGCCATGCGGACAAGCCACGCATGGGGCCCGTAAATCTCCAGCTTGTAGACGACTCGACGTCCGCAAGCCTCAGTGAAAGCGCCTCTGCACGTTCGGAGGCTGCCTGCAGTTCATCCGACAGGACGGCGACCGCAGCGGAGCGCTCCGACAATGCCGCACGCTGCATACTGACCATGGCCTCCTTAGCATCCACTTCCGCGCGGAGCAGGCCCAGCGCCGCTTCGAGCTCCCGGCGCAGCGCATCGGACGCCTTTACCTCCCGTGCAAGCGCATCGACATGCGCGGCATGCGCCTCGGCTTGGCGGGTGAGCGCTTCGGCGGACCGGAGCGACGCCTCCATCGCAACCACCTCCTGGACACGCGCCAGCTCTTTGCGCACCAGCTCCGATGTTTCCGCTCGGAGCGCCTCGGCTTGGCGGGTGAGCGCTTCGGCGGACCGGAGCGACGCCTCCATCGCAACCACCTCCTGGACACGTGCCAGCTCTTTGCGCACCAGTTCCGATGTTTCCGCTCGCAGCGCCTCGGCAGCGTAGGACTGAATCGCCGAGTACTCTTCGCGCATCGCAGCGCGATCACGCACCGATCGCTCTTGGGCTTCCTCGCGCGCGGACTCGAACTTGTGGTGCAGAGACGAGTCCACATCCGACCTCAGAGCCGACACCATCGTTGCAACCTCGTCGATGCGCGATGCGAGTGCGGGAGCATCGTCGGGCCGGAGCCTGGCTCCGAGCGTATCGAAGAGGCGCAACACGGGAACTTCGAGATCGGTGCCGCGCAGCGCCGCCAGATCCAACAATGATTTCGGCTGTTCGGCGCCGACCAGCAGCACGCCGAGACCATGCGTGTTCTGCAACTCGAATCCAGGATAGCGTTCCAGCAACTCCGACCACAGTTTCCACACGCCGAACTTGCGTTCCCGGACCATCGTGTCGTGAAACAGGATCACGCCGCGCGACGACAGTTTCGGCAGCCATGTCTCGAAATCGTGCTTGACCGCTTCGTAGGTATGCAGCCCGTCGATATGCAAAACATCGACGCTACCATCCGCGAAATAACCGCGTGCTTCGTCGAACGTCATTCGCATGAGAGCGGAAAAACCGCTGTAATGCCGCTCGTTGTACTGCCAGAGGTCGTTGAATACCTCGTCGCCATAAAGGCCGGAGTGTTCATCCCCGGACCAGGTGTCGACGGCGAAACAGCGGGTGTTCAATTCGCAGTGTCGTACCGCCTGACAGAAACCGAGATACGACGTGCCGCGATGGCTGCCCAGTTCAACGAGCATGCCCGGCTTTGTCTCTTCGATCAGCCAGAAAGCGAAAGGCAGATGGCCTATCCACGCACTCGGCGGAATATGCAGGGGTGCCAGCGACATGCTGGCATTGATTTCGATCGAAGTCATCGGGCGATACCTATCCTAGCAAGCGCACACGGGCGTGGAGTCATACGCATCATCGGGAGACCGTTCGCCTTGGACGCGGGAAACAGAATCGGCAGGCATACCGGGCGCAACGGCAACGAAGCGGGAAGGCGATCGTGTCGGCATCATGCGTCGCTCTCCACCTGTGCGACAGGCATATCCGGATCTACCACCTTCAGACCGACCGCTCGATAGGGAATACCGACCAGTCCAGTGGACCTTGGGATGAAGAGCGATTCGAGCACCAGCGCGTCATACATCCAGATTGCCTGTACATGCTGTTGGTAGGTGCCGTCGGCCACCGCGATATCGAATGTGTACCTGCCTAGCGGCAGATACGGCATACGGAACTCGAATATAGATTCGATGAGCTGACCTTCCTCGGCGGCGGGCGCCGCGGGGCCGTCGTCGGAATACGTGTTCGTACCGAACAGTTGCTGCCCAAGGCGGTCCTTCAGAAAAAAGCCGACGATGGGCTGGGGGATCCTGCGATTCGCGCGTGCGATCACCACCAACCGCACCACTTCGCCACCTTCGACATGGGGCAAGATCCGTCCATCGGCATTCTCGATACGCACGACCAGAATACTCGCGCCGCCATCGCCGAAGCCGGCAGAGTCCGGGTCGAAACGAAATATGCGTGCATAACTGCGATCAAGCGAGGGGTCGAACGCGTCCGGATCGTTGAGCAGGATTTCGTTGCCAACGTCCATCGCATGGGAACCGGGGGCGTCGGTGTTGGCTGCCGGCTTCAACTGCTTCAATGGGGGAGCGCCGGGCCGATGGTCGTAAACGCTGGCGTTGTAGGCCTCGCAGACTGCCTTGGCTGGGCCATCCATGAGCTTGCGTCCGCAATCGAGCCAGATAACGCGATCGCAGAGATTCGTGATTGCACCCGCGTCATGACTGACGAACAACACCGTCCCGCGTTTCTGGAAATCTCGAAGGAAACGCATGCATTTCTGGCCGAAGAAAACGTCGCCGACGGAGAGCGCCTCATCGATTACCAGAACATCCGCATCGGCGTGGGCAATCACGGCGAATGCGAGACGTACGTACATGCCGCTTGAATAGGTCTTGACCGGCTGTTCGATGAAGTCGCCGATATCGGCGAAGGTGACGATGTCGTCATACTTCGCGGCGATTTCCTCGGAAGTCATGCCGAGAATCGCACCGTTCATGTAAATGTTCTCTCGTCCGGTGAACTCCGGATTGAAACCGCTGCCCAGCTCCAGCAATGCAGCGACACGACCGGAGACCGCGACCCTGCCGTGCGTAGGCGACACTGTTCCGCAGACGATCTGAAGCAGGGTCGATTTGCCCGAACCATTGCGGCCGATGATGCCCACGGTTTCGCCGCGTTCCACGGTCAACGACATCTCGCTCAGCGCCCAGAACTCACGGAAATAGCTGGGAGCGCGCAAACCGATCAGGCTTGCCAATCGCGGCATCAGTGCCTGCTTCAGGCGATCCTGAGGCCGTTCGTAGATCTGATAGCACTTGTCGACGCCATCGACAATGATCGCCGGCCCGACGTCTTCGGCCACCTGCGGCTCGCGTAACTCATAGGACATCGGCGAATCCCCGACGCGACTTCTGGAACCACCAGTAGCCGAAAACCATGAACACACTGGCGATTGCGTAGTAACGCAGCATCAAGAAGGGGTCGGGCGCGACGTCCGCGAACAACACGGCACGGCTCTGCTCGATCACGACCGTCAGCGGATTGGCGTACACCCACGCGCGATATTCCTCGGGCAATGACGTGATCGGGTAAAACACCGGCGCGAGAAACATCAGCACGGTCGAAATCACGCCGGTGACCTGGCCTATGTCGCGGATGAACACGCCGAGAGATGCCAGGAGCCACGTCGCACCAAGTGCGAAGAAGCCAAGCGGCAAGAGGACAACCGGCAACCACAACGCTTTAAGCGGCACCGAGCCCTCGAAGATCCACTTCGCCGCCAGCAATATCACGACGCTGACCAGCGCATGGAACGCGGCCGAGCCGACCACGCTCCACCCCAACGTTTCGAGCGGAAAAACCACTTTCTTTACATAATTGGCGTTCGCAATGATCAATCCAGGCCCCCTGATCAACGCCTCGGCGATCAACCCGTGGACGATCACGCCAACGAAAAGCAATAGCGCAAAACGCGTTTTGCCCTGGCTTTCGATCATGCCGGGCCACTTAGCCTCGAATACCACGGAAAACACAAAGGTATAGACCGCCAGCATCAGGATCGGATGCAGGAACGACCACGCCATACCCATCACCGAGCCGCGGTAGCGGCCCAGCACCTCACGCCGGATCAGCTGACCGATCAGGCGGCGCTCGCGCCAGAACCCCGCGAACAGGCTGGACGGCCCGGCGGGGAACGGTCGATGGGCGTCGATCAGGCTGCCGCGACTCATTGCGCGAGCGCCCGCTCCAGGTCGTGACGCAGGTCGTCCAGGGATTCCACGCCCACGCTCAGGCGCACCAGATCGTCGTGGATGCCCAGCACGGCGCGGCGCTCAACCGGCACCGAGGCGTGGGTCATCACCGCCGGGTGATTGACCAGACTCTCGACGCCGCCGAGGGATTCGGCCAGCGTGAACAGGTGGGTGCGTTCGCAGAAGCGTTTCGCGCCTTCGAAGCCGCCCTTGATCCGGATCGACACGATGCCGCCGAAGCCGTCCATCTGCCGCGCAGCCAGCGCGTGCTGCGGATGCTCTTTCAGGCCGGGATAGATCACCTGTTCGATCGCAGGATGGGTCTGCAGCCATTCCGCCAGCGCCTGCGCGTTGGCGCAGTGGGCTTTCATGCGCAGGTGCAGGGTCTTCAGGCCGCGCAGGGCGAGGAAGCTGTCGAACGGCCCCTGCACCGCGCCCACCGAGTTCTGCAGGAATGCCATCTGTTCGGCCAGCTCGGCGTTGTCGCCTACCACCGCCATGCCGCCGACCATGTCGGAGTGGCCGTTGAGATATTTGGTAGCCGAATGCATGACGATGTCGGCGCCGTATTCCAGCGGCCGCTGCAGGATCGGTGAGGCGAAAGTATTGTCGACCACCATCAGCAGGCCGTGTTTTTTGGCGACCGCGCTCATCGCCTTCAGGTCGACGATCTTGAGCATCGGGTTGGTCGGGGTTTCCACCCAGAGCATGCGGGTGTTCGGCCGGATCGCCGCTTCGAGCGCTGCGGCATCGGTCAGGTCGACGAAGCTGAAGTCCAGAGCGGCGGTGCGTCGGCGCACGCGCTCGAACAGGCGGAAGGTGCCGCCATAGACATCGTCCATGCTGATCACGTGGCTGCCGGTGTCCAGCAGTTCCAGGATCGTGGACGACGCGGCGAGGCCCGAGGCGAAGGCGAACCCGCGGCTGCCGCCTTCGAGGCCGGCGACGCAGCGCTCGTAGGCGAAGCGAGTAGGGTTATGGGTGCGCGAGTACTCGAAGCCCTGATGCACGCCCGGACTGCTCTGGGCGTAGGTCGAGGTGGCGTAGATCGGCGGCATCACCGCCCCGGTCGTGGGGTCCGGGGACTGCCCGGCATGGATGGCCTTGGTGCCGAGACCCCAGTCGTTGGCGTCGTCTGCGGTCTGGGCGGGCTCATGCTGAGTCATCGGGGCGGAGTTCCTGAAAAGACCGCGAATTTTAACACCGCCCCAACGGCCGGAGACGGCTTTACTGAACGCGGCGACGCAGCCAGTTCAGCAAGTCGATCCGGGTAATCAGACCCAGGAAACGGTCGTCCTCCATCACGATCGCGACGTGGCCGCGGTCGAACACCGGCAGCAGCGCCTCCACCGGGGAGCGAACGTCCAGCTTGTCGAGCTTGCTGACCATCGCCGTGGACACCGGGTCGCGGAAGCGCGACTCGTCGCCGTAGACATGCAGCAGCACGTCGCTCTCGTCGAGAATGCCGACGATGGTTTCGCCGTCCATCACCGGCAGCTGCGAGATCTCGTAGAGCTTCATCCGCTGGTAGGCGGTGACCAGCAGATCGTTCGGGCCGACCACCACGGTGTCGCGGCGGGTGTAGGGGCGCAGGATCAGATCGCGCAGGTCGCCGTGCTGCTCGCGCTCCAGGAAGCCGTTGTCGAGCATCCAGTAATCGTTGTACTGCTTCGAGAGGTACTTGTTGCCGGTGTCGCAGACGAAGACCAGGACGTTCTTGGCCACCGTCTGCTCACGGCAGTATTTCAGCGCCGCGGTCAGCAGGGTGCCCGTGGACGAGCCGCCCAGCACGCCCTCGCAGCGCAGCAGTTCGCGCGCGGCCAGGAAGCTTTCCTTGTCGGTCACCGCATAGGCCTTCTTGACCCGGCTGAAGTCGGAGATGTCGGGCAGGAAGTCCTCGCCGATGCCTTCCACCATCCAACTGCCGGATTTCTCGTTGAGCCGGCCGTCGTTGATGTATTCCGCCAGGATCGAGCCCACCGGGTCGGCCAGCACCAGTTCGGTGTGCGGCGAGTGCTCGGCGAAGCAGCGCGACAGGCCGGTCATGGTGCCGGAGCTGCCGCAGCCGAAGACGATGGCATCGAGGCCGCCGACTTCGCTCATCTGGCGCAGGATCTCGGGGCCGGTGCCGTGTTCGTGCGCGGCCGGGTTGTCGGGGTTGCCGAACTGGTTGATGAAGTAGGCGCCCGGGGTCTCGCGGGCGATCCGCGCGGCCATGTCCTGGTAGTAGTCGGGATGGCCCTTGGCCACGTCCGAGCGGGTCAGTACCACTTCGGCGCCCATGGCCTTGAGGTTGAAGATCTTCTCGCGGCTCATCTTGTCGGGCACCACCAGCAGCAGGCGGTAGCCCTTCTGCTGGGCCACCAGGGCCAGGCCGATGCCGGTATTGCCGGCGGTGCCCTCGACCAGGGTGGCGCCGGGCTGGATATCGCCGCGCTGCTCGGCGGCCTCGATCATGCGCAGGCCGATGCGGTCCTTGATCGAACCGCCTGGATTCTGGCACTCCAGCTTGAGATACAGCGTGCACAGACCGGTGTCGAGGCGCTGGGCGCGGACGATCGGGGTATCGGCGATCAGGTCCAGCACGGAGCCGCTGATGGCCGGCTTATGGACGGCGTGCTCGCGGATCGCGTGCTCGCGCAGCGTGGAATCGTTCGACGGGGAATTCGACATGCCGGCCCAGTTCGGATGGGAAAGGCCGGATTATCGCATCGTCGGCCGGGGAGGCGCGGCAATGACCGAGCGACCGGGCGGCAGCGGTCCGGCCACAGGCAACGACGGGGCCGTAAGCCCCGTCGTCGCGGACGCTGCGGCTCCCGCGTCAGTGTTGCAGCGCGTCGTACATCCGGGTCAGGCGGTCCTTCGCGGCCAGCTTCTCGCGCTTCATCTGCACCAGCCGGGTGTCGTCGATCGGCAATACGCCGAGTTCGGCATCGAGCACCTGTTTGTCGAGCTCCTTGTGGCGGTGATACAGCTGGCGGAATTCGGTATTGGCCTTCATCAAAGCTTCGAGTTCGGTCTGGGGCTGCCCTTCGAACATGGATTCCTCCTCACAGGACGTTGTAGGACCCGGCCGACAGGCCGGATCGCAGGGTGGGAAACGTGGGGGTGTTGGAACGGCCGGGATTACAGTCGGTCCCGGAAACGGAAACGCCCCGGCCTGGAACGGCACGGGGCGCTGCGGGGACGAGCCTCGAAACAATCACGCGGATGCTCCGGACCGGACCATCCGCAAGCACTTCGCTTGGGTCGGCATTCTCCCGGGAGAATGCCCGGATCGATCCGGGCTGGCTTGAGTCGTGCTTGCTTGAATCGTGTTTGCTTGAATCGTGCATCGGCGTCATCGGCTCTGCTCGTCCTCCCGGAGGACGAATCGACCTCCGGCAAATCGACCCTACTCCTCTCCTACGCGCTCGGCAAGCACGATCCGCACGATTCAGCGAGTCGCCCAGGCCTGCCGGGCCTGCATCGCGGCAAAGCGCAGAAGAATGATGTAAATAATTGTTAATTCATGCGTTTTTCGGCAAACGCAGCGTCGCCGATCAACGCTGGACGGGTTTGGGTTTGGGTTTGGGTTTCGGCTTGGGCTTCGGCTTGGCGGTCGGCTTGGGCGCCTGATCCCCGGACAGGGGGCCGCCGGCGGTCAATTCGGCCTCGCGACGAGCCAGTTCGGCCTCGCGCTCGCGCGCCAGCCGCAGTTTTTCGGCCTCGCTCCCGGCGACGGTATCGAGCAAGCCCTCGGCCTGCTCGCGATTGCGCGACTCGGCCTCCACCGCTTCGCGCAAACGGGCGGTTTCCTCCGCCTGGATCCGGGCCTCGATCCGCAGCCGCTCGGATTCGGCGCGGGCGCGTTCGGCATCGCGGCGACTGGCTTCCACCAGCAATTCGCCGCGCTCGATCTCCAGCCGTTGCAGTTCGGCGCCGCCGGACTCGGTGCGCGCCGCCATTTCGGCGGTTTCGACCCGGATCCTGGCGATCTGCAGGGCTTGCGGCTTCTGCTTGCGCTTGGCCGTCTGCAGGGCCTGCAGCGCCTGTCGCGCCTGCAGACGCTCGTAGGCCGCGAAGGCATTCTGCTGCGGGTCGGTGTCGATCGCCTGCAGCCGCTGGCCGAGGCGGACGACATCCGGATCGGGCTCGGCCGCCCGCGCAGTTGCGAATGGCAGGGCCAGCGACAGCGCGAGCGCAATCACGGTCGGGCCGCGGAAAGCGTTCATCGCGAGCCCTCCACGCCCAGACGCTGGCGCAGTTCGACGATCTCGGCGCGACGGCGGGCCAGTTCGCTGCGCTGGATGGCGTCGCGGCTGCGGGCGTAGGCGTAATCGGCCTCGGCCGCGGCGAGCGGCGCCAGCCCGGAAGCGTCCGCGGCCTTGCGTGCGGCCAATGCGGCCTGGGCCTGACCCAGTGCGGTCTTGGCGCGCAGCAGCGCTTCGGCTGCGTATTGCGCCGCATCGGCGCCTTCGGCGCGCGCCACCGCGGACTGGGCCGCGGCGAGTTCGTGGGTCGGCAGCGGCGTCCGCTGCGCGGCCACGATCGGCGCGACCAGAACGGGAAACGTGAGCGCTATCACAAGCAGTGCGGTGCGCATGTGGCTTCGTACCCGGCGCGGGTACTGCGAGACGCGCGGCATTTGTGCGAAGCTTGCGGGCATGGGGTGCGTGTCGGTAGTGGATCGTGTTGGCAGTCGAACCGGTCGTGGTCGAATCGTCGTTCGCCGCTCGATCACGACGCCGGCTCATTGTCTTCAGCCTGTCCGGCCGATGCAATGCGGCAATCCGGCCGCCGCATCCGAAAATCATTGCACAGATACCAGAACCCGGGAGGTTCATCGATGGACATCGGCTATTTCCTGAAGCTGATGGCGGACAAGAATGCTTCCGACATGTTCCTGACCACCGGCGCGCCGGTGCATATCAAGGTCGAAGGCAAACTTTATCCGCTCGGCAACACCGGCCTGCCCCCGGGCATGGTCAAGAAGATCGCCTACTCGCTGATGGACGAGGGCCAAGTGCCCGAGTTCGAGCGCGACCTCGAGCTGAACATGGCGCTGTCGCTGGCCGACGCCGGGCGCTTCCGCGTCAACGTGTTCAAGCAGCGCGGCGAGGTGGGCATGGTGATCCGCGCGATCCGCAGCGTGATCCCCAGCATCGAGGAACTGCAGCTGCCGCAGGTGCTGAAGAACGTGATCATGGCGCCGCGCGGGCTGGTGCTGATCGTCGGCTCCACCGGCTCGGGCAAATCGACGTCGCTGGCGTCGATGATCGACTATCGCAACACCACCGCGGCCGGCCACATCCTCACCATCGAGGATCCGATCGAGTACCTGCACAAGCACAAGAAGTCGATCGTCAACCAGCGCGAGGTCGGTCTGGACACCCACGCCTTCCACAACGCGCTGAAGAACGCGATGCGCGAAGCGCCGGACGTGATCCTGATCGGCGAAATCCTCGACGCCACGACGATGGAGGCCGCCATCGCCTTCGCCGAGACCGGGCATCTGTGCCTGGCGACGCTGCACTCGAACAACGCCGACCAGACCATCGAGCGCATCCTCAATTTCTTCCCTGAAACCGCGCACAAGAACGTGCTGATGAACCTCGCCCTGAACCTCAAGGCGGTGATCAGCCAGCGGTTGGTGGTGGGCACCGACGGCCGCCGCATCCCGGCGGTGGAAGTGCTGATCAACACGCCGATGATCCGCGACCTGCTGCGTCGCGGCCAGGTACACGAAATCAAGGCGGCGATGGAAGAGACGCTGGAGGACGGGATGGAATCGTTCGACCAGTGCCTGTTCCGGCTGTGCAAGGAAGGCAAGATCGAAATGGAGCAGGCCCTGCGCGCGGCCGACTCCCGCGACGGTCTGGCGCTGAAGTTCCGCCTCTCGGAAGGCGGCGGCAGCGAGCACGATCCTTACGCGGTGGCGTTCGAGGGCAGCGACGGGAGTTCGTCCTTCTCGCACTGAGGTGCCGCGTCGAGTCGCCACGCACGTCGGGAAACGCCTCGGGAAGCCGGGGCGTTTTCCTTTTGGAACTATGGAAACGCCAGTGACCGATGCCGTCGGCAGAGCCGCGATGGATCAGTCGGCCTGGTGCGGCGCGTCGGCCTGTTTCTCGGGTCGGGCGGCGTCGAAGGCCGGCAGCGCCAGGCATTCGGCCTCGATCCGGCGGATGGTGGGATACGGCGCAAGATCCACGGCGAATCGGCGGGCGTTGTAGACCTGCGGAATCAGACAGCAATCGGCGATCGTGGGCGTATCGCCTTCACAGAACGTGCCGGTGGCGGGGTCGTCGGCCAGCAGCGCTTCGAAGGCATGCAGACCTTCGCGGATCCAGTGCCGCACCCATTCGTCGCGTTCGGCCTGCGGCGCGTTCCACTCGCGCTCCAGATACTGCAGGACGCGCAGATTGTTCAGCGGGTGGATATCGCAGGCCACGATCAGCGCCAGCGCACGCACCCGCGCACGCTCGCGCGCGGTCGCGGGCAGCAGCGCGGCCGATCCGTCCCAGGTTTCGTCGAGATATTCCAGGATCGCCAGCGACTGCCGGATCATCCGTTCGCCATGCTTCA
The DNA here is from genome assembly GCA_943371935.1 of Chitinophaga pinensis. Classification (GTDB taxonomy): domain Bacteria; phylum Pseudomonadota; class Gammaproteobacteria; order Xanthomonadales; family Xanthomonadaceae; genus Lysobacter_I. Next base: position 108,136 of record CALRWS020000011.1, on the reverse strand, counting down.
GCACCGGGATGAGCTTCTGCGGATTGGCATCCGCGAACGCGGGCGAATGCTGCTCGCCGCCGTTGCGGATCAGATGCACCGGCACCGATTCGTAGGCCAGCCCTTTCAGATTCAGGCCGATCCGCACCCGATAGGCGGCGCTGGAACGCCAGTAGCCGTACAGCCGCAGGGAATCGCTCATGACCGCTCCGTAAGATGGCCTGGCCGCAGCCGGACGATGGATGCACCGCGATGCGCGGCCCGGCCACCATAACGCCGCAACGGCGCCCCGTGGAAGCGACCGCCCGCCGTACGGTGTTCAGCGCCGACGCGCGGCCACATAACGGCTAACGCCGCCCGCATACGACAAACGACGCATCGTACTGCGGGTTGGAACTGGCGGCGCTGGGGCGCCCATCGGCGCGTGGACGGTGACTCCGGAGTACAGACAGCTGAAACACTCGCCGAAGGCCGCCCGCTCACGCAGGGTCACCCGAGTGAGCGGAACGTCTGCCGGACGGGCCGACATCAGCCTGCCGCAGGCTCGATCCGCTGCTCGATCGCGCCGAAGATGTCGTGCCCGTCGCGGCTGCGCATCTCGATCCGCACCACGTCGCCGTACTTCATGAAGGGCGTGATCGGCTTGCCGGTTTCCAGCGTCTCGACGGTGCGCTTCTCGGCGAAACAGGAGGCGCCGCGCGAGGTGTCCTCGTTGGCCACGGTGCCGGAACCGACGATGGTGCCGGCCGACAGCGGCCGGGTCTTCGCCGCGTGCGCGACCAGTTGCGCAAAATCGAAGTGCATGTCGATGCCGGCTTCGGGTGCGCCGAACCAGGTGCCGTTGATGTGGGTGAGCAGCGGCAGGTGCACCTTGTTGCCCTGCCAGGCATCGCCCAGTTCGTCCGGGGTCACGAACACCGGCGACAGCGCCGAACGCGGCTTGGACTGCAGGAAACCGAAGCCCTTGGCCAGCTCGTTCGGGATCAGGTTGCGCAGCGACACATCGTTGACCAGCCCGATCAGCTGGATGTGGCCGGCGGCCTGCTCGGGGGTCGGCGCCATCGGCACGTCGTCGGTGACGATCACGACTTCGGCTTCCAGATCGATGCCGTAATCCTCGCTCGGCACCCGCACCGGGTCGCGCGGACCGTAGAACCCTGCGCTGACCGCCTGGTACATCAGCGGGTCGACGTAAAAGCTCTCCGGCACCTCGGCCCCGCGGGCCCGACGCACGCGCTCGACGTGGGGCAGATAGGCGCTGCCGTCGACGAACTCGTAGGCGCGCGGCAGCGGCGAGGCCAGCAGGGAAAGGTCGAGATCGAACGCGCCTTCGGCTTCGCCCGCATTCAAGGCTTCCGACAACGCATTGAGCCGCGGCGCGAGATTCGACCAGTCCTCCAGCGCACGCTGCAGGGTCGGGGCGATCCCTTCGGCGCGCACCGCGCGGCCCAGATCGCGGGAAACGACGATCAGCGTACCGTCACGCCCGCCTGCCTTGAGAGAACCCAGCTTCATCGTAACCTCTGACGCTCAGTGGAATTGGTTTCAATTGTAACTGACTTGCCCGCGCGCCCGGTCAGCCCTCGGCCTGGAAGCCATCGGCCCGATACGTCACCACCAGCGTGTCGCGATAGCCCGGCCCATCGCCCGCGCCCACCTCCGGCGACTGCTGGGGCTGGATGGGCGTGGTCTCGTGGATCATCCGGCGGTCGTCGAGCAACAGCAGGCTCCACGGTTCGGTCAGGGTGAACCGTTGACCGTCCGGGCCATCGGCCTCGAAGATCCGGGTCTCACCGCCGCGGATCGCATGCCGGGCGATGATGAAGACGGCCACGAAATCGACGCCGTCGCGATGCGCGCCCTCCGGCGTGGGGCGACCGATACCGTCGGCCGTGTCGATCCGGAACTGGTGCGCTTCCACGTACCAGGGATCGACCGGACGGACCTCGCGCAGGCGGTCGCCCAGGGCGCGCAGCAATCGCCCCCAAGCCGCTGCGGCGGTGGTTTGCGGCGCGATCGGTGCGAACCAGCGCTGCAGACCACCGTGGAGGGCGTTGTAGTCCAGCGGCTGGTAGTGCGCGCGGTGCGGCACCAGCTCCAGGCCTTCAGCGCCGATCACGAAGCAGGCATGCCGGCGCTGCCGGTAGCGCCCGCCGTCACGCAGGTATTCGTCCGGGGGAAGATCGTTCCAGCTTGCGGCCAGCGCATGCAAAGCATCCAGAGACACACCAGCCATCGCCGCCACGTCTTCCGGCGCCAGCACCGCGAAACCGCGATTGCGCAGAGCCGCGACCACTCCATCGCGGGGCGTGAACGGCGCACGGAACGTAGCCACCATGAAAAGTTCTCGAAGAAAGACCGCGGACGCGACGCCCGCCGGTGGACCGCGATTGTATCTTTCGCAACCGCGGGCCGCGCTGTCCCAGATATCGAACCCCACGCGATGCGACAAGCCTGCTATTTTAAACAGTCGATCACGCATCGACGGGTGGCATCGACAGGAGCACGCTTCAGGTCGGCAGCCGAGTCTGCCCATCTTCTTCGCGGCCTTCGATCGCGTTTTTTTGTCTCGGCAACGAGCAGGCACGACAGGGACAGCAATGGCAGGCAGGACGCTGATCGACATCGACCAGTTGCGCGCGTTCGAGGACGCGCCCAGCACCGAAGCATTGATCGGAGACATCGATCGCGTGGTCAAGCCACTCGGCGTCGATTTCTGGCTTTACGCGGTGGATCTGCCGCTGATGAACGACCATCCGAATCAATTGCGCATGGGCACGTATCCGGAAAGCTGGATCGCGCGTTACCTCGAGATGGACTACATCAGCATCGACCCGATCGTCAGCCATTGCCACGACCACGCGACGCCGCTCGCATGGGACGAAGCGCAATATCACCACCGGCGGATCGTCGATCCGCACCTGCAGAAGATCCGCCATCTGTTCGGGGACGCCCGCGAGCACGGGCTGGGCAGCGGCGTCAGCGTGCCGTTGCATGGCCCCGGCGTGTCGTGGGGGCTGATGTCCTACGCATCCAGCAACATGCCGGCCTCCGAGTACGAAGCGATCATGCCCGAGCTTCACCTACTCGCGCATTACGTGCATGAGGCCGCACGGCGTTTCGGGCCGTCCCGGACCCCGGTCCGCTTGCCGGCGCTGACCAAGCGCGAGCGCGAATGCCTGTCGTGGGCGGCCGAGGGCAAGACCAGCTGGGAAATCGGCCTGCTGCTCAACATCAGCGAGCGGACCTCGATCTTCCACCTTCAGAACGCGACCCACAAACTGGGCGTCAGCGGTCGCCAGGCCGCGATCGCGCGCGCGGTATCGCTCGGCCTGATCGTCTCCCTGCGCAACTGACCGGCGCCTCCGGCCGGGCGCGACGCAACCGTGGCGGTTTCGCGCAGCCCCGAAAACAATCATGAATTGATTGTTATCAATATCGTTTTTTTCGTCGTGCAGATTAGCAACCGAGAGAAAAACGCTTACTTTCTTCGCTACCGGAAACGTCGATCCGTGTCGGCCTGTGCAGGGCAAACGGAACTGCATCAACCTGTAAGGTAGCTCAGCTGCAAGCACTGACAGTGGTCGCCCTCTCTTATGTCTCCTTCCAACGAAACAAGGAGACATCATGGCTGCTATCACCATTGCGCGTGCCGGAGAACATGGGCTGGGCGCCCCGCTTCTGGACAGCATGTATCGGCTGCGTTCGGACGTATTCCACAAACGGCTGGGCTGGGACGTGCGCGTCGAGGACGGACGCGAGCACGACTGGTTCGATCTGATCGGCCCGCATTACGTCGTGGCCCACGACGGCGACGCGCGTGCCCTCGGCTGCTGCCGTCTTTTGCCGACCTTGGGGCCAAACATGCTCCGGGATATCTTCCCGGGACTTCTCGACGGCGCGCCCGTGCCAGCCTCAGCCTCGACCTGGGAAGTCAGCCGGTTCGCGCTGTGCGACGAGGGCTCTCAGGGAGGCTTCGGCTTCAGTGGAATATCGTCGTCGATCATCGCGGAACTGTTCCGGTTCCTCGCGACGCAGGGCGCCGAGCGTCTGGTCGGCGTCACCAGCGCACCATTCGAAAGAATGATGCGGCACATGGGCCTGCAGGTCGAACGACTGGGCGCGGCGCGCAGGATCGGCAACGTCATGAGCCTCGCGTTCAGCATGCCGGTCGCGGAGAATCTGCGCGTCGTCGGCCCGTCGACGGCCGTGCACGTTGCGCACGCGGCCTGAGCGGCAGACGGCGCATCATCCGAACGTAGACATGATCCCGGCGCGCACGGCCGGCAGGGACGTCTGCGGAAGCTCGGGTTCAACCGAACCGCTGGCGCACTCCGGGGTTGGCGCCCGGCGTCGGCATCGCATCGGTGGATGTTGATGTGCGTAATGCTTTTGAAGCGTAGCCGCTGCGCAATCCCGGTCGGGGTTGCGCAGCGGTGATCGCCCATCGCACGGGCGTGGACAACAAACCTCGGGCGTCAGGCCGCGACCGGCGTCAGTTTGCGCGCAGGCGCAACCTGCACACCGTGGCGCTCGCGCAGCAGCGCAGCCGTTCCATCCCACAGCGCGCGGCGTGCCTGCAGGGCCAGACGCGCCGCTTCGCGCGTGTCCTGCAGCCCGTCCGGGGCGCGGACCAGCGCTTTTTCGATCAACACCTGGGCGGCCGGGCCGTGGGTATCCCCATCCAGCTCGATGTGGCGCTGCAGGTAATAAACGAAGCCCGGCGCCTGCTCCACATCCAGTCCCCAATGCTCCAGCAGACTCTGGAACATGTCGGGAATGACGTTTTCGCGGCCGTAGAAGAAGCTGGCCATCACTTCCAGAGTGCTGCCGTGCAGGCAGGTATCGATGGTGTGCTCGACGAAATCGCGCACGAACTGCGGCACTTCCGCCGTTTCGAGCGCCGCAGACAGCCCAGCCCCACCGCGCAGTTCACGCATGAATGCGTCGAACTGTTCGGTCGAAGCGCCGACATCGCGCATCGCCTTGAGATAAAGGTCCAGATGGCTGGCAGGGTGACCGTCGGCATCGATGTCGCTTTCTTCAGCGAGCACGATGTCGTTGATCAGACGGGCGGCGGCGGGATCGATCGGGGGCATCCACGGCAGCTCGACGCAGGTAAGATCGCGTTGCAATCGTTTGGCCAGCGACATGAAATCCCAGACGGCGAATACATGCACCTGCATGAAGGAACGCAGGGCTTCGGTATGCGCGATTTCGGCGAAGACAGGGTGGATTTCCAGTTCGTGACGCAAGCGGCGCATGGCCTGGGTCAGAACCACATCGTGCTGTTTTGCGGTCGCTTCCTTCTTCATTACGATCTCCTTGGTCGAGCACTCTGGTTAGGGGAAAACCGGGAACGTCCGAACGAAACCATCCTTGGGCCGTTCAGACCTCACGGAGCCGGCTTTCGCCGTATCCGAGTCCCTGCAGAGCGAACGCCGGAGCGTTCGTCCCGCGGGCGATACATCCTTGTGTCGCCAAACCTGTGCGTGTCACGTTGAAATCGAATGCGGAAGTCAGTCCCCGAACGTCATGGCCGCAACCATGCCGCCTCAACCAGACCGATCAGATCAATGCGGCAAATACAGCGGATAAAGGCTGGATTCTTCGCGCTCGATGCGTTGCGCCAGCAGCGCAAGCACGGCCTGATAGTCCGTCATGAATTCTTGACGGGCCTGATGGTCGAAGGTGCTGAGCTGGTACTTCTTCACGAAGTCGACAACGCCACGCGCAATCGCATTCATCTCCTTGCGGAAACTGCGAACCAGCGCCGTGCTTTCCGAATCGCCCTGCATCGTGTTTTCCACATAGTTGTAGAAACGGACGTTCTCGGCGATCAGATGCCCTTCAAGATGCACCTTGAAGGCATTGAGCATCTGCGGCACCTGCTGGAACTCCCCTTGTCGCGCCATTTCTCCGATCGCTGTATACAGCTTGACCAGATCGGCGTGGTCGCGCTTGAGCGAAGGCACAAGATCGGCATCGTATGCGATGCCGAAACCGGAGCGACGCTGTTCAACAGTGGGCATACCCTGCGGCAGTGCCTGCGACCTCGGCCCTTGCCCGCCCCCCAACCACTTCTTCAGAAAATCGAACACAACATCCCCTGTCGTATGAGCTGTCGGCAAGCGCCGACCGTGACGACCTTAGCCTCACCTACCGGGGTCGTGTACCTGTCAGGTCTGACAGGAGTGATGGAAGCCCGTTCGGGATCGCTAAAACGGTCAAAGAGCCATTTTTTTTGCAGGCTCCGGATCGAGTCGTCCGGATCGCGGGCGGATGACATCGCAGACGCCACAGGTTGGCATATCGAACGCGCGCCGCGCCGCGGCCCATCCGCGCGCGAAGCAGAGCCCCCTGCCACTGTAGGCGGTTCGCGTCGTCGCAGAGCGTCAGGGCGCCGGTCGCGCCGGAGGAAGCGCGAGGCCACAAAAAAACCCCGCCTTGCGGCAGGGTTTCTTGAAGATTGGCAGCCCCGGATGGATTCGAACCACCGAATGCCTGAGTCAGAGTCAGGTGCCTTACCGCTTGGCGACGGGGCTGTAGAGCTGTTCGGCTGCGATTGTAGCGCCAAAAGCGTGCCGCCAGAACCGGGAGAACGCACCCGGCCGGGCGGAATGGATCAACGCTTCGAGAACTGGCTGGCGCGACGCGCCTTGTGCAGACCGACTTTCTTACGTTCGACTTCGCGGGCATCGCGCGTCATGAAGCCCGCTTTGCGCAGCTCGGACTTCAGGGTTTCGTCGTATTCCACCAGCGCGCGGGCGATGCCCAGGCGGATGGCGCCGGCCTGGCCGGTGGTGCCGCCGCCGGAGGTGGTCGCGATGATGTCGAACTGTTCGCCGGTCTTGGTGAGCTCGAGCGGCTGACGCACGATCATGCGCGACGTTTCGCGGCCGAAGAACTCGTCCAGCGGACGCTCGTTCACGGTGATGGTGCCGGTGCCCTTGCGCAGGAACACGCGGGCGACGGAGGATTTGCGACGGCCGGTGCCGTAATTCTGCTGAGTAGCCATCGTTTAGATATCCAGGACTTGCGGCTGCTGGGCGGCGTGCGGGTGCTCGGCACCCTTGTACACCTTGAGCTTCTTGTACATGGCGCGGCCGAGGGGATTCTTCGGCAGCATGCCCTTCACGGCGATCTCGATCACGCGCTCCGGATGCCGTTCCAGCGCCTGGGCGAGGTTTTCGGTCTTCAGGTTGCCGATGTAGCCGGTGAAGCGGTGATACAGCTTGTCGTTCAACTTGTTGCCGGTCACCGTGATCTTTTCGGCATTGACCACGATCAGGTAATCGCCAGTATCGACGTGAGGTGTATAAACGGGCTTGTGCTTGCCGCGGAGGCGGCTGGCCAGCTCGGCGGCCAAACGGCCGAGCGTCTTGCCGGAAGCGTCGACGAGATACCAGTCGCGCTGGACGGTCTCGGACTTGGCAGTGAAAGTCTTCATGAAGGAGCTCTTTTGATTGGTGCCTGGTCGGACTGATTCCACGGGGTTTCTTTCGGAAACCGGCGGAACTTCGCCTCGCGTTGTCGTCGTGTCGCCGCGTGAGCGGGGCCACAAAGAGGCGGGATCATAGCCGGCCGGGCGCGTCATCGCAAGTCGCCGAGACAGAACAGGCCGCCTTGGAGACATGAATGACAATCCCTGCCTCGCACAGCCCACCGTCTTGACCGAAGATTGCCGGGTGACCGCCGCTCCCTGCGCCCATCCCGCTGCCCCGACACTGCACGCACTGACAGACCAGTGCGTGCAGTGCGGGCTGTGCCTGCCGGCCTGCCCGACCTACGCGCTGGAGTCGATCGAAACCGAATCGCCACGGGGCCGGATCGCGCTGATCAAGGCCTGGGAGACCGGGCTGACGGCTCCGACGGGGGCCGGCGACCGGCATCTGGACAACTGCCTCGGCTGCCGACGCTGCGAAGCAGTTTGCCCGGCCGGGGTCGAATACGGGCCGATCTTGACCCAGGCTCGCGCAAGTCAGCGCATGCGCCGCGCGCCGGGCTGGCGCCAGCGCGGGGCGGAATTGCTGGCCGAACGCCCCGATCTGCGCGGCGCCATTCTGGGCTTCTATCGAACGGTCTGGCCGCTGCTCCCCGCCGCCTTCAGACCCTTGCCGCGGCCGTCCCGGATTCAACCCAGGCCCGCGAAACCGCCAGGGACCGCCGGCAGGCCCGAAGCGGCGGTCTTCATCGGCTGCATCGCACAACACTATGAAGGGCCGGCGCGAGCGGCCTTGGCTGCACTGCTGGACGCGGTCGGCGTGCAGGCAAGCTTCCCGGCGGCGCAGACCTGTTGCGGCGCGCTTCATGCGCACGGCGGCGAAAGCGCGACCGCCCTGCGTCTGGAAGCCGAAAACCGCCGCGCCTTCGCCCACGCCGAGGTGGTGCTGACCCTCGCCAGCGGCTGCCATGAGGCCGTGGCGGATGCCGTCGACGGGCGGGCGGTCGACGCGATCGCGTACCTGGCACAGCGTATCGACGTCCTGCACTTCGCGCCGCGTCGCGAACGGATCGCCCTGCATCTACCCTGCACCCAGCGCAACGTGGTGCGCAGCGATAGCGCCCTGCGCGATCTGCTGGCGCGGGTACCCGGGCTTGAAGTCGCGGTCGTCGATGCCGGCTTCGGCTGCTGCGGGGCCTCCGGAACGCAGATGCTGACCGATCCGGTACGTGCCGCGCGTTTTCGCCAGCCGCTGCTGGACCAGTTCGCCGCCAGCGGCGCGACCCGGCTGCTGAGCGCCAATATCGGCTGCCGGCTGCATCTGGCCAACGGCGCCACTCTGCCGGTGCAACACCCGCTCGAATTCCTATCAGAATGTCTCCTATGAATACGACCCGTGCACTCTCGCCTTTCGACCGCCTGCTCGCCGATGCACAGAACGCGCTGGAGACCATCGCCGGCTCGCCGCTCGCCGCTCGCCCGAACCCCGGCGCCGACCAGGCCGACGTGGTGCTGGACGATGCCGAACGCCGCCACGCCGCCGGGCTGATGCGCATCAACCATGTCGGCGAGGTCTGCGCACAGGCGCTGTACGTCGGCCAGGCGGCGGTCGCGCGCGACCCGCAGACGCGGGCGCAACTGCAGGCCGCTGCGCAGGAGGAAACCGACCACCTCGCCTGGTGCGCGGACCGTCTGCGCGAACTCGACAGCCGCCCCAGCCTGCTCAACCCGGTCTGGTACGCCGGCAGCTACGCCATCGGCCTGCTCGCCGGGCTGCGCGGCGACGGCTGGAACCTGGGTTTCGTGGTCGAGACCGAACGCCAGGTCGAAGCGCATCTGGACGAACACCTCGAAAGCCTGCCTCCGGCCGACGAGCGCAGCCGCGCGATCCTGACGGTGATGAAGGCGGACGAAGCGCGCCACGCCGAACATGCCGAAGCCGCGGGTGCGCGGATCCTGCCGCAGCCGTTGCCGACGCTGATGGCGGCGGCTTCGAAAGTGATGAAGACGGTGGCATATCGCCTGTAGCCAGCCGAAGCGCATGCAGATCCGCGATTACAACGGCAGTGGACACTGGAGCGCGGCGGCCGTGCAGGCGCGCTATGCCGACCTTGCCGGGCGCCATGCCGTCGAACCGCGTCCGTTGGCGCCGAAAACATACGAGCGCGGCGACACGCGCTGGCTCTATCCGGTCATGGACGCGGTCATTGATGGCATCCTCGCCGGCGACCCGGCCTGCGCCGCGATCGGGGTAGAGTTCATCGAGGAGGACCGGAAATTTCCGTTCGGCGCCAACCTCAAGGCGCGCACGGCGCGGGCGCTGCGGCAGAGCGCGCTCGCGGACGCGTTGTCGATACGCATACGGCGGCGCGTCGTCGACATGCTGATCTCCGGCAACACCCCGCGCGAATATCGCGAATACGCAAAATTGCTGCGCAGGATCGGTTTTCGCGAACTCTGGCCGAGACTCGATGCGGGCGTGCCGCGCGGCAACCGACACGCGATGCGCTACTACCGGTACTTCGAGGCCATCCACCGGCGTTCGCCGGCGATCTGCCCGGACGTCGTCGCTGCACCGACGCCCTGAATCAAAAGGAAAGGCCGGCTTTCGCCGGCCTTTCGCGTTGGCGCTTCCGGACGGATCACTCCGCCAGATTGCGGCCCTGATACAGCTCCTCGATCTCGCGGCGCAGGCGCGCTTCGATCTTCATCCGCTCCTTGAACGAGAGGTTCTTGGCCTTCTCTTCGAACAGATAGTTGTCGAGGTCGAAGTCCTTCAGGTGCATCTTGGTGTGGAACAGATTCTCCTGATACACGTTCACGTCGAGCATTTCGTAGCGCGACTTGATGTTCTTCGCCAGGTAATCCTGGATCGAATTCATCTTGTGATCGATGTAGTGCTTGCGGCCCTTGATGTCGCGGGTGAAGCCGCGCACCCGGTAGTCCATGACCACGATGTCCGATTCGAGGCTCTCGATCAGGTAATTCAAGGCTTTCAGCGGCGAGATCACGCCGCAGGTCGCCACATCGATGTCGGCGCGGAACGTGGCGATGCCGTTGTCAGGATGGGTCTCCGGATAGGTATGGACCGTGATGTGCGACTTGTCCATGTGCGCGACCACCGCGTCGGAGATGATCTCCTTGCCGGCGTCCTTCTTGTCGATGACCGGTTCCTCGGAGATGAGGATGGTCACCGACGCGCCCTGCGGGTCGTAGTCCTGGCGGGCGATGTTGAGGATGTTCGCGCCGATGATCTCGGCCACGTCGGTGAGGATCTGGGTCAACCGATCGGCGTTGTATTCCTCATCGATGTACGCGATGTAGCGCTGGCGCTCTTCTTCGGACACCGCATAGCACACGTCGTAGACGTTGAACGACAGCGCTTTGGTCAGGTTGTTGAAGCCTTGCAACTTCAGACGCGGCAGTGGCTTGACCACGGCATCGATTCCTTGGGACGGGAGGTTGGGGGCGCGATTATGCGGCATTGCGGCCCCCCCGGGGGGAGCGGGCGCTGCGGTGCAACACGCGTCGCGATCGCGCTCAGTCTACGACCGCCGTTTGCCGGGAACGTGACAAAGGCCTAATCTTGTCTATTCCTCCGTTCTGGCTCGCATGAACACACCGCCCGTGGCCACGCTGACCCCTCTCCGCCGTAACGCGAATCCTCTCGCCCCCACCGTCGCCACCATCGAGCGATTCCTTTCGCATTGCCATCGGCGCCGCTATCCGCCGCGGACCGAGGTGTTCCGTCCAGGCGATCCGGCGGGAACGCTCTATTACGTGATCTCCGGCTCGGTCAGCATCATCACCGAGGAAGAGGACGGCCGCGAACTGGTGCTGGGCTATTTCGGTCCCGGCGAATTCGTCGGCGAGATGGGCCTGTTCATCGAAAGCGACCGCCGTGAAGTGATCCTGCGCACCCGCACCCAGTGCGAGCTGGCCGAAATCGGCTACGAGCGCCTGTACCAGCTGCTGGAAGGCCCGCTGGGCGGCGATGCCGCGCAGTTGATCTACGCCATCGGCGCCCAGTTGTCCCGGCGCCTGCTCGACACCAGCCGCAAGGCCGGTCGCTTGGCCTTCCTGGACGTGACCGACCGCATCATCCGCGCCCTGCACGATCTGACCCGCGAACCGGAGGCCATGAGCCACCCGCAGGGCACCCAGCTCCGGGTATCGCGCCAGGAGTTGGCGCGCCTGGTCGGCTGTTCGCGCGAAATGGCCGGCCGCGTACTCAAGAAGCTCCAGGCCGACAATAAACTGCACGCCCGCGGCAAGACCGTGGTCGTGTACGGCACGCGCTGACCGGTGACGACGGGCACGCAGCACCCGTCCGATGCCGCGGACTTCGATCTCCGTATCGATCTCCGCGGCGCGGTACCGGCCGATGCCGACGATGTCGCCGCGCTGCTGACCCAACTGGGCTACCCCTGCGAGTCGGCCGACGCCGCCGAACGCATCGCCACCGTCCTCCACAACGACCGTCAGGCGCTGATGCTGGCCCGCCTCGACGGCGCGGTCTGCGGCCTGATGGCGCTGGACTATATGTATTACCTGCCGCTGGACACCACCACCTGTCGGGTCACGGCACTGGTGGTCTCGCCGGACGCCCAGGGTCGCGGCGTCGGCCGCCTGCTGCTGCGCGATGCCGAGCGTCGCGCCCGTACCGGCGGCGCAGCGCGCCTGGAAGTCACCAGTGCCGGCCACCGCACCGAAGCCCACGCCTTCTACCGCGCCTGCGGCTTTTCCGACGGCGCGGTGCGCTTCGTGAAGCTGCTGGGCGACTGAGCTGCGCGGAGAACAACTGCGGGAGACGGCATCGCCGCACTGCGGCAGAATGGACGCCTTGTCCCCGAACCGGCCGCCGCCCATGCAATGCCCCAAATGCCGATCTCCGATGCACCTGCTCCCCGATCTGGAGGAGCCCGTTCACCGCTGCGAAGGCTGCAAAGGCATGTGGTTCGAACTGATGGCGCATGAGCAACTGCGCGATCAGGCGGAAACGATCGATCTGGTGGAGCCTGCGCCGCCCGCTGAAAACGTATTCTTCGACCCGACCGCACCGGCCGCAGTCGCCCTGCTCTGCCCGACCTGCGACCACTATCCGCTGATCCACATGGTCGATCCGCACCAGCCGCACATCCGCTTCGAGAGCTGCAAGTTCTGCTACGGCCGTTTCTACGACGCCGGCGAATTCCGCGATTTCGTGAACGACGAGGAATACGACTCCGCGATCGGCAGGCTGATCAAATCCGTATCGGCGAAGCTGGCGGACTGATCGCAGCCCAGCCTTCACGTCGTTCCCCCGCAGCGGGGTATCGAAGCGCCGCAGCCGCGTTCAGTCCTGCGGCTTGCGCGCGGTCATCGCTTCTCTCAATCGCCGCGCGACGCTGTCATCCGAAAACTCCAGTCCAGCGCCGGAGCGCTCGATCCCCAGCGCGCTGTAGCTGTCGGTGAGCGACGGAAATACCGTCGATTCGGCATAGTCGCGATATCGCCTCGCGAACAGCGCGATGCCCGTGGCGCGATCGAGCGCGGCGACGAAATCTTCCGGCGCCACGTGCGCGGTGCCGTCGAGGCAGCACTGCGCGTAGCGGTCCAGTACAGCCTCCAGCGTCGTGTCGTGATGGCGGCGCAGCGCCAGGTCCATCTCCAGCCAGTACGCCGCACCGGCCCAGTACACGCGCATGGTGCCGCCGCGCTGGCGACCCATCGCATCGAGCGCCGGCCCATCCGCCACCGCCTCGCCACGTCGGAAACCGGCATCGAGCCGCTGCCAGGCCTCTTCCGGCGCCAGCAGCCCGGCACGCGCGCGCAGGACATTCTGGTGATAGCTGGCCAGCCCCTCGGCCAGCCAGCGCCCGCGCTCGCCCAGATACGGATGCGCCAGATGCGAGAACTCGTGCACCGCCGTCCAGTCCGCGCGCAGTTGTTCGTAGCTCGCGCCGCGCCGCACGTAGAGCAGCACCGCCACATCGCCATCCCGCGACGTCTGCCCCCACGGCACCGGGCTGCCGCCGCGGCTCTGGCTTTCGCGCACCTCGACCCGCGCCGAGCGCAGCGGGAACCGCCCGGACGGCAGCACCGTCGCGCGCGCGGCTTCTTCCACCCACCGCAGCAGCATCGCGACGCGTGCGGGGTCGTCGATGTCGATGACCTCGATCTGTAGCGCAGTTTCGCCTGCGCGCACCGTGCGTGAGTGGGCAGGGGCATCGTCTACGGTTTCGCGCGCGGCCGCCGCTGCGATGAACAGCAGCGTGGTCAGGCCGATGATGAGTGCGGAGTGCGGGCGCATGAGCGTTGGAGGAGTCTGCGCTAGCGGAGTTCCGCGCCCAAGTGCCCGTCGCTGAAGAGGAAGCTGCCTGTTGATGCTTTTGCAGGAGCGACGGAAGTCGCGACCGCTTTCCGGTAGTTGCGCAGCGGTCTGTCGCGACTTCCGTCGCTCCTGCAATTTCGTATCGACGTTGCGCTGCGAACCGACGGGAGCGATGTCGGGCCAGAGCCCGACCTTAGCCCCGCTCCAACATCGGCGGCAGCGGACAATGCAGCACGCCGCAGAGGGTGCGCAGCAGCTCGGCTTCGTTCACGCTGATCCTGCCGTCATGGCTGACAGCGGCGGTGACGGCTTCCACCATCAACTGCTTCGCGGCAGGGTTCAGACGATTGAGCACCGGCCACACCGCTTCCAGCGCGAGCACACCTTCCGGCGGCGGCGCGTAGTCGATGTGTTCGCGCGGCAGTACGCGCTGCAGGCCAGCGAGGTAGGCGCGCAGTGCATTGTGGGGGTTGTCGTGGCCCGCCTGGGCAACCAGCGCCAGCAGGATCGCGGCCTCGCGCTTGGCGTCGGCGGCCTTGCCGCGGCCGAACGGCGCATGCCGCGAGGGATCCAGCGATTCGCGCAGCTGATGCTGCAGCAGCGTACCCAGACAGTATTCGAACACCGATACATGGCCATCGGTATTGACGACCGCGTGGATGGTGTCGAGCACGACGTTGAGCTCCGGACGCGGACGCAGGCGCAGCACAGGGAAGGCCAGCGCGGCCAGCGGCAGGCGCTGCATCGGATGCAGCGCACCGAGCTGTTCGCTGCGCATGGCCTGGGCGAAGACCGCGGTCTCGCGGCCCAGCCGCGCGGCGATCTCCGCGTGCTGCTTGCCCTGCACCTTGATGTTTTCGTCGAGCAGCAGCGCCAGCATCAGCGGCACCACGTCCTCGCGGTTCGCGACCAGCGCGCGCAGCGCCTCGGGGATGGTGGAAACGATGACATCGGCGCGGCGATAGTCGTCGGCGGCCGGGTGCGCGACCTGCGCCACCACCATCGGCGGACTGACGATGAATTCGGCATCGGCGCCCGGCAGTCGCGATGCATCGCCATCGTTCAGACCCAGTCGCGCGTCCTCCTCCAGGCCGTTCGGCGGCTGGCTGAGCCAACGCTGTTGCAGGCTTGCGAGCTGGTCCTTGCGGAAGCTGGGGTCCAGCGCCTGGATCCGCTGCAGCAGCGGAGGATGGGTCGCGAACAGTCCGCCGAGGCCGACGCCATCGCCGAACAGCATGTGGCTGACTTCCTCGGCATCGCTGGCGCGTTCGAGTTTCGCGCCTTCGCCAACGCCGCCGATCTTCTTCAGCGCACCCGCCAATCCCGCAGTCTGTCGGGTGAACTGCACCGCCGAGGCGTCGGCGAGCACTTCCCGGGAACGACTGACGCCGGCCTTGATCATCCGCCCGAAGAAAAGGCCGATGTAACCGATGGCCATCGCCGCCAGCGCGGCCACCAATACCGCGCCGGCGCCCTTGTCGCGGCCGCCGAAACGGCCGTGCTCCAGGATCTTGCGGCCGATCAGCCCCAGCATCAGGATGCCGAACAGCACGCCGATCAGACGGATGTTCAGGCGCATGTCGCCGTTGAGGATATGGCTGAACTCGTGCGCGATCACGCCCTGCAGCTCGTCGCGATTGAGCCGTTCCAGCGCGCCGCGGGTGACCGCGATCACCGCATCGGATGGCGCGTAGCCGGCGGCGAAGGCATTGATGGCGGCCTCGTGTTCGAGGACATACAGTTTGGGCATCGGCACGCCCGAGGCGATGGCGATCTCTTCCACGACGTTGCGGAGCCGGCGCAGTTGCGGGTCGCGGGTCTGCTCGGGCACCGGCACCCCGCCCATCTGCAGCGCCACCGTCTCGCCGCCGCCGCGCAGGCTGGCGATGCGGTAGAGCGAGCCCAGACCGATGATCGCGACCGTGACCAGAGAAGCGACGACCAGCAGCGCGACGGTCTGCCCGGGCGTGGCTTCATCGTTCACGCCGAGGGCGATCAGCACCGTGACATCGACCGCACACACGATCCCGATCACCGCCAGGACGAACAGCAGCACGAGTCGGGTGGAGGCCTTGCGCGCGGCGGCCTGGTGTTCGAAGAAATTCATGCTCGAGCCTGGAATGGCGGTTCTCGAAGATGGAAGCCTGCGGCCATCATCCCGCGCGACGCAAGCAAGCGCGCCGCACGCATCGGGATCGAGCCGGTCAACATCGCGCCGATCAACATCGCGCCGGTCAGAACTGCACCTTGGGCGCGTCGCGCATCTCCGGCCTGTCGGCGGGAATCGCGAGCTGGGTGGCGGCCGGGAAGTCGAACATCCCGGCGATCACGCTCGACGGGAACACTTCGCGCTTGTTGTTGAACGCCATCACCGCATCGTTGAAGGCCTGTCGCGCGAACGCGACCTTGTTCTCGGTACTGGTCAGCTCTTCGGTGAGCTGCATCATGTTCTGGTTGGCCTTCAGGTCCGGATACGCCTCTGCGATCGCGAGCAGACGGCCGAGACCCGCATTCAGCTGGCCCTGGGCGGCCGCCAAGGTCGCCATGGCCTCGGGATCGCCCGGATTGGCCTTGGCCGCGGCCAGGCCCGACTGGGCCGCGCTGCGCGCCGAGATCACCGCGTCGAGGGTCTCGCGCTCATGCTTGAGGTAGCCCTTGGCGGTCTCGACGAGGTTAGGAATGAGGTCGAAACGCCGCTGCAACTGGACATCGATCTGGGCGAACGCATTCTTGTAGCCATTGCGGGAGGTGATCAAGCCGTTGTAAACGCCGACGCCCCAGAGCACGCCGACCACTAGAATTGCGAGCAGGATCAACAAAATAACCATCGAATCTCCCCTTGTTCATGCAAATGGCGGAACAGGCGCTATGATCGGCCCGAATGGCCGGGAAGCGATGGCCGCCCGAGATGAGGGCGTACAGCGCGATTCCGGACGTGATACTTCCGACACTGACCTGCACGCGAAGCATACGCAGGGGGGGCTCGCGATGAAAGACAAGAACACGCGCCGCAGGCAATCGCACCAGGGACGCGCGCGTCCCGTCGTACTGGCCTGGCGCACCGGCATCGTGGCGATGCTGTTGCCGCTCGCGACAGGACTATCGGCGCAAAGCACCCTGCGTTGGGACAGCAGCACACCTGAAGCAAGGGCATCGGCATTCGGCGTGTATTCGTCCAAAGCGACAATGACGCGGGTCTATCCCGGCGCCGGCCTGCGCATTGCGCCGCTGGCGGCCGGCTTCAACGTGACGGAATTCGAAACCCTCGCGAACAATCTCATCGCCGGCCAGAAAGTGCCGGGTCTTGCGATGGCCATCGTGCAGGGCGGCCGCGTGCTGAGCGCGCGCGGCTACGGCATCACCGATGTCAATCAGCCGGAAACCGTCGACGCGCACACCGTGTTCCGGCTGGCCTCGTTGTCGAAATCCTTCGCCGCGACCGCGGCGGGTATGCTCGTCGCCGATGGCAAACTGCGCTGGGACAGCCCCGTCGTCGATTACTACCCGACGCTACAGCTCTCCGATCCGCGCGCGGCGCTGCAATTGACCGTGGCAGAGGTGTTGAGCCATCGCGTCGGCGTCGGCCACAACGCCTTCGATCGCGATCTCGAGCGCAACGCCGAATACGCATCGCTGGTGCAGAAACTCGCCTACACGCCTATGAAGTGCGCGCCGGGCGAGTGCTACGCCTATCAGAACATCGCCTACAGCCTGATCGGCGACGTGGTGCAGGGCGCCAGCGGCGAAGCCTTCGACCAGTGGGTCGCGCGCCATCTGTTCAATCCGCTGGGCATGCAGGACGCCAGTTACGGTCTGGAAGGCATCCTCGCCAGCCCGCGCTGGGCCAAGCCGCACATCCGCGCCGGCCGCGGCTGGTCTGCGGTCACACCCAAGCCGACCTACTATCGCGTTGCGCCCGCCGCTGGCGTCAACGCCAGCATCAGCGACATGGCGCAGTGGCTGCTCGCGCAGAACGGCTACCGGCCCGACGTGCTGTCGGGCTCGCTGCTCGCGACCCTGCATGCGCCGCTGATCGACACCCCCAGCGAGACCCGCGGCTCGCAGTGGCGGCGCGATCGACTGAATTCTGCAGGCTATGGCCTGGGCTGGCGCGTCTACGATTACGCCGGCCACCGCGTGGTCTTCCACGGCGGCGCGGTGCAGGGCTATCGCGGCGTGATCGCGCTGATGCCGGAACGTGATCTTGGCGTCGCCATCCTCTGGAACGCCAACAGCAGTGCGCCTTCTGGCCTGCTGCCGACGATTCTGGATCGCGCCATCGGCGCCACCCCGCAACGCTGGCTCGAAGGCGAAGCCGAGGCGCTGGACGAAGGTCTGTACGCGCAAGGTCTGCCCAAGCTGCCGGATGCCACAGCCACCAACAGCGGCGTCGAAGCCTCGGTATCGGACGCAAAGCCGCATTGATCCCATGATGTGGTGAAGCGAATACAGCACTGACTGTTTTCGTGTGGACGCTTGAAACAGAACCTGGTCCGTCTTCCGTCGCGGCGACTGCGCGGGATTCGGACGACATCACTGCATTGAGGTTCCAGCATCTTCTGCACGCGGACGAACCGACGGGCGATGGCAGTCGGGCAGTTGACTTGAGATTCGAAGCAGCGAAGCGTTGCTTCACAGCGATCCATCGTCTTTTTTCGAGAGGCCGTACTGACGTCGGCAGTGCAGCAAGAATGCCCGGACCGACCTGCCGCACCTGAGTTCAGCGCATAAAAAAACTCCCTCCCCGCCTGGGCTCGCGGAGAAGGAGTTTCGGGTATCGCTAATCAGGAGGTTGCTTACATCATCGGCGCAGGTGCTGCCGGCACGGCGGCCGGCGCAGCCTTCTTAGCGCGCTTCACGACTTTTTTAGCCTTTTTTTTTGCGACCTTTTTGACCGATTTCTTGACAGCCTTCTTGGCGGTCTTCTTCGCTGCCTTCTTCACGGTCTTCTTGGCAGCGGCCTTCTTCGCAGTCTTCTTGGCGGTCTTCTTCGCTGCCTTTTTCACGGTCTTCTTGGCAGCGGTCTTCTTGGCGACCTTCTTGGCGACCTTCTTGGTGGCCTTCTTGGCGGCTTTCTTCGCGGTCTTGCGGACGGCCTTCTTGGCGGCCTTCTTTACGGTTTTCTTGGTCGCCTTTTTGGCGGTTTTCTTCGCAGCTTTCTTAACAGCCATGGGATGGCCTCCTCGTCAGTGGACTAGCTATTGGTATTACGGCCCATACAGCAACAGGATCGCGGGAGTCGGACCCGCCATCCACCGCCGGCGCACTAGGCAAGCCGGTACGGATTCGTGCCGGGATCGCATCCGCGATTCCCGGATTGTGGAAACGTCCGCGAGCGCCATCGCCCGATCCGCTGCCGTGGCGCTCCTGCGCCGGACAATAGAAAACCCGGGGCCGGCACGGCCGCGGGTTGAACGGTGCGAATCTGTCGGCTCGATGACGACTCGATTTTCAGCAGAGGAGACGAAGCCTGTTTCCACCGGGACGCGAGCCCGGGCGGAAGATCGGTTTGTGCTTCGCATTTTCGTCTTGGACGGACTCACTCGCTTCTGCTATGACGACACTTGGGGCGAAACCTAATCACGCTTTTTTCAACTGTCAACACCCCTCTCGAAAAAAAAGCGCGCGACGTCCCTCGAATGCGCCTCGCAGCGGAAGAGAAATTCGCCGCACCCGTTTGCCTGGTGATCGCGCACGATCGCAACTCGCATCTGCATGCCGGAAAAGAAACGTCGTTTTTAAAGTGGTTTTATCTACGAGCCATTGTGCTCGAAGGGGTTGCGGTCCATCGCGAGCGCCTCTTGCAACGACACAGCGGCGACAGCGACCGAAGGATAAACGGATCGATCCGGAGATTTTTCCAACCAGGCTTTTTTTCGCGCCGCACAAGCCGGATTGCGCGGATTTGCGCGAACTCCAAAAGGCATTACGCGCCATCCGCGGCGCATTTCGCGCGCGCCGGAACGATGTCGACGACATGCGCGCGGACGCGTTCACACGCATCGAAGCTGCGATCGATCCGCGCGCGTCTTGCGCCCCGCGATGCGTCGAACAGACGATCCGAGATTCCAGAGCGCGGCGCAAGACGATCCTCGCGCCGCGCGGACAAAGAAAAAGCCGTCCACGTTCCCGGGGACGGCTTCGGCGGCCGCTGCTGGCGTGCCCCATGACGCGGGCACGCGGCAACGATGATCAGTGGTCGTCGTCTTCCAGCAGCTCGGCGTAATCGTCCGGGGCAAGCAGATCGTTGAGCTGGTCGGCATCGTCGACCTCGACCACGAACAGCCAACCTTCGCCGTAGGCGTCCTCATTGATGGTCTCCGGCTTGTCGACCAACGCCGTGTTGACCGCGACGATGGCGCCGCTGATGGGCGCGTACACGTCGGAAGCGGCCTTCACCGACTCGACGACAGCGCAGGCATTGCCGGCTTCGACGCGATCGCCGACCTCCGGCAGGTCGACGTAGACCAGATCGCCGAGCAGGCCCTGGGCGTGATCGGAAATGCCCACGGTGACCTTGCCGTCGCCTTCGACGCGGGCCCACTCGTGGGACTTCATGAATTTCAGGTCGCCGGGAATCTCGCTCATCTTGGGCTCCGCAGGGGTATTGGTGGCGGTGGGGGAAGGAATGTGCGGCTAGTGTAGAAGCGGGACGGCGTGGATCAAATACCCGCCCGCGACAAATCTTGATTTGAAAACGTCCTCAAGGCCGCGCGCGCGGCTGACGCTGCCCGGCGGCCGACGGGCTTCCGGATTCAAGCCGAAACCCGGAGTCGCCCCCACGATCACGTCCCGGACGCCGGCTTGTCGGGCACCAGACTCGCACCGTCGCGCACGAACGGAAACCTGACGACGCGCACGGGCAGAAGCTTGCCGCGGATATCGACGCGCACCTCGCCGAGCTCGCCGGCCGGCACGCGCGCGAACGCGATCGCCTTGCCAAGCGTCGGCGAGAACGTGCCGGAAAGGATTTCGCCATCGCCCGCGGCGGTCAGCACGGTCTGGCCGTGACGCAGCACGCCTTTTTCGTCCATCACCAGTCCGATCATCTGACGCGGCGCACCGGCGGCCTTCTGCGCTTCCAGCGCGGCGCGGCCGATGAAGTCGCGCGGCCGGCCATCGGCGTCCGCGTCGAGCGCAACGGTCCACGCCAGGGCCGCTTCGTACGGGCTGACGGTGTCGTCCATGTCCTGGCCGTAGAGATTCATGCCGGCTTCCAGGCGCAGCGTGTCGCGCGCGCCGAGTCCGGCCGGCTTCACGCCGGCGGCGAGCAGCGCCTCCCACAGCGCGACCGCGCGGTCCTGCGGAACGACGATCTCGAAACCGTCCTCGCCGGTGTAGCCGGTGCGGGCGACGAACAGCGGCGTGCCGTCTTTGGTCACCGCTTCGGTGGCGACGAACTTGCCGATCTTTCCGGCGGCCGGCGCGGTGTCGGCGGAAAGCAGGCCGATGACGCGCTCACGCGCGTTCGGGCCCTGCACCGCGATCATCGCCAGCTCCGGGCGCTCCGCGACGCTGACGTCGAATGCGGCGGCCTGCTGGCCGATCCATGCGAGATCCTTCTCCCGGGTGGCAGCGTTGACCACGAGGCGGAAGAAATCCTCGGCGAGGAAATAGACGATGAGGTCGTCGATCACGCCGCCCTGCGGGTTGAGCATGCAGGTGTAGAGCGCCTTGCCCGACTTCTGCAGCTTGTCGACCGAGTTGGCGACGAGATGGCGCAGGAACGGACGGACGTTGGCGCCGCGCAGGTCGACCACGGTCATGTGCGAGACGTCGAACATCCCGGCGTCGCGACGCACCTGATGATGTTCGTCGATCTGCGAGCCGTAGCTGATCGGCATGTCCCAGCCGCCGAAGTCGACCATCTTGGCGCCGAGCGCGCGATGGGCGTCGTTGAGGATGGTCTTCTGCGTCATGTGCCCGGCCGGTTCGGAAAGGCCGGCATTATCCCAGAGGGCGGCGGCGGATGCGCGATCGCGCTCATGACGTTTTCTCACCGCACGCCGACGCATGGTGCGCGACGTGCGCGCACAGGAAACTCAGTCGACCGCTTCCACCATCAGGGTCATGCCGTCGGCGCCGACGATGCGTACGCTGGCGCCGGCAGGCAGATCGGCGCCGCTCACCGTCCAGTAGGCGTCGGCGATCTGCACCCGGCCGGTGCCGCGTTCGATCGCCGACTGAAGCACCACCACCCGCCCCAGCAACTGGTCGGTGCGACGGTTCAGCGCCGGCTGATCGGTAGGGGCCTCGTCGTTGCCGAGGAACCACTTGCGGTAGATCAGGATGGACACGAAACCGAGCACGACGAACAGCACCGCCTGGAGCAGGAACGACAGCCCCGGCACTGCCCACACCACCACCAGCACCGCGCTGGCGGCGAACGCCAGCCACAGCATGAACGCGCCCGGCGCCATCACTTCCAGTGCGAACAGCACCAGCGCGAACACCGCCCAGGCGAACACATCCCAGCGCATATCGAGCGGCATGGCTCAGCCTCCGCTGCGGTTGATCGCCGGCGGCTTGCCGGCCTGCTGGTGGCTCAACGCTTCCTTGGCCAGCTCGGTGATGCCGGCGAGCGAACCGAGGATGCCCGCGGACTCCATAGGCAGCATGATGAATTTCTGGTTCGGGGCCTCGGCCAATGCCTTGAACGCTTCGATGTACTTCTGGGCGATGAAGTAGTTGATGGCGTTGACGTTGCCGGCGGCGATGGCGTCGGACACCATCTGCGTCGCCTTGGCTTCGGCTTCGGCCAGGCGCTCGCGGGCCTCGGCTTCGCGGAACGAGGCTTCGCGCTTGCCTTCGGCTTCCAGCACCGCGGCCTGCTTTTCGCCTTCCGCGCGCAGGATCGCGGACTGGCGCACGCCTTCGGCTTCCAGCACCGCGGCGCGCTTGTTCTGCTCGGCCATCTTCTGCTGCTGCATCGAGGCGATGAGGTCGCGCGGCGGCTGGATGTCCTTCAGCTCGATGCGGTTGACCTTCAGGCCCCACGGATGGGTAGCGTGATCCACCGCGGTCAGCACCTTGGCGTTGATCTCGTCGCGCTTGGACAGCGATTCGTCGAGATCCATCGAGCCGATCGCGGTACGGATGTTGGTCATCACCAGATTGAGGATGGCCAGCTCGAGCTGGGCGACCTCGTAGGCGGCCTTGGCGGCGTCCAGCACCTGGAAATAGACCACGCCGTCCACCTTGACCACGGCGTTGTCCTTGGTGATCACGTCCTGGCTGGGCACGTCCATCACCTGTTCCATCATATTGATCTTGCGGCCCACGCCGTAAAAGATCGGGATCAGGAAATGCAGGCCCGGGGAGAGGGTGCGGACGTATTTTCCGAAGCGTTCGACCGTCCATTCGTATCCCTGCGGCACCATCCGCACGGCCTTGAAGAAGACGATGACGCCGACGACCACAAGCACGAAACCGACGAACGGAGCCATCTGCATCTGGATACCCTCCCTGCTGGAATGGGCTCAGTATAGGCTCGGCCGCCGGGCATGGGCATGCCGCGGGACACCCGTCGACGGGCCGCAAGCAAACCGGCTGCGACGGTTTCGCCCGCCTGCGCATCCAGACGATGAGATGACCTGCCGACCTTCCAGTTTCGCCATCGACGTCCCGGACGCGTTGCTCGCGCGCATGCGCCAGGGCGAACGTGCGGCGTTCGAGCAGATCTACCGGTGGTTCGAGCGTCCGGTGTTCACGCTGGCGCTGCGGATCTGCGGTGAGCGCGAACAGGCGGCGGACGTGCTGCAGGACACCATGCTCAAGGTCATCGACCGGATCGGCGAGTTCCGCGGCCGCGGTACTGCGGAAGGCGCAAGCAGTCCGTTCTGGGGCTGGCTGCGGCAGATCGCGGTGAACGAGGCGCTGATGGCGCTGCGCCGTCGGCGCCGCCCCGGCGAGGACGGCGACCATCTCGACGATGTCGATGCGATCGACGAACACACCCCGCCACCGCCGGCCGCCGCCGCCGATGCCGCGCGCCTCCAGCGCGCGCTGGAGGCGCTGCCCGCCAACACCCGCACCGTGCTGTGGCTGTATCACGCCGAAGGCTATACCCACGACGAGATCGCCGCGCTGATGCAGCGCACCGCGAGCTTCTCCAAGTCCCAGCTGGCGCGCGGCAGCCGCCGGCTGCGCGAACTGCTCGAACCCACTGCCACCGTTCCCTCTCTTCCTTCTTTACGCGAGGCCGCCCATGGCTGACGCATCCCGCGACCCGACGCCCTCCGGCTGGAGCGATGCATTCGCCGCCCTGCCGCTGGAATCTCCACCCGCATCGCGATGGCCGCAGATCGCCGCGCGCCTCGATGCCCCGCATCCCGAACGCAAGCATCGCCACTGGCTGGCGCTGGCCGCTGCCATCTGTGCGCTGGCCGCGCTGCCTCTGGCCTGGACGCTGCGCGATGCCGGCAAGCAGGGCGGGAACGAGGGCGGCGCGTACGGCGACACCACCGTTGTCGCCACGCCGCGCATCGATCCACCGGGCGCGGCGCACGTCGGATCCGTCGTTGAAGCGCCTGCCGAAAATCCCGCATCGCCGCCATTGGCGATCGCGCGTGCGCCGACGCCATCGGCGACGGACGCGAAGCCTGCCGGCCGGCGCGATGCCCGCCGCGAGCGCGGGCTCGCCAAGACCACGACCGCCGCCGAAGCCGCAAGCGCGCCGTCCCATCCGGAATCCGCTGCGGCCGCTTCGGAAGATGCGCCCGGCCCCACGCTCGAGTCGCTGTACGCCGCGTCCACGCAACTGGAAACCCTGCTGGCGCTGACCCGCGACACCCGCGTCGAAAGCGGGCCTGCTGCCGCGCTGGCCGGTGCGCTCGATGCGGAGCTGGCGACGATCGACGCCCAGCTTGCGCAGCCGGGCCTGGAAGCGCCGCAGCAGCGGGCGCTGTGGCAGGCGCGCGTCGACACCCTGCGCCACGCCACCGATTTCGAAACCCAGCAGCGCGTGCTGTCGGCGCAGGGCCGCAGCTACGAAGGCGCGCTGGTCCGCGTCGATTGACCCCTCCCTCTTCCGTCCACATCATTCTTTATGAGGCACGCCATGCGTCCATCCATGCGAACAGCACCCGATCTACTTGCCCGCACCGCGCTGTTCGTCGCGCTGGTCGCGCCCTGCGCCTACTTGTCTGCGGAGGACCAGAAAGCCGACAGCCCCACGCTCCGCGCCGTAGCGCCGCAGGTCAGGGTGATCAAGCACGAGTCGCGCCCGGGCGATCCGAAACACGCTCCCGCTCTGGAACGCTTGTGCGCCGCTGACGCGGGAAAAGGCGACTGCGACGTCGTGATGCATCGTCTGGGCCGCAAGCCGGTGATCGGCGTACTGTTCGCGCCCGATCCCAGCGGCGGCGTGCGCATCGCCGGGGTTACGCCCGACGGCGCCGCGGCGGGCGCCGGCATCAGGAGCGGCGACCGCCTGCTGCGCATCGCCGGCAAATCCATCGCCGGCGACACGCCGGAGGCGCGGGTCGACAACGCACGTCTGCAGCTGCAGACACTGGACGACAAGACCGCGGTGAAACTCACCTACGCCCGCGACGGCAGCGAAAGCACGGTCAGCGTCACCCCGAAGCTGGACGAGCGGATCATGGTGTTCGTCGGCGACGGCACGATGATGCGTCCGGGCGGCGACGTGATCGTGCGTCGCATCGACGGCCGCACCGAGATACAGA
The DNA here is from genome assembly GCA_943371935.1 of Chitinophaga pinensis. Taxonomy (GTDB): domain Bacteria; phylum Pseudomonadota; class Gammaproteobacteria; order Xanthomonadales; family Xanthomonadaceae; genus Lysobacter_I. The sequence continues at coordinate 82,713 of CALRWS020000011.1, read as the reverse complement.
CCGACGGCATCGAAGTCGAAACGCTGGTCGATGGACAGTCCCGCGCGATGGGCGACGCACCGCGCATCCATGTCTTCTCCGGCGACGCCAGCGGCCAGCCGCACGGCGAACGACGGGTGATCCGGATCGAATGCAACGGCGACGATGCGGAATGCCGGACACAGGCGGAAGCACGAATCGGACGTCCGCTGCCGGCATTCGGCGACGCGGGCGCGATCCGCAGCGCGAGCGTGTTCCGCTTCGACTGCAAACCCGGCGAGAACTGCGACATGGGCCAGCACCGGCTGGCCGACGCTTTCCGCTGGAACGGATTGAATCTGGCGTCGGTCGACGCACAGTTGGGCCGCTATTTCGGGACCGATACGGGCGTACTGGTGCTCAGCACCGGCCCGGCGCTGGGGCAGTTGCAGGCAGGCGACGTGATCCGCCGCGTCGACGGGAAGGCGGTGACCACGCCGCGCGCGGTGATGGACGCGCTGCGCGATAAACCTGCGGACAGCACGGTCGCTGTCGAATATCTGCGCGATCGCGTCTCGGCCAGTCTCCAGCTCAAGGTGCCGAAAGCGATGTCGTTCCCGGCGATGCCGCCCTTGCCACCGGTACCGCCTGCGCCGCCGCATCCGCCCAAGGCCGGCGCCGCGCCGCATGCGCCCGGGGCCGCGACGCTGACGCATCGCAGGATCGTGATGGTCGACAAGGATGGACAGGTGCAGACCTGGGAAGACGACGGCAACGGCGCGGTGCCGATGCCGCCGGCACCGCCCGCCCCACCGGTGCCGCCGCCTGCGCCGCGTGTGGATTGAAGTCTGCCGACAGGGCTGTGTGATAAATCAACGGCAAGAGCAAATCCCCCCTGCCCCCCTTTTTCAAAGTGGGGATCGTACGCTTCGCCCCCTTTGAAAAAGGGGGCAACGGGGGGATTTGCTTTTCGCTTGCGGGAATTCGTCCACCTTGCCGGCGCATCGGCGGCGAGAGTCGACGCCCGCGGAATCGCACACGCTCTGAAGGACAGTCTGCTCAACGTCCCGCAGTCGCGTCCTCGTCCTTCGCCGCGATGGCCGGCGCCGTCCATTCAGCAAACACCTTGTCGATCTCGGCATCGGCGACGGTCTTGCCGGCTTCGATCTCGCCGGCCTGGGTGAACAGCGGAATGATCATCGCCATGCCGTCGATCTTCGTTTTCAGATGCAGCCCCGGCGGACGGCCGAGATGGCTGTCCCAGCGCGCGCGCACCCTGGCCCAGTAGCCGGCGGTCGCCTTCCAGTAGCGGTAGGCCGGGCCGAAATCGGTGCCGGTGGCTTTGCGGTAATCGTTGAAGCCGAATTCGCGCGCCAGTTCGACGCGCACACCGTCGGGGCCGCGGCGGACCTTGGTGTTGAACTGTTCGTGGGTCCAGCCGGCAGGTGTGATGGTGTGGCGGTTGATGGCATCGACCGCGTTGTAATCGCTGCGCTTGGTGTACTCGCGGCGCGGCAGCGGGCGCCAGCTGTCGCCGCTGGTCCAGGTGGCGATGCCACCGGCGTAGGTCCAGCGCCCGGTGCCGCAGTAGCGCGGCGCGTCGCTGACTTCGTACACGCACTGCGTCCATGCGCCGCGGGTGTCGTCGGCCGGGATCATGCGCACCGTCCAGGTCTGGTCGGCGCTGAACTCGAAGCGCTGTGCAGCCTCGTAGACCCAGTCCTGGCGCCAGTGTTTGGTGACGTGCCCGCTCTTCGTGTCCACCAGAAGGTGCTGCAGCACCACGCGCGTGGGCGTGTCCTCGACCACGATCACCACTTCGTCCGCGCCGCTGCGCTGGGCCGATGCGCGCTGGTAGTCCGGCTGCAGGAGCACGGTTTCGTCGAAGGCGAAATCGACGGCGTATTCGCCCTGCATCGCCAGGATCGAAGCGCGATCGCGGGCGGGGTCGGTCGTCGCCGTCTGGGCGAAAACGCCGACGGGCAGCCATGCGAGCAGCAGGCCTGGCCAGCGCTGCGGAGTCCTGGTGTTCATTTGAAAGTCCTCGTGTGAAAGCGGATCAGTGGGAACGCGACGTCGTGGTGCATGCCGCCTGCGGGCATGGTGTTTCGCGTGGCTTCGTGGCGCGTCGCATCGCCGCCCTGCGCAACCTGCGGCGGCGCGATCACCGCGAACTGGCGGCAGCAGCAGTCGTCGAGCGGCCCGCCGCTGTCGATACCTTCGATCCTGGCGATGCGGCGCACCACATCGGCGCCGAACACCGACACCGGCGCCAGACTCGCCGCCAGCACGGGCACGGGTGTCGCCTGCACCTGCGGCATCGTATGCAGCCGCAGCACGCTGGCCAGCCAGCGCTCGCCGCCGACCCGCGACGCCATCCGCCGCCACAGGCGCATGGCGATGCCGTCGCCGGGCGACGGCTGCGTCTCGCCGCGCGGCAGCTGCGCGGTCAACTGTTCCCAGGCGAAGAAATCGCTGTCCGGCAGCAGATACAGCCGCCAGCAGCACTGGCCGCTGCGGTCGCGGAACTGCAGGCATTCGTGCCAGCCATCGCTGTCGATCCCGCACCACGACTCGGCGCTGACCGCCTGCGCCCAACCGCCGAGTTCACCGCCGTAGCGGCTGCGATAGACGCACAGCACCGTGCCCAGCGACGCCAGTCCGGCGACGGACGGCAAGATCGCTCGCCCGTACCTGCCGGCTGTAGGCCCGACATGTCCCTCGATGGGTCGCTCGGACGCCATGGCTCACCAGTCGACCGCAACGCTGGCCGCGAACGACCGGCCGGGGCGGGTATAGCGATCCAGCGTCCGGCTGGACGACGACACGCCCGGCACGTCCGCCCAATCGGTGAATGTCTTGTCGGCGAGATTGAACACGCCCACGTTCAATCGCACGCCGGTATCGGGGAAACGCCAGTGCGCGAGCAGATCGAGCACCGCATAGCCCTCGGGCCGGTACAGCGTGGCGCTGGACACCCTGTCCTTGCGATCGGCGAAGGTGCCGGCCAGCTCCGCGCCCCAATGGTCGCGGTCGTAGGCCAGCCCCAGACTGCCGCGCAGCGGATCCACCGAATCCAGCGGCACATCGTCGTTGCGATCCTCGCCGCGGGCGTAGGCCGCCGCGCCGCGCAGCGACCAGCCCGCCAGCGCGTCGCTGAAGCTGCCGAAGTCGACGCCGCCCTTGAGTTCGACGCCGCGGATGCGCGCGTCGGACACGTTGCGCGACTGGAACACTTGCAGTCCCTGGTCGTTGATGCCGACGAAGCTCAGCGACTCGATGAAGTCGCGGTAACGGTTGTCGTACATCGACAGACCGAACCAGAACGCCTGGCCGCCGTAGCGCACGCCAGCCTCGAAACCGTCGCTGGTCTCCGGCTTGAGATCCGGATTGGCGATCGCCGTGTAGCCGAATGCGAGGTTCGTGAAGCCGATGTTGACGTCGGCGTACGGCGGCGCGCGGAAACCTCGGGCATAACCGGCGAACAGCGACCAGTCCGGCGCGAATTTCCACACCGCGCCCAGCTTCGGCGCGATGCTGGTTTCGTCCAGATCCACCGCGGCCACGCCGGGATTGTCCGCGGCGAAGATGCTGTCGATGGTCGGGCGCAGCGCGTAGTGGTCGATGCGCAGCGCAGGTACCAGACGGAACGCACCGTCGGCAAAACCGATCTCGTCCTGCACGAACAGCGCCGTGGTGGTGGTGCGGCTGTTCGGGAAGTCGCGCACCGGGAAATTGTCCGGCGAGATCACCGGCGTGCTGACGCCGGTCGCCAGATTGGTGGCCAGGCCGTCGCGTTTCTGTCGGGTTTCGGTGCGGGCGAACTCGGCGCCGTAGGTCACGACGTGCTCGACGGATCCGAATTGCAGTCCCTTGCTCAACACCGCTTCCGCGCCCATCAGGCGCTGATCGAAATCGAACGCGCGCTGGCGGCGCTGGCGCGCGCCGCTGGCGAGGGTGCGGAATTCGTCGGTGCGCTGGGTGGTTTCGCTGTCCTGGCGATAGACGGTCCAGTGCAGGCTGTCGGCGAGACCGGCGTTCAGCGCGTCCATGTCGTGCGCCAGCGCGACGCGCGCGCGGGTCTGGTGGTCGTCGCCGTACTGCGCGGTGACGGTGGCGTTGGTCAGCGCGGAAAAGCCCAGGCTGCTACGCACGTCGGTCCGGCTGGCGTCTTCGTTGCCTTCCACGGTCAGCCGCCAGCGCTGCGTGTCGCTGGGCGCGTACACCAGCTTCGCCAACAGGCTGCGGCCGTCGCGCTCCTGCGGATTGGGCGTGGTGCGCTGGGCGCCGTCCACGTCGCGACTACCCTGGTTGTCCTGTTCCACGCCCTGACGATGGCCGACCGCGACCATGCCCGACCAGCGATCACCGCCAGCGGCGACGGTGGCGCCTCCGAACAGGCCGTCCCAGTCGGATTCGTAGCCGAACTTCAACCCGACATGGCTGCGCTTGCCGCCGGTCAGATAGTCCTCGGGATCTTTGGTGCGGAACGACACCACGCCGCCCAGCGCGTCGGAGCCGTACAGCGAACTGCCTGGCCCGCGCAGCACTTCGACCTGCTTCAGAGTGTCGAGATCGACGAAATTGCGGTTGGCGTTGGAGAAGCTGCCGATCGAGAACGCGTCCGACACCGGAATGCCGTCGGTCTGGATCAGCACGCGGTTGCCGCCGAGCCCGCGGATGCGGATGTCGCCGATGCCGAAACGCCCGAAGCCCGACGGCACCGAGATGCCCGGCTCGTAGCGGAACAGATCCTTGAGGTCGCGCACCAGACGTTCGTCCATCGTCTTGCGGTCGATCACATCGACGGTGTTCGGCACATCGGCCAGGGCGCGCGCCGCGCGCGTGGCGACGACGACTTCGCGGTCGAGTTCATGGACGATGCCGCCGCTGTCGGCGGACGTGGCGCCGTCGGGCGCGATGGGTTCCGCAGCGGAGGTCTGCGCGAACGACGCAGCGGCGGGCAGGGCAAGGCAAAGCGTGAGGGACAGGGACAACGCATTCGGACGCATGGCGGGCTCGTGTCGTAGAACACAAGGCGGCTGGCATCCGGCGGACCGGTGGGCTTGCGTGCCTGGGAGGGAGAAGGAGGCGTCGCGGACGGCAATGATGCCGTGGGCGCGATTCGCCGACAGGATTTACTTGGTCAGGGCTTACTTGGTCAGGATCAGCTTGTCGTTGCGGGTATGGCGCAGCCGGTAACACTCGCTGCCGTGGCGGATCATGATTTCGCGCCCGCCCTGCAGCAGGCCGGCGCTGTCGAACACGGGCACCACGGACTCGCCGGATGGCGATTCCGCCGCGGGCGGTAGCGCCTGCAGATCTTCGTCGGGCGTGTGCTGTGGCGCGGTCATCGATGGCAATCCACGGGGAAGACGATCAAATGATAACGATTATCATTCGCGCGTCAAGCGGGTTTGCGCGCCGCGCCGCTTGCCCTTACGCCGTCAGGGCTTCCACCCGCGCCCAGACCGCTTGTTCCACGCTGTCGGCCAGAGCCAACGCCTCCAGGTTCTGCAGCAGTTGTTCGACCCGGCTGGCGCCCAGGATCACCGTCGACACGTGCGGGTTGCGCAGGCACCACGCGATGGCCAGCGGCGCCGGCGCGAGGCCCAGCTCGGCGGCCAATGCGGTGAACTTGCGCGCGCGCTCCAGGCGGCGGTTCTGGCTGTCGCCCAGCACCATGCCCTGCAGCCAGGTCTGGCCTTCCTGGCCCAGGCGGGTGTCGTCGGCCACACCGGCGTTGTATTTGCCGGTGAGCAGGCCAGAGGACAGCGGCGACCAGATCGTGGTGCCCAAGCCCAGTTCGGCATACAGCGGCGCGTATTCCAGCTCGACCCGCTGCCGATGCAGCAGGTTGTACTGCGGCTGCTCCATCGACGGCCCCTGCAGACCATGATGTTTCGCGATCTTCGCGGCTTCGCGGATCTGCGCGGCCGACCATTCCGAGGTGCCCCAGTACAGCACCTTGCCCTGACGGATCAGGCCGTCCATCGCCCACACGGTTTCCTCGATCGGCGTGTCCGGGTCGGGGCGATGGCAGAAGTACAGATCGAGGTAATCCACGCGCAGCCGCTTGAGCGCCGCGTCGCAGGCGTCGCGCACGTGCTTGCGCGACAGGCCTTTCTGCATCGGCAGCGGATCCTTCGCCGAACCGAACATCACCTTGCTCGACACCGCATAGCCATCGCGCGGCAGGCGCAGATCGGCTATCACATCGCCCATCACCCGCTCGGCCTCGCCGTTGGCGTAGCCCTCGGCGTTGTCGAAGAAGTTGATGCCGTGGTCCCAGGCGGCAGCGACCAGATCGCGCGCCGCGCCGCGGCCGATCTGCTGGCCGAAGGTGAGCCAGGCGCCGAACGACAGCGCGGAAACCTGCAGGCCGGTGGCGCCCAGACGACGGTAGTGCATGGGGATTCCGATGATGTGGCGGAGGATGGAATCAGTGTAACCGCGCGCTGCGTCCGCCGACCGCATACAATGGCCGGCCCTTCCTCCGGGGAGTAGCCCGCCGCACGGCCATCGGCCGCAGCGGTATCTGCGTCAACACACTTGGCCCGCAGGCCATGGCGCAGGGGATGACGACAGTCTCCACACAGAGTCTGGATCGGCATCGGGCAAGACCGAAGGCGGAGATCGCGTGCCATGCCGGGCTGCGCGATCTCTGTCTTCGTGTCCACACGCAACGCCCGGCATGGAGTTTCCATGGATATTTCCTCGCTTACGCCACCCGACGCGCTTTCGACGCTGGGTGTCTCCACGCTGGTCGTCGCCATCGCCGAGATCGGCGACAAGACCCAACTACTCGCCCTGCTGCTGGCCGCGCGCTTCCGCCGGCCGTGGCCGATCATCGCCGGCATCTTCGTCGCGACCGTGCTCAACCATGCGCTGGCCGGCTGGCTCGGTGCGATGGTGGCCAGCCATCTCACCCCGGACGTGCTGCGCTGGATAGTGGTAGCCAGTTTCGCCGTCATCGGCCTGTGGACGCTCAAGCCCGACAAGCTCGACGAAGACGAGCGCCTGCCCGCGCGCGGCGCATTCATCGCCACCACCATCGCGTTCTTCATCGCCGAGATCGGCGACAAGACCCAGATCGCGACCGTCGTACTGGCGGCGAAGTCGTCGCTGCTTTGGCCGGTAGTCGTGGGCACCACCATCGGCATGCTGCTCGCGAACGTGCCGGTCGTGCTGCTGGGCAGCCGGTTCGCGGCGAAACTGCCGCTGAAGGCCGCGCGGATGGCGGCGGCTGCCTTGTTCCTGGCGCTGGCGGCGTGGGTCGCGGTGCGCGGGGTGTCCACCGATGCCGCCTGTACCGACGGCACCGACAGCATGCTCTGCGCCGATCGCACGCAGAGTGCGTCGCCCATGTAGACGTACAGGCTGAGCGCTCCGCCCGCAATCGCGGCCGGCGACGCTATCCTGTCCACCGATCGGCAGCGGGTTTCGGAATGGCATGAGCATCACCAGCGACTGGAAGCGGGAACTGCTGCGCACCCTGTTCGCGCGGCCGGACGAGGTCATGCTCGATCTCGGCGCCGGCGGCGAACTGCTGGTCGCCCGCGTCCGCGCGCTGCTGTCGGCGCTGACCCTGCTGCTGCCGCCGCTGGCGATGATCGGCAATCTCGGCGCGGGCAGTACGACCGAACTGATGATCGGGCTGGGCGCTTCGATCTTCATCAACATCTTCGCGCAGATCTGGCTGGCGCTGGCCGGGCAGCGCCGCCGCCACAACTGGCTGCCCTACGCCACCACGACCTACGACGTCACCACCACCACGCTGGTACTGGCGCTGTTGCACCTCAGCGACCCGGTGGCGCCGTTCAACAGCATGGTGGTCTGGTGTTTCTATCTGTTCTCCATCGGCATGACCGCACTGCGCAACGACGGCCGGCTGACGCTGTATTCCGGCGCGATGGCGATCGCGCAGTACAGCCTGATGATCGTCATTCTTTATATGCGGGCCGAATCGCCGGACCAGCTGATCTCGATCGACTACGGCACGGTGTCGATCGGCGGCCAGGTGGAGCGTCTGGTGCTGATCCTGCTGATGACCCTGCTCACCGCCACCATGGTCTACCGCATGCAGCGGTTGATCGAGTCCTCCGGCAGCGACGGCCTGACCGGATTACCCAACCGCGCCTGGCTGGTGCAGCGGATGCCGCTGATCCTCGAGAACGTGCGCGACGAGGGCGAATCGCTGACCCTCGCGCTGCTGGATCTCGACGATTTCAAGCGCATCAACGTCGATTACGGCCATCTGGCCGGCGACCGCGCGATCCGCCACATCGCCGGCTCGATGCGCGAGATCCTGCACCCGAAGGAGCGGCTGGTGCGGATCGGCGGCCAGGAGTTCGTGATGCTGCTGCGCTGCCCGATCGGCAACGCCTGGGAGCGGCTGGACCGTCTGCGCCACCTGATGGCCGAGCGCCCGTTCCTGGCCGAACGCGGCAGCAACCCGCTGCACATCACCTTCAGCGGCGGACTGGCCGCCTATCCCAGCGACGGCAGCGATGTGTCGTCGATGCTGCGCAACGCCGACCGCCGGCTGCAGGCCGCCAAACAGGAAGGCTGCAACCGGGTGGTTGCGCGGGACGTGTGAACAAGAGCCTCTCGACACCCTCTGTAGAGCGGCCGTCAGGCCGCTGCGTTTCCTGCTGTCGATCAGGTTTCAAGCCCTTGTCGATTCATTCGCATCAGCCGCGGGCGCGGCATCCATCGCCGGCCGCAGATCAAGTTCTTCCTGGGCCGGCCAGTTGCCCACAGACACCCCACTGACCTACCCTGCCCCAGTTCGGCCTTTGGCCTGGGGAGTAGACGATGGAAGCTTTGACACGGATCGGCTTCGGCCTGTTCGGTTTGGCGGTGCTGATCGGCATCGCATGGACGTTCTCGAACAACAAGAAAGCGGTCGACTGGAAACTGGTCGGCACCGGCATCGCGCTGCAGATCGCCTTCGCGGCCTTCGTGCTGATGACCACCTGGGGCGGCGCGATCTTCGAGGGCCTGGGCAAGGTCTTCGTGACCCTGATCAACTTCACCACCGAAGGCTCGAAGATGATCCTCGGCGGTTTCGCCGACCAGGACAAATACGGCTTCGTCTTCATCTTCCACGCGCTGCCGACCGTCATCTTCTTCGCGTCGTTCATGGCGGTGCTGTACCACCTCGGCGTGATGCAGTGGGTGGTGCGGATGATGGCGATGGCCATCACCAAGGTGATGAAAGTCTCCGGCGCCGAAACCACCAGCGTCTGCGCCAGCGTGTTCATCGGCCAGACCGAGGCGCCGCTCACGGTGCGCCCGTATATCAACAAAATGACCGAATCCGAGCTGCTGACGATGATGATCGGCGGCATGGCGCACATCGCCGGCGGCGTGATGGCGATCTACATCGGCATGCTGGCCGGCACCGACGGCGAACTGCAGCAGATGTACGCCAAGCACTTCCTGGCGGCGTCGATCATGGCCGCGCCGGCCACCCTGCTGATCGCCAAGATCCTGATCCCCGAGACCGGCACGCCGCTCACCGGCGGCAAGGTCACCATCCACGTCGAGAAGGAAAGCAAGAACATCATCGACGCGGCCGCCGCAGGCGCATCCGACGGCATGAAGCTGGCGATCAACATCGCCGCGATGCTGCTGGCGTTCGTCGCCCTGATCGCGATGGTCAACTACGTCATCGGCTGGGTCGGCGACTGGCACCTCAGCAGCTACCAGAGCCTCAACATGATGCTCAACAACGGCGTCGTCGATACGGCGCAGCACACGGTACGGCTGAATCTGGGCCTGATCCTGGGCTACGTGCTGGCGCCGATCGCCTGGGTGATCGGCATCGAGTGGAACGACGCGGTGATCGCCGGCGGCCTGATCGGCCAGAAAGTGGTGCTGAACGAGTTCATCGCCTATCTGCAGCTGTCGCAGACGCCGGTCGGCACCGGCCCGGGCGCGATCAGCGAGAACTCGCGGCTGATCCTGACCTACGCGCTGTGCGGCTTCGCCAACTTCGCCTCGATCGCGATCCAGATCGGCGGCATCGGCAGCCTCGCGCCGGAACGCCGCGGCGACCTCGCCCGCTTCGGCATGCGCGCGGTGCTGGGCGGCTCCATCGCCACCCTGATGACCGCGACCATTGCCGGTGTGCTGATCCATTTGCGTTGAACCCTGTGCCTTGATCCATCTGCTTGATCGGGATGCCTGTCCCGCCCCCGCGGGGCAGGCGACCCGAACTCCGTGATCCACCTGTTCTTTCCAGTTCCATCCCTGTTCCACCCCCGACACCTCCGGAGCAATCCGGGGGTGTCTTTTTCAGAGCACACCGCAATGTCCAACGCTTCTTCCGGTAGTCCGCAGGTCGTCATCGTCGGCTCGTTCAACGTCGATCACGTCTGGCGCACCGACGCCCTGCCGCAGCCCGGCGCCACCCACAGCGGCGACTACGCCAGCGGCCCCGGCGGCAAGGGCTTCAACCAGGCCACCGCGGCCGCGCGCAGCGGCGCAGCCACCGCGTTCCTGTGCGCGCTGGGCGACGACGTGGGCGGGCAACTGGCGCGCGCGCTGGCGACCGCCGATGCCATCGACCTGCGCGACCAGCGCAGCGACGCGCCCACCGGCACCGCCGGCATCTTCGTCGACGCCCAAGGACGGAACAGCATCGTCATCGGCCCCGGCGCCAACGCGGCGCTCACGGATGCCTTCATCGAGGCGCAGGCGGAGGCCATCGCCACGGCCACCGTCACCCTGGCGCAGCTGGAATCGCCGCTGGACGCCGTCGCCACCGCGCTGCGCCTCGCGCGCGAGGCCGGACGGATCGCGATCCTCAACCCCGCCCCGGCGAACGTGGCGGTGCCGCGCGAACTGCTGGCACTGGCCGACGTGCTGACCCCGAACGAAACCGAATGCGCCGGGCTGTTCGCCCGCCACCTGGGCGAGCGCATCGACGGCGAAGCCATCGCCAGCCTCGATTCGCCGCGCCTGCACGCGCTGTGCCGCGACCTGCTGCCCGGCGGCACCGTGGTGGTGACCCTGGGCGCGGCCGGCTGCTTCGTCTCCCACCCCGACAACGCCACCCGCGGCGACGACAGCGCGTGGTACCGGCTGTCCGCCGAATCGGCGAACCCGGTCGACACCACCGGTGCCGGCGACGCCTTCAACGGCGCACTGGCCGCGGCCTTGGCGCAGCGCCCCGGCGCGGCGTTCAACATCCACCTGCGACAGGCCAACCGCTACGCCGCGCTGTCCACCGAACGCCCCGGCGCGGCGCTGTCGATGCCCACGCGTGAGGCGCTGGACGCGAGATTCCCCGGGTAGATGCCGCTCAGGCGCTGTTTTCGCCGCAAAGCGCTGCTACGCTCGGTTTTCCATACGACGGAGGTGTGCGATGGCCGGCAAATTCGTGATCAGCAAGCGCAGCAACGGCGAGTTCCAATTCAATCTGAAGGCCGGCAACGGCCAGGTCATCCTGGCCAGCGAGGGCTACAAGGCCAGATCCTCGTGCGAGGACGGCGTGGCATCGGTGAAGAAGAACAGTCAGGACGACAAGCGCTTTGCCAGGGAAACCGCCAGCAACGGCAAGTTCTACTTCAATCTCACCGCGACCAACGGCCAGACCATCGGCACCAGCCAGATGTACGCCGATGCCGGCGGCCGCGACGATGGCATCGCTTCGGTGAAGGCCAATGCGCCCGGGGCGGAAACCGTCGACGAGACGGGTTGAGCCCCACGACCCGCAACATCTGTCATCCCGAACGAATGTGAGGGATCTGCTTTCGATCTTTGCGGACATGAAGCGGATCCCTCACCCCGATGAAGCGGGGATTCGGGATGACAGCTAAAATCCGCCGATGCAGATCGGCCCCTACCGCATCGAACCGCGCGTGATCCTGGCCCCGATGGCCGGGGTCACCGACAAGCCGTTCCGGCAGTTGTGCAAGCGGCTCGGCGCGGGTCTGGCGGTGTCGGAGATGACGATTTCCGATCCGCGACTGTGGAACACCCGCAAATCCCAGCACCGCATGGATCACGACGGCGAGCCCGCGCCGATCAGCGTGCAGATCGCCGGCACTGATCCGCAGTTGCTGGCGGACGCCGCGCGCTACAACGTCGATCACGGCGCGCAGCTGATCGACATCAACATGGGTTGTCCTGCGAAGAAGGTCTGCAACGCCTGGGCCGGCTCGGCGCTGATGCGCGACGAGGCGCTGGTGGCGCGCATCCTGGACGCGGTGGTGAATGCGGTCGACGTGCCGGTGACGCTGAAGATCCGCACCGGCTGGGCGGCCGGCCAGCGCAACGCGCCGGTCATCGCGAAGATCGCCGAACAGTCCGGCATCGCCGCGCTGACCGTGCACGGCCGCACCCGCGACCAGCAGTACACCGGCACCGCCGAATACGACACCATCGCCGCGATCAAATCCCTGCTGCGCATCCCGGTGATCGCCAACGGCGATATCGATTCGCCGCAGAAAGCGCGCTTCGTGCTCGACGCCACCGGCTGCGACGCGGTGATGATCGGCCGCGCCGCGCAGGGCCGGCCGTGGATCTTCCGCGAAGTCGCGCATTACCTCGCCACCGGCGAGACGCTGCCGCCGCCGTCGCTGACCGAAATCCGCGACATCCTGCTCGGCCACCTCGATCACCTGCACGCGTTCTACGGCGAACACCAGGGCGTGCGCATCGCGCGCAAGCACCTGGGCTGGTATGCGAAGGATCGGCCGGAGCATTCCGATGAACAGCGCGCCGCGTTCCGTGCCGTCGTCAATCGGGCGGAAACCGCCGAGACGCAGCGTCGGCTCACCCGCGATTATTTCGATGCGCTGATCGCGGGCGTGGCGCCGGAATTGCCGGCGGCGGCCTGACGGTCATTCCGTAGAGCGGGCTTCAGCCCGCTGCGCCCCACATCACCCGTACCTTTCATGCCGGGAAGAGAGCTTCGCGCGCAGCACGAATGCGAGGAAGCGAAGCAGCGGACTGAAGTCCGCTCTACATCGATATGTCGCTTTGCGGCTCGTTCCAGATGCGCACCCACATCTCGCGCAGCCTCCCCACGGCATCCCACGGCCACTGCTGTTGCTGCGGCGGAATTTCACGCCAGTTCGGGCTGTTGCGCCGTGCGACGACGAAATTGAAGATGTAGTCCGGCTCGAAGCCCATGCGCAGGTCGGAAACGATCAATGTCCCGTCGCGTTCCTGCGCTTTCATGAAGCCGTGATTGAACCAGCGCAGCCGCGCGACGGCGTCGTAATCCGCGACTGCGCGCAGCGCGACGACATCGGAGGTGTAGGCGCGGAAACGCATCGCGCCGCGATCCGCCACCAGCGAGCGCTCGCCTTCGACGTACCCGTCCGGGGTCATCGCCACCACCCGCCACAGCAGCGTGTTGAACGGCATCGGCACGCTGAAGCGCGGCGCGTCCTGAAGCCCGATCGCGGCCAACGCCTCGTCGGCGGCGCGGTCGACGCGCGCCTTCGCCGCCAGCGACCAGCCGAGATACGCGGTGCTCAACACCAGCCCGGCCACCAGCGCGCGCTGCGCGACGGGACGTTCGCGCGCGCGCCACGCGACCACACAGGCGATCGACAGCCACAGCGTGTACAGCGGGTCGATGATGAACACGCTCGACCACATCGTCGGCGGCGGCGTCAGCGGCCACCACAGCTGGGTGCCGTAGACGGTGAAGGCGTCCAGCAGCGGATGGGTGATCAGCACCGCCTGCATCGCGAAGAACCAGCGCAGCGGCGATGCCGCCACGCGTCCGCCGCGGCGTTTGTACAACCACCAGATCAGGGCCGCGACGAACGGCAGCACGAACAGCGAATGGCTGATGCTGCGGTGCCAGGTCATCCGCATCACCGGATCGTCGAACAGCAGCGCCAGCGGAATGCCGTCGAGATCCGGCAAGGTGCCCAACGCCGCACCGGCGAGCAGTGCAGCGCGACGGTGGGCAGCGGGGGCGATGGCGGCGGCGAGCGCGCCGCCCAGAACGATCTGACTGAGGGAATCCATCGCCAGATGCTAACCGGCCGGCCACCGCCGGCAAACTCCGGTGCTCAGCCGCGCTGCCCCAGCACCTGCTGGGTCACAGCGATCAGGCCGGCAGTGAACGACGCCTGCGATTGGGTCACGCTGATCACCAGTTCCGGCGAGGCCTCGGTGGGGTCGCCCGCATGCACCGGCGGCGACGGCGCGTACTGCACGTACAACTGGCTGGTCTGCGCCGCCTGCGGCCCGGCGATGTTATCCACCAGCTTCAGCGCAAGATCGATCGATGAGGAAATACCGCCGCCGCTGAAACGCTTCCTGTCTTCGTCCAGATGCCAGCGCGGGTAGCCGGGCACCACGCTGACGTCCGGAAACAGCGCCAGCACCGGTCGCGCGCTCCAGTAGGTGGTCGCCTGGCAGCCGTCCAGCAGTCCGGCCGCGGCCAGGATAAAGGCACCGGTGCAGACCGAACCGACCCACTCGGCATCGCCCGCGACCCGCTTCAGCCAGGCCTGGTACGTCGGATCGAGCATCGCCGCGCCGACGCCGTCGCTGCCGCCGCCGGGCACGAACACGATCGACAGCGGCGGGTGGTCGTCGAAGGTGGCGTTGGGCATCACCGAGACGCTCTCGGTGGTGGACACCGGATCGAGGGTGGCGGCGATCCATACGACCCGGAAGCCCGGGGTGTAGGCGAAGACCTGGGTCGCGCCCGCGAAATCCAGCAGCGTGCAGCCGGGGTACAGCGGAAAACCGACGGTGACCGGTGAACTCATCCTTGCGCTCCTCGAAGATGCGCGGCGGCGCCGCGCCGTCCGGCGTTGTAGCACGCCTGACCGTCCGATCGCAGCGTGGCCGCGACAGCCGCTCAGGCGGCCTGCCGATGCTCCGCGTCCGGCCATGCCTGCGGCGTCCGCGGCGGCAGTTCGGCCAGCGTTTCGCCGCGATGCGACACCAGTCGCAGGGTGCCGTCCTGTTCTTCGACGAACGCAGTGAGGCTCTCCACCCAGTCGCCATCGTTGGCGTAGATCATGCCGTCGCGCTCGAACAGCGCTGCCCGATGGATATGCCCGCAGACGATGCCATCCAGTCCGCGGCGACGGGCATCGCCCAGACCTGCGTCGACGAATCGCGCAATGTAGCGCTCGGCGGCGCCGCTCTGGCGCTTGAGGAATTCCGACAGCGACCAGTAGCGCAGGCCGGCGCGGCGGCGCAGCCAGTTGAACCACTGGTTGCCGGTGAGAATCCGGTAGTACAGCCAGTCGCCGAATTTTTCCTGCAGGTTGCCGAAGTGGGTCACGGCGTCGTAATCGTCGCCGTGCACCACCAGCAGGCGACGACCATCGGCGGTGACGTGGATCGCCCGACGCCGCACACGCATGGCCGGCATCACCAGTCCGCAGAGGTGCCGGAACGGGCGATCATGATTGCCGGGGATATAGACGATCCCGGTGCCAGCCCGGCGCAGCGCGTGCAGCCGTTCGATGACCCGGTTTTCGGCCGCGCCCCAGTGCGCGCGGCGCTCAGCCATCCACCACAAATCGACGATGTCGCCGACCAGATACAGCCGCTCGCAGTCCAGCCCGGCCAGGAAATCCGCCAGCTCGGCGGCATGACAGTGCGTGGTGCCCAGATGCAGATCGGACAGGAACACCGCGCGCCGTCGGCCGGCGGCCGCCGTCACGCAATGGCCTCGCGGGGCTGCAAATAGCGCTGGCGCTTCTTCGGCAGCACGCGGTGCAGATCGACTTCGATCAGGCCGTCGATGCTGTCGCTGAAGCCTGGGTCCACGCCGAACGCGAGGAAGCGCGCGCCACCGGGTTCGCACAGTTCGGTGTACTGCTTGTAGAGCACCGGCACCGTCGCGCCGTGCGCGGAGAGATTGTGTTTGAGCACGCCGTAGGCGGTGTCCGCATCCATGTCTCCGAAATCCGGCGGCGCGGCGAAATAGCGGAACGGTCGCAGCGACGCGGCGACGGCGGTGTCGCCGCCCTGCGCCGCGGCGCTGTGGACATGCCCGGCGCCATAAAAATGCGAGTAGTACGCGACCAGTTGCTCGCGCGCGGGCAGCGGCAGTGCGGCGCTGATCGACACCGCGCCGAACAGATAGCGCACCTGCGGATAGCGGCGCAGATAGGCGCCGATGCCCTGCCACAGATAGTCCAGGCTGCGGCTGCCCCAGTACTCCGGCGCCACGAAGCTGCGTCCCAGCTCCATGCCCTCGGCGATCCGCGGCAGCGCTTCGTCAGCGTAGCGGAACAGCGAAGCGGTGTAGAGCCCGGACAGGCCCTGGCGCGCGAGCACCCGCGCGCCGCGGGCGACGCGATAGGCGCCGGCGATCTTCGTCGCCTGCGCGTCCCACACCAGGATGTGGTCGTAGTGCGCGTCCCAGGCGTCGAGATCGCGCGCGCGGCCGGTGCCCTCGCCCACTTCGCGGAAGGTCAGCTCGCGCAGGCGGCCGAGTTCGCGCATCAGCGGGTCGCGGCCGAGTTCCGCTCCGTGCGCGAGTCGGGCGAGGCGGATCTCCTTGCCGTCGCCGGTGCTGCCCAGCCATTCGGTGGCCGCGACCGCTTCGGCCAGCAGCGCGGGCGCGATCGGCGCCGGCAGCGGCTCGGGGCCGGACGGCACGTCGCGGCGGCGACCCAGCGCGTACAGCGCCCGCCGCACTTCCTGCAGCAGCTGCGCGTTCTCGCGTTCCGGATCGAGCTGCAGCATTGGACCGATGCGCAGCTCCAGGCGCCGCCGCGAGAACATCTCGCGCGCCAGCAGCGCGGTCGCCGCCGGCTTGTACAGGGCCGAGGCGCCGTAGAACAGCGCCGAATTGCGGGCGACGATCCGGATCGGCTGCACCGGCGCGCCGGAATGGCGCGCGAAGCGCACGAAACCCTGCCGCCAGCGGCTGTCGCGCACGCCGCGCAGACCCAGCCGCGACACTTCGCCGGCCGGGAACACGATCACGCACTGTTCCGCGGCCAGCGCCTGATCGATCGCGCGCAGACTCTCGGCGCCGGCGCCGCCGCCGAATACCCGCACCGGCAGCAGCAGCCCCGACAGCGGTTCGAGCAGGGACAGCATGTCGTTGGCGACGATCCTCACGTCGCGGCGCACCCGGCCCACCGCGTCCAGCAGGGCCAGCGCATCCAGCGCGCCCGACGGATGATTGGCCACGATCAGCAGCCGACCGGAGGCCGGGATCGACGCCAGCGCCTGCGGGTCGACGCGATAGTCCGCCTGCAGGAACGCCAGCGCGGCGGTGATGAACTCGAAGTCCCGCCGGTCGCCGTTGCGCGCCAGGAATTCGCCGATCTCGTCGAAGCGCGACCAGCGGCCCAGCGTGCGCAGCAGCGGCCTGGTCAGGCTGGCGCGGCGGCCGGAGAACCATTGGGGATAGCGATGTTCCAACTGTTGTTCGAGCGCGGGCATGGGCATTGCCATCGGGTCGGCCTGAGTTGGCCGCCAGCCTGCCCGCCGGTGGCGACAGCCGCATGGCATTCCCGGGGCGCTTGCGTGACACTTCCGGGCCATACCCAGCACGTCCGCAGCCGTGCCGCCCGGCGGTCATGCAAGCGACAAGCGTGGGGTGTATGATGCGCACCCATCTTTTCATCCCGATCAAGGGATATAACCATCCCCACAGCGGGATCCATCCAAATAAAGGAAGACCAGTCGATGTCCAGCTACCTCTTCACCTCCGAATCGGTGTCCGAAGGCCACCCGGACAAGATGGCGGATCAGATTTCCGACGCCGTGCTCGACGCCATCCTGACCCAGGACAAGCGCGCGCGCGTCGCCTGCGAAACCCTGGTGAAGACCGGCGCGGCCATCGTCGCCGGCGAAGTCACCACCAACGCGTGGGTGGACATCGAGTCGCTTGCGCGCAAGGTCATCAACGACATCGGCTACAACAATTCCGACGTCGGCTTCGACGGCCACACCTGCGCCATCATCAACATGCTGGGCAAGCAGTCGCCGGACATCGCCGCGGGCGTCGACGGCACCAGCAAGAAAGCCAAGAAGCCGGAAGAACAGGGCGCGGGCGACCAGGGCCTGATGTTCGGTTACGCCTGCAACGAAGCCCCGGAATTCATGCCGGCGCCGATCTACTACTCGCACCGTCTGGTCGAGCAGCAGGCCAAGATCCGCAAGGCCAAGAACAGCAAGCTGCCGTGGCTGCGCCCGGACGCCAAGTCGCAGGTCACCTTGCGCTACGACAACGCGCACCAGGTCGTCGGCCTCGACGCCGTGGTGCTGTCCACCCAGCACGACCCGGGCATCAAGCAGAAGGATCTGGTCGAAGCCGTGTACGAGCACATCCTCAAGCCGGTGCTGCCGAAGAAGTGGCTGGAAACGCTGCCCAAGAACAAGGTGCACATCAACCCGACCGGCATCTTCGTGATCGGCGGCCCGGTGGGCGACTGCGGCCTGACCGGCCGCAAGATCATCGTCGACACCTACGGCGGCATGGCCCGTCACGGCGGCGGCGCGTTCTCGGGCAAGGACCCGTCGAAGGTCGACCGCTCGGCCGCCTACGCCGCGCGCTACGTCGCCAAGAACATCGTCGCCGCCGGCCTGGCCGACCGCTGCGAAGTGCAGGTCAGCTACGCCATCGGCGTGGCCGAGCCGACCTCGATCTCGGTCACCACCTTCGGCACCGGCAAGATCTCCGACGACAAGATCGAGAAGCTGATCCGCAAGCACTTCGACCTGCGCCCGTACGGCATCGTCAAGATGCTCGACCTGATCCACCCGATCTACCAGGACACCGCCGCCTACGGCCATTTCGGCCGCAAGCCGAAGGAAGTCTCGTACGTCGACGCCGCCGGCAAGACCCACACCGCCACCGCGTTCTCGTGGGAAAAGACCGACAAGGCCGACGACCTGCGCAATGCGGCCGGGCTGAAGTAAGCCACCGCACATCGCGATCGTTCCAACACGAAGGGCGCCGAAAGGCGCCCTTCGTCGTTCCGGGAGGCGGGCATCGGTCGTGGCAGCAGTACCGCTCGATCCGCAAGACATTGATTTCATTTACGAAATCCTCCCGATTCCCCCTCCCTGAAAGATGCTGGCCATCCCTGCCGGTACCGGAAAGGCTTTGCTGCACCGCAAATTGACACCGGTGACATTGTGTCGCCGAATAGCCCCCGGCCGCACGCGGCACGCCGATGGGACATCGACTTGCGCCTCGCGCCGCAGCGGAACAGGGACCCACCACCACCATCGAAGGGAGTCTTATGAACACCAGCCGCACACTTCTGGCGAAGGCATTGCCGCTCGCCGCCGGTTCCATCGCCCTCACGCTCGCGCTCAGCGCCAACGTGCACGCCCAGGCCATGGGCTACGCCGCAGGCGCCACTGGCGGCGGAAGCCGCACGCCGGTCAACGTCAGTACGCCCGAACAGATGCGCACCGCGATCGCCGCCTACAGCGGCACCGGCGGTCTGGTGCTGAACTACACCGGGCGCTTCAACTTCGCCAGCATCACCGAC
This sequence comes from Chitinophaga pinensis, assembly GCA_943371935.1. GTDB lineage: Bacteria > Pseudomonadota > Gammaproteobacteria > Xanthomonadales > Xanthomonadaceae > Lysobacter_I. The sequence goes on along the minus strand of CALRWS020000011.1, from coordinate 63,295 downwards.
GTCTGCGCGCAGTGGCAGAAAGCACCGAACGTCGTCGAGATCAAGGACAAGAGCGACATCACCATCCTCGGCGCCAGCGGCTCGTCCGCGAACTTCGGGATCTTCATCGTCGGCAATTCGCAGAACATCATCGTCCGCAACATGACCATCGGCCTGCTGCCGGGCGGCGAAGGCGCCGATACGATCACGGTCGAAGGCCGCGGCACCGGCCGCATCCCATCGCGGATCTGGATCGATCACAACACGATCTTCGCATCGCTCACGCAGTGCTCCGGGGCAGGCGACGCGAGCTTCGACGGCGGCATCGACATCAAGCGCGGCGCCAACCGCATCACCGTGTCCTACAACCACGTCTACAACTATCAGAAAGTAGGCTTGAACGGCCACAGCGACAGTTCGACCGAACACAACGTCGCGCGCACCACCTACTACCGCAACCGCTTCGAGAACGTGCAGTCGCGGCTGCCGCTGCAGCGCTTCGGCCTGAGCCACATGGCGAACAACTACTTCGGCAGGGTCTCGACCTCGGGCATCAACGTGCGCATGGGCGGCGTGTCGCTGATCGAAGCCAACTACTTCGAGAACGTCGCCAATCCGGTGACCTCGCGCGACAGTTCGCAGATCGGCTACTGGGACCTGCGCAACAACTATGTCGGCCCGGGCATCACCTGGAGCTCCGGCAGCAGCGGCACGGTCAACGCCACCAACTGGCAGACCACCCGCGCCTTCCCCGAAGCCCTGCCCTACAGCATGGCGATCGCACCGGCGACGCAGGTGAAGTGCCTGGTATTCGCCACCGCCGGCGCCGCCACCAACCTCGCCACCACTGCCCCACAGTGCGGTTCGAGCGGCGGTACCGCCTCCATCGCCCTCAGCGCCAGAAGCAGCAGCAGCGACATCGGCCTGACCTGGGCCGTCGCGAACCTGAGCGCCTCGTCGCAGGAGGTCTATCGCGATACCGATGCCGACCCCAGCGGGCGGGTACGCCTCGCGTTCGTCGGCGCGAATATCCGGAGCTTCAATGACACCGGTGCCACTCCCGGCGTGACCTACTACTACTGGATCAAGAACACCACCGACGGCGCGATCACCAACTCCAACGCGGCGTCGGGCAGGCGTTGAGTCCGCAGGTCGTGTCCGGCACGCCGTTTCCTGTGAATCGAAGGGCGCCGCAAGGCGCCCTTCTTGAATCCGGCGCATTCCTCAATCGCCGACAATCGTTCCAGCGAACGCCCGTGGCCTGCCGGCGAACGGCATGACGGGCTCACACATCGGCAGGCAAGGCCTCCGGGCTGGCGCAACGTCGAAAAGACGAATGACACCAATCTTCCGGACGCTCCACCCAACCGTGTTTGACCGGGTTGAAGTGAACGTAGTCGACATGATGCTGCAGATCGGAATCGTCGCGGATCGTGTGTTCCCAGAACCGTCTTGCCCACACACGTCGCTCGCCTTTCTTGCGAACGGGGAGCCATACGCCCGCTGAGATCAGTTTTCGCGTGAACAGAGCTTTGATCAGCCGCCACCGCATCGAGTAATCGACATCATCTTCCGGGAGACGCCAGATCGCATGCAGGTGCTCCGGCAAAACGACAATAGCGAGCGTCTCGAACGGATGACGCGTCCTGACATCGCGCATGGCTTCGCCGAGCAGATGGACATGCTCGATCAGCAGAGAGGACTGACGGTTCGCGAGCGTGACCGTGAACAAATACATGCCGCCCGGCATTCTGTTGCGTCGATAGTTGACCATCGGGACAGACTGGATCATCTTCGATGGCTGGAGTATCGGGAAATGCCGCAGCGCAGTGTCAGCGAAATCCGGCGCAGAGCTTACGTAGCCCGGGTAGAGCGCAGCGAAACCCGGGGCTTTTCGCAATATATCGATGCGTTTGTATCGACTGTCATCAGACTGCTTTATCGACCTTGATTCAAGCAGGAAAAGCAACGGATTGCGAGACGCTTCTCGCGAAAAGCCCCGGGTTTCGCTGCGCTCTACCCGGGCTACTTGTGAATCCGACGCTCGCCAAGAAACGAGCCTTCGGGCCCGAACCGCCGCTCGATGATGTCCACGCGATCCTCGCCGATCAACACCACCGTGCTCGCCCGGGTGCCGTAGGTCGGATGCGCGATGAACGCGGGCGACAGGAACCGCTCGCGTTCCAGGCCGATGCCGGTGTCGGGCAGACGGTCGTCGGCGGCGAGGGTGGTGTCGGCGAGTGCGGCGAAAATCGGTTCGAGATCAGGCACGTTGTCGGTCGAAAGATCCGCTGCAGACGCTGCGACCCAGTCCCCAAGCTTCGCCATCAGCATCGTCGTCTTCGGCCACGGCGCGTCGAGCGCGCCGTTGGAGACACCGTGGATGCCGGAGTCCAGCATGCGCGTCGCGAAACCGGGCCCACTCGCGGTGCCGGGACTAGCGGTGTCGGAAGAATTACTGGCAAACGCGAGGCAGTCGCCATCGTGGATCAACAGGTTGAACGGCCGATACTGCGTCGCTTCATTCGCAAGCGCCCGCATCGTGGCTGTCGCATCCACATCGCTGCGCACGAAGTCGGCGACCAGTTCGCCGCGCGAGCGGCCCTCCTGTTCCGGCGGGCGACGCACATTGGTGACTGCCGCCAGCCGTCGTCCGCGCAGGGCCAGCCAACTGCCGCCGTGCAGCGCGTCGCGGCCACCGACGATCTGCGGCGCGTCCTCCCATTCGGCCAGCGGCAGGGTCGGTCGCGCATGGAATTCATCGCGATTGGCCGCCAGGATCAAGCGGTAGCGCGGGTGCATGCGCCAGGCGAGCGCGATCAGGCACATGCCGTTGTTCCGCAATGCTGCGCGATGCGCCGATCCGATCGCACTCGCGCGTTCACCGGCTTCAACCGCGCGCCGTCGTAGAGGCGGTGTCCGGGATGCGCACCGTCTTCAAGGCATCCATGAAACCCTGCTTCTTCGCCAGCCGCTCCGCTTCGCGGTAAGCATCGCGTATCGGTTGCGGATCTCCGCGCGCGATCGCATTTTCCAACCGCATCTTCAGCAGCAGGAAGTGCGTGTACGGCGACTTGTCCTGCGACTCCACCGTCAACAGCCGGGCAGCGATGGCATCCGCCTCGTCATAGCGGCCACGCGCGGTATGCACCCGCATCAGGCTCATATGGGCAGGCGTGACATAGTCGCTGTCGTCGCCGAACAGGGCCGTCATTTCCGAGATCGCCATGCGCGCCTGCGCTTCGGCTTCCGCGACCTTGCCGAAATGCAGCAGGATGGTCGCGTATTCATCGCGGGCGTATCCCATCGGCAAACCCTGCCGTTGCCCGCTCTGGATCGCATCCCACAGCAGATCCCCGGCTTCGGCATACAGCGCGTCCTGTCGCGCCCTGTCCATGCCTTCGGCCTGCTGCAGCAGCAGCAAGGCCAGATCGGTCCGGCGCTTCAGCGAGGCCTCGTGCTGCGGTCCGTATGCGCGCTCGAGAATATCCAGCGCCTTGCGCACGCTCTCCTGCGCACCGGCGATGTCGCCGCGCTCGAACGCCAGCCCGCTGCGGATCACGAAGGCGTCGGCGAGATCCGGATGATGCGCGCCGATCTGGGTTTCGAGGATCCGGGTTCCGTTCCCGATCTCTTCCTGGGCGCGCTCGGTTTCGCCAAGATAGAACGACGTCTTGCCGACCACGACCCAGGCGCGCCCGGTTTCCGGATGCGAGGGGCCGAAGATCCGCAGATTACTGTCCAGGGAAGCCGACGCCTGCAGGTGGGCGTCCTGCTTGCGCCCGGACAGCAGCAGGACCCCTGCGAGGTATCTGCGCAGGGTGTTCTGGATGGTCGGGCTGCGGTCGCCCAGCACCGCCAGCGCACGGTACAGATCCGCTTCGGCGTCCTTGAACCGAAACAACTGGGTCAGCGCATAGCCACGCTGGCCAAGCAGTTCGGCGAGCGCGGTCGCGCCGTCTTCCTCCAGCGTCGCCGCGGACGCTATCGCCGCGTCGAGAATGGCGAGCGCGCCCTTCGTATCGCCCAGTCCCCAGCGCGCACGCGCCAGCTGCATCCGCAGATCGAGTCCGACCAGTTCGGCGTCCACCCCGGGCCGCGACGGCATCGCGGCGAGCGCGGCGCGCACCACGCGCTCGGCATCGGCGTGCCGCGCCCGAAGATTGGACAACTGCGCGATGACCGCATCGGTGCGCGCCGCCTGCAGCGCATCGTCCGAACCCAGGGCTTTCGCCTCCGCGGACAGCCGCTCCGCGCTGTCGTAGTCGCCGCCGGTCAGGTGCGCGCGCGCCAGCGCGGTGAGGCCACGGGCCAGCAGCGCGGCGCGACCGTCGCCCGACTGCGCCCGCAACCGTCGCTCGGTGTCGTCCAGCAGCGCGCGCGAATTCAGCGGCGCATTGCCCAGCGACGACAGGGTCGCCGCGCCCAGCGAGCGTTCGAACAATTGGCTCAGCATCTCGACGTTGGCGGACTCCTGCCGCGCATGGCGCTGCTGCTGGACGACAGTGACCGCCCCGGCCGTCGCCGCAGCGACGCATGCGAGCAAGACCACAAGCGCCAGCGCATGTCGCGCTGCGTAGCGCGTGGCCCGGTAGCGCAGGCCGCCGCCCCGCGCCGAGACCGGCACGCCATCGAGCCACGCCTGCAGATCGGCGCGCAGCGCGGCGACATCCACATAACGTTCGGCGGGATCGATGCGGACGCAGCGCAGCGCGATCGCATCCAGATCGCCGTGCAGCGCGCGCGAGAGCGCCTGCGGATCGCGGACGCCGCGCATGCGCGCCGCGTCGGGCGCGCATGCCAGCGCCAGCGCGCTGGGCGCACGCGGCGCGTCGACATCGATCGGCGACAGTCCGATCAGCGACGGCGGCTTGCTGGGCCACGCGTCGCACAGCAGGCGGTACAGCAGCACGCCCAGCGCGTAGATATCGATCGCGATGCTGGGCGGCGCGCCGCGGAAGACTTCCGGCGCCGCGTACGACGCGCTGATGCCGATCCGCGCCGGGCCGGCGTCCTCCTTCGGCGACAGCAGCGCCGACAGGCCGAAATCGAGCACCCGGACCGCGCCTTGCTGCGTGACCAGAAGATTGGACGCCTTGATGTCCTGGTGCAGCACACCGTGCGCGTGCGCATGCTGGAAGGCGCTGCACGCTTCGATCATCAGCATCGCCCGCGCGCGCAGGTCGGCGCGCTGCGCATCGCACCAGCGGTCGATGTGCTCGCCGTGGACGCGCTGCATCGCCAGCCACGGCTGGCCGTCCGCGGCGATACCCGCGTCCAGCAGCGCGACGATGCCGGGATGTTCGAGCCGGGCGAGATGATTCCGCTCGCGACCGAACGCCTGCAGCACCGCAGGCGACATCAGCCCCGGGCGGATGGTCTTGATCGCGATCCCGCGCTCGTACAGGCCGTCGGCGCGATGCGCCGCATACACCACGCCCATGCCGCCGGTCTCGATCACGTCGTCCACGCACCACGCGCCGAGCCGCGTGCCGCTGCGCCAGATCGAACCGGCGTCGTCGCGCATCTCGACCGCATCGCCCGCATCGCGCGAGGCCATCCACTCCAGCGGCGACACCAGGGTGTCCTCGCGGGCATCCGCCCTCAGCAGCGACGTCAATGCCGCGCAAAGATCGGGATCCCGCGCCCGCAGCGCATCCAGCGCCGACGGCAGTTCCGCCTCCGGCATGTCCGCATACCGGTCGAACAGATCCAGCGCCCTGGCCACGACCCCGTCGTCGGGCGTCATCGGTGCCCGGAACTCATGTCGCACCAGCCGCTTCGGTCATGAACGGCATCGTCGACGTTTCGCCCAGCTGCGTAAACAGGAACGCGCGCGCCTTGCGCCAGTCGCGCCGCAACGTGCGCTCGGTCACACCCAGCACATCGGCGATCTCCGCCTCGTCCAGGCCGCCGAAGTAGCGCAACTCGACCAGCTGCGCCAGGCGCATGTCCAGACGCGACAGCCGCGTCAATGCGGCATCCAGGGCGATCATGTCCTCGAGCGCGCTGTCCTCAGCGGCATCGATCGCCTCGTTCAGCGACAGCGCGCGCTGGCCGTCGCCGCGTTTCTCGGCCAGATCCCTGCGCACCTCGTCCATCAGCACGAAGCGCATGGCGCGCGCGACCAGCGCGGTGAAATGCCGGCGGTTCTCGACGCTGAAATGCGCGCCGCTCAATCGCAGCCAGCTTTCGCTGACCAGCGACGTCGCCGAAATCCTGCCGGACGCGCGCTGGCGGATCTGCGCGCGCGCGATCCTGTGAAGATCGCCGTACAACAACCCGTAGATCCGATTCCAAGCGCCGTCTTCGCCCGCCTGCGCGTCGACCAGCAGCCGGGTGATGGACTCGGGCGAATCCATCGACGGATCGATCTGCGAATCCGTCCGCGGACCCGTGTGGGTGATGGCCATCGTCGTCTCCATGTCCGGAAACCGATTCCTCTTGCGAATACCAATCGAAGTAAAGCACAGCCGATCCCCCTGCGCACATCGCTTTCCCGGGCCGATCGGCCCGGGCCGGCACTGCTTCACCCCCAGACGGACCTCATGAACGCCGTGCTTGATGCCCAAGCCCAACCACTGGCTGGGCGGCCCGATCCTGCGCCAGCCGCTGTTGCACTGGTTGTTGACCCGGATCGGGATCGGCAACGAATCGCCATTGCCCCGATGCGCGGCGCCGGGCGAAGATCGGGAAAACACTCCCGACGCATGCATGTCCACTCCCTCTCCCGGCTGGCGCGAGACCTTGATCGTTGCGCTGCAACGCACGATTCATGGCGAATACAGCGCCGGACAGGTGCCGAATGCACTGCTTGAGGTGCCTGGACACCGGCTGCCTGCACTCGAAGATGCCATCCGCCGCCAGTACTGGCATACCGACCTTCCCGGCTTAGCATGGCCGCTACGTGCGCAGCCGGACGCTGCCGCGACCGACGCCGAACTGTTCTGCGCGGGCTGCCACCGCGACGGTCGCATCCGTGAGCGCGCGCTGCGGTTGATGCGCGATCGCCCTGACTCGCTCACGGTCGCTCTCACCCTGATCCGCTGCGACGACTGGGTACCGCAGGTCCGCGTGTGCGCCGAGGAAGCGCTGCAGCAGATCGTCGCCACCGATCCCGCCGCACTGTTCGCGCATCTCGGCCTGCTGTTCGTATTGCGCGAGCGGCAGCGCATACGCTCGGGCGTCTGGCGCACGCTGATCGAGCCCGCGCTGCTGTCGCCCGCGCATTCGGCCGCGCGCTGGCAGGCGCTCGATCATGGCGGCAGCCGGCAGCGCATGTTCGTCTGCGATCTGATCCTGCGCGCAGAGCCGGCGCAGATCGACGCGCTCGCGCTGCATACCGTCCGCAACCGCGATCCGGTGATTGCCTGCTGGGCTCTGCGCGAGCTGCCGCGCGTCTCGGGCATGCCGCTGAACGACGCGCTCATCGCGCACGCGCTGCGTCACCCGAATGCGTCGGTGCGCGCGTATGGCCTGCGCCTACGTGCGCGCACGCCCGACGATGCGTTCCGCGCGATACTGCGCGAATCGCTGTTCGATCCTTCGGCTTCGGTGCGCAATGTCGCAGCCTACGCATTGCGGAATCTCGGGTCGGACCCGCGCGGAATATGGCGCGATGCCATCGATCGCGGCATCGAACCCGGCCGGCGCTACGCGCTGCTCGCGCTGGGCGATTGCGCCGACGCCGAAGACCTCGCGCGGATCACACCGTGGCTGCGACACAGCACCGGCGACTTGCGTTGCGCCGTCCTACGCGCAGCCATGCGTGCCGGCATCGAAAATCCTGCTGCGCTCCTGAGCGATGCGCTGGCATCACCGTCGAGCAAAGTCGTCGCGCTCGCGCTGAAGCTCGGCGCTACCGTGCCCGCGTTCATCACCCGTGCGACGCTGGCGAACGCGTTGGCGGTCGCCGCGAATCCCCTTACCCGGCAGCGCCTCATCAATGCCACACACCAGCTGAGTCGCTGGGACGCGCTCGACTGCCTGCTCGACGGCATCGATCAAGACCCGCATGCAAGCGATGCGCTGCGCGCCCTGATCGCCTGGGGAAATGAAGCCGGCCGGCGCTTCGCCCCGCTGTCCGCCGATCGCAAACGGGACCTTCTGCAGCGTATCGATGCGATGACCCCGCGCAACATGCACATTGCGTGGCTGCCGGTCAGGCGGGTCGTCGAAGCAGGCTGACCATCCCGACGACCGACTTCCCGCACGCAAGGCCTTCGCCTCCTTCGCCATCGGGTGCGTGATCCTGGCGCACCCGCCCCCTGCTGCACCGCAACATCTAGGCAAGCCGCGCGCCGCGTGCTATTCAATGGACGAAGGGTTCGCCCTCGTTCGATATCCAACGATCAACCTCCAGCCGGGATCGCTGCATGACGCAAAGATTCGACGAGATGCACGACGACGCTGGCGCGCCGCGCCCGCATTACCGCGTTTTCGACGAATGGCTGCGCAACACCTCCGGGCCGGTGATCCAGAACAAGCGCCACGAGGCCGAGATCGCCTTCCACCGGGTCGGCATCACCTTTTCGGTCTACGGCGAAGAGTCCGGCAACGAGCGCCTGATTCCCTTCGACATGGTGCCGCGGATCGTACCCGCCGCCGAATGGCGGATGCTCGAAGCCGGATTGCGCCAGCGCGTGCATGCATTGAATCTGTTCCTGGGCGATGTCTACGGCGAGCAGCGGATCCTGCACGACGGCCGCGTGCCCACCGACCTGGTGTTGAACAATGCCGAATTCCGCCGCGAAATGTGCGATCTGCGCGTGCCCGGCGGCGTCTATTCGCATATCTCCGGCATCGATCTGGTGCGCGCCGGCGACGGCGAGTACTACGTGCTGGAAGACAATCTGCGGGTGCCGTCCGGCGTGTCGTACATGCTGGAAAACCGGCGGATGATGGCGCGACTGATCCCCGAGTTGTTCGCGCGCCAGCAGATCGCGCCGGTCGAACGCTATCCCGACGCATTGCTCAGCACGCTGCGCGAAGCCGCGCCGGAAGGCATCGACGATCCGGTGGTCGCGGTGCTGACCCCGGGTTCGGCCAATTCCGCATATTTCGAGCACGCGTTTCTCGCCCAGCAGATGGGCGTCGAGCTGGTGGAAGGCGCCGATCTGTTCGTGCGCGACGACACCGTCTATGCGCGCACCACTCGCGGCCCGCAGCGGGTGCATGTGATCTACCGGCGGATCAACGACGACTATCTCGACCCGACCGTGTTCCGCCCAGAATCGATGCTCGGCGTGCCCGGCCTGTTCGGCGCCTACCGCGCCGGACGCGTGACGTTGGCGAACGCACCGGGCACCGGCGTCGGCGACGACAAATCGGTGTATCCCTACGTGCCGGAGATGATCCGTTTCTATCTCAGCGAAGAGCCCATCCTGCACAACGTGCCGACCTGGCAACTGCGGAAAGAGGACGATCTGCGCTACGTGCTGGACCATCTATCGGAGCTGGTGGTGAAGGAAGTCCACGGCGCCGGCGGTTACGGCATGCTGGTGGGGCCCGCGTCGACGAAGGCGGAGATCGAGGAGTTCCGCCTGCGCATCCTCGCCAACCCGTCGAACTACATCGCGCAGCCGACGCTGTCGCTGTCGACCTGCCCCACCTTCGTCGAAAGCGGACTGGCGCCGCGACATATCGATCTGCGGCCGTACGTACTGTCGGGCAAGCGCATCCAGGCGATGCCCGGCGGGCTCACGCGCGTCGCGCTGCGCGAGGGTTCGCTGGTGGTGAACTCGTCGCAGGGCGGCGGGACCAAGGACACCTGGGTGTTGGAGAGCTGACCGCATGTTGTGCAGAACCGCCAACGATCTCTACTGGGTGTCGCGACACATGGAGCGCGCGGAGAACACCGCGCGCCTGATCGACGTCACCACGCGCATCGCAATGCTGCCCGAGCGCCTGGATCGCGGCAAGGCCGAGGCCGCACCGTGGCGGCGCGCGCTGGACGCGCTGGGCGCGGTCGAGACCTGCCAGAAACGCTACGGCAGCATCGATGCCGACAGCGTGCTGGATCATCTGCTGCTGTCGCCGGACAACCCGTCGTCGATCTACAGTTGCCTGCGCGCCGCACGCGAGGCCGCGCGCGCGCAGCGGGTGGCGATCACCTCGGAAATGTACGAAGACCTCAATACCTCATGGCTGGAGATGCGCGGCCTCGGCGCCGCCAGCATCGGCCGCGAAGGGCTCAGCAATATCCTCGAACGCGTGAAAAGCCGCTCGGCCTCGTTCCGCGGCGTCACCATCGGCACGCTGGGCCGCGGCGAGGGTTATCACTTCATGCAGCTCGGCGTGTTCATCGAACGCGCGGAATGGGCGATCCGCCTGCTGGACGTGGTCGGCAGCGACGGCGACCTGCCCGAGACCGGCGAAGCGCGCGACACCATCGAATACTTCCAGTGGAGCGCGCTGCTGCAATCCTTGTCAGCCTTCGAGACCTACCGCCGCCTGCACCGGCAGTCGGTCACGCCCGCCGGTGTCGCCGAAGTGATGCTGCTGCACGACGCCAATCCGCGTTCGCTGCAGACCTGCACCCACAGCCTGCATCAGGTGCTGAGCACGCTCGCGGGCGACAAGACGCTGGAAGTGGTGCGCCAGGCCGGCGCGCTGTCGGCGCACACGCGCTATGCCCGCATCGATGAGATCATCGCCGACGGACTGGAACCCTGGCTGCAGAACGCGATGGAGCGTCTGGATCGCCTGGGCAACGCCATCCATCGGCAATTCATGACCGCCGCCGATGCCACCGAGACGCGTCCGCAGATCAAGGCGCCGTTCCGCCCACCGTCGCAACTCCAATTCCAGGCGCAGACTCCGGCCTGATCCGCTTCACACCGCAGCGCCGTTACGGGCAAAATCGACGCTGCATTTTCGCGGGCACCGCTTCGCCATGACGTTTTCATCATGACCTACTGCATCGGGTTGAATCTCGAACACGGCCTGATCCTGGCCTCCGACTCGCGCACCAATGCCGGCGTCGACGACATCCGCCGCACCGGCAAGATGCGGCTGTTCGTCTCCGAAGGCGAATACGTGGTCGCCGCACTGTCGGCCGGCAACCTGTCGCTGACCCAGAACGCACTGAATCTCATCGATCAGCGCTCCACGCTGGACGGCGGCCGCCCGGGCATCGGCAAGGCCACCTCAATGTTCGACGTGGCGCAGATGGTCGGCGACGCGCTGCGCGAGATCCGCAAACGCGACGAAGCCTACCTGCGCGACAGCGGCATCGACCCCAGCGGCAGTTTCATCGTCGGCGGCCAGATCCGCGGCGAAGCGCCTCGGTTGTTTCTGGTGTATTCGGAAGGCAACTTCATCGAAAGCTCGCCGGAGATGCCCTACTTCCAGACCGGCGAAAGCAAGTTCGGCAAACCCATCCTCGACCGCGTCATCACCCCGGAAACGTCGCTGAGCGAAGCCTGTAAATGCGTGCTGGTGTCGTTCGATTCGACGATGCGCTCGAATCTCTCGGTGGGCCCGCCGCTGGATCTGCTGCTGTACCGCCGCGACAGCTTCACCGCGAATCTGCGCCAGCGCCTGGTCGAAGACGACCCCTATCTGCAGACCATCCGCCGCGAGTGGAACGAAACCCTGCGCCGTGGGGTGCGGGAGTTGCCGAGTCCGGATTGGTTGCGCGATGTGCAAGGCTGACCAGTCGACAGGCGACTCCGCCTGACCCAATCGCCTGCCGGGTCAGGCGGGATCGCCCAAGAATCACCCGCGCTTGCGATCCTGCGTCCGCGGCGTCGGTAGCGATGCGATCGAACGGATGCGCCGCCGTCCTCCGGGACGGCGGCGCAATGCAGACGAGCAAAACCTGCTTCGAACGAAACGTACTTACGGATCGTAACCGCCGGCGCAGAACACGTCCTGATAGCCGTTGGTCGTGCCCACACTGTTCTGCAGCGACACCGCAACGCTCTCCCAGTAACCGGCGAACCTGCAGACGCCCCAGTAATAATCGCCGTAACCCGGGCCGCTGGCACCGCTCCAAGTCACCGAAACCGGTGTCGACGAGGTGTAACTCACCGAGCAGTACCCGCTGCCTTGGCCCGAGCAGTAGATGCCGGTGATGACCGGGGGCTGCGGCGTGGGCGTCAACGTATACAGCAGGCGATTGGGCGAGCCGCTGCCGGCGTTGCTCACCTTGTTGAGCGTGGCCTTGTTGATCAGCGCCGCAGCGACCTGCGAAGGCGCCGCATTCGGATCGGCGGCCAGATGCAGGGCCGCGGCGCCCGCGACGTGCGGCGATGCCATCGAAGTGCCATTGAGGACGGCACTGGCGGTAGTGCTCGTCCACCAGGCCGACGTGATCGACGAACCGGGAGCGAAGATGTCGAGGCAGCTGCCGAAATTCGAGAACGACGAACGCGCATCGTTGCTCTGCGTCGAACCGACGGTAATGACGTTCGGCACGCGGGCCGGCGAATAGTTGCAAGCATTGCTGGCGTCGTTGCCCGCAGCTACGACCACGGTCACACCGGCGTTGATCAGGGTATTGGTCGCCGCATCCACCGAGGTATTGCCGCCGCCGCCCAGGCTCATATTGGCCACCGCCGGCTTGACGTGATTGGCGGTGACCCAATCGATGCCTGCGATGATCGTGGACCACGGCGATCCGCCGCTGCAGCCGAAGACGCGCACGGGATGGATCGTGACCCCCTTCGCGATGCCCCAGGTGGTACCGCCCAGCGTCCCGGCGACATGCGTGCCGTGGCCGTTGCAGTCGCTGGTGCCCTGACCGTCGAAGATCGCCGTGTAACCGTTGCCCATGCGCCCGCTGAACTCGGTATGCGTGCCCAGCACGCCGCTGTCGATCACGTACGCATGCACGTTGGACGCGGTGGTGTCGTAGGTGTACGTGCCGCTGAGCGGCAGGTTGGGCTGGTCGACGCGGTCGATGCCCCAGGTCGCACCGCTCTGGGTGGGATTGGGAAACGCCATGCCGTCTTCTTCGACGTAGGCCACACGCGGATCGGCGAGCAGCTTCGCCAACGTGTCGTCGTTGGCCTCGACCACGAATCCGCGCAAGGCGTGCTCATAGCTCCGCAGCAGTCTGGCGCGATGCGTACCGACCATTTCCTTGGCGATGTCGGCGATCCGCGGACGGGTACCGCGTTCCGAAGACAGGCGGGCGACGTTATCCTTCAGCACGACGATATAACGACCGTCGATCGGACGCGCACTTGTGCGCAATTCGGCGGCGAAAGCGGGCGCGATGCCGAGTGCGGACAGCACGCCACCGGCGAGGATCGCGGTGCAAAGCAGTTTTTGACGATGCATATTCAGTTCCTTCCATAGACTGGCGAATAAGAGCGCCGCGCTTGAGGCGACACCGACGTACGGTAGCCCGCACTGCCGCGAGGGACCGACCTGCCGTCTTGCACAGGCCGTTGCCTTGGCCGGTCAGCGGTTTCGCTTCGTGCAACCACCGCAGCCGCAGACTATTCGAGACCGGATGCAGCGACAATGCGGCGGATATCTGGTCTGTGACGGAAGTCAGGCGCAGCCTATCGGCCGGCTTGGCGGTCCTTTTTTCCGATCGAATCCATTGATCGAAAAAGTTCGATACAACTGTTTTTTCAATCCAATCGGAAAGCGCCTCCATACCGCTTACGCCCTGTAGGCGGCGGAAAATCAACCTGGGCCTTGTCTTCCGCAGCGTTTGGCCTAACCCCCCCTCACCCATCGCGGCTCCCGCCGCTCTCATAAAAGCAATCGCCGCTGCGAATGAACGCAGCGGCTTGGATCGCGCGAAGCTGCAGGCGACTCGCGGTCAGATGCTGCCGATATTCACCCAGTTTCTGCCGTCGCACTGGTACAGACGGAAGTCGATATCGAGGTAATAGCCCAGGGTACTTTCGTCGCAGACCATGCCGGCTTCTTCGTCGCTGATGGTGTCGCCACGCGCCTGTGCCGGTTGCGCGAGGATCAGGCCGACGACGAACGCGGCGGCGGCAAGGGCGGTCATGAACGGATATTTCATTGCACTGTTTCCTTGTGATGGGTCGGCGGGTCTGTCATGCAATGATGCGCCGCGACCCGCGTTCGTCGCATCCTTCGACGGCGTATATCCTGGATTTCCAAATTCTTCGCGCGCCTCGATCGGATACCGCGCTTGCACATCGCAACCGGCCGGCCCACTCGGGCCGACCGGCGTATGGGGCGTTACTTGGCCGCTGCCTGCGGCGCGGCTTCGACCGGCTTCACATTCTTCACATGCTCATCCAACCATGCATCGGTTTCGGCCAGCATGTGCAGGATCGATTCGCGGGCGCGGTAGCCGTGGCTTTCCTTGGGCAGCATCACGAGACGCGCAGTGCCGCCCAGGCCCTTGACCGCGGCGTACATGCGCTCGCTCTGGATCGGGAAGGTGCCGGAGTTGTTGTCCTCTTCGCCATGGATGATCAACAGCGGATCCTTGATCTTGTTGGCATAGTTGAACGGCGACATGGTCTGGTAGGTGTCGCGGGCGTCCCAGAAGTTGCGCTCTTCGGCCTGGAAACCGAACGGGGTGAGCGTGCGGTTGTAGGCGCCGCTGCGGGCGATACCGGCCTTGAACAGGCGGGTGTGCGCGAGCAGGTTGCCGGTCATGAACGCGCCGTAGGAATGGCCGCCGATGGCGACGCGGTTGCGATCCGCCACGCCGAGACGCACGGTTTCGTCGATGGCGGCTTCGGCACTGGCGATGAGCTGAGGCAGGTAGGTGTCATTGGGTTCCTTGTCGCCTTCGCCGACGATCGGCATCGAGGGATCGTCCAGCACCGCGTAACCGCGCGCCAGGAACGGATGCGGGCCCCAGAAGCTGATCGCGTTGAAGCGATACGGCGAATCGGTGACCTGCGACGCGGCGGCGGCGGATTTGAACTCGGCCGGATAGGCCCACATCAGCAGCGGCAGCGGTTTGTCGCGGCCCGGTTCGAAACCCGGCGGCAGGTACAGGGTGCCGGTGAGTTCCACGCCGTCCTTGCGCTTGTAGCGGATCTGCTCCTTCTTCACGTCCTTGAGCTGCGGCGTGGGATGCGGGAAGTCGGTCAGTGCAACCGGCTCGGCTTTCGCCGCAAGATCGACGCGATAGAAATTCACCGGATCGGTGGGCGATTCGCGGGTGATCAGCAGCTTGCTGGCGCTGTCGTCCAGCACCGCGGCCACCGCCGAGTAGGTCGGCGCTTCGGAGCGGAACAGGCGTTGCTTGCTGTTGTCGGCGAGATTCCAGCGGTCGAGGAACGGGCGGTCGCCTTCGGCCGAGGCGCCGTCGCCGATCAGATAGAGGCTGCCGCCGTCGGGGCTGAACTGCAGGCGCGCGAAACCGTTCGCGTCGCGCGTGGTCACCGGGTTGCCCGGGTCGTTGTAGCGGTCTTCGCTGGAGCCTTCGAACACCAGCTTCGGCGCGGTGGCGGGCGCGTCGGGCGCGATCTGCCACGAGCGGACCTTGCGGGTCTTCCACCAGAGTTCGCTGACCAGCGCGACATCGCCGCGGCCCCACTCGGCGCCAGCATAGCGGTTGGCGAGTTTCGCCAGCACGGTCGGGGACTTGTCGAACGGCGCGGCCTGCATCAGCACGTGATCGCGGATGTCGACCTGCTTCGACGGGTCGCCGCCGTCCTGCGCTTCGGCCCAGACCAGCGTGGCCGGTGCGTCGCTGCGCCAGCCGATCGAGCGCACGCCGGTGGTGGTGGCGTCGTTGCCGCTGGGCAGACCTTCGAACAGCGGCAGCTTGGCGACGTTGTGCAGCGCCTTGCCGGACAGATCCAGCACGTCGATGCGACGCGGGAAGAAATTCATCGGCACCACGTACGAAAAGGGGCGTTCGATGCGCTGCGACAGCAGATGCTTGCCGTCCGGCGACGGCGCGAGACCGACGTACAGATCCGGCTTGCCGATGGTCGCGACCTTGCCGTCCACACCGACCAGCGCCGGCTGCACGCGCAGATAGTGTTCGAGCGTGCGCGCGTCGCCTTCGTTGCGCAGCATGTCCTGGTAGGTGCGCAACTGGCGCACGCTGCCGGTGCCGCGGGTTTCCTGGGTGTTGGGGCCGGAGGGCACGATCTCGGCCGCCGGCGCGCCGCCCAGCCCGACGCGCATGTTCACCAGCAGGCGTTTGCTGTCGGGCATCCAGCGGATGCCGCCGCTGACGGTGTTGAGCGGCTGATCCAGCAGCTTGCGCGCCTTGCGGGAATCCACGTCCACCAGCCACAGCTCATTGCCGCCGGTGTTGGGATCCTGCTGGTTCAGCGCGAGGTATTTCTGATCGGGCGACCACGACACCGCCGCCAGCGACAGCGGCTGCGGCAGGCCGTCGATGCGCATTTCCTTGCCGGTGGCCACGTCCATCAGCCACAGATCGCTGGCGAAGGAGAAGCGGCTGGGCGAATAACTGCGCGGGTTGAGCCGCAGCCCGGCGAGCTTCAGCTCAGGCTGCGCGACCAGCGCGATGGACGGCAGCGGCGGGATCTTCTGCAGCGCGGCCAGGTCGCGGCGCGGGCTGAGCGACAGCTGCGGCGCGCGCGCGGCGTCGACGATGGCCTTGAGTTCGGCGACGGGTTCGCGATAGCCGGTGGCGGACGGGGTCTGCGGCTGGGTCTGACGGGCCGGCGCCTGCTGGGCGAACGCGGCCGGCGAAACCAGCGCAAGCGCGATCAGCGCCGGCAGGAGCAGCGGGCGAAGCGCCCGCGGGCGGAGTGCGGAAAGGCGTGAAGACATGACGGAGACAGCTCCTCGGGGACGGCCAACGGGCAATCCCCCATCTTCGCCCCGGACCCGGGGCGCTGTATGCGCCACAGGTCATGGACTACGCGGTTCAATGCTCGCGGTGGAGATTCCGCTGCAGCCGCGCCGAGACCATCGAGTTCTCATGCCAGGCGGCGTCCTGGATGTGTTTCGGCTGGGTCCGCAGCCAGCGCCGCTGCGCGGCGAGCCGGTTCTTGCTGCCGGCGTGCTTGGCGATGGCGTAGCGCACTTCGCCTTCGGACGAGACCACGATGGTGGAACCGCCGAGGAACCACCCTTCGCGCACCCGCGCCTTCTGCACCACTTCGGCGACCAGATCGAAGGCGACATCGCCGCGCAGCGACACCCGACGCAGCGTGCGCAACGACAGCAGCCGCGGCGGGGCGAAGGCGCCGACCGGTTCGACCAGCCCGAAATCGTGTGCGTGCTTCGGCGTGCAGATCGTATTGCCCAGCGCCTGCGCGGCGCGGCGCACGGACGTGCCATCGTCGTCCTGCGGCCAGTCGCAGAAACCGTCGTCAAAGGTCAGCCCGAGATTGCGGAACCGCAGTTGGGGAATCACGATCCGCCCGGACTGCGGCGGCTTCCACAGCAGACTTTCGACGCTGAGCGTAGGCACATCCGGCACGGTCACGCCGTAGCGACGGAACGAGCCGACGATCACCTCGCGATAGGTCGTGCCCTCTTCGCCGACCAGGTCGTAATCCGCGGTGATCAGCGCGCGCAGATATTCGCCGAACGTACAGTGGAACGGTGGGCAGTAGTCGATCGCGCGAATGACGATGTTGAGGAATTTCCGCGCCAGCGCCGAGGCCTGCTGCGCCAGCCAATGGATGCCCTCGTGCGACAGCCGGCCCTGGTAGGTCGCCAGCGAACGCCTGATATTGCCGGTCCGGCGCTCGAACACTTCGCAGAACGCATCGAACACCGCCGAGAGCAGCACCGCGCCGAGGTCGTGCTCTTCGTCGTAATGCGTGTACATGTCGTACTGGGCGATGGCCTCGTCCGGGCCGGGCGTGGTGATCGCGGTACGCAGCGGATTGTGGCCATCGACCTGGGTGAAGCCGAATTCCCTGCCGATCGACACCAGCAGATCGTCCTTGAGCCCACCCTGGGTCTTCTCGATCGCGCGCTGCACCATCTCGCGCTGCGAGAAGCGCATGAACACCGCGACCAGATCGGAAAACCCCTCGTGCAGCGCCGAGACATCCGGATGGGTCGGGCGCATGAAGTTCGGACGCAGACCGTCGAGCAGCGCATGGCTCATCTCGTGCGCCACGATCTCGCGCGACAGTGCGGTGTAGACCAGCGCGCCGGGCTGGCTGGGTCCCTTGGCGAAGCGTTCGGCGGTCGCGTAGCCGAATTTCAGCGCGCCGCTTTCGCGATCGTAATAGGCGTTGGCGTCCTTGAACGCCGCTGGCACAACGCGCAGCTTGCCGTCGGCGTGACCTGCGCCGCCCAGCGGGCCGAAGCCGGGATCGCGCCCGAGCGCACGCACGAAACGTTCGTAGGTCTCCATGCCGACGGCGTACACCATCTGCTGGATGAAGGCACGGTTGGTGCTGCTCGGCGGCAGACCGTTCTCCATCAGCACCGCAGGGCGATCCAGATCGACGCCGTCGTAGGGCGTCTGCGTGTCTTCGTCGAAATCCTGCACCACCAGCACCGCGCCCTGCGGCCCGGGCTGCAGCGGTTCGTAGGGAATCGACACCGGGTAGATCCCGCCGTCCTCGGTGCCCAGGCTCGGGTCCTGAGCGAACACGCGCAGCCTGCGCCGCGCCGGCATCTCGCGGTTCTGCAGCGCCAGCCGCGCGCGTTTGCGGCTGAGGCTGTCGTGGACCATGAAGGGCCAGGGTTTGTCAGTGCTCTTACCCGCCATGAGTGATCACTCCCCGCCGAACACACGCCGCACACTCAACCCTGCCGCCGGCTTCAACAGCAGCGGATGCTGGCGGGGACGCGCGCCGAACTTCGCCACGATCGCGTCCATGAACGCGCGATTGCTGCTGCCGTCGCGGGCCGCCTTCGCCAACAGCGCACTGGCATGCCGGGTGAAATCGCCCTGACCGTTGCTCTCCCAGGCGTATTCGTCGTCGCGGCAGGCGGCGAAGTGGACCACGCCGGGCAACGCCGGACGCTCGCCGACGACGCGCGCGCGCACCGCCTTGCCCTTGCGCAACGACAGGAACCTGCGGCGCACGTCGTCGCTGAGGTTCATGAAGCGCACGCGTTCGTCGCTGCCGCGCTTGCCGACGGCAGCGAGTCGCGGTGCGAACCGGCTGTTGCTGCCGGAATGGCAGCAGTCCATGAACAGGGTGAGGAACGCGCCTTTGCGCAGCGCTTCGGTCTCGCGATGGAAATCGTCGTCGAGCAGCAGCACGCCCTTGTCGTAATCGATCGGCACGAATGCCTGATCGAAACCGCTGGCCTCGTCGCCGTCGTCGTCCTCGATCTGGGTGCCGTGGCCGGCGTACTGGAACACCAGTTCATCGCCTTCCCGCGCATTGACGATCAGATCGCGCAGGCCCTGGACGATCGCGCTGCGGGTCGCATCCCGATCGACGATGCGCTTGACCTGGAACCCGAGGCCGTCGAGCGTATCGGCCCAGCGCTTGCTGTCGTTGACGCAGCCGCTCAGCGGCTGCCCAACGTAGCTGTCGATGCCGATGCACAGCGCGAGTTTGCGGGCATTGCGTTGCCGATTGCCGCCGCCCGACGGCGGCGTTTCCGGCGGTGCGGGAGGGTCGGTGTCTCCCGCAGCCTCAGGGCCGTCATCGACCTCGACATCGTCACCGAACCGTTCCTGGGGCATCCCATCGCCGCCGCATTTGCAGCAGCATTCGCAGCCACCGCGCATGGCATCGTCGTCCGTAGCGATATCGCGCTGACCGTCGCCGATGCCGCAGCGGCCGAATGCATCTTCGCTCGGGAACTGCTGCCTGCTTTCGCGTACCTGCGGCGTTTCGCCCAGTACGCGCTCCAGCACCGAGAACATCGTGCTGGCGTCGTTGTCGAAACCGCCGTGTTTCGTTGCTGTGGTGCGGGCGTTGGTCTGCCCGGAATCCCCGGCCGGGGAGAATTCGATACCCATGCTGCCGCTGCGATACGACAGTGCCGACGTGTCCTTGCCGATGCCGAACAGCGTTGCCAGCGATTTTCGATCGCGCAAATCCTTGTCCAGACCGAGGAGGCGACCGTCGGTGTGGTCTTCGCAGGCGTTGCGCACGTAGTACAGCAGCGACTTGCGATAGATCCACGCCACGTTGTCCTGACGCTCGGCCGCGTCGGTCATGGTGTAGACCGTCAAGTCTTCGATCTTCGGGGCCGCACCTGCTGCGGGTTTGAGCAGCGGCAGCACACGCGTTTCGAAGCGGTCGGTGCGGATCGCAGGCGCGAGATAGCTCATGGTCCTGAAGCGGTGACCGGCGCCGGTGAGCAGCGGCATGAACGCGGACAGCAGGATCGGTCCGGTGCTGTGTCCGACGGCGTGCAATCGCAGATCCGGTTGCTGCACCAGCAGCGGCTTCAGCATGTCGGCGAACAGATACGCACCGCCAGCGCGGTTGCCCTGGCTCTCGATGCGCGGGCTGGAGCTGTCTTCGGCGTGTTTTTTCATCCGTGCCCAGACCGGCCGGGCGGCCAGTTGGGTCGCCCATTCCAGCGCGGTGTCGGTAGGCGCCGCGCGCGGCGCCAGCGCACGCTTGGTCGCCCACGAAGGGAGCATGGTTTCGAGCAGTCCGGCTTCCCAGATGAACAGGATCGGATACACGCCGTGAGCCAGCCACCACGGCACGATGGTGCGCGCGTAGCACAGGGCCGCGCTTTCTTTGACCAGCCCGCCGTGACAATAGAACAGCAGATGCGCCGGCTTGCCTTCCCGTTTGCGCATTTCGATATATGCGGGCAGATGCTGTTCGACGATCGCGCGCAGCGACGAACGGGTACAGGAGAACTGCCCCGTGCTGCTGGAAATATCGCCTTCGCTGGACAGCACGCCGCGCGAAAGATTGATCACGTACGGCAGCAGCGGATGGACGCTGAAGTCCACCCCGCGCGCCGCCGCGCCGCGACTGCCATCGCTGTCGCCACGCTCGATCAGATCGGCGAACAATTCCTGCTCGATTCCGGCGGATGCGGTTTCCGGCACCTCGGCGTAATCCTGCTCCAGTTGCGTCTCGTCGCCGGCATCGGCCTCGAACGCGCGCGCGGCCTGCGCCCACCCGCGCACCGCCGTCGCATCGAGCACATCGGTCGAACGCCTGGGCAGCTCGATCGCTTGCCGGCCAGCGAGCAAGGCTTCGATATCACTGCGGAACGCCTTCAACGCGATCGAATTTCCCGGACAGGTCTTGTCGCTCATCTGGTTATGGAAGCGGACCGCATCGGTACCCAGGCCGAACTTGCGCAACACCGCGACGATCACCGCATAGGCCACGCGCTTCTGGTCGCCATCGAACGGATCCTGCCCCGTATCGAAGTCGCCGATCATCTCGATCATGAACGGGCCGGCGTGCGCGCTGCCGTTGTGTCCACGCGCACTGGCCGGGGCCTTGTCGAAAGGCCGGCCGGTCCAGATGCCGCCGAAGGGATCGATGGTGAGGTGCTGGGCGATGTCGCTCATGCCCGCGCGCTCGATGTGGTAGCGGCGCATCGCCTCGATGGTGGCCAGGCCGCGGAAGTCGCGGTGGCGGGGCCGCCAGGTGTGGTGCACGTGGAATTCGGTGATCCTGCGCCGGGGCTCCCATGCCGCCAGCAGACGTTCGAAATCGGCGAAACCGATCTTCTGGATCGTGGCCATACATCCTCCCTCTTTCCATGCCCGGTGGATCATCACAACAACGTCATGTGACGACGGTCGCGGTCATCGTGCGCCCGACCACCCGGGCATGTGGACGCCCTGCGGCATCACCTCGGGATCGTGCTTCCGGCCCGTGCCACGGCTGATTCATCCTTTCATCGCGAGATAGAGATACAATGCCTGCCTCTGCGCCGAGGGGCGCTGCAAGCCCGGCTTTCAGGTCCGGGATCAGGCTCGGCGGAGGCTTCACCCTGCAACGGCGCCCGTTCACTGCGCATCCGGCCTCCGCCCGGACGCACTCGACGGAAGAACCATCGCCATGAACGCACAAGTCAAAACCCTCCCCGATTACAAAGTCTCCGACATGCAGCTCGGCGAAGCCGAGTGGGGCCGCAAGGAAATCGACATCGCCGAGCACGAAATGCCGGGCCTGATGTCGATCCGCAAGAAGCACGCCGCCGCCAAGCCGCTGAAGGGCGTCCGCGTCACCGGCTCGCTGCACATGACCATCCAGACCGCGGTGTTGATCGAGACCCTGAAGGACATCGGCGCCGACGTGCGCTGGGCGTCCTGCAACATCTTCTCCACCCAGAACCACGCCGCCCAGGCCATCGCTGCCACCGGCACCCCGGTGTTCGCGTGGAAAGGCGAGACGCTGGAAGAATATTGGGACTGCACCCTCGACGCGGTGACCTTCCCGGGCGGCAAGGGCCCGGAGCTGGTCGTCGACGACGGCGGCGACGTCACCCTGCTGATCCACAAGGGTTACGAGCTGGAACAGGGTTCCGACTGGGTGAACGAGCCGGCCTCCTCGCACGAGGAAGGCGTAATCAAGGCCCTGCTCAAGCGCGTCGCGAAAGAGCGTCCCGGCTTCTGGACCAACGTGGTCAAGGACTGGAAAGGCGTCTCCGAGGAAACCACCACCGGCGTGCACCGCCTGTACCAGATCGCGGAAGCCGGCAAGCTGCTGGTCCCGGCGATCAACGTCAACGACTCAGTCACCAAGTCGAAGTTCGACAACCTGTACGGCTGCCGCGAATCGCTGGCCGACGGCCTGAAGCGCGCGATGGACGTGATGCTGGCCGGCAAGGTCGCCGTGGTCTGCGGTTATGGCGATGTCGGCAAGGGCTCGGCGCATTCGCTGCGCGCGTACGGCGCCCGCGTCGTGGTCACCGAAATCGACCCGATCAACGCGCTGCAGGCGTCGATGGAAGGCTTCGAAGTCAACACCGTCGAAGCCACCCTCGGCCGCGGCGACATCTACGTCACCACCACCGGCAACAAGGACGTGCTGACGCTCGAGCACATGTCGCAGATGAAGGACCAAGCCATCGTCTGCAACATCGGCCACTTCGACAATGAGATCCAGGTCGACAAGCTCAACGACTCCGACGCCATGCGCCTGAACATCAAGCCGCAGGTCGACAAGTACACGTTCAAGAACGGCAACAGCATCTACCTGCTGGCCGAAGGCCGCCTCGTGAACCTGGGCTGCGCCACCGGCCACCCGAGCTTCGTGATGTCGAACTCGTTCGCCAACCAGACCCTCGCGCAGATCGACCTGTGGGCCAACAAGGGCACCTACGAGCCCAAGGTCTACATCCTGCCGAAGAAGCTGGACGAGGAAGTCGCGCGTCTGCACCTCGAAAAGATCGGCGTGGTGCTGACCGAGCTGACCACCGAACAGGCCGAGTACCTGGGCGTGTCGAAGGACGGCCCGTACAAGCCGGAGCATTACCGCTACTGATCCACGCGGTCGCATGCATGACGAAAACGGGCGCTTCGGCGCCCGTTTTCTTTTGGCTTGTCGTAGGGCGGAACCGCCGAAGGCGATTCCGCCATCCATGGATACCCTGTGGCCAAAGGCGGAATCGCCTTCGGCGGTTCCGCCATACGCATGCGCTTTGCGGGCTTGTCCTGAGCAAGGAACCGCACACGTTAATCAACGATATCCGGCCTATGCCCGCCGCCCGTCATACAACATGACGCGTGGGGCCTCGACCGGTTCCCGTCCCCGCGGGTCCCGGGTCGTTCGACAGGAGCGTTTCGATGATCAAGCATGCGTCATGGGCCCACGGCAACGCCGTGGTGCCGGAGCTGCCGAGTGGGCTGCTCGTACGCCACTGGGGTTGGGGAACGCAGATGCAGTTCACCTTCGCCCCGAACCAGTCGCCGCCGACCGTGTGGTGCCACATCCCCATTCCCACGCCGGTGATCGTCGATGGCGCGCGACTGCGGGTGCAGACGCTGTTCCTGCTGTTCAAGACCGGACAGCACGCCGCCATCGACAATGTCCACATCTTCGACGGCCCGAACAGGATCCACGCCTGGGACACGGTGGTAGGCAACAATGCATCCGGCCGCCGCAGCGGCGACCACTCACGCGGCATTGACAGCGTCAACACGCTCACCCTGCCGAACCCGCATTCGGTGATGTTCGGCATGTCGATCGCGTTCACCTTCGTCCCGGTCGCGCTCACCACTTCATCGCCGCCGGTCGACCCCGAAGGCACTCTACTGATCACCACCGCTGGCGCTGATTTCTTCTGAGCGCACCGGCAACGCGACACACGGAAACGGGCGCTTCGGCGCCCGTTTTTTTGCTTTTCGTAACCCCGGTGCGCAACGCGCCCCCAGGATGAACCGCAGCGGCGGATGCGATACGAGCAAATCTCATCTCACGGCCTCCACCCCGCATTCCCTTCCCAGAACGCCACACTCCGCAAATAAGCCTCGCGATCCAGCGACACCCCCAACCCGCCCTCCTCCACGCCCAGCGCATTGCGCAGCATCGTGATCGGGGCCATCGGGGTTTCTTCGGGCGTCATCGTGTACAGGCAGCCGACCACGCCCCAGTCCGCGTCGGTGGGCGTGCCCTCCTTGGCCATCTGTTCGCGGCTGTAGAGGATCGGGATGAGAAAGTTCGCGACCGGCGGATCCACGCCTTCGAACCAGCGCACCAGCACCGGCAGCTCGTCCCTGGTGCGCGCTTCGTAGGCGGTGCGCAGCAGATGACGGTTGTCGTCGTCGATCGGGATGGTCATGCAGCGCGTCGAGGTCCAGTTGCGATGCACGTGCAGCTTGCAGAACGGCGCATAGCCTTCCAGCACGGCCAGCGGCGATTCTTCGTTGAGGCGACGCTCGAAGTCCTCGGGCGTGCAGTCCTGGATGGTGTTGCGGCGGGGTTCGCGGGGGAACAGGCGGGGACGGGCGAAATCGGTCAGGACGATGGACATCGGAGGCGTGGAAGAGCGGAACCAGGCCTCAGGGTAACGCCTCGCAGCCCGCTTGACCGACGCCGCCGACATCGCGATGCACATTCATCGCGATAAAGAGATATTATGCCCCCGACACGACCGGATGCCGTCATGACTGCCATTTCCTTCGAGTTCTACCCGCCCAAGACCGACGAGCAGCGCACCCAGCTCGACCGCACCGCGGAAAAGCTCAAATCGCACGCGCCCGAATACGTCTCCTGCACCTTCGGCGCCGGTGGCTCCACGCTGAGCTACACCTCCGAAACCGTGCGCCACCTCAAGCAGAGCCACGGCTTCGACGCCGCGCCGCATCTGTCGTGCATGGGCGGCAGCCGCGAGGAAATCCGCGAGCTGCTGCGGCTGTATCGCGCGCTGGGCTGCAAGCGCATCGTCGCGCTGCGCGGCGACCTGCCGTCGGGCATGGGCCACCACGGCGACCTGCGCTACGCCTCGGACCTGATCGAATTCATCCGCGCCGAGCACGGCGATCATTTCCATCTGGAAGTCGGCGCGTATCCGGAGACGCATCCGCAGGCCGACGACGCCTTCAGCGATCTGCGCCATTTCAAGACCAAGATCGACGCCGGCGCCGATGCCGCGATCACCCAGTATTTCTACAACCCGGACGCGTATTTCCGCTTCGTCGACGACGTGCGCAGGCTGGGAGTGACGGTGCCGATCGTGCCGGGGATCATGCCGATCTCCAACTTCGCCCAGCTCAAGCGTTTTTCCGAAAGCTGCGGCGCGGAAATCCCACGCTGGGTGGGCAAGCGCATGCAGGCGCTGGGCGACGATGCCGACGGCATCCGCGAGTTCGCGGCCGATGTGGTGGCGGCGATGTGTCAGCGCCTGATCGCGGGCGGCGCGCCGTCGCTGCATTTCTATACGCTGAATCTGGCGAAGCCGACGCAGGCGGTGTTGTCGCGGATGTGAGTTTTTGTAGGAGGGCCTTCAGGCCCGATCTCTCAACGGCTCGGGCCTGAAGGCCCTCCTACAAAACCGTTGGGTGCCGTGCGAGCGGCTTCAGCTCATCCGGCGCAGCGCGCCGTGCGTTCGTTGATACGCGAGCCGGTGGCTCGCAAAGCATCAACTCACCCAACCGGCGACTACGAACAACGCCAGGATCGCCAGCCACAGCAGCAGGATGCGCCAGACCAGGCTCATCGCGTCGCGCAGTTCCGGCAGTTCGCCCAGTTGCACCCAGGCGTTGCCAGGCGTGGCGCCTTCTTCGATGAGTTCCTGCGTTTCCTCGGCGATCTCGCAGCGCACGCTCGCGCGGGCAGCGGCGCCCAGATGGGCGTGATCGAGCTGCAGCTCGGCGCCGCCGGCATCACGCCAGACGCCGAGGACGCTGTCGAAATTGCCGACCAGCGCCAATGACAGGGTCATCGCCTGCGCGACCGGCCAGTTCAGCAGCGCGAAGAAACGACGCGCGCCCTCGCGGGTGGAGGCGGGCAGCGCATCGGCATAGTCGCCTTCGGCCAGAAGCGCGGCGAGGCGGTACAGCACCGCGCCGACCGCGCCGAACAGCAGGAACCAGAACAGCACGCCGAACCAGCGCCGAAGCGCATTGGCGAACACGGCCTCGACCATCGCCGGGGCTTCGCCCAGGCCGCTGTCGGGGTTCGCGTCCAGCCTTGCCGCCGCCTCGCGGCGCGCGGCAGGGTTCCCGGCATCGACGACGGCAGCGACATCGACATCCAGGTCGCGCGGGCCCCAGGCATAGAACAGCAACGCCACCGCGAACAGCAGGCCGAACACACCGGCCAGCGGCGTGTGCAACGCGAACTGGATCAGGCCGACCAGCAGCAGCGGCGGCAGCAATGCGAACAGGAAACCATAATGTCCGCGCCAGACGGACGGGCCGTCGCCGAAGCGCGCATCGAGCCAGCGCAGCCACAGGCCGAACCCGTCGTGCCGACGCACCGACGCGGCAAAACCCGGCGCCAGATGACCCAGCACCAGCGCGAAGATCACGGCGATCAGGGTCGTGGACATGGCCGACGTCTAGGCCAGCCGGCCGGCATCGATGCCGGCATGCCAGCATTCGATCAGCCAGCGCGAGATCGAGATCGACGGCGAGAGCAGCAGGCCGGCATCGGTGTTTTCGCCACGCAGCGCGGCGCCGACTTCGTCGCGATCGAACCAGCGCGCGTCTTCCAGTTCCTCGTTGGCCTGCGGCGGATCGGGCTCGGCCTCGGCGATGAAGCCGAGCATCAGCGACGACGGAAACGGCCACGGCTGCGAGGCGAGGTAGCGGCTGCTGCGCACGCGCACGCCGGATTCCTCCATCACTTCGCGCACGACGGTCTGTTCGAGGGTTTCGCCGGGCTCGACGAACCCGGCGAGCGTGGAATAGCGGCGCGCCGGCCAGCTGGCCTGGCGGCCGAGCAGCAGGCGTTCGCCATCGGTGATCGCGACGATCACCGCCGGATCCGTGCGCGGATAGTGATCGAGCCCGCACTGCGCGCAGTGGCCCTGCCAGCCGCCGCGCTGGAACGCGATGGCGCCGCCGCAGGCGCCGCAGAAGCGGTGCCGCTGTTGCCAGTGCAGCACGGCGCGCGCCTGCGCGAACACCGTGGCCTCGAACGGCGTCCACTGCGCGGCGGCGGCGCGCAGATCGAGCCGCCGCCACGGCAGCGATGCATGCTGTAGCGATGCATGCTGTGCATCGCTGTGCCCGCCATCGGACAGCCGCGCGGCGAACCAGCTTTCGTCGCCGCGCATGCCCAGGAAGATCGCCTCGCCGGGCGCGTCGCCCAGATCGCCGCCGCGCGCGGCGACCAGCCAGCCATCTTCGTCGCCCACCGTGCGGCCGTCGCCGTCGAGCAGCAGCACCCGCGCGTTCGGCCAATAGGCGTGGAGGGCGTCGGCATTGCCGCGCAGGGCGTCGGCGCGATCGAGCGCGCCGTCGACGAACGCGAAACGGGGCGTCGGCAGGCGGTCGTCGCCGGTCATGCGGTCAGGCGCTGAAGCTGCTGCCGCAGCCGCAGGTGGTCTTCGCGTTCGGATTGCGGATCACGAACTGCGAGCCGTGCAGGCTTTCGGTGTAGTCGACCTGGGCGCCGACCAGATACTGCAGGCTCAGCGGATCGACCAGCAGGGTCACGTCGTCGGTGGCGACCGCGAAGTCGTCCTCGCTCTGCTGTTCGTCGAATTCGAAGCCGTACTGGAAGCCGGAACAACCGCCGCCCTGGATGTAGACCCGCAGCTTCAGCGCCGGGTTGCCTTCCTCGCGGATCAGCTCGCGCACCTTGGCGGCGGCGGCGACGGTGAAATCGATCGGCGACGGCGGAGCGTCGGTCGCCGGGGCGGACGGAGCGGTGGTGTGCATATCCATGGCGACAGGATGGGGCGACTGGGCCGGCGGTTCAAGCCGCGCGAGCGGATCGGAGCGGATCGCCCCTGCTCACCCGGCCTCATCGCTGCGCACGGTCTCCGGCCAGGGGAAGGATTGTTCCACCGCCGCGCCGCCGGCCGGCACCAGCCGCACGCCGACCCGCAGCGGCTTGAAGCCCTTGGGCAGCATGACTTCGCCTTCCACCTGCTGGAAGTACTTGAACGAATACGGGACACCGGGCGCGTTGCTCTGCTTGCGCAGGCCCGACCACGACAGCTTTTCGAGACGGTCGTTGCGGGTGCCTTCGATCGAGAGCGTCACCCGACCGGTGTTGACCGCGCCGCGGTTGAGGTTCTGGGTCAGGGTGGCGACGAAATGCCAGGCGTCGCCGCCCTGCAACTGCATGTCCAGATCGTGGACGCTGAGCCCGCGACGCTGGCCGGTGGCGCCGACGAAGCTTTCGTAGAAGGCGATGTCGGCGCGCAGACCTGCGATTTCCTCGTCGCGCTCGGCGAGCGTGCGTTCGAGGTCGCGGTTGGCATCGCGGCTGATCTGGTCGGAACGGCGCAATGTCGAGACTTCCTGGCTCAGCTTCTCGCTGCGCGCGGTCAGGGCGGCCGCGCTCTGGCCCGACGCGTCGCCGCCGGAGAAGAACACCGCCCACACTCCCCACACGCCGAAACCCAGCGCCAGCAGGAACACGCCCAGTCCCAGGTACACCCAGTGATGATGGGATGGCGGCGGCGGTGGCGCGACCAGCGGCGGATCGTCATGACCGCCGGGCGGGACGCCGTCGCTGTGCGGTAGGTCGTCGCTGTGCGGAGGGCCGTCTTCCGCCTGGTGGTAGTGCTGGAGGTGATACTGATCGGGGTCGTGCCGCTCGGGGGCGGGCGACTCGGGTTCTCGTGGATCGGATCCGTCTTGATCGGATCCGTCTGGATCGGCTTCGGTTGGCCCGGCGTCGTATCGGTCGGCCTCGGTCGGTTTGTCGTCCATCGACGGGACCGGCGAGGGCCCGACGTCGGCGGATACGGCTTGGGGACATTCGACGTCGTTGTGCGCTGATGCCTCGCGATCGCCGGTGTCCGGAGCCTCGACGACGTCGGCAGACGCGATCGCGACCAGCTCGGAAGCCGCTTCGACCGCTGCGGCGCTTTCGCCCGGTGCGTCGGCCGGCTCGGCCGCCGGCTCGTACTGCGACCGTAGTGCCGCCTGGCGCTTCGCGGATTTGTCGCGCTTGCGGAGCGCACGGCGAGACTTGGCGGGCGCCGGACCGGCAGCGGATGAAGCCTCGGCGAGCGCGGATTCGACCTCCGCTTCGGCGCGCCCCTCGGCGTCCGGCTGCAGCGCATGATCGAGAATGGCCCGTACCGCCGCCTCCGCGGGTGCATCGGTGGGCGCGTCGACAGGCTTGGCGGCCTTGCGCGCGGCGCGGCGGCGCTTGGGCGGGGCGGTATCGGACAGGTCGTTCATCTCCATCATCCTAACCGGACGACCTTAAAGTCGTGTCAAGGAGACGTTCCGGCTGGTACTGTGCCCGCGTGCGGTCCGCCAGGCCGTGGCTTGCGTCCGGCGTCCCTGCCGCCGGACGCGCTGTTGGAGTGATCATGTCCGAAGCCCATGTGTTCGCCATCGGCATCCTGCTGGCCTGGTTGGCCGGCGTGCGCGCCTATCTCACCGTGTTCGGGGTCGGCATCGCCGGCTATTTCGGCTGGCTGGACCTGCCGCCGGCGCTCGAAGCCACCACATCACCCTGGGTGCTGGGCGTGTCCGGCGCGCTGGCTGTGGCGGAATTCTTCGCCGACAAGATTCCCGGTGTGGATTCGGGCTGGGATCTGATGCAGACCCTGCTGCGGGTACCGGCAGGCGCCTTCCTGGCGGCCGCCGCAATCTCGCCCGACGGCGACCTCGGCGCCGGGATGATGGCCGCCGGCGCCGGCGCCGCGCTGACCAGCCATGTGCTGAAATCCGGCACCCGCGCGCTGCTGAACACATCGCCCGAACCGATCAGCAACTGGACCACGTCGATCGCCGAGGACACCGTCGTCATCGGCGGGCTGGCGCTGGTCTGGTCGCATCCCTGGATCGCGCTGACCGTCGTGATCGGCACCGGCCTGAGCATCGCCCTGGTGGTGTGGTGGCTGTGGCGCAAGCTGTTCCGTGGCGTCTCGCGGATGCTCTCCCCGTCCTGATCGGCTCCGGGCCGCGGCTCCGCGGCGCGCATCGCGCAAGACCGCCCCGCCCCCGCACGACCGACCCGGCGAGCGACCCATGACCCCCGGCGCTTCCCAACGCCGGACGAACCCGCATAATGCGCGTTCGAGCAGGGAGCCGTGATGTCATCCGTTCCACAAGCGCGCAATTCGTCCGCAACCGCTGGCCGACCGACGGGTCCGGGCACGACTGTCCGCGCCGAGTACCCACCTGCCGATTACTGGCGGCGCTGGTGCAGCGACGCACCGCCTCCGGTGGTCCCGGTGACCGCCGATCCTGCGGCCGAAGAAGTCGTCGTGGCGGAAACCACGCCGATGGTGGTGCCGAACGAAGTCGGCGAACCCGCTTACCGCATCCTGATCGTCGAGGACGACCGCAGCCAGGCGCTGTTCGCGCAGGGCGTGCTCAAGGGCGCGGGCATGGATGCGGAAGTGGTGCAGGTGGCCAGCGACACCATGGCCGCGCTGGACCGGTTCATTCCCGATCTGGTGCTGATGGATCTGCACATGCCCGGCATGACCGGCACCGAACTCACCGCGCTGATCCGCAGCAACGCCGCGTACGCGCACATCCCGGTGGTGTTCCTGACCGGCGACACCAATCCCGAGAGCCATTTCGAAGTCCTCGACAGCGGCGCCGACGATTACCTGAGCAAACCGGTGCGGCCGCGCCATCTCATCGCCGCGGTGGAGAATCGCGTTCGCCGCGCGCGCGCGTTGAGACAGCAGCGCGAACAGGAAGTGCGCCGCCATCCGGCCACGGGCCTGCTCACCCGCACCTACATGCTGCAGCAACTGGCGCTGGCGTTCCCGCAGCAGACCTCCGGCGCGGTGCATTTCGTGGTCATCGAAGGCACGTCCGCGCTGCGCGACCACTACGGCTACGCCACCCTGGACGCGATCCTCACCGAAGCCGGGCGGATGATCGCCGCAGTCGCGGGCGAACACCACGCGTCGCGGCTCAACGACAACACTTTCGTCGTGTATTGGCCGGGCCTGCCGCCCGACCGCCACGCGGTGTGGGCGCGCCAGCTGCGCGACGCCTTCGTCGGCCACAATCTGGAAGCCAACGGCGACAACATCCGTCTGCGCGCCTGCGTCGGTTATGTCGACCTGGCGCATGGCTTCGCCGATGCCGGCACCGCATTGGCCGCCGCCGAGGACGCCCTGCGCCTCGCGCGCAGCGAGCCGACTGCCATCGCCGCCTACCGCCCGCAATCGGACGCGGTATCGGAACAGGCGACGCAATTGCTGGCGCAACTGCACGAGGCATTGAAGAACGAGCGTCTTGAGCTGGCGTTCCAGCCGATCGTTTCGGTGGTGGGCGGCGAGCAGGAGCAGTACCAGACCCTGGTGCGGCTGCGCGGCAGCAGCGGCCAGCTGCACACCGCAGCGGAGATCGTGCCGGTGGCCGAACGCGCCGGGCTGGTCCACGAGATCGACCGCCGGGTGATGACCCGCGCGATCGCGATCCTCGGCGACCAGCTGCGCGGCAGCAAGCGGGCGCGACTGTTCGTACCGCAGGCCGCTCGCACGCTCGGTCAGGACACCTACGCACAGTGGCTGCTGGGGTCGCTGGCCGACCTGAGCATCGAGGGCAAGCTGCTGGTGGTGGACGTGCGCCTGGGCGACGCGCTGGTGCATTCGGTGCTGCTGCGCGAGTTCTGCCAGCGGATGATGAGCGTCGGCGTACGCCTGTGCCTCAGCCAGTACCAGGCCAATGCCGAGGCCGATGCGCTGATGTCGCAGCTGCCGCTGAGCTATGTCCGCCTGTCGCCGCATTACGCCGGCAAGATCGACCAGCAGCCGGTCCACGACGAGATGCGGGCGGTGATCGACCGTGCCCACATGCTGGGCCTGCAGGTCATCGGCCAGCACGTCGAAGATCCGCAGACGGCCGCCAAACTGTGGCTGAGCGGGATCGACTACATCCAGGGCGACCTGGTGCAGAGCGCCGCCAACGCGATGGATTTCGACTTCCAGCATTCGCTGCTGTAGCGCCTCGGGGGGCGCCCGCGCTGGTCAAGGCGGCTCGCGGTGGGGCATCATCCGGTACTCGCCTGGTCTCCATGGCGGGAGACGCGACCCGGGATGGCCGTGCGCTTTATGGAAAGCCCTTTATGAAAAGCCCGCTCCGCCAGGACACCGTTCCCAACGCAGGTAAGCCGATTTGAACGAGCCCAAGCCCTCGCTGCTGAATTTCCGATGGTTGGCGCTGGCCACCGCGATCGGCGCCACGCTCGCGCTGGCCGCCGACGCCGCGAGCGGCGGCGGCCAATCGTGGCGGATAGCGGCCCTTGCCTTGACCGCAGCCACCGCCGCGATCGTCGGTTATCTCGCCTACGCCTCGCGCCACTACGAGCAGCACATGCGCGACGCCGCGGACATCGCCACGCGCAGCGAAGCCGAACGCAGCGAGCTGCAGCGCGAGTTGCAGCGCCGCAGCCAGCTGGAACAACAGCTGCGGCAAGCCAAACAGGACGCCGAATCGGCGGTGATGGCCAAGGGCGAATTCCTGGCCACCATGAGCCACGAAATCCGCACCCCGCTCAACGGCATCGTGCCGATGCTCGACCTGTTGATGCACAACAAACTGCCGCCCGACCAGGCGGAGATGGTCCACACCGCCTTCCTGTCCTCGCAGCAGATGCTGCGGATCGTCGACGACATCCTCGACTACTCGAAGCTGGAAGCCTCCAAGCTGCAGCTGGAGTCCACCACCTTCAACCTGCGCGAAACGCTGGAATCGGTCATCCAGCTGATGGAACGCCCGGCGCAGAGCAAGGGCCTGCGCCTGAACCTGCAGATCGATCCGTCGGTGCGGCTGCCGGTGCGCGGCGACTCGGTGCGCCTGCGTCAGGTGCTGAGCAACCTGATCAGCAACGCGGTGAAGTTCACCGAACGCGGCAGCATCGCGCTCACCGTGCGCCGGATCGGCGAAACAAGCGCCCAGCACCAGCTGCGGTTCGAAGTGCGCGACACCGGCATCGGCATCGCCCAGGCGGCGCAGGAGCGCCTGTTCCAGGCGTTCAGTCAGGCCGACGCCTCCACCACGCGCCTGTACGGCGGCACCGGGCTGGGACTGGCGATCTCCAAGCGCATCATCGACCTGATGGGCGGCCGCATCGGCGTGGAATCCGAGGCCGGACAGGGCTCGACCTTCTGGTTCGAGATTCCGATGCTCAAGGTGCAGGGCGACATCCTCGCCGCCAAGCCCGCGGAACACACCAGCGGCCGGGTGCTGCTGCTCACCGGCGACCAGCGCCTGCGCCTGCGCCTGAGCATGCTGCTGCCGAACTGGGGACTGCGCATCACCGCCGTCGAAACCACCCAGGAAGCGCTGGACCGTATCCGTTCCGCGCTCAGCCAGGGCGCCGAGTGGGCCTACACCACGGTCATCGCCGACCTCGCCAGCGTGCGCAGCACCTCCGTGGCGCTGCAGCGCAATCTCGAACGCCACGCCACCTACGGACAGGTCCGGCTGATCTGCCTGCAGGGCGACGAACCCGCCCCGGAAGAACTGCAGCAGTCGGCCACGATCCTGCACCGCCAGGCGCCCGATGCCGACCTGCGCATGTCCCTGCTGGGCAGCGCCGAAACCGTACCGTCGCTGTCGGACGCCGCAATCTCGTTCGACGGCGGCTATGCCGCCGCGCCGGAGCCCCCGCCGCCTGCCGCACCGGTCGCCGCTGCGCCCGTCTCGTCGGTCGCCGATCCGGCCCGGCCCATGCGGGTGCTGCTGGTCGAGGACAATCCGGTCAACCTGATGGTCGGCCAGCGCCTGCTCAGCGTGCTCGGCACCCACTGCGACAGCGCCACCAACGGCGAAGCGGCGCTGCTGCGGATGTCCGCCTCGCGCTACGACCTGGTGCTGATGGACTGCCAGATGCCGGTGATGGACGGCTACACCGCCACCCGTCGCTGGCGCGAACACGAGGCCGCCACCGGCGTCCGCCGCCTGCCGATCGTGGCGATGACCGCCAACGCGATGGCAGGCGATCGCCAGAAATGCCTCGATTCGGGCATGGACGACTATCTGGCCAAGCCCGTGACCCGCGGCGAACTCGAACGCTGCCTGTTCCACTGGCACCAGATTTCCTCGCAGCACAGCAGCGCCGACACCGCTGCACCGCCGGCCGCAGCCGTCATCACTCCTACCGCCGCACCGCCCTCGCCCACGGCGACCCTCGAAGCGGCCGCCAATCGGCCCGCCATCACGACGAATCCATTCGTGCCCTCCCCCACCGCCCCCCCCAAGCCGCCCGCCCCTCCGCCGCCGCCTGCAGAGCCGCTGCCGCCTGTCCTCGACGCCGAAGTGCTGGAAGAATTGCGCAGCATCCTCGGCAACGAAGTCGACCGGCTCATCGAAGTGTTCCTCGACGACACGCCGCGGCTCATCGCTGCGCTGGAAACCGCCGCGACCGGTCCGGACTACGACATGCTGCGCAATGCCTCGCACACGCTGAAGTCGTCCAGCGCCAACCTCGGCGCGATGTCGCTGTCGAACGCGGCGAAGAAGCTCGAACTGGGCATCCGCACCCAGACGCTGGAGCGCCCCGCGGTGGCGGTGGCGCTGATCTCCAACGAATTCGCCCGCGCCCGTCAGGCGCTGCGCGCCAGCATGTCGTCGGACACGTCGCAGCCCGGGTAATCCTCCCGGCGTTCACGGCGCATCCCGGCTCGGCGCGGCAAACGAACCGGCAGCCCAATAAAAAACGGCGGCATCACTGCCGCCGTTTTTTTTGGCTGTCCAATCCGCTCAGCTGGAAATCTTTGTCTGCAGATAATTCTGCTCGCCCAGACGATCCATCAGCGAGAGCTGGGTTTCGATCCAGTCGATGTGCTCTTCCTCGGAATCGAGGATATCGGCGAACAACTGGCGGCTGACGTAATCGCCGACCTTTTCGCAGTGCGCGATCCCGTCGCGCAGCGCCGGCAGCGCTTCATGTTCCAGCGCCAGATCGCATTCCATTAATTCGCGCGGGTTCTCGCCGATGCGCAATTTGCCCAGCGCCTGGAAATTCGGCAGGCCGTCGAGGAAGAGAATGCGCTCCGCCAGTTTGTCGGCGTGCTTCATCTCGTCGATCGACTCGTGGTATTCGTGGTCCGCCAGCTCTTTCAGGCCCCAGTTCTTCAGCATCTTGGCGTGCAGAAAATACTGGTTGATCGCGATCAGCTCGTTGTAGAGCACCTTGTTGAGGAATTCGATGGTCTTGGGGTCGCCTTTCATGGCTGGCTCCGTCGGTTGCAGTAGCCCCACTCTAGCCGCAGTACGCAATCGATGAAGGAATGCGAATCGTCCGCGTTGTCATCGCGGCCAAGCGAGTCGCGGCGATGCGAATGGATTTGGATTCAAGCAGCGTGGGCGATGCCGTTGTCCGCGACGGCAGCATGCACGTCATCGATGATCCCGGCGGCGGTCGACAGACAACTCCCGCAACCCGCACCGCAGCCGGTACGCATGGTCAATTCGGCGACGCTCCTGCATCCCGCTTCCGCGGTGTTGCGGATTTCGCGCTCAGTGACTCCGTTGCAGAGGCAGACATACATGACGGCATCGGGGATAGAGTGGGAACCGTTCTCATTTGGCCATGGATGAGAATGATTGTCAATTCTGCCCGGACTCCGGCCCCTGCCCGCTCCGGGGCGCCAGCGGACGCCAGCGACCGCGCGGCCGCGACCAGCGCCGGGGGTCGACATTCGGCGACGGAATGGCCTGCACACCCGCCACCTGCCGCGCGGCCGGCGCCAGATGATGCAGGGCATGGGTGTAGACCATGCGCTTGAAGTTGACCACGTGCTCCAGCGGGTACCAGAAATCGACCCAGCGCCAGTGGTCGAACTCCGGCGTCTCGGTCAGGTCCAGACGCAGATCGCTCTCCTCTCCGGTGAACCGGAGCAGGAACCAGACCTGCTTCTGGCCGATGCAGACCAGATGATCGTGACGGCGGATCGCCCGTGGCGGCAGGCGATAGCGCAGCCAGCCGGGAGTGCTGCCGAGCACGTCGACATGCTCCGGCAGCAGCCCGGTTTCCTCGCGCAGCTCGCGATACATCGCCTCGGTGGGCGTCTCGTCGCTGTTCATCCCGCCCTGCGGGAATTGCCAGCCGTCTCGGCGGACACGGCGTGCCCAGAACACCCGGCCATCCGGGCGCATCAGGACGATGGCGACATTCGGTCGATAACCGTCCGGATCGATCACGATGCGGACTCCTGAGATCTTTGGCCTTGCGGCCGCTGTCGTCGACTCTGCCACGCACGCCCGGCGAGGACAAGCGTGGCCTCCATTCGCCATCGCCGGATTGACGCTTCGGCCCAAGACATGGAGAATTGCGGGTCCGCTGCAGCCGCAAGGCTCCCAGCGAATCCCCAAGGCTATGTAGCTCAGCCGGTTAGAGCACAGCACTCATAATGCTGGGGTCGGTGGTTCGAGTCCACCCATAGCCACCATCGAATCGACGTTCACCGTTGCCTTTACATCCGAACCCGCTGCCGCGGGTTTTTGCTTTTTCGCGGCGGATGCAGCTTTCGCTGATACGCAATGCATCGCTGCAGGCGCTCCTGCGCCTGCAGCGATGTTCCGCATTGCTTCGTTTCAATCCGGGCGAACCATCGGGCCTGCGATCGTCATTGCGGGCAAAGCTGCTGCAGTTCGTAGTACTGCAACTCGCTGGCCACCACGCTCCAGCCGAGCCCTTGCACCAGTCCGTTGGCGTCGGCGTAGGACAGATTGATCCCCACGCGCGGGAACAGGCCCACCGATACGGCGGCATGCAGGCTCCGGGCGCCGGTGCGGGCGTTGTAGGCATCCACCGCGGTCTTGAAGCGGGAATTCGCCGGCGCGTTGCTGATGAGCCTGCTCAACGAGCTCAGATCGGTGTGGAAGACGAATTCGATGTTGTCGGCCGAATAGATGTTGACGTTCGTCGGCGTGTAGATCGGCTTCGAACTCCAGTAGTGGTTGATCACCCGTTGCTGACAGGTTTGCACATTGGGCAACGTCGTCAGCGCATTCATGCGCCCCAGGGATTGCCACGTGGCAGCGGATGCCGTTCCCGACACGAGCAGCGCGGCGAGCAGAGCGAGAGCGTATTTCTTCATGCGGACTTCCTTTTCGTTGGTGGCATTGGAATCGCGCGTCCGGCGAACCCCGGCGGCGCGAAGGACAGTGTGCATGGCGGACGTCGCAAAGCCTGAGAAACGAACGCTACGTTCAAGTGACGAGCGCTCTCGCACCGAAGAAATCGCCCCCGCATTCGCGCATGCCGCGCCGCAGGTCCGTATGGACGGCGCTTTGACGGCGCTCGCATAATGCATGCCCGTCACGCTACGGCCACATGCGAAACGACGGGTGCGGCTGCGCAACAGCCGTGCACACTTCACTCTCCGGTACCGGCATCCCATGGATATTTTCAAGGTCTTCACCCTCGAGGCCGCACATCGGCTGCCCAATGTGCCTCCGGGGCATAAATGCGCGCGACTGCACGGGCACTCGTTCCGGGTCGAGATCCATGTATCCGGCGACATCGATCCGCAAACCGGCTGGGTCATGGACTTCGCCGAGATCAAAGCGGCGTTCCAGCCGCTGTACGACCGGCTCGACCACCACTATCTGAACGACATCGAAGGTTTGGACAACCCGACCAGCGAGCGCCTCGCCGTCTGGATCTGGGATCAGCTGAAGCCGGCCATGCCGCTGCTGAGCGAGATCGTAGTCCATGAGACCTGCACTTCCGGCTGTCGGTATCGGGGCTGATTGCGCGGTAAGCGTTCAGATGAAGGGCTTCAAGTCATTGATTTCCATTGATTCCTGAACAGCGCTGACGCCGCTCGTCGGAGAATGTTGCGGTGCAACAAAATCAGCGTTATGTTGCATCGCACAAACCCGGCACCCTCTGCCGGCATCCCCGCCTCAGGAGCCCGCCATGTACCAGCAGTTCAACGATCAGTTCACCCAGTCGACCCGTCAGTTCGCCGATACCTCGGCCCAGGTCGGTCGCCTCGCCCTCGAAAACACCGAAGCCGTCTTCGGCCTGCAGTTCGCCGCGATCGAAGAAAGCGTCAACGCCACCTTCGCCTTCTGGGGCGAACTGGCCGAAGTGCGCGACTTCGACGGCCTGAAGGCCGTGTGGCCGAAGGGCGTGCAGATCGCCCGCGAAAACGTCGAGCGCAGCATCGGTACCGGCCAGGAAGTGTTCGGCCGCACCGTGAAGACCAACGAAGCCATCGCCCAGATCGCCAAGGGCCAGTTCGAAACCGTCGCCGCCACCGTGCAGGCCGACGCCGAGAAAGTGGTCAAGGCCGCCAGCCGCAAGGCTGCCCGCTGATCCAGGCGTAGCGATTCGGGTAATAACGCTGCGCCCCGCGCGCGGCAGCTCCATCCGACCCGGCAGCGCAAGCTGCCGGGTTTTTTCATTGACGACTGCTTGGCGCCCGGCACCGGCTGAACAGCCAACAACAGCACATTCCTTCCCGGAATTAATGCTTGATCAAATTTTGAATCGAATTCAAAATTTGTGCTCCGCTTCTCTCCCCGGCCCCGCCATGAGCACCAAGGATCGTCGCTTGCGCGAACGCGCAGAGCGCGAGCAGCGCTTTCTCGACAAGGCCCAGGAGCTCATCCAGCGCGATGGTCTGCTGTCGTTGCAGATGTCCCGGATCGCCGAGGAATGCGACTACGCCACCGGCACGCTGTACCAGCATTTTGCAAGCAAGGAAGACCTGCTGGTCGCCCTGGCCACCCGCAACTCCCTGAGCAGGGTCGATCTGTTCGAACGCGCCGCCCGTTGGCACGGCCCCACCCGCGAACGGATGCTGGCGATCGCGCTCGCCGATCTGATGGTGATCCGCGACCAACCCGAACACTTCCGGCTGGCCCAGTTCGTCTGGACCGATGTCATCTGGGGCGCGGCCTCGGCCGCAAGCCGGCAATGTTCGCTCGAAGCCAGCGCGCCGCTGGCCGCCCTGGTGGACGGCATCGTCCTGGATGCGATCGCTGCCGGCGACCTGCGCGCCGATCTTGGCCTGCCGCCGCAATCCGTGGCAATCGGCCCTTGGACGCTCTCCCTGGGGCTGCATACACTGACACTCGCCGAAGGGCTGCTCGAAGGCCGCGTACTGGGCGACCCCTATCGATTGCTGATGAAACACCTGCATTACCTGCTCAACGGCTACGGCTGGCTGCCGTTGTTCGACCCTGCCGACGACGATGCGCTTGATGCGCTCACCACGCGGCTCTGTCGCGAAGTCTTCGACAGTGCGTGTCCGCAATCCTCCCATCCCGCCGCTCCGGTCACTCTTTCCGACGCGCCCCCGCTTCCAGGTACCCGCCATGACTGATCACACCCGCACGACCGGCCACGACGCGCCGCGCGCCACCACGCGCAAGGCTTCCACGACGAAGCGGATGATTCTGATGCTGATCGCCGCGACCGTCGTCTTCGGCGGCATCTTCGCTGTGAAGTGGTTCGGCTCGAAGCAGATGAACACGTTCTTCGACAACATGCCGCAGCCGCCGGCATCGGTCAGCGTCGCGGTGGCCAAGGCCGAACGCTGGCGCGATGGTGCCGAAGCCGTGGGTACGTTCGTGGCCGTCAACGGCGCCGATGTCACCACCGAGGCCGGCGGCATCATCCGCGAGTTCCTGTTCGAGCCGGGCCAGCGGGTGAAAGCCGGCACGGTGCTGGTGCGGCTGAACACCGCCAAGGAAGAAGCCACCCTGCGCGCGCTGGAAGCCGCCGCCAAACTCGCGGTCACGCAGCGCGACCGCTGGCGCGAACTCGGCGCGCAGAAGCTGGTGTCGCAGGCCGAAGTGGAGCAGCGCGCGGCCGATGCGGCGACGACGCTCGCCCAGGTCGAAGCGCAGCGCGCGTTGATCGCGCAGAAGACCATCCGCGCGCCCTTCGACGGCACGCTGGGCATCCGCAAGGCGAATCTGGGCCAGTACATCGCGCCAGGCAGCCCGATCGTCAATCTGCAGTCGATGAATCCGATCTTCCTCGACTTCACGCTGCCGCAGCAGCGCATGGATCAGCTGGTGGAGGGCATGATCGTCCAGGCGACCGTCGATTCGCTTCCCGGCCGCAGATTCGAAGGCCGGATCACCGCGATCGAGCCGCTGATCGACGCCGAAACCCGCAGTTTCAAGGTGCAGGCGACCGTTCTGAACGACGACAACGCGCTGCGTCCCGGCACGTTCGCCAAGGTCGGTTTCGATCTGGGCAGCGAGCAGGCGGTGGTGGTGATTCCGCAGACCGCGGTCAGTTTCAATCCCTACGGCAACGCGGTGTACGTCGTTCGCGAAGTTCCGTACGGCGAAAAAGACGTCGACAAGGACGGCAAGCCGTTGAAGGGCATGAAGCAGGTGGTGCAGCAGCGTTTCATCAAGACGGGCAGTACCCGCGGCGATCTGGTCGCCATCACCGGTGGTCTGAAACCGGGCGAGCGCGTGGTGACCAGCGGTCTGCTGAAGTTGCGCAACGATGCCGTAGTGACGATCAACAACAAAGTGCAGCCGACCGCGGAATCCGCGCCGAAGCCCGATAACAGCTGATGTTGTCGCTCATGCCCGTCTCCGCCGCCCCCATCCACCCTGCGCCGCGCGCGACGCACGGGAGAGCACGATGAAATTCACCGATATCTTCATCAACAAGCCCGTGCTGGCGATCGTCGTCAGTCTGTTCATCATGCTGTTCGGCCTGCGCGCGTTCAGTTCGCTCAACGTGCGCGAATACCCGGAACTGCAGAACGCGGTCATCAACGTCAGCACCACGTATTTCGGCGCCGATGCGGACCTGATCCAGGGCTTCATCACCACGCCGCTGGAACGCGAGATCGCCAGCGCCGAGGGCATCGAGTATCTGACATCCTCCAGTGCTGCAGGTATCAGCACGATCCAGGCTTACATCCGACTGGATCAGGATCCCAACGAAGCGCTGACCCAGATTTCGGCGAAGATCAACAAACTCCGCGGCCAGCTGCCGCAGGAGTCAGAGGATCCGGTCATCGATCTGCAGCAGGGCCAGCAGATCGCGGCGATGTACGTGTCGTTCGCCAGCGAGCGGCTGGACAACAATCAGATCACCGATTACCTCACCCGGGTGATCCAGCCTAAGCTGGTCACCGTGCCGGGCGTGCAGCGCGCGGACATCCTCGGCGCCGGCTCTTTCGCGATGCGGGTGTGGCTGAAGCCCGACCGCATGACCGCGCTGCAGGTCACCGCCAGCGACGTCGACGCCGCGCTGCGCAACAACAACGTGCTGTCCGCGCTGGGTTCGACCAAGGGCCAGATGGTGTCGGTGGATCTCACCGCGCGCACCGATCTGCGCACGCCGGAAGAATTCCGCAAACTGGTCATCCGCGAGCAGGACGGCGCCATCGTGCGCCTGGGCGACGTGGCCGACGTTGTGCTGGGTTCGGAAAACTACGGCAGCTCCGTGCGCATCAACGGCCAGGCGGCGACGTTCATGGCGATCTATGTCTCGCCGGACGCCAATTCGCTGGATGTGATCAAAGAAGTGCGCAAAGCCTGGGATGCGGAGATCATTCCGCAGTTGCCCGAAGGCATGGTCGGCACGATCCCCTACGACAGCACAGAAGCGATCCAGGACGCCATCGACGAGGTGATCTCGACGATCACCGAAGCGGTGATCATCGTGATCGTGGTGATCTACCTGTTCCTGGGCTCGTTCCGCAGCGTGCTGATCCCCGCGGTGACCGTGCCGCTCTCGCTGGTCGGTACGCTGTTCCTGATGCTGCTGATGGGCTTCACCATCAATCTGCTGACATTGCTGGCGATGGTGCTGGCGATCGGCATC
The DNA here is from genome assembly GCA_943371935.1 of Chitinophaga pinensis. Taxonomy (GTDB): domain Bacteria; phylum Pseudomonadota; class Gammaproteobacteria; order Xanthomonadales; family Xanthomonadaceae; genus Lysobacter_I. The sequence continues at coordinate 21,158 of CALRWS020000011.1, read as the reverse complement.
GTCGTCGACGACGCGATCATCGTGCTGGAAAACATCCATCGGCACATCGAGGAGGGCATGAAACCGCATGCTGCGGCGATCCGCGGCGCGCGCGAACTGGCCTGGCCGGTGGTCGCGATGACCACCACACTGGTCGCGGTCTATCTGCCGATCGGTTTCCAGGGCGGCCTGACCGGCGTGCTGTTCACCGAATTCGCCTTCACGTTGGCCGGCTCGGTGCTGTTGTCGGGCGTCATCGCGCTGACGCTGTCGCCGATGATGAGCGCGAAGATGCTCAAACCGCACAGCGAAGGCGGCAAGAGCAGATTCGAGCGCTGGCTGGATACGCGCTTCGACCGGCTGCGTCACGGTTACCAGCGCAGACTGCACAGTGCGCTCGACACCAAGAGCGTGATCGCCGTGTTCGGTGCGATCGTCTTCGTATCGTGCGTGTTCCTGTACATGCAGTCGCCGAAGGAGCCGGCGCCCGCCGAGGACCAAGGCTTCATCTTCTCCATCGCCGTCGCGGATCCGTCATCGACGCTGGATTATGTCGAGCGTTACACCGAGGAAGTGAACGCAATCACCAAGCAAGTCCCTGAAGTCCAGAACTACTTCCTGTTCAACGGCGGCTTCGATGGCGGCGGCAGCAACAGTGCCATCGCGGGCTTCGTGCTCAAACCCTGGAGCGAGCGCAGCCGTTCGACCAAACAGGTGCTGGAACAGTCGCTGCAGCCGAAGATCGCCGAAGTCACCGGCCTGAACGTGTTCGCATTGATTCCGCCGGCACTGCCCACCGCAGGCGGCGGCGGCGGCGGCGGCGAATTCATCATCGGCGGCATCGGTTCGCTGGAGCAATTGCAGGAACTGTCCGACGCCGTGCTTGCAAAGGCCTATGCCAGCAAACGCTTCATCTTCCTCGACAAGGATCTGAAGATCGACAAGCCCCGGATCGAAGTGCAGATCGACCGCGACAAGGCAGCGTCGCTCGGCATCGACATGCGCACGCTATCGGCGGACATGTCGGCGATGCTGTCGGGCGGCTATGCGAACCGGTTTGCGATGCAGAACCGCTCGTACCGGGTCATCGCCCAGGTACAGCGCAGCGATCGCCTCAATGCGCAACAGCTCACCAATTACTACACGCGCACGCGTACAGGCGAACTGATCCCGCTGTCCACCCTCGTCACCCTGAAGGAAAGCGCGCAGCCCCAGGTGTTGAACCGGTTCCAGCAGCTGAATGCGGTGGGGATCATTTTCGCCCCGCGTCCCGGCGTTTCGAAGGGCGAAGCGCTGGCGGTGCTGGAACAGGCGGCCAAGGAAGTCCTGCCGCGGGGCTACAGCGTGGACTACGCCGGCGAGTCGCGGCAGTTCAAGCAGGAAGGCACGACGATGCTGGTCACACTGCTGTTCGCGCTGATCATCATCTTTCTTGTGCTGTCCGCGCAGTTCGAGAGTTTCCGCGATGCGCTGATCATGCTGATCACCGTGCCGATGGCGCTCTGCGGCGCGCTGCTGGTCATGAATGTGCTGGCGATCATCAGCGGCATACTCGGGAGCAAGGGCATCGAGGTGTTCCCCGGCATGAGCATCAACATCTACACCCAGGTCGGGCTGGTGACGCTTGTAGGCGTGATTTCCAAGCACGGCATCCTGATCGTGGAGTTCGCCAACAAACTGCAGATCGAACAGGGACTGTCGAAGCGCGAAGCGATCGAGGAAGCCACCGCGATCCGTCTGCGCCCGGTGCTGATGACCACGGCCGCGCTGGTGTTCGCGATGATCCCGCTGCTGATGGCCAGCGGCCCGGGCGCCGCCGCGCGCTTCTCGATGGGCACGGTGATCGCTTCGGGCATGACCATCGGTACCGCGTTCACGCTGTTCGTGCTGCCGGCGTTCTACCTCTACCTCGCACGCGATCATTCGCACGATCGCAAAGCGGTGGAAGACGACGGAACGCCCGCGCTGGAAGCACAGCCGCAGCCGCAGCACGGTTGATCGCAGCGGAGATGCTCCCGGAAAGGCGCGCTACGGCGCGCCTTTCTTTTGTGCGGATCGGAATCCCTGCGGCACCGACAGCCACAGGGTAATCGCCTGCCGATAATTTCTTTGTCATCCCGAACCGAAGGTGAGGGACCTGCTTGATTCGATGTCCATCAACGACATGCAGCAGGTCCCTCACTGCGTTCGGGATGACAGCAGGTTGTGCCGGTCAGAATCCCGTCGGCAGCGCCAGCGCCTGCGCCATCGCGCGCGGATCTGGCGAAACCGCATGCGGCAGCACGCCCAGGCACGGCGCCGGCAGCGCTTCGCGCAGCAGTTCGAGGTAGGCATCGCGCTCGGCGAAATCGGGATCGATGCTGCTCCCGATCCAGGCGATGAATTCGAGGCCGTCGGCGGCGATCGCGCGCGCGGTCAAGCGCGCATGGCTCAGACAGCCCAGGCGCAGACCCACGACCAGGACCACCGGCAGCGCCAATGCGCGCGGCAGTTCGCATTGATCGAGTCCATCGCCCAGCGGCGCGGCCCAGCCGCCAACGCCCTCGACCACCACCACCTCGCATTGCGCCGTCAACCGCGCATGCGCATCCAGCAGCGGCGCCAGTTCGACGCCAACGCCCATCGCGCGCGCCGCGAGCTGCGGCGCGGTCGCCATTTCCAGGGCATAGGGATTGATGTCGTCGTACGCCGGCCGAGGATCGCTCGCCGCCTGCAGCCGCAGCGCATCGTCGTTGCGCCAGCCCTCGGCCGTGCGTTCGCAGCCGCTGGCGACCGGCTTCATGCCGACGGCACTCCGGCCCGCAGACCGCAGACGATGCAGCAGCGCGGCGCTGGCGACGGTCTTGCCGACGCCGGTGTCGGTGCCGGTGACGTACAGGCTGCGCCGGGGCGGATTCATTCGATCGTGCTCGTCTGCGGACAGGAGCGCGCATGGTAATCCGGCGCGACGCGGCCGGACACGGCAGGATCGGCCCGTCGAACCCGATACGCCGCCGCTGCTACACTGCGTCGATGAGTTTCGCATCCATCCCGCTCAGCGGCGACAAGCCGGAACAGTACGCGCAGTTGGCCGCGCAGGCCGAGGCGCTGCTCGCCGGCGAGACCGACCGCATCGCCAACGCGGCGAACCTGTCCGCGCTGGTCTATCACGCGCTGCCCGATCTCAACTGGGTCGGCTTCTATTTCCACGACGGCACCGAGCTGGTGGTCGGGCCGTTCCAGGGCCTGCCCGCCTGCGTGCGTATTCCGCTGGACAAGGGCGTCTGCGGCGCGGCCGCCAGCACCCGGCAGACGCAGCGCGTCGCCGATGTCCACGACTTCCCGGGTCACATCGCCTGCGACGCCGCCTCGCGCTCGGAGCTGGTGGTGCCGCTGGTGCTGGACGATACGCTGATCGGGGTATTCGACATCGACAGTCCGGTTCCCGGGCGTTTCGGCGTTGAAGATCAGGAAGGACTCGAAACCATCGCCGCCCTGTTCGTCCGCAGCCTGCAAACGAACCCGTGAGCGTCGGCGACGCCGGGTTCGCATCCCCATCCCACCACGGATCCGCATGGCCACTCCTTCGCTGAAACTCCGCAATATCGGCCCGAAAAGCGCCGCATGGCTGCGCCAGGTCGGTCTGCGCACCGAAGACGAGCTTCGCGCGATCGGTGCGCTGGAAGCCTTCATGCGCGTCAAGCGCGCGGGCTTCAAACCCAGCCTCAATCTGCTGTACGCGCTGGAAGGCGCGCTGATGGACTGCCACTGGCAGGATGTCCCCAGCGAACGCCGCAGCGAACTGCTGGTCGCGGCCGACGCCGCCATCGCGCTGCTGCCCCCGCCACGCGGCCGGCCAGCGGCCTCGCCGGTCACGACCACCCACACCGTGCGCGAAGAAGATCACGTGCCCGCGTTCAATCTGTTCGACGAGCCCGACGGCCGCGACTGAGACGCGCATCGCCCGGAACCGCCCGCCGCCCGATGGGGTACACTGCGCGCGCTTCGAGGTGACCCAAAGACGTTCGTCCCAGGGTTGAAACGGGAAGCCGGTGCGTTCCGCGCGACATGCGCGGCACCATTCCGGCGCTGCCCCCGCAACGGTAAGTGCTTCAGGCCCACGCAATCGCCACTGTAGAGCACGCTCTATGGGAAGGCGCGCGGGCCACGCCGGAGACATCCGGCAACGCACAAGCCCGGAGACCGGCCAAGAAGTCCACGGTTGCGATGCGGAGGGCGTTGCGGCGATGTCGTCGCTTGTCGTCCGCTCGTCGGCTTCCCGCTGGCTTCTCGCCGTGCTTTTTTTCCTTCCGTTCGCAACTCCAACCCACCTCAACGCGCGCGGGTGTGCGCGATGGAGTTTCGAATGATGTTCCGCAAGTTTCCGCTGGCGCTCGCCATCACGACCGCGCTCGCGGCCGCCCTTCCCTTCGCCGCACAGGCCGATGCGCCTTCCAATGACGCCGACGCGCTCGACGAAGTCGTCGTCACCGCGACCCGGACCGCGATCACCACCGATGCCGCGCTGGCGCCGGTGGAAGTGATCGGCCGCGAGGCGATCGAGCGCAGCCAGGCCAAGTCGCTCACCGAACTGCTGCGCGGCCGCGCCGGCATCAACCTCAGCAATCAGGGCGGCGCCGGCAAGCTCAGCACGCTGTTCGTGCGCGGCAGCGAATCCGACCACGTGCTGGTGCTGGTCGACGGCGTGCGCATCGGCTCGGCCACGTCCGGCCTGGCCTCGTTCCAGGATCTGCCGGTCGCGATGATCGATCGCATCGAAATCGTGCGCGGCCCGCGCTCCAGCCTGTACGGCTCGGACGCCATCGGCGGCGTGATCCAGGTCTTCACCCGCCGCGACAAGGGGCCGGCGCAGTTCCGTTTCCACGTCGGCGCCGGCAGCCACGGTTATCGCGAAGGCGGCATGGGCGTGGGCGGCAGCAGTGAGCGCGGCTGGTTCGGTATCGACGCCGGCCTGCAGTCCACCGACGGCATCGATGCCTGCCGCGGCGCGGGTGCCCCGGTCTTCGCCGGTTGCTTCGTCGACGGCCAGACCGACCGCGACGGCTACGAAAACCATGCGTTCTCGGCCCGCGGCGGCGTGAACATCGGCGACGCGCTGACCCTGGAAGCGCATGCCCTGCACGCCAGCGGCCACAACGAATACGACGGCAGCTTCGTCGACAATTCCGACATCGTGCAGCAGGTCGTCGGCGCGCAGTTGCGCTGGAAGGCCAGCGACCGCTTCGACCTGCGCGTCGACGTCGGCAGCAACAAGGACGAGTCCGACAACTTCCTCGGCGCCGCACCCAACGGCTATTTCGGCAGCCGCCGCGACAGCGCTTCGGTGCAGGCCGACATCGCGCTTGCCGATGCGCAGTTGCTCACCCTCGGCGCGGACTGGCTGCGCGATCGCATCGACAGCGACAACGATTTCGACGAAGACCGCCGCACCAACCGCGCCGTGTTCGTGCAGTACCAGGGCCGGCTCGAAACAAGCACGCACGGCAGCCACGACCTGCAACTGGCGCTGCGCAACGACGACAACCAGCAGTTCGGCGACGAAACCACCGGCACCGCCGCGTGGGGCCTGAGCTTCGCCGACGCCTGGCGCGTCACCGCCAGCTACGGCACCGCATTCAAGGCGCCGACCTTCAACGAGCTGTATTACCCGTTCTTCGGCAATCCGGCGCTGCGCCCGGAATCGTCGGAAACGTTCGAAGCCGGCGTCGCCTGGCGCGGCGAGCGCACCAGCGTGCGCCTGGATGCCTTCAGCACCGACGTGGACGACCTGATCGCCTACGACGCCTCGATCTTCCTGCCGAACAACATCCAGCACGCGCGCCTGCGCGGCGCGGAGCTGCGCGTCGACAGCACGCTGTTCGGCTGGAACGTCGGCGCCAGCGCCAGTTGGCTGGATACGGAAGATCGCAGCAATAGTCCAAACCGCGGCAACGAACTCGCCCGTCGCGCCAGCGAAACCGCGCGTCTGGAACTCGACCGCAGCTTCGGCAAGTTCCGGCTCGGCTTCACCGGCGTGGCCGAGGGTCGCCGCTACGACGATCTGGCCAATACCCGCGAGCTGGGCGGTTTCGCCACCCTCGACGTGCGCGGCGAATATGCGTTCGCGGCCGACTGGACGCTGCAGGCGCGGGTCGCCAACGCGTTCGACCGCGATTACGAAACGGCGGCGTTCTACCGCCAGCCGGGCCGCGAGTTCTTCGTGACCCTGCGCTTCTCGCCCGCGCGCTGAGGGATCGGGCGCGAGCCGGCCGGTCCGGGAGACGAAGACGCGTCTCCCGGACCCTGTTTTCATCATGATGTTCGTTCAGTCAGGCGCCGCCCGAGGTTGCGCCTGCGTCTCAGCCTGTGATATCCAGTGTCCTGCGCCGGCAACCGGCGTTTTTCCCGCAACAGGCATTCCGAAGGACGCTGATGTCCTCCATTCCAGAACAGCTCAGTCCCGGTCTTTTCGTCGTCCGGCCGTTGGCCGCCGCGGCCAAGGCCAACGGGCTGGCACGCCTGGAGGGGAAGGCCAGCGTCGAACCGCTGGGCGGGCGCACGGCCGGCTGGGTGGTGAAACTGAACAAGCTGCCGAAAACCGCCCGCGCCGGCTGGAACAGCCTGCACCGGCTGCTTGGCGCCGGCTATCTGGTGCTGCCGGCGATCGTCGACGAGGCCGGCCATTGTCGTTACCCCACCGGCCTGCTGTCGCTGCGCTTCGAAGACGACGCCACCGAGCAGGCGCTGAAGAAGGTCGCCGATACCTACGGCCTGGAGTTCGTCAGCCGCGCCAAATTCACCCGCCAGCAGGCGCTGTTCCGGCCGGCCGACGGCAGCGACGTTTTCCTGCCCGACGTCAGCGGGAAAATCGAACATGACGCGAAGGTCGAAGCCGTCTGGTTCGACGCCGAAAGCGCGTACTCGCGCAGCTGATTCTTTTTCTCCTTACAGGATGTGAGGCTGTCATTTGAATAATGTCATCGTCGCCCCCGCGACGCTCGTACCCGTCGCCGAAGTCGCCACCCGCTCCGATGTGGGCGTGCGCATGGCCAACGGCGAATGGATCGATCTCGACCCGATGCCGCTCACCCTCGAAGCCGTGTCCGGACAGACCATCGCGCGTTTGTCGGGTGCGCCCGACGCGGCCATGGTCACCGGCCGGGTGATGCGCGCCGCGCAGGCGTTCTTCGAGGTGCCGAGCAAGAGCGCGGCGGTGGCGCCGGCTGCCAGCAGCTCGAAGTCGGCCACGAAAGTGCTGGTCAACGTGCTGGAGCGCAAGACCATCACCGCGTACATGGATCGCGAAAGCCGGCTGATGCGGATCCTGTACAAGGAAGTCGTGCTGCGCTTCAAGCCGCAGGTGCCGCTGAAGACCCGCAACGCCATCATCCGCGACAGCGGGCTGACGCTGCACGCGCGCAACCCCAGCATCCCGGAGCAGATGATCCTCAGCGATACCGCGATGCTGCATCCCGGCGAAGAACTGGTGCGGCTGGCGGCGAAGCTCTCGATGCTGGACGAAGTGGCGTTCGCAGCGCCGAATTTCGTCTCGCAGTTCCGCCGCAACGCACCGGCGTCGGCGGCGCGCACGCCTTCGTCGAAGCAGTGGCATCTGCGCCTGGTCGGCGCCGCCAAGGCCTGGCAGAGCACCCGCGGCAAGCGCGCCATCACCATCGCGGTGCTCGACGACGGCATCGATGTCGAACACCCGGAACTGCTCGGAAACGTGCTGCGCAACCCCGATCCGGACGAACCCCGTGACCTCTGCGGTCGCGATTTCTATCTGCCCGAAGACGACGCCGATCATTTCAACCCGCGCCCGAAACGCTTCCGCACCCCGTTCGACGACGTGAGCGGCAACGACATCCACGGCACCGCCTGCGCCGGCGTGGCGGTGGGCCGCGGCCCGAACGGTTACGGCATGGCGCCGAACTGCCGGCTGCTGCCGGTGAAGATCTTCCACGCCGACGACCTCGCCAGCGAAAGCCAGGTGGCCGATGCGATCCGCTACGCCGCCGCGTTCGCCGACGTGATCTCGTGCTCGTGGGGCGGCGCCAAGAGCCCCGACATCGAATACGCATTGCAGGACGCGCGCCGGATCGGCCGCAAGGGCCGCGGCGCGGTCGTGGTCTGCGCGACCGGCAACGAAGAACGCAAACAGCACGTCAATTATCCGGCCTCCGATCCGAACACGATCGCGGTCGGCGCTTCCACCGATGCCGACGAACTGGCCGCGTATTCCAACTGCGGCGCGCAGGTCTGCGTGGTCGCACCCTCGAACGGCGGCAGCCGCGGCATCTTCACCACCGACGTGTCGACCGCGGGCCGCGGCTTCAACGCCGGCGACGCCGCCACCGGCGGCGCGGACGGCCTGTTCACCAACGGCTTCAGCGGCACCTCGGCGGCGACGCCGCTGGTCGCCGGCCTCTGCGGACTGCTGCTGTCGCTGAAGCCGGACATGACCGCCGAAGACGTGCGCGCGGCGCTGATCGCCAGCGCGAAGAAGATAGGCCCGGGCAATGCATACAAGGCCAGCGGGCACTCGAACAAATTCGGTTATGGGCGGATTGATGCCGCGAAAGCCGTGGCGCTGGTGAAGGCGTCGAAAGCCAAGGCGAAGAAGGCCGTACCGGATCGGTGAGCAGGTTTCTGTAGAGCGGGCTTCAGCCCGCGGCCGCTATCCCGGGACGGAGCAGCGGGCTGAAGCCCGCTCTACAAAAAAAGCTCCGGCTGCGGCGGCAGTGCTTCGCGATCGCGGAAGCCGCCGAGGCCCACGCCGACCAGGCGATAGCGGGTGTGCGCCGGCAGCTCGACGCGATCGCGCAGCATCAGCGCAATGTCCACGAACTGTTCCAGCGAGGACGGCGGCGCGTCGGGTGTGTGGCTGCGGGTCATGATGCGGAACTGTGCGGTCTTCAGCTTCAGCACCACGGTGCGGCCGACGCGCTCGACCTTGCGCGACGCGGCCCAGGTCTTGTCAGCGAGCCGGCGGATCGCCGGCTCCAGTTCGTCGATCGGCACATCGCGCTCGAAGGTGTCCTCCGATGAAATGGACTGCACCGGCTGATCGGATTCGACCGGACGCTCGTCGATGCCCTGCGCGCGTTCGTGCAGGCGCACGCCGAAACTGCCGAACGCGTGCTGCAGGCGGCCGATGTCGATCGCGCGCAGATCGCCGACGGTGGCGACGCCCAGCGCTTCGAGTTTCTGCTGCGCCACTTTGCCGACGCCGGGAATGCAGCCGACCGGCAGCGGGGTGAGGAAATCGTGGATCTGATGCGGGCGGATGACGAATTGCCCGTCGGGCTTGCGCCAGTCGGACGCGATCTTCGCGAGGAACTTGTTCGGCGCGATCCCCGCTGATGCAGTGAGCTGCGTTTCCTCGCGGATCTGCGCGCGGATGGTCTCGGCGATCGCGGTCGCGCTGGGCGGATCGCCGCTGTCGAGCAGCATTTTCGGCGCGGTGACATCGAGATAGGCCTCATCCAGCGACAGCGGCTCGATCATGTCGGTCTGCCTCGCGAAGATCTCGCGCACCTGACGGGACACCGCTTTGTAGCGCGCGAAATCGGGCGGCACGAAGATCGCCTGCGGACACAGCCGCTCCGCGCGCACCGCCGGCATCGCCGAACGCACGCCGAACGTCCGCGCCTCGTACGACGCCGCGCAGACCACCGAGCGAGCGCCGCGCCACGCCACCACCACCGGCTTGCCGCGCAGCGACGGATCGTCGCGCTGCTCCACCGACGCGTAGAACGCGTCCATGTCGATGTGGATGATCTTGCGCATCGATCGGGAAAATCCAGCCTCCGCGTCCGGACCGTTCTGGTGTGCGGGAGAGTATAGGCAGCGCCCGGCAGTGCGACGCGGCCCGGTTCGATCCTATTCGCAAAACGCGAACGGGCGACCAGTGCCGGCCCGTTCGCATTTCCTCGCCGGCCTGCGCTGCAGATGCGGCGCAGCCCGCAGGGATATGGACGCCGACTCGCCGTCCGGCCGATGCATCCATCGAGCCCGCCGACGCCGATGATCGTCACCGTACGGCCGCCCACCGCACCGTCCGCGGGATGGCTGCTGGAGAAGGTGATCGCGCGTTCTTGAACCGCCCGGAATCCTGAATCCGCGAAAGTCGCGACGCGGGACACGATACGACTGCAATCTGCCGCGAATCGCGGCATGCCGATCAAAGGACGACGCGCTTGTCGTGCGTTCTGCCCGAGATAATCCAGCGCCACCTCCAGCATCGCGCGGCTGCCGATGTGTGGCGAGTGGTTGATCGGTACGCGCCGGACCGATATCGGCCGCAGTGGAGCCCACAAAGAAGAACCGCGTCGGTGCCACCGTCGAACATCGGCACAGCCATCGGGACGCTCTGCCCATGGATCGATGTCGATACCGCTGCGGGAGTGTTCCGGACCTCCGTGCGGGCCCAGATCCGCGAGACGCCCGCTACCGCATCGACTCCGGCGACATCTCCTGGGCAGTTGACGCACATCAAGGCATGACCGGACAGGGACGCCTACGTTGTTCGCATGCGCGCCATTCCCGAACTTGATGCAGAGCTGTTGCGGCGTTACGACCGCCCCGGGCCGCGGTACACGTCGTATCCGACATCGCCGCAATTCAGCGAAGACTTCGGCGCCGCAGCGCTGCGCGAAGCCATCCATCGCAGCAACGAAGACCCCATCCCGCGACGGCTTTCCCTCTACATCCATGTGCCTTTCTGCATGAGCCCGTGCTTCTACTGCGGGTGCAACCGGATCATCACCCGCGACACTGCGCAAGGCGAGATCTACCTGGCGCGCTTGTATCGGGAAATCGAGCTGACGTCCACGATGTTCGACCGCGACAGGGAAGTCGTGCAATTGCACTTCGGCGGCGGCACGCCCAATTTCCTTTCGCCTGCGCAACTCGCCGAGGCCGTGGACGTACTGCGCGGGCACTTCCGCTTCGGCACGGCCGACAATGCGGACCTCTCGATCGAACTGGACCCCCGTTTCCTGAAGCCGGACGATGTCCGCGCGCTTGCCGCAGCGGGATTCAATCGCGCCAGTCTGGGCGTCCAGGATTTCGACCCGGCCGTGCAGCAGGCGGTGAACCGCATACAGACCGTAGGCGAAACACTGGCCATCATCGAAGCCTGTCGCGCCCACGGCCTGCGCTCGGTCAACATCGATCTGATCTATGGCCTGCCCAGACAGAACCTCGAAGGGTTCGCGCAGACATTGGATACGGTGATCGATGCCCGTCCCGATCGCCTCGCGGTCTACTGTTATGCGCATCTTCCCGGCATGTTCAAGGCGCAGCGACAGCTGAACGCGGAAGACCTGCCGGCACCGGAGCTGAAATTGCGCCTGCTGTGTCTGGCGATCGAGACACTGACCGGCGCCGGATATGTCCATATCGGCATGGACCATTTCGCGCTGCCCGACGACGAACTGGCGATGGCGCAGCGACACGGCAGTCTGCATCGGAATTTCATGGGCTATACCACCCATGCCGATACCGATCTGATCGGCATGGGCGTCAGCGCGATCAGCCATATCGGCGACAGCTTCAGCCAGAATCCGCGCGACCTTGCCGGCTGGCAGGCCGCGCTCGACGAAGGCCGGTTGCCGGTATTCCGCGGCATGCGCCTGTCCGACGACGACATATTGCGCGCCGATCTGATCCAGCAGTTGATGTGCCAGGGCGAAATATCGATCGGCAGCCTGGAACGTCGTCATGCCATCGATTTCGGCGATTATTTCGCCGACGACATCGCGCGTTTGCGCCCTCTGGAGGAAGACGGCCTGGTGCGTCTGGAACCCGGGCGCATCGTGGCGACCAGACATGGCAGGCTGATGTTGCGTAATATCGCCATGTGCTTCGACCAATACCTGCAAAATCCGGTGCCCGCTGCCCCGATGCCGGGCGTAGGCTTTTCCCGCGCGATCTGACTGCGCAGGATCCTGTCGGGTGAGCGGCACCACTTTTCCCAGGCTCGACAGCAGCATCCTCGCCGACGACGGCGACACGCTGCGTTTCTGCAGCACTTGTGCGTTCTCGCAAGCGTGTCTGTCCGAAGGCATGGACAAGCGCGCGCTGATGGATCTGCACGTACTGGTCGAGCATGTGGGGCCCCTGCATGCGGGCGAACATGTGTTCCGCGAAGGCGATGCCTTCGAGGCGATCGCCGCGGTTCGCGCCGGCACGGTCAAGACGTACGTCATCGATCGCGACGGTCATGAGCAGGTATTGGGATTCCATCTACCGGGCGAAGTGATCGGGCTCGATGCGATCGATGGCGATCGATACCCTTGCAACGCGGTGGCGCTGGATACGGTGATGCTGTGCCGGTTCTCGTTCCCCCGGATCTCGGTGCTGGCCGCTCGCCTGCCCGGACTGCAGCAGCATCTGTTCCGGCTGATGAGTCGCGACATCGGCCGCGCTTCGCTGCTCGCGGGCGATTATTCCGCCGACCAGCGCATGGCGGCGTTCCTGATCGGGCTGTCGCGACGGCTCGCCGCACGCGGCTTTTCGCCGGATCGCTTCCAGCTGACGATGGCGCGTACCGATATCGCGAACTATCTGCGGCTCGCGCCCGAAACCGTGAGCCGCGTGCTGAAGCGCTTCCAGCACGACGGGCTCATACACGTGGATCGACGCGAACTGGAACTGCTCGGCCGGAAGCGGCTCGAAGACATGGCCGCTTCCATGCTGCGACTGTAGGCTCGCTCGGGCTGCCCCTTATTTTTCACGTATTACCCGCGGATCATCCGCCGCAGCCGCCGCAGCATTCCGACGGCACGCGCTGCAACTGATCTTCCTTCACCGGATATCCGGCTTTCTTCATCACTTCGAGCAGTTGGAGTGCGTCGATCGAAGTCGCGATCCGCAACATTTGTCCCGTGGGGTCGATGTCGACCAGCGCCGCGGGATCGGCCGCTCTGATCGCTTTTTCCATATCGCCGACATCGGGCGGAGAACCGGTGATCCTGATCGTGGATTGCATTCGAGAGTTCCTGTGCGGTTGGTTGGCGATGGGCGACGCAGGTCCAAGGCGGATTGCAGGCGATGGATCCCACGCCGCGCAGGGAAGACACGGCATCCCCATGGCCATACTCGGCGTCGCATTCGGCATCGGCTCTGACCTGGGTCAAGCGGCATCCCATTGCCGGCATCAGCGCTTCGTTACTCACGACAGTGCGATTCGCACGAACGCCGCCCCATGACACTCCGTTAACAGGTACAGGGCCAGATTGGAACGCAGGCAGCCTCGCGCTTGACCCAGGTCATGGCGACGTCCGGACCGCACGGACCACCATGCGAGCATTCGCAGTGGAGACCGACATGAGCAATACCCGCAAGCTTTGGATGGCGCTGGCCGTCCTGCTGATCTGTTCCTTTTCGGTATTGCTGTGGGCAGGCGGCGAGATCTTCCGCGCCGCGCCGCCCATGCCTGAAAAAGTGACGACCCAGGATGGGGCGGTCATCTATACCCGCGCGGACATCGAACAAGGCCGGCAGGTCTGGCAATCGATGGGCGGCATGCAGTTGGGATCGATCTGGGGCCATGGCGCCTACGTCGCGCCCGACTGGAGCGCCGACTGGTTGCATCGCGAAGCCATCGAAGTCCTGGATATCTGGGCGCGCCGCGACGATGGCAGCGCCCGCTATGCGCAATTGTCTGTCGAACAGCAGGCAGCCCTGCGCGGCCGGCTGCAGGGAATGATGCGCGCCAACACCTACGACCCTGCGACCAAAACCATCACTCTCACAGAGGATCGCGCAGCGGCGATCTCGAATGTCGCCGCGCATTACATCAGCCTGTTCGGCAACGATCCCGCGACCGCAGAACTTCGCGAAGCCTATGCGATGAAGGAAAGCACGGTGGGAACGCTGGCGCATCGCCGCGCCCTGACCGCGTTCTTCTGGTGGACCGCATGGGCCGCCACCACGGAACGTGCCGACATCGGCGCGGGGACGCTGGTCCCGGATCAGGCCGGCGTGGTCAGCAGGAAAGTCACCTACACCAACAACTGGCCCAGCGAACCGCTGGTGGGCAACACGCCGCCGCCGGCGCTGTGGGTCTGGTCGGCCTTCAGCGTGCTGTTCCTGATCCTGGGCATCGCGTTGCTCGGCTGGCACTACGCGGTCAGCCACGGACGCGGCGAGGAAGGGCACACCATCCCGGCCACCGATCCGTTCGCGCTGCTGCGCATCACGCCCTCGATGCGCGCGACCGCGAAGTATTTCTGGGTGGTGCTTGCGCTGTTCCTGGTGCAGATCCTGCTGGGTGCGATCACCGCGCATTATCAGGTCGAAGGTCAGGACGCCTACGGTTTCCGATTGTCCGACGTCCTGCCCTACTCGCTGGCCCGCACCTGGCATACGCAGCTGGCGGTATTGTGGATCGCCACCGCGTGGCTGGCGACGGGCCTGTACATCGGCCCGGCGCTATCGGGCCATGAACCCAAATACCAGCGCTTCGGCGTGAACGTCCTGTTCGTGTCGCTGCTGTTGATCGTGGTGGGCGGGTTCGCCGGCCAGTGGTTCGCCGTGATGCAGATCATGCCGCTGGAACACAACTTCTGGTTCGGTCATCAGGGCTGGGAATACGCGGACATGGGCCGCTTCTGGCAGTGGTACCTGTTCATCGGCCTGCTGCTGTGGGTGACGCTGGTGGGCCGCTCGCTGTGGCCGATCTTCAAAGGGCCGGCCTCCGATTCCAAGTCGATCGTCGCACTGCTGTTCCTGTCCACCGTCGCCATCGGACTGTTCTATGCGGCGGCGCTGATGTGGGGCGAGCACACGCATATTTCGGAAGTCGAATACTGGCGCTGGTGGCTGGTCCACCTTTGGGTAGAAGGCTTCTTCGAAGTGTTCGCGACCGCGGTGATGGCGCTCATCTTCACGCGTCTGGGACTGGTCAAGACCTCGACCGCCAATGTCGCGGTGCTGTTCGCCACCATCATCTTCATGGCCGGCGGCGTGCTCGGCACACTGCATCATCTGTACTTCGTTGGCACGCCGATTTCGGTGGTGGCGCTGGGCGCGAGCTTCAGCGCGCTGGAGGTGGTGCCGCTGGCCTATCTCGGCTTCGAGGCGTACCACACCTGGAAACTGGGCAAGGCCACACCGTGGATGGCGCGCTATCGCTGGCCGGTCATGTTCTTCATCGCGGTGTCGTTCTGGAACCTGGTCGGTGCGGGCCTGTTCGGCTTCCTGATCAACCCGCCGCTCTCGCTCTACTACATGCAGGGCCTGAACCTCACCGCGCTGCATGCGCATACCGCGCTGTTCGGCGTGTACGGCATGCTGGGCGTCGCGCTGGTGCTGTTCTGCCTGCGCGGGCTGCGTGGGCAGATGGTGTGGGACAGCAAGGTCCTGAAGCTCTCGTTCTGGACGCTCAACATAGGCCTGGCGCTGATGGGCGTGCTGACGCTGCTGCCGCTGGGCACGATGCAATTGCTGGCGGCGATCGAGCATGGCTACTGGTATTCGCGTTCGGCCGAGTTCATGCAGAAATCCATCGTCGAACTGTTGATCTGGATGCGCATGCCCGGCGACATCCTCTTCAGTGTGGGCGCGGTAGCCCTTGCATGGTTCGTGCTGCGGCTGTGGATCGCGCCCAGGCGGGATCCGCTGATCGCCGCGGAGAGCGGGCGCAGCGATGCATGAGGCGTCGGATCCGTCGCCGCAGCGGCGGCGGATCCTGCGGCCTTCCATGCCGCCCGGAGAATCCGCATGAAGACGGAAACGACATCGACGTCCTCGCCATCGGTCCGGCTGCTGGCGGTGGCGCCGCATCGCCTGATGTTCTTCATCGGCGCCAGCAATCTGCTGCTGGCGATGGCGTGGTGGGCGGCATGGCTGATCGCCGCGCGCTGGCCCGCGTTGTTGTCGATGCCGCAGCCCACGCCGTACGCGGGATGGCTGCACGCATTCGTGATGCAGTATCAGATGTTGCCGAGCTTTTTCTTCGGCTTCCTGTTGACGGTATTTCCGAAATGGACGGGGCAGCCGGACATCGCGCGCTGGCGTTATCTGCCGGTGGGCATCGGGCTGTTCGGCGGACAGATCGCAACGCTGCTGGGTGCGCTGGGCTGGTCGTACGGCATACGGGTCGGCCTGCTGCTGACGCTGACCGGCTGGCTTGCCGGACTCTCCGCGCTGGCGCCGGTGCTGTGGCGGGAAAAAGGCATCACGTGGCATGCGCGCTCGTGCTTCGCAGCGCTGCTTATGGGTTTCGCCGGGCTGTCGATGTGCATCGCCTTCGTATCCGGCGCCTCGCCGCTGTGGATGTTCGCCAGCATCAAGATCGGCAGCTTCGGTCTGCTGCTGCCGGTGTATGCGACGGTCGCGCACCGCATGTTTCCTTTCTTCGCCGGCAATGTCGTGGCCGGCTATCAGCCATGGCGCCCGCTGTGGCTGCTGGGCGCGTTCTGGTCGCTGACGCTGCTGCATCTGGCATTGGAACTGCTGCACGCGTATCGCTGGCTGTGGCTTGCGGATCTGCCGTTGCTGGCATTGACCGCGACCCTGTGCTGGCGCTGGTGGCCGCGCGGTCGTCATCCGGCGATCCTGGGTGCGCTGTTCGTGGGCCTGGCCTGGCTGCCGGTGGCTTTCGCGCTGTACCTCGCGCAAAGCCTGATGTATCTGGCGACCGGCGTGTTCTGGCTGGGACGCGCACCGGCGCATGCGCTGTTCATCGGATTCTTCGGCAGCGTGCTGGTGGCGATGGTCACGCGCGTGACCCAGGGTCACTCCGGTCGCCCGCTGGTGTTGCCCGCAGCGGCGTGGTTCGCGTTCGTGGCGATCCAGATCGTGACGGTAATGCGCGTGGTGGCGGAGATGGCGCCCGACAGCGCCGCATGGCAAGCGGCTTCCGCGCTGGGCTGGCTGATCGCATTCGCGCCATGGGTCGCACGCATCGGCCGCATCTATCTGACCCCGCGCGCCGACGGAAAGTCTGGATGAAGGCCTGCCGCCGATGATCGAGTTCTATGCGCAGATCAGATGGGTACACATCGCATGCATCATCGCCAGCGGGTCGTTGTTCCTGCTGCGGGGGTCGCTGGTATTGGCCGGAAAGCAGCGGATCGCGATGCTCGCGCCGCTGCGATTCCTCAGCTACGGCATCGACACCGTCTTGCTGAGCGCGGCGCTGATGCTGCTGACCATCCTGCCCCACGCGATCTATGCGAACGGCTGGTTGACGGTGAAACTGGCGCTGGTGGTCGTCTACATCGTACTCGGCAGCGTGGCGCTGAAACTCGGCCGGACCGCGCGTGCGCGGACCATCGCTTTCGTTGCCGCGCTGACGGTCTATCTCGGCATCATCGCCATCGCCCGGACCCATGATCCGATGGGCTGGTTGCGCTATTGGCTGGGCTGATCGATGCAGCCAGGCATGTCCGCGCCGACCTGCAGATTCCCTTCCCGCCATGCGCTTGACCTGGGTCATGTGAACCCGGGCGAGTGAGGACTAGCGTATGCCCATGGATGGCGCCAGCCCGATGCGCATCCACTGCACGAATGCCGGAGACACACCATGAACCACCCCGCCGAAACGACCGCACCGCTCCCCCTGGACAGCCATCACGGGATCCGCGACTGGTCCGACCGGGTCGCGTTCGGTATCACCCGCGGCCTGCGGTTCCTGGCCGACACCTTCTTCGCCAAACGCTACGGCAATCGCGCCATCGTCCTGGAGACCGTGGCCGCGGTGCCGGGCATGGTCGGCGCTGCGCTCATCCACCTGCGTTGCCTGCGCTGGATGCGCGACGACGAAGGCTGGATCCGCACCCTGATGGATGAGGCCGAAAACGAGCGCATGCACCTGATGACGTTCGTCGAAATCGCGAAACCGAGCTGGCTCGAACGCATGCTGGTGCTGGTCGCGCAGGCGCTGTTCTTCGGTTTTTTTCTTGGTCTGTACGTCATCTCGTCGCGCACCGCGCACCGCCTGGTGGGCTACTTCGAGGAACAGGCGGTGATCAGCTACACGCAATACCTGCGTGAGATCGATGAGGGCCGGGTCGAGAACGTACCGGCGCCGCCCATCGCGATCGAGTATTGGCGGCTCCAGGCCGGCGCACGCCTGCGCGAAGTCGTGATCGCCGTACGCGACGACGAAGCCGGCCATCGCGATGTGAACCATCGCTTCGCAGACACGCTGGGGCCCGCTGCATCGCGCCCTGCGCACGACATCGTCTGACACCTCCGTGGCGACGCACGACCACAGCACAACAGAAGGCACTCACATGAAACGTATTTTCACGAGACGTATTTTCACGAGACGTATCGTCACGAAACGTATCGCATGGCGCTTGATCGGCGCCGCACTGTTGCTGGTACTCAGCCTGTCGGCCTGCGACCGCAGTACGGAAGCGCCCGCAAAGGCCGAAGCCGCGGACACCGGAGGGTCGCTCAACGGCGACTTCGGCCCGCCGCAGGGCCAGCCGATCGATGCCATCCTGACACTGCCGCCCAATGTCCCTCCCGCCACCGGCCGCAAGGCGCCGGCCAAGGTCATCGTCAAACTGGACGTGATCGAAAAGGAAATGGCGATCTCCGAAGGCGTCACCTACACCTTCTGGACCTTCGGCGGCACGGTGCCTGGAAACTTCATCCGCGTGCGCCAGGGCGACACCGTGGAATTCCATCTGCGCAACATGCCCGAATCCAAGATGCCGCATAACATCGATCTGCACGGCGTCACCGGCCCCGGCGGCGGCGCGGCATCCAGCTTCACCGCGCCCGGCCATTCGTCGCGCTTCACGTTCAAGGCGCTCAACGCCGGTCTCTTCGTCTATCACTGCGCGACCGCACCGGTGGGCATGCACGTGGCCAACGGCATGTACGGACTGATCCTGGTCGAACCGCCCGAAGGCATGCCGCCGGTGGACAAGGAGTATTACGTGATGCAGGGCGATTTCTACACGACCGGCAAATATCGCGAGAAAGGCCATCAGCCGTTCGACATGGAGAAAGCCATCGACGAGCATCCGACGTATGTGCTGTTCAACGGCAGCGAGGGTTCGCTCACCGGCGACAAGGCGCTGACCGCCCGCGTCGGCGAGACCGTGCGCCTGTATGTGGGCAACGGCGGCCCCAATCTCGTATCGAGCTTTCATGTGATCGGCGAGATCTTCGACAAGGTCTGGTTCGAAGGCGGCACGCGTTTCCAGGAGAACGTGCAGACCACGCTCATTCCTTCGGGCGGCGCGGCGATCATGGATTTCCATCTCGAAGTGCCCGGCAGTTACGTCCTGGTCGATCATTCGATCTTCCGCGCGTTCAACAAGGGCGCGCTGGCGATCCTCAAGGCCGACGGGCCGGAGAACAAGGAGATCTATTCCGGCAAGGAAGTCGATTACGTCTACCTCGGCGACCGCGCGCAGAGCAACATGAATGCCGTGACCACCGCCGCGGCCGCCGCGAAAAAGGGCGAGCTGTCCGTCGCGGAACAGATCGCCGCGGGCAAGGCGCTGTTCGCCGGCACCTGTTCGACCTGCCATCAGCCGGAAGGTCAAGGCATCCCGGGCGTGTTCCCGCCGCTGGCCGGGTCTGACTACATCGCCGCCGACGCGAAACGGGTTCCGGCCATCATCCTGCATGGCCTGGTCGGCCCCGTGAAGGTCAACGGCATGGACTACAACTCCAACATGCCGCCGATGGGCCAGCTCACCGACGACGAAGTGGCCAACATCTCCACCTATGTCCTCAACAGCTGGGGCAATCCGGGTGGGCGGGTCACCAAGGCAGAGGCGGCGAAGATCCGTCAGGCCAAGCCGGTCAATGCTTCGGACGGCCATTGAGTCATGCGCCGCATCGTCGCCCTCGCGCTGTTGCTGTTTCCCCTCGCCGGCCTGCCCGCCGGCAACGGGGACTACGTGAACCTGCCCGGCGGCAGCTTCCGCTCCGCCTTGAAGTACGAGGATCGCAAGGGCGACACCCGCATCGCTCCGTTCGCGCTGATGCGCAAGCCGGTGACCAATGTGGAGTTTCTGGCATTCGTGCAGACCCATCCGCAGTGGCGTCGCGATCGCGTCGCGAAGGTGTTCGCCGAGCCGCGCTACCTCTCGCACTGGGCCGGCCCCGGAACACTCGGCGTCGGCGCATTGCCGCAGCAGCCGGTGGTGCAGGTCAGCTGGTTCGCCGCGCAGGCGTATTGCGAGGCACAGGGCGCGCGACTGCCCAGTTGGGACGAGTGGGAATACGCCGCAGCGGCGGACGAAACCCGTCGCGATGCCCGTCGCGACCCCGCCTGGCGCGAGCGCATCCTGCGCTGGTATTCGCGCCCGTCCACGCAGGCGTTGCCGCGCGCGGGACTTCAGGGTCCCAATGCGTACGGCGTACAGGACCTGCACGGACTGGTGTGGGAATGGACCGACGATTTTTCGGCGCTGCTGGTCGCCGCCGACAACCGCAACCAGGGCGATGCGGACAACGCGAAATTCTGCGGCGCCGGCGCGCTGTCGATGGACGATCGCGACAACTACGCGGTGCTGATGCGCGTGGCCATGCTGTCGTCCCTCGATGCCGAGGACACCACGCTCAATCTCGGTTTCCGCTGCGCCAGGAGTACACGATGAAACGACTGCTCTGCATCGTCGTGGGACTCGCGCTTTGCGCGGGCGTGCTCGCGGCCCCCGGGCCGGCGCCTCTACCCGGCGAATCCGTATACCGGCTCTCCGCAAGCCTGACCGACCAGCACGGCAAGCGCTTCGATTGGAGCAAACGTCGCGGAAAGGTGCAACTGGTGTCGATGTTCTACACCTCGTGCCGGTACATCTGCCCGCTCATCGTCGACAGCGGCAAGGCGGTGGAAAAACAGTTGACGCCAGGGGAACGGGAACGCCTGGGCATCCTGCTGATCAGCATGGACCCCGGACGCGACACGCCCGCAGCGTTGATGTCGATCGCGAGCAAACGCAGGCTCGATCCCGCGCGTTGGACGCTGGCGAGCCCCGCGCAGGCCGACGTACGCAAAATCGCCGGCGTCCTCGGCATCCGCTATCGCGCCCTGGCCGACGGCGAGTTCAATCACACCAGCGCGCTGGTGCTGCTCGACAGCGAGGGCCGCATTCTTGCCCGCACCGAACAGATGGGCGCCAAGGTCGATACCGAATTCATGGCGCAGGTTCGCAGGGCCGTCGAATAACCGGCATCACGGGGTGGAACCGCGGGGTCAGGCTCACTTCTTCCGAAGT
>CALRWS020000010.1:0-119647 GCA_943371935.1 Chitinophaga pinensis | reverse complement strand
GCCGCCGCGGAAAGCGGCGGCGCACCGGTTGTTGCGGTCGTCGTGCCGGTCGTTACCCGATTACGGCTTGACGATCTCGATCAGTTCGACGTCGAACACCAGGGTGGCATTCGGCGGGATCGGGCCGCCCGGGGTGCCCTGCTCGCCGTAGCCGAGCTTCGACGGGATCCACAGCTTGTACTTGCTGCCGACCGGCATCAGCTGCAGCGCCTCGGTCCAGCCCGGCACCACCGAATTGAGCACGAACTGGGCGGGCTCGCCGCGGTCGACCGAGCTGTCGAACTTGGTGCCGTCGAGCAGCGTGCCGGTGTAGTGCACCTTCACCGAATCGCTGGCGGTCGGCTTCGCGCCCTTGCCAGCGGTCAGCACCTGATACTGCAGACCCGAAGCCGTGGTGACCACGCCGGTCTTCTTGCCGTTCTCGGCCAGGAACTTGGCGCCGGCTTCGACGTTCTTCTTGCCCTGCGCTTCCATCTCGGCCTGCTTCTTGGCCGCTTCTTCCTGCTGCTTGGCCTGCATTTTGGCTGCGAAGGTCTGCATCACCTTCATCGCCTGCTCTTCGTTGAGCAGCGGCTTCTTGTCGGCGAACACGTCGTTGATGGCGCGCTGCAGCGTGTCCATGTCCACTTCGTCCTTCATCGGCTTCAGCGACTTGGCGATGTCCATGCCGATCATGTAGCTGACCTGCTGCTTCTCGGTCGGCAGGCCGGCGATCTTTTCGGCGCCTTCCTTGCCGGCTTCATCGGCCTTGGCATCGGTCTTCGCGGCGCCAGCGGCATCCTTTTCGATCGGCTTGCAGGCGACGAGCGCGAGCGCGCATGAGGCCGTGGCGACGGCGAGAGTGAGGTTACGCGACAGTTTCATCAACAGGGACTCCTGGGTGGGTACGCGCGGCCACGGCAGCGCAGGAAAGGTTCGGGGGGATGGAACAGGATTCGATCGAACGCTTCCGGTCGATCGCTCCTGGAAGCAGGCGATCCGGAAGCGCCGGGGGTCAGAGGATACCCAGCAGTTCGACTTCGAAGGTGAGCATGGCGTTCGGACCGATCGGGCCGCCGGGCGTTCCCTGCGTGCCGTAGGCCAGTTTGGCCGGGATCCAGAACCTGTATTTGCTGCCGACCGGCATGAGCTGCAGGCCCTCGATCCAGCCCGGGATCACCTGCCCCACGCCGAATTCGGTGGGCTCGCCGCGGTCGACCGAGCTGTCGAACTTGGTGCCGTCGAGCAGCGTGCCGGTGTAGTGGACGCGCACGAACGCCTCAGCCGTCGGCTTGGCGCCGGTGCCGGCCGTCAACACCTGGTACTGCAGGCCCGAAGCGGTGGTGACCACGCCGGTCTTCTTGCCGTTCTCGGCGAGAAACGCCGTCTCGGCAGCAAGATTCTGCTTGCCCAGCGCTTCGGCCGCGGCCTGCTGCTTGGCCTGCATCTTCTGCGAGAACGCCTGCATTACCTGCTGCGCCTTCGCGTCGTCCAACGCCGGCGGCTTGCCGGCGAGGACATCGTCGATCGCGCGCTTGAGGATGGCCATGTCGATTTCACCGGCGACCGGCTTCAGGGAATTGCCGACATCCATGCCGATGCGGTAGCTGACCTGCTCTTTTTCGGTCTTCAGTTCGATCGGGGTGTCGGCAGCGGCGGCATCGCCGGCGACGGCGAGGGCCAAAGCGCAGGTCGCGGCGGCGAGGGTCGTGTTGGAGCTTTTCATCGACAGGCACTCTCAGGATGGGTGGCGCATCGCCGCTGCGGTGCGCGAAAGATGGAAGGTGAAGGGTTTGTTTTCAGAAGACCGGTTTTCAGAGCACGTCGAGCAATTCGACATCGAACATCAGCGTGCTGTTGGGCCCGATGCTGGGCGGGCTGCCACGTTCGCCATAGGCGATCGACGCGGGCACCCAGAGCCGGTATTTGGCGCCGACCGGCATCAATGCAAGGCCTTCGGTCCAGCCGGGAATGACCTGCCCCAGCGCGAAATCGGCGGGCTGACCGCGCTGGTACGAGCTGTCGAAGATGGTGCCGTCGAGCAGTTGGCCCTGGTAATGCACACGGACTTTATCGCTCAAACGCGGGCGCGCGCCGTTGCCCTGGCGCAGGACCATGTACTGCAGGCCGGAGGCTGTGCTGATCACGCCCTTGGCGGTTTTGTTCCTGGCGAGGAATGCGGCGCCCTCTTCCGCGTTCTTGCGCGCGGCGTCGGCGAGGCGCGTTTTCTCGCGCGCGTCCATCCGCTTGGAGAACGCATCGCGCACCTGATCCATCTCGGCATCGGTGAGCAGCGGTTTGGCCGACGTCATCAGCGTGCGCACCGCCTGCAGGAACACCGGCATGTCGATCTCGTCCTGGATCGACGTGAGCGAACGGCCGACATCGGCGCCGACCATGTGGCCGACCTTGTCCTTGGCCACCGCGGGCGGCTTGGTCCCGGGCGCCAGGCCCGGCGCAGGTTTGCCGGCGCGTTCGCCGATGCGTTGCACCAGCGCAGTACCCACGGTGCGCGCTTCTTCGTCGGACAGCAGCGGTTTGCCTCCGGCGAACGCATTCCTGATCGCGCGTTCGAACGCGGCGAAATCCAGATCCGGGCCCACGGCGGAGATCGAACGACCGACATCCGCGCCGATCATGTAGCTGACTTTCTCGCGATCCGTCGTCAACGCGGCCTTGTCCTGTGCCTGCACCCAGCCGGCCAGCAACAGCGCCGCCGCCATCATCCATGCGGCCAGGCCGCGAACACCAACACTCATCGAAGTCTCCAGAAAAAGAACGCGGCCGATGCACGGACCGTACAGACCGGCCCGCGCATCGCCAGCCGCCTATTGTCGCGGCAGGCGCCCGAGGGGGCAATGACCGCGACCTCGACGGGCATCATGCCCGGCACCGCCTGACCGGCACCGCATTACTTGGGCGCCGGCTTGCGCAGCGCGGCCTCGATCGCAGCGATCACTTCCGGGGCATCCGGCTTGGTGCGGCTGCCGAAGCTGGCGACGACCTTGCCGTCGCGGCCGATCAGATACTTGTGGAAATTCCATTTCGGCGCCTCGCCGGTGGTGTCCGCCAGCGCCTTGTAGAACGGCGTGGCCTCCTTGCCGGACACGTGCACCTTCTGGAACATCGGGAATTTCACGCCGTAGGTGAGCGTGCAGAACTCCTGGATCTGCTTCTCATCGGCATATTCCTGACCCATGAAATCGCCGGACGGAAAGCCCAAGACTGCGAACCCACGCGGCTTGTAGCGCGCGTGCATCGTTTCCAGCGCCTCGAATTGCGGGGTGAAACCGCATTTGCTGGCGGTGTTGACCACCAGCAGCACCTGGCCGCCATAGGTCTTGCCCAGATGGACCGGTGTTTTGCCGGCCAAGGGGCGATAAGTGCGGTCCAGAAGCCCGCCTCCGGCCGCCAGAACGAGCGCCGACAGGCCGCACAAGGCCGCAACGGCAAGGGTTTTGGCCAGAAATCTCGGCATGACAGGACTCCAGAAGGGGAATGACGGAAGTATGACTTCAGTTGGGTCGAAATGGTTTCCGCGGGACTTGACCTGACGTGTTTCGGTGTTATAGTTGCATACAACACCAGTCAACACGAACAGGAGTTGACCCATGCACCGCAAGCTGATCAATACGTTCCGCGCCCTCGGCCTCGTGCTGAGCCTCGCCACCCTCGGCCTCATCGTGGCGGTTCCCGTTACCGGTACGAACGATCCCTCCGCAGCAAGCGACGCGGTCGCCGCCCCGGCAACTGTCGCGCCGCAGGCGGGCACGGGTTCGGCCAAAGCGTACAGCCGCCATCGCAGAGCCCAGGCCCGTGAAGCCATGGCGCTCCCTTTCTTCTCTTTCGCGCAGGGTCTGCGCAGCGGCAAACGGAGCTGACCATGACCGCTATCCAATGGAGCGACGGCGCTCCGATCTACCGCCAACTGAAAGACCGGGTCATCGCCATGATGCTGGACGGCTTGCTCAAGCCGGGCGACGCGTTGCCCTCGGTCCGTCAGGTGGCTGCCGAATATCAATTGAACCCCATCACTGTCTCGCGCGCCTATCAGGAACTGGCGGACGAGTCGCTCGTAGAGAAACGCAGAGGTCTGGGCATGTACGTCACCGAAGAAGCCGCCAAAAAACTGTTGTCCAGCGAACGCGAACGCTTCCTGCGCGAAGAATGGCCGCTGGTGCTGGAGCGCATCCAGCGCCTCGGCCTGCACATGGACGAGTTGCTGAAGCAGACCACCCCGGGAGGTGCCGCATGAACGCCCTCGCCTCCGACCAGGCGGTCGTCTCCGCCCGCGGCCTGCGCAAGGCTTACAAGAACAAGCTCGCGCTGGACAATACCCAGTTCGAGATCGGCGCCGGCAAGATCATCGGCCTGATCGGCCCCAACGGTGCCGGCAAGACCACCGCACTCAAAGCCGTGCTCGGTCTGATCCCGTTCGAGGGCGAGCTGAAAGTGCTGGGCCGCGACCCGCGCACCCAGCGCGACGATCTGATGAACGACGTGTGCTTCATCGCCGACGTGGCGGTGCTGCCGCGCTGGATCCGGGTCCGCGAAGCCATCGAGTTCGTCGCCGGCGTGCATCCGCGCTTCGACCGCGCCAAATGCGAGCGTTTCCTCGCCAACACCCAGCTCAAGCCGGGCATGAAAGTCCGCGAAATGTCGAAGGGCATGATCGTGCAGCTGCATCTGGCGCTGGTGATGGCCATCGACGCCAAACTGCTGGTGCTGGACGAGCCCACCCTCGGCCTCGACATCATGTACCGCAAGGAGTTCTACCAGCGCCTGCTCGAGGATTATTTCGACGAACAGAAGACGATCATCATCACCACCCACCAGGTCGAGGAGATCGAACACATCCTCACCGACGTGATGTTCATCCGCGACGGCAGGATCGTGCTCGACGCGACGATGGAAAGCCTGGGCGAGCGTTACGTGGAAGTGCTGCTGAGCGCCGACCGCATCGATGAAGCCCGCGCGATGAAACCGATCGACGAGCGCTCGCTGCCGTTCGGCAAGACCGTAATGATGTTCGATGGCGTTCCGTTGGATCAGCTGGCCGCGCTGGGGGAAACCCGCATCCCGGGCCTCGCCGATCTGTTCGTCGCCACCATGAAGGGGACCTACGCATGAACGCATCCATCCAAGAACCCGCCGCGCTCCACAGCCATGCGGCGTCGAAAAGCTTCGGCTTCGCCAGCAAATTCAAGCTGCTGTTGAGGCGCGAATTCTGGGAAAACAAGGGCGGCTTCTTCTGGGCGCCCGTGGTCGCCGGCATCGTTTCGCTGGTGCTGCTGATGGGGGTGATCGCGACGTTCGAGATCAAGGTCGCGCCCACGATCGGCGACCAGAAGATCGTCACCGAAGACGGCACCCACATCCAGATGAACGGGCTCGACCTCAAGGCCCTGACCACACACATGTCGCCCGCCGACATGCAGCAGTTGGGCGGCGCGGTCGACCTGAGCCTGTATCTCGCCTCGATCTGGCCGTTCATCGTGCTCGGCTTCGTGGTGTTCTTCTACTGCCTCGGCAGCCTCTACGACGAGCGCAAGGACCGCAGCGTGCTGTTCTGGAAATCGCTGCCGCTGTCCGACGGTGCGACCGTGTTGTCGAAGGTCGTCAGCGCCACCGTGGTACTGCCCACCATCGCGGCGATCGCGGGCATCGTGACCATGTTCGGTTACCTGGCCATCATCAGCCTGTTCATGCTTTATCACGGCGGCAATCCGGTGCAGTTGCTGTTCGGCGCGGGCAACCCGCTCACCGTCGCTGCCAACCAGTTGGCGATGGTGCCGCTGTTCGCGGTGTGGTCGCTGCCGACCGTCGGCTGGCTGATGCTCTGCTCCGCCTGGGCGCGCCGCGTGCCGTTCCTGTGGGCGACGTTGATCCCGGTGGTCGCGACGCTGCTGCTGGGCTGGATCACCCTGATGGATGCCGTCGAGCAGGACAGCTTCCTGTGGTTCCTGCAGAACGTCAGCTCCCGCGTACTGTTCAGCGGCATCCCTCTCACCTGGCTCGACGTAGTCGATACCTCGGCATTCGAGAACATCAACGGCCCGGACGATCTGACCCACGCGTTCGGCATCGGCACCATGTACACCGCGTTCCTCTCGGCGAAGATGTGGATCGGCGCGCTGGCCGGCGGCGCGATGATCTTCGCCGCGGTCCGCCTGCGCCGCTGGCGCGACGAGGGTTGAGGTAGAAGGCGGGCCGGCGGTCGCCGGTCCGCCTCCGGAGGAAGCGCGGCCACCGACGCACGGTCTCCGACAGCCTCCTGCACTATTTCAATGAACACACTTCGATACACCCCCAACCCACACACCTCATCCCCCAGTACTGGAGCGTGACATGCGCAACAAAGCCGCCTTTTTTCCGGCGATCCTCCTGCTCGCGGCGCTGCCGTTCGCCGCCAGCGCGCAGCGCGCTTGCCAGGATTCGGAACCGCGCGACCTCGCGCTGGATCTCACCGGCATCAAGACCGTGGTGTTCGAGATCGGCGCGCAGGAACTCGTCCTGACCGCAAGCAGGAACGCCGCGGTGTCCGTGAAGGCGAAAGCATGCGCGTCGCAGAGTTCCCTGCTGCAGCAGCTCAGCCTCACCCAGCACCGCGCCGGCGACAAGCTGATCGTCCGCGCGGACCGCGACGCCAACATGAGCTGGAACAGCGGTAAGCGCTATGCCTACCTGCAGGTACAGGCATCGTTGCCCGACACCCTTCCTGTCCAGATCAAGGTCGGCTCCGGCGAAGCGGCCGTTTCCGGCGTCGCATCGTTGAGCCTGGATGTCGGTTCCGGCGATGCCAGGGCCAGCCGTGTCCGCGGCATGGTCTATGCCGATGTCGGTTCGGGCGACATCGAACTCGACGATATCGGCGGCCTGAACGCGATTTCGGTCGGCTCCGGCGATCTCACCGCGCGCGCCGTGCGCGGCAGCGCTACGATCGGCAGCGTGGGCTCGGGCGATCTCGAAGTCAGCGGCACCGAAGGCGCCGTGCGACTCGGATCCGTCGGCTCGGGCGACGCCCGACTGACCGACATCGGCGGCGATATCACCGTCGACAGGGTCGGATCCGGCGATCTGGATGTGGAGCGCACGCGCGGCCGTCTGACCGTTCGCAAGCTCGGCAGCGGATCGTTGAACCACCGCGACGTGGCGGGCAGCATCGACGTGCCGCGCAATCGTTGATCGAAATACGCACCACCCTCCGTACAACACCCAAGAAGGTCGCCATGAATACGTCCCGTCCAGCGCTTCGCCATTCGCTGCTGTTCGCTGCCCTGCTCTGCGCATCGATGCTGTCGGCATGCTCCGACAAGGCGTCGTCCGGCACGGATCCGGGCGAACCCGCCACCATGCTCGGAAAAGCGGTGAAGGGTGCCACCGATCACGCGCGCGGAGAGCTCGCGACCGCCAACATCCAGGTGTCCAAGAACCAGCAACCGAAGGCGGAGATCACGCCGGAAGGCGACCTGCTGATCGGCGGCAAATTGGTCACGGCCACCGCCGAACAGCGCAAGCTGCTGCTGGAATACCGCAGCCACATCGTCGGCATCGCCGAGGCCGGTATCGACATCGGCCTGCAGGGCGCCGACCTCGCCGGCAAGGCCGTCGGCGAGGCGCTGAAGGGCGTGCTGACCGGCAATACCGATCAGATCGAACAGAAGATCGAAGCCGAGGCCGAAGGCATCGAGAAAGCGGCGGTGGCGTTGTGCAAGCTGCTGCCGGCGATGAAAGTCAGCCACGACAAGCTCGCCGCAGCGATGCCTGAATTCAAGCCGTATGCGACGATGGACCAGAGCGACGTGGACGACTGCGGCAAGGACGGCAAATTCAACGTCGACATCCCCGGCGGCGTGATCAACGCCGATATCGACGTGGGCAGCAACAACGACAGCGGAAACACCGCAGCGGAAGCCGAGGCGGCGACCGCCGAACCGGCGAAGTAATGCCTCGATGGTATTGCCGCGATACGCCGAGCGGCGTCAAACGTCGCTCTCGCCTGCACTTTTACGCGTCGTAACCTTCGGAACGCCGACATGAATCGTCTCACCGCAACCGCACTCACGACCATCCTCGCTTCGATCGCGACGGCGTCGAATGCCGCCGACGATCCCGGCCGCAATCGCGCGTTCCAGGACCATATCGCTTACGTCGCGACGTTCGCGATTCCGGTCATGAGCGAAAAATGTGCGGCCATCGATCCTGGCTACATGGCGGAGGTGGCGCCGCTGTACTTCGCGTTCGTCAACGCGCGTCAGGACAGGATCGAACGTGGGCGTCTGCTCACGCTGGCCGAATTCGCGCCCGACGAAACCCTGCGCGCTTACCGCGAACGCGTCGTCGCCTCTCGGCTCGGGGCGCTGGATTCCGGCACGCGCGAAGAGAAACTGCGGATGTGCAAAGGCGCCCTCGCCGTTCTCGGGGGAATGGAAGTGCCGGGAGAATGGCCGTCGCCCGAGGAAAGCGCCGCACCTGGCGGAAAAGCCGCCGGACGGTGACCCGCATACATCCATCCGGAGTCGTGATCGGCGCCGACCGGCAGGCTCAGCCGCCAGTCCCACCGCCTGCACGTACGCCGCCCTCGGTCAGCGCCGCGGGGTCGAGCAGCTTCCTGAGTTCGGCTGCCTCCAGCCCGCTGTCCTCCAGCGCCACATCGAATACCGGACGCCGCTCGCGATACGCCTTCTTGGCGATCGCGGCGGCTTTTTCGTAGCCGATCACCGGATTCAGCGCGGTCACCAGGATCGGATTGCGCGCCAGCGCATCGGCGATGCGGTCGGCGCGGAAGGTCATGCCGGCGATGGCGTCGTCGGCCAGCGCGCGCATCGCATTGCTGAGCAGGCCGATGCTGTCCAGCAGGTCGGCGGCGATCAGCGGCAGCATCACGTTGAGCTGGAAATTGCCGCTCTGCCCGGCGATGGTGATCGCGGTGTGATGGCCCATCACCTGCGCGCAGACCATCGCCACCGCTTCGGGAATCACCGGGTTGACCTTGCCCGGCATGATCGACGAACCCGGCTGCAGGGCCGGCAGTTCGATCTCGCCCAGGCCCGCCAGCGGCCCCGAGTTCATCCAGCGCAGATCGTTGGCGATCTTCATCAGCGCCACCGCCAGCGCGCTGAGCTGGCCTGACAGTTCCACGGCGTCGTCCTGGGCGGCGATGCCCTCGAATTTGTCGTCGGCGGACACGAAGCGCACCCCCGACATCACCGACAGCGTCTGCGCCACGCGCTTGCCGAAGCGCGGGTCGGCGTTGATGCCGGTACCGATCGCGGTGCCGCCGATCGGCAGCCGGCGCAGGCGCTTGAGGCTGTCCTCGATCCGCATCCGCGCCGATTCGAGCTGCGACGACCACGCGCCCAGCTCCTGGGCGAAGGTCATCGGCATCGCGTCCATCAGATGGGTGCGGCCGGTCTTGATCAATTTGCGCGCCTCGCGGGCGCGACGGTCGATGGTGGTGCGCAACTGGCGCAGCGCCGGCAGCAGTTCCTCGGTCGTCGCCAGCAGCGCGGCGACCCGGATCGCGCTGGGAATCACGTCGTTGGAACTCTGGCCGAGGTTCACGTCGTCATTGGGATGGATGCGCCCGCGCCCGCCGCGCATCACCAGCGCGGCGATGACCTCGTTGGCGTTCATGTTGGTCGAGGTGCCGGAACCGGTCTGGTAGAGATCGACCGGGAACTGGTCGTCGTGGTCGCCGCCGGCCACGGCCAGCGCGGCGCGGCGGATCGCGGCGGCGCGGGTCTTGGACATCAGGCCCAGATTGGCGTTGGCCTGGGCGGCGGCGGCCTTGATCAGCCCCAGCGCGCGCAGGAAGCCGCGCGGCATCGGCTGGCCGGAGATGCGGAAATTCTGCACCGCGCGCTGGGTCTGGGCGCCCCACAGGGCCGCGGCCGGCACCCGCAGCGCGCCCATGCTGTCGCGTTCGGTGCGGAAGGGATCGGGCACGGTGCCGGTGCCCGGAATCGCGCTGCGTTTCGCCATGATCGGCTCCGAGTGTCGAATTGCGGTCGAGTTGCGGTCGGGTTGCGGGGAGCATACGCCGCGGGCGTTTGAAATTCCGGGCGTTTACAATCGCGGTTTCCACTCGACTGCGCCGCGCGCCTGCGAATCCCCATGTCCGATGCCCAGCTCCTCGCCCTGTCCCCGCTCGATGGCCGCTACGCCGGCAAGGTCGATGCCCTGCGTCCGATCTTCTCCGAATACGGTCTGATCAAGGCGCGGGTGAAGGTGGAGGTGGAATGGCTGCTGGCGCTGGCGGCCGAGCCCGGCATCGTCGAACTCCCGGCGTTTTCCGATGCCGCCATCGCCCGCCTGCGCGCGCTGGCCGACGACCTATCGGTGGCCGACGCCGCCCGGGTGAAGGAGATCGAGCGCACCACCAATCACGACGTGAAAGCGGTGGAATATCTGATCAAGGAGCGGCTGAAGGACGACGCCGAGCTGGCGCAGGCGCTGGAGTTCGTGCATTTCGCCTGCACCAGCGAAGACATCAACAATCTCAGCTACGCGCTGATGCTCAACGAGGCGCGACAGCGGGTGATGCTGCCGAAGCTGGACGACCTGATCCAGACGCTCCGAGCGATGGCGCATGCGCACGCCGGCCTGCCGATGCTGTCGCGCACCCACGGCCAGACCGCCTCGCCCAGCACCGTCGGCAAGGAAATCGCCAACGTCGTCGCGCGCCTGCAGCGTCAGGGCGAAACCCTGGCCGGCGCGCTGATCGCCGGCAAGATCAACGGCGCGGTCGGCAACTACAACGCGCACGTCGCGGCGTATCCGGACGTCGACTGGACCGCCTTCTCGCGGCGCTTCGTGGAATCGCTGGGCCTGGACTGGCAGCCCTACACCACCCAGATCGAGCCACACGACGGCATCGCCGAGCTGTGCGACGCGCAGAAACGCATCGACACCATCTGCATCGACCTGTGCCGCGACCTGTGGGGCTACATCTCGCTGGGTTATTTCAAACAGGCGGTGAAGGCCGGCGAAGTCGGCAGCTCGACGATGCCGCACAAGGTCAATCCGATCGATTTCGAGAACGCCGAGGGCAATTTCGGCATCGCCAACGCCCTGCTGGAACACTTCGCAGCGAAGCTGCCGATCAGCCGCTGGCAGCGCGACCTCACCGATTCCACCGTGCTGCGCGCGCTTGGCACCGCGTTCGGCCATGCGCTGATCGGCTACGACGCGCTGCTGCGCGGGCTGAACAAACTGAGCGCCAACCCGGAGCGTCTGGCCGCCGATCTCGACGCCGCCTGGGAAGTGCTGGCCGAAGCCGTGCAGACGGTGATGCGCCGCCACGGACTGCCGAATCCGTACGAACAGTTGAAGGCGCTGACACGTGGCCACGGGATCGACGAAACCTCCATGCGCGCGTTCATTACCGGCCTCGATCTGCCGGCCGACGCCAAGCAGCGCCTGCTGGACATGACGCCCGGCAGCTACACCGGACTCGCGGAACGTCTGGCGAAGGACATCTGACATGCCGAAGCGCACTCCTACGCTTCCGTTCGAGATCGACGCGCGAGCGAAGCCTCCGCTCGGCATGCCCGCCGCCGATTTCCTGCGCGATTACTGGCAGAAACGGCCGCTGCTGATCCGCAACGCGTTTCCGGATTTCGTCACGCCGGTGATGCCCGAAGACCTTGCCGGCCTGGCCTGCGAGGAAGGCGCGCTGTCGCGGATCATCGTCCACGACAAGGCCACCGACGGCTGGACCGTGCGTACCGGCCCGTTCGCCGAAGAAGAATTCCCCGGCATGCCGCACCACGACTGGACCCTGCTGGTGCAGGACGTGGACAAGTGGGATCCGGATATCCGCGCCTTGCTCGATCACTTCGATTTCCTGCCGCGCTGGCGCATCGACGACGTGATGATCTCGTTCGCCGCGCCGGGCGGCTCGGTCGGCGCGCATGTCGACCAGTACGACGTCTTCCTGCTGCAGGCCCACGGCCACCGCCGCTGGCAGATCGACGCCAGCGAGGCCATGGGCAACGGCGTGCCCTGCGCCGACTTCCGCGAGGGCGTCGAGCTGAAGCTGCTGCGCGAATTCCATCCCACCCACGAATGGCTGCTCGGCCCCGGCGACATGCTGTACCTGCCGCCGACCGTGCCGCACCACGGCGTGGCCGAGGATGCCTGCCTGACCTTCTCGGTCGGCATGCGCGCCCCCAGCGCCGGGGAGCTGTTGGGCGATTTTGTCGACACTTTGCTGGCGGAAGCCGACGAATCGGTGCGTTATCGCGACGACGACCTGTCGCCGCCGAAAGACCCGAACGAGATCGACGCCGAGGCCATGCGCCGCGCCATCGCCGGTCTGAACGCGCTGCGGATGAACGACCCGGAGCGCCTGGGCGACTGGTTCGGCCGCTTCATGACCCTGTACCGCAGCGTCGGCGACGCCCTGAATCCGGATCCGCCGCGCTCGCGGATCGAGGTCGAATTCGACCTGCAGCAGGGCGCTGCGCTGCAGCGCCACCCGTGGACCAGGGTGGCCTGGCGGCGCAGTGCCGAGCGCAAATCATCGGCAACCTTGTATGCCGCGGGCCAGATCCACGCCCTGCCGCTCGCCGATGCCCGCGCGCTGGCCGCCGCCGACACGCTGGACGGCGACACCTACGCCACGCTGTCCGCCGAAGGCCAGGCGCTGGTCCTCGACCTGCTGGCGCAGGGGCATTACCGGCTGGAAGGCGAGGATGACGAAACCGGGGAGAGCGATGATGACGAAGGCTGAGCACAACACGCCAAAAGGTCGCTTCCGGGTCGAAGCCATCGACTACGCCAGCGGCGTCGACGATCTGCGCGCGGTCCGCGAACCGGTGTTCGTGCAGGAACAGCAGGTGCCGCTGGCCTTGGAATGGGACGAACTCGACCCGCTCTGCGTGCACGTGATCGCCCGCGACGAGGCCGGCCGGCCCATCGGCACCGGCCGGCTGACGCCGGAGCGCAAGGTCGGACGGATGGCGGTGCTGCCGGACTGGCGCGGCCACGGCGTCGGCGACGCCCTGCTGCTGGCGCTGATCGACGAAGCCGAGCGGCTGCGCTGGCCGGAACTGCGCCTGCACTCGCAGGCGTCGGCGGTCGGTTTCTACGTCAAGCACGGCTTCGTGCCGTACGGCGAGCGCTTCATGGAAGCCGGGATCGAACACCAGAGCATGCGCCGGCAGATCGGCGGCCCCACTGCCATCGACACCCGCGACGCCGCGGTCGCGATCACCACCGCGATCGTCGCCGCCTGCCGCCGCGAGCTGTACATCTACAGTCGCTCGCTCGACCCCGGCCTGCTGGATACGCCGGAGGTGCTGGAAGCCCTGCGCCGGCTGGCCACCCGCCGCCACCGCGTCGATATCCGCATCCTGCTGCAGGACGCCGACACCGCGCAGCGCGCGCATGCGCCGCTGATCGGCCTGGGCCAGCGCTTGTCCAGCGTGTTCGCATTCCGCGAAGCCAACGACCCGGCCGACCGCGGCTACGCCTCGGCCTTCATCGCCAACGACAGCGGCGGCTACTACTTCCGCACCCTCGGCAACCGCTTCGACGGCGAGGCCGCGATCGATTTCGGCGGCCGCGCCCGCCAGCTCGCCGACGGTTTCAAGCCGGTCTGGGAGCGTTCGCGGATCGTCACCGAGTTCCGCGCGCTGGAGATCTGAGCGGCGCGCGCAATCGCCCGGCATCACTCCGCGATCAGCGCCGAACGCCGCAGCAGGATCTCGAAGCGCACCCTGCGCGCCGGGGTCATTTCGATCTGCACCAGATCGGGTGGCGCATCCTGCCCGCGCCGTGCGCCGTCGATCGCGCGCAGACCTTCGGACACGCTGCGATTGGAATCGGCCTCGCCGACGACGGTGACGGTACCGTTGCCGTAGCGCACATCGGTAATCCGGCTGCCAGCCGGGAACAATTCGCGGACGCGGCGACGGATGGTCGCCGCGTCCGCGATGCCCGGCGCGGGCTGCGTCGGGGCTGTCGGCGGCGCCCGCGACAGCACCGCCATGCTGTCCGACAGGACGGCGGCGGGGACGGCCGCATCGACGACCGGCTCCGGCGCGACCAGCGGCGAATCGGTCAGCGTGAATTCGACCTCGGTGACCCCGGGCCGGCCGCTGAACACGCGGCGGACCACATCGCCCGGCTCGTCGGCATCGCCGCCAGCGCCGGCCACGCTGCCCAGCAGGCCGTTCTCGTTCCCGGCGATGACGGTGTAGCGAACGTGGACCTTGCCGCCGCGCACCACCACCTCATCGAGCGTCGTACCGGCCGGGACCAGCGGCGCGATCCGCGCCCGGATCGTCCCGGCCGGCGCATAACGCTGCGCATCCGACCGCACCTGCGCCGCTTCGCGCGCGGCGACTTCGGCCTCGATCTCGTCGATCGGCCGCTCGAAATCGAACCGGTTCGCCATGACCTCAGGCCGCCAGGCGCGCAGCGCATCGTTGCGCGGCCACCGCAGCGTGCCGGTGTGGATGCCGGTGGGAATCGGCAGCTCCGCGCAGCCGTCGCCGCACCAGACGCTCACCCCGACCGTATCGATCTCGCGCGACTCGCCGACGACCGATCCGTCTTCGGCCCGGGTCAGCCGGATCGGTTTGATGAACGCGCGCGGCAGTTCCAGCCAGCCGTCCTCGCAGGCGATGTCGGTGCCGGCCCGCAGTTGCTTCACGATCTCGACCCGCGGCCCCAGCTCGGCCATGCGCTGCGCATAGCTGGTCTCGCCGTTGCGGGCGATCCAGGCCGCGCGCTCCGGGTCGCGCAGCAGGTGGTACCAGGCGCGGTAGCGGGGTTTCTCGAACTCGCGGATCAGCTGCAGTTCCTGCATCACCCGTTCGTCGTCGATGAAGAAGCGGAGTTCGTAGACCCCCTGCGCTTCGCGGCGGATCGCGAGACCGCTGATCTGCGACCCCGGGAAGCGATTGCCTTGCTCGACGGGCAACTCCTCCAGAATCGAACCCTGGTACGACGTCCCCTCCCCGCCGGGCGTGTTGAAGGCGTAGGTACCGGTGAGATCGGGGCAGCCGAAGTGATCGATCGCCAGCGCCGCCTTGTCCGCGCGCGCCTGCCCAGCCACGCGTTCCGTGCAACCGCCCAGCAGCGCCAGCCCGGCAGCCAGCGCCGCCCCAACGAAAATTTTCATCGGCTTCCCCTGAAGTTCAGGCGGAGAAACTTAGCAGCCGGAGCGGGCGACCAGCGATGCGGATCGAAGGTATCGCCAGACGCACCGCCCGGACTATCGGACCGCAACCAAAGCCCCGACCGCGCCCTGCGACCATGGTCGAACCCGCCGCACGGCCTTTGCGGCACTCGGAGTGGTGCGCTGCGGCAACGCCTGCGGCTATAATTCCGGTCCTTTCGCCGACCCACTGCTCCGTCCGGTGATTCCCCGGCGGATCAAGCGGTTATCCCCAATCGGTCATCCCGATTACCTCCGCGCTTCCCGACATTCGAGTGTGATCCCCGAGTGGACAGTCTCCTGAAGCAGTTTGCCCAGTCCTCGCAACTTGGCGCCAACGCCGCCTACATCGAAGACCTTTACGAGCAGTATCTGGTCGCCCCCGACAGCGTCGGCCCCAAGTGGAAAACCTATTTCGACGGCATCAAGGGCCGCGAAACCGGCGATGTCCCCCACTCGGCGGTGATCGCCGCCATCGCCGAAGCCGGCCGCCAGGCGGCCCGCGGCGCAGCCGTGGCGAACGGCAGCGGCAGCGACAGCCGCGAATTCGCGGTCGGTAAACTGATCGTGGCCTACCGCTCGCGCGGCCATCTCGCCGCCGACCTCGACCCGCTCGCGATGTGGGAAAAGAGCGATGCCCCGGACCTCGACATCGCCTTCCACGGCCTGTCCAACGCCGACCTGGACGCCACCTTCTCCAGCGGCGGCGTCGGCGGCCAGGCGCAGATGAAACTGCGCGACCTGCTCGCCCGGCTCAAGGCCACCTACACCGGCAGCATCGGCGCCGAGTTCATGCACATCACCGACGTCGAACAGCGTCGCTGGATGTACGAGCGCCTGGAAACCGCCGGCGGCGACTTCAAGCGCACCGACGAGGACAAGCGCCGGATCCTCGAACGCCTCACCGCAGCGGAAGGCCTGGAGCGCTACCTGCACACGAAGTACGTCGGCCAGAAGCGGTTCTCGCTGGAAGGCGGCGACGCGCTGATCCCGATGCTCGACGTGATGATCCGCCGCGCCGGCAGCGATGGGGTGAAGGACGTGGTGCTGGGCATGGCCCACCGTGGCCGCCTCAACGTGCTGGTGAACACGCTCGGCAAGCCGCCGCGCAAGCTGTTCGACGAATTCGAAGGCAAGTTCGACCACGATGATCTGGCCCACGCCGGCGACGTGAAGTACCACATGGGCTTCAGCGCCGATGTCGCCACCCCGGGCGGCCCGGTCCACATCGCCCTCGCCTTCAACCCCTCGCATCTCGAAATCGTCGATCCGGTGGTTGTGGGCAGCGTGCGTTCGCGCCAGCACCGCCGCGGCGACAAGGCCCGCAAACAGGTGCTGCCGATCGTGATCCACGGCGACGCCGCGTTCGCCGGCCAGGGCGTGGTCATGGAGCTGTTCCAGATGTCGCAGGCCCGCGGTTTCCAGGTCGGCGGCACCGTGCACATCGTCATCAACAACCAGGTCGGCTTCACCACCAGCGAACGCCAGGACGCGCGCTCCACGCTGTACTGCACCGATGTCGCCAAGATGGTCGGCGCGCCGGTGCTGCACGTTAACGGCGACGATCCGGAAGCGGTCGCGTTCTGCGCCGAACTCGCGTTCGACTTCCGCCAGCAGTTCAGCAAGGACGTGGTCATCGACCTCGTCTGCTACCGCCGCCACGGCCACAACGAAGCCGACGAACCGGCGGCGACCCAGCCGCTGATGTACCAGATCATCCGCAAGCGCAAGACCACCCGCGAGCTCTACGCCGAGCGGCTGGCCGCGGGCGGCACGCTCAAGGCCGAGGACACGCAGGCGCTGGTCGACGGTCTCCGCGACAAGCTCGATGCCGGCGTGGTCACCACCGAGCTGGCGCAGGTAAAGCCGGATCAGTACGCCATCGACTGGCGCCCGCTGCTGCAGGGCAAGCTGTCCGACCCGGTCGACACCAGGGTGCCGCGCGCGAAGCTCGATGCGCTGGCGACGATCATCAATACGCTGCCGGACGATGCCGTGCTGCATCCGCGCGTCGCCAAGATCTACGAAGATCGCCGCAAGATGGGCGCTGGCGAGCTCGCTGGCGACTGGGGCTTCGCCGAGAACCTGGCCTACGCCACCCTGCTCGACGAAGGCTACAAGCTGCGTCTGGTCGGCCAGGACTGCGGTCGCGGTACGTTCTTCCACCGCCACGCGATCCTGCACGATCAGAAGACCGACATCGACCATATCCCGCTGCGGCAGCTGGTCGAAAACCCTGAGGACGCGACCATCATCGATTCGCTGCTCAGCGAGGAAGCGGTGATGGCGTTCGAGTACGGCTACGCCACCGCCGATCCACAGACGCTCGACATCTGGGAAGCGCAGTTCGGCGATTTCGCCAACGGCGCGCAGGTGGTGATCGATCAGTTCCTGTCCTCGGGCGAAGCCAAGTGGGGTCGCCTGTGCAGCCTCGCGCTGTTCCTGCCGCACGGCTACGAAGGCCAGGGCCCCGAGCACAGCTCGGCGCGTCTGGAACGCTTCCTGCAGCTCTGCGCGCTGGAGAACATGATGGTCTGCACGCCGACCACGCCCGCGCAGGCCTTCCACATGATCCGCCGGCAGATGCGCATGAAGACGCGCAAGCCGCTGGTGGTGATGACCCCGAAGTCGCTGCTGCGCCACAAGCTCGCGGTGTCGAGCCTGGACGAACTGGCCGACGGCGAATTCCAGCATCTGATCCCCGACGCCAGCGCCGATCCGAAAGCGGTCAAGCGCGTGGTCGTCTGCGGCGGCAAGGTCTACTACGACCTGCTGGAAGACGCGCAGAAGCGCGAGCAGAAGGACGTGGCGCTGATTCGCATCGAACAGTTGTATCCGTTCCCGCGCGCGCAGCTGATCGCCGAACTCAAGCGCTATCCGAAAGCGACCGAGGTGGTGTGGTGCCAGGAAGAACCGCAGAACCAGGGCGCGTGGTACCAGATCCAGCATCACCTGCGCTTCTGCCTGCAGGACAAACAGTCCCTGCAGTATGCGGGCCGCAGCCGTTCGCCCTCGCCGGCCGCCGGTCATTTCAACGATCACGTCGAAGAGCAGCTGACATTGATCGCCGACGCGCTGGTCAATCCGCTCAACGACGGTCACGCCGCCGAATGACGGCTGCTGAATGATATTCCCGCCGACGCCCCCGCGTCGGCTTCACCTTTCAATTACGCTGTCAGGACGCCACTCATGGCCACCGAAATCAAGGTTCCCGTTCTTCCCGAATCCGTCTCCGACGCCGTCATCGCCACCTGGCACAAGAAGGTCGGCGACGCGGTCAAGCGCGACGAGAACATCGTCGACCTCGAGACCGACAAGGTCGTGCTGGAAGTGCCTTCGACCGTCGATGGCGTCATCAAGGAACTGAAGTTCGCCGAAGGCGCGACCGTCCTCAGCCAGCAGGTCATCGCGGTGATAGAGGAAGGCGCTGTGGGAGCGGCGGAAGCCGCGAAACCGGCCGCCACACAGCCTGCCGCTGGCGCGCAGGAAGTCCAGCCGAAGGCAGATGCCGCGAAAGCCGCGGCCGCCGCGCCGGCCAGCACCACGCCGACGCCTGTCGCCGGCGCCACTGAACTGCCGCCGGGCGCACGCTTCGCCGCCACCACCGCTGGCGTCAACCCGGCCGACGTGGCCGGCACCGGCCGCCGCGGCGCGGTGACCAAGGAAGACATCGTCAACTACGCCAGCGGCAAGACCGCCGGTGTCCACGCTGCTGGAGGCGCGGGCGGCGCCCGTCCGGAAGAGCGCGTGCCGATGACGCGCATGCGCACCCGCATCGCCGAACGCCTGATGCAGTCGAAGAATTCCATCGCCATGCTCACCTCGTTCAACGAAGTGAACCTCGGCAAGGTCATGGCGATGCGCAAGGAGCTGGGCGAGTCCTTCGAGAAAGCCAACGGCATCAAGCTCGGCTTCATGAGTTTCTTCGCCAAGGCCGCCGCCAACGCGCTGCAGCGCCACCCGATCGTCAACGCCTCGGTCGACGGCAACGACGTGATCTATCACGGCTACGCCGACATCAGCATCGCGGTCTCCACCGAGAAGGGTCTGGTCACGCCGGTGCTGCGCAACGTCGAGCGCATGGGCTTCGCCGACATCGAAGGCGCCATCGCCGGTTACGCCAAGGCGGCGCGGGAAGGCGGCCTGAAGCTGGAAGACCTGCAGGGCGGCACCTTCACCATCACCAACGGCGGCACCTTCGGTTCGCTGATGTCCACGCCGATCGTCAACCCGCCGCAGTCGGCGATCCTCGGCATGCACGCCATCAAGGAGCGCGCCATCGTCGAGAACGGCCAGGTGATCGCCGCGCCGATGATGTACATCGCGCTGAGCTACGACCATCGCATCATCGACGGCAAGGACGCGGTGCTGTTCCTGGTCGACATCAAGAATCAGCTGGAAAACCCGCACCGCATGCTGTTGGAGATGTGAGGGGCGTGCGCATCCACACGATACGTAGCATTGTAATGCTGGTCAGCGCGATAGCAGCGATCATAATGCCGTCCATGGCCAGCGCGCAGCAGGCCAACCATGCGGGCGTGATCATTCAACGCGAATCGCTGACGAATATCGTGCGCGATTGCAGCTCTATCTACCCACTGCTCGCGCCGACTTTGCAGGCGCAACTTGACGCATGGCATGCGGAGCGTGCTGATGCCAGCACCGCCGCTGATGCGTTCATCGCTGGATTGACTCCAGACGAAAGAACTACGATGGATAAGCTGACTCGCACGGCCCGGCAATCCGCAACCGACATGTTGACCGCCGCGCAGCGTCTTGGTGACGGCGAAGAGTTCTGCACAGGTTCTATTGAGAGTTTTGGAACACTGAACAGCCAAGGTCACTTCGACGCCGACAACATGAACGAAGCTGTCGGCATGTATCAGATTGCGATCAGCGCAGCCGAAATCGCCCGGGAAATATGTGTCGCACGCTATCCTGGGTTGGCCAGCTATGCAGACGAGGCACTCGCCGAATGGCGTAAGCGGGACGCTTTGATCGCGGCAACAGTGCAATCGCACATGAGCGACATGCGGCGTGAGAATCCGAGCGCTGTAAAGGACATGGAGGACAGCATGAATCGAAATATTCGAGAGATGCTCATGACGGGGATCGATAGCGGCAACGAGTCCTATTGCCGTAAACACTTCGACGACCTCGCCGCAGGCAAAAAACGGCGCACGACCCCCAAAATGTATCAATACCTCGAACGAGAATCCTCCGCTCCATAGCGGTCGATTCCTGGCACACGGTCCCATGCTTTAATTGGCCGACCCGCAGACCCGCACGGCCCCCTACCCAATCGACGCGACGTACTGCGGTTCGCGTTGGCAGAGACAAACGATGAGCGAGCAACAACAATTCGACGTAATCGTGATCGGCGCCGGTCCGGCCGGTTACCACGCCGCGATCCGCGCTGCGCAGCTCGGCATGAAGGTCGCGTGCATCGACGCGGCGCTGGGCAAGGACGGCAAACCCGCGCTCGGCGGCACCTGCCTGCGCGTGGGCTGCATTCCGTCGAAGGCGCTGCTCGATTCCTCGCGCCAGTTCTGGAACATGGGCCACATCTTCGGCGAGCACGGCATCAGCTTCGACAACGCCAAGATGGACGTCGGCGCGATGGTCAGCCGCAAGGACAAGATCGTGAAGCAGTTCACCGGCGGCATCGCGATGCTGTTCAAGGCGAACAAGGTGTCGGCCTTCTACGGTTTCGGCACCCTGCACGCCGGCAACATCGTCAAGGTGAAGCAACACGACGGCAGCGAAGTCGAGCTCAAGGGCACCAACGTCATCCTCGCCCCCGGTTCGGATTCGATCGAACTGCCGTTCGCGAAGTTCGACGGCGATGCGATCGTCGACAACGTCGGCGCGCTCGACTTCACCGCCGTGCCCAAGCGTCTCGGCGTGATCGGCGCCGGCGTGATCGGTCTGGAACTGGGCAGCGTGTGGAACCGCCTCGGCGCCGAAGTGGTAATCCTCGAAGCGATGCCGGACTTCCTCGCCGCCGCCGACGGCGAAGCCGCGAAGGTCGCCGCGCGCGAATTCAAGAAGCAGGGCCTGGATATCAAACTCGGCGCGAAGGTCGGCAAGGCCGAAGTCAAGAAGAACGGCAAGGCCAGCGAGGTGCACGTCACCTTCACCGACGCCAATGGCGAGCAGACGGTCGTGTTCGACAAACTGCTGGTCGCGGTGGGCCGCAAGGCCGCCAGCAAGGGCCTGCTGGCCGACGGCACCGGCGTGCAGCTCGATGAGCGCGGCCGCATCGTGGTCGACGACCATTGCCACACCGGCGTCGACGGCGTCTGGGCGGTCGGCGACTGCGTGCGCGGGCCGATGCTCGCGCACAAGGGTTTCGAGGAAGGCATCGCGGTGGCCGAACTCATCGCCGGCCTGCCCGGCCACGTCAATTTCGACACCATTCCGTGGGTCATCTACACCGAGCCGGAAATCGCCTGGGTCGGCAAGACCGAAGAGCAGCTCAAGGCCGAGGGCATTCCGTACAAGGCCGGCAGTTTCCCGTTCGCCGCCGTCGGCCGCGCCGTGGCGATGGGCGAACCGGCCGGCTTCGTGAAGGTGCTGGCGCACGCCGAAACCGATCGCGTGCTGGGCATGCATCTGGTCGGCGCGAACGTGTCAGAGCTGGTCCACGAGGGCGTGCTGACCATGGAGTTCAGCGGCTCGGCCGACGACCTCGCGCGGATCTGTCACGCGCATCCGAGTCTCTCGGAAGCCGTGCACGATGCGGCGATGGCGGTGCATAAACGCGCGATCCACAAGGCCAACTGATCGGCCGGCACACACGGACGGCGCACCTCGGTGCGCCGTTCTGCTTTTTCGCAACATTCCGGACCATTCCATGAAATCGATCTGCGTCTACTGCGGCTCCAACGCCGGCAACAAACCCGTCTATGCCGAACGCGCGC
This sequence comes from Chitinophaga pinensis, assembly GCA_943371935.1. Classification (GTDB taxonomy): domain Bacteria; phylum Pseudomonadota; class Gammaproteobacteria; order Xanthomonadales; family Xanthomonadaceae; genus Lysobacter_I. The sequence continues at coordinate 97,576 of CALRWS020000010.1, read as the reverse complement.
GCGCGCTGGGCGCGCGCATCGCGGCCGAAGGCCTGCAACTGGTCTACGGCGGCGGCAACGTCGGGCTGATGGGCATCGTCGCCGATGCGGTACTCGCCCACGGCGGCGAAGTGATCGGCGTGATCCCCGAACAACTCGTGCAGTGGGAAGTCGCGCACAAGGGCGTGACCCGGCTGGAAGTCGTCGCCAACATGCACGAGCGCAAGGCGCGGATGTTCGACCTCTCCGACGCCTTCGTCGCCCTGCCCGGCGGCTTCGGCACGCTGGACGAAATGTTCGAGATGCTGACCTGGCGCCAGCTCGGCCTCGGCAAGAAACCCTGCGCGTTCCTTGATGTCGACGGCTTCTACGCGCCGCTGATCGGCATGATCGATCGCATGGTCGAAGAACGCTTCCTCCACGCCGAGCAGCGCCACGACCTGTGGCACGGCGAGGACATCGACGCCCTGTTCGCGTGGATGCGCGGCTATGTTCCCGCGCAGGCGGACAAGTGGCTGGATGAGAAGCGGCGGCGGGAGTTGAGGTAATCCCGCAGCCAACGCAAAAGGGGAAACGACCATGAGGATCATTGGATTGCTGATCTCCATCGCTGTCGTGTTGGTGGCCATCGGGTTGGCAAGTTACGCGGTCAACCAAACTGAAAAGCGCGAATTCGCATCAGGCGCATCGGCGGCCTCCCGCGCGGGCTACAGAGGACCGGGTGCCTCGGCGCATGTCCGGACTTCGTCCTCCTGATCGATGGCGAGGGGAACACACGGCTGACGATGACTGCGTTCCAGAAAGATCCGCCGGAACCCTACGAGCGGAAAATGCTGCTCTACGGCTCGAAGCTCCCGCCCGAACTACATTCGGCGTTGATCACCGCGATCGAACGAGGCGGTTTTCGCAGACTCGATCTCGACTATTCGGTGATGGTGACAGACAGCAGCAGCACCATGATCGCCATTGATACTCCGCGTGGGCACTGGTCGACCGATGTTTATGCAGTGCCCTGTGAGAAAAAAGGCTCTACCTGGAGCGAATCCGATCGGAAAGAATTGGGCATCGAAAAATTCGTCCCCGACATCTTCTGCGAACTGGCCGAGCGGCTCGATGCAGTGGCCTGCGACACATACCTGCACGGGACGCCTCTCGGCCCGAATCACGACCTCAAGCCTTTCCGCCCGCCACATTGCCGGACAACACCATGACCACCTTCCAAGCCTTCCGCATCCGCAACGACAGCGCCGGCTACCGCAGCGGTATCGAAGAAATGTCGATCGACGACCTCGCCCCGGGCGAAATCGTGATCAAGACAGCGTATTCGTCGGTCAACTACAAGGACGCGCTCGCCGGCACCGGCGAAGGCAAGATCCTGCGCTTCTTTCCGCTAGTTGGCGGCATCGACGTGGCCGGGCATGTGGTGTCCTCGACCGATCCGAAGTTCAAGGAGGGCGACGCGGTGCTGGTCACCGGCAGCGGGCTCAGCGAGACGCGCGACGGCGGCTACGCGCAGTACGCGCGGATCGAGGCGAAATGGGCGATCCCCCTGCCCTCCGGGCTGAGCCTGCGCGAGAGCATGATCATCGGCACCGCCGGCTTCACCGCCGCGCTGGCACTGCTGCGCATGCAGGACAACCGGCAGACGCCGGCACAGGGGCCACTCGCGGTGACCGGGGCCACCGGCGGCGTTGGCTCTTTGGCCGTCGATATCTTCAGCCGCGCCGGTTACGAGGTGCATGCGATCAGCGGCAAGGCCGAGCACGCCGATTACCTCAAACAACTCGGCGCCACCCAGGTATTGGGCCGCGAGGTGCTGGCCGAAGCGAAAGCCATGGAGGCCGCGCGCTTCGGAGGCGGCCTGGACAACGTCGGCGGAACGATGCTGGCCAGTCTGCTCGCCCGCACCCGGCCCTACGGCAACGTCGCCAGCGCCGGTCTCGCCGCATCGGCGGACCTGCCGACCACAGTCATGCCTTTCATCATCCGCGGCGTCTCGCTGCTGGGCGTGGCCTCGGCCGGTACGGCCCGGGATATCCGTGATGAAGTGTGGAAACGTCTCGCATCGGACTGGAAACCGGCCCATCTGGACGCGATCTGCACCCGCGAGGCGACATTGGCCGAGCTTCCGGACGTATTCGCGGGCATGTTGGCCGGCGGCTCGTTCGGACGGACGCTGGTCCGCATGGACTGATCCGTCCGGCGCCATTCGGCGGGCCGTTCCACCCGAAAGGCGCACAGCTTGTGCATTGCATCAACAAATGGCGCTGCCCCGCTTCCGGGTGGCGGGCCGGGCGACTACACTTGCGGCAATCTACTGGGGGTCCACATGGCACGCATCCTGATCGTCGACGATTCACCATCGCAGCTGATGGGCATTCGCCGCATCGTCGAAAAACTGGGCCATGAAGCCCTGACCGCCGAAGACGGTGCCGCAGGTGTGGAAGTCGCCAAGCGCGAGATCCCCGATCTGATCCTGATGGACGTGGTGATGCCGAACCTCAACGGGTTCCAGGCCACCCGCACCATCTGCCGGGAGCCGTCCACCAAGCACATCCCGATCGTGCTGGTGACCACCAAGGATCAGGACACCGACCGCATGTGGGGCATGCGTCAGGGCGCCAAGGCCTATCTGACCAAGCCTTTCAGCGAAACCGAACTGTCGGACACCATCACCAAATACGTCACCGGTCTGGGCTAGTCCCAGCTGGGCGAGTGGCTTGGGTCGCCGACGCGGCGGCCTTTTCACCGGACATATTCCGGGCGATCACGCCCGGCGCCAGTCGTCCCCGAACACATCGCGCATCTGCCGGTAGGCCTCGCGCTCTTCGTCGGTATTCGCCTTCGGGGCCAATACTTCGAGTTCGACGATCTGATCGCCCGCCGGGGTTGTGCCCGTGCCGGGCAGTCCGCGGCCGCGCAGCCGCAGTTTGCGGCCGCCTTCCGAATCCGCGGGGATCTTCAGCTCGACCGCGCCACCGAGCGTCGGCACGCTGATGGACGCGCCCAGCGCGGCTTCCCACGGCGCGACCGGCAGCACATGGATCACGTTGCGGCCGTCCACCTCGAACTGCGGGTGGGCGGCGTATTCCACTTCCAACAACAGGTCGCCGCCACCTGGCGCCTGGCCCGCGAGCCGGATCGCCTGACCGGGACGGATGCCTTTCGGGATCCTCACCTCCAGCGACTTGCCCGCCACCGACACCCGCAGCGGGTCGCCACGATAGACCGCTTCCAGCGGCACGGCGCACTTGGCCCGCGTCGGGCCGCTGCGCATCTGCGGACCCGCATCACCGGGGCCGCCGCCGAAACCGGCGCGCCGACGGCCGAAGAGTTCCTGGAAGAAATCGCTGAAGCCGCCGTTGTTGCCGCCTGCGAAGAATTCCTCGAAATCGGCGCCGCCCTGCCCGCCGCCGAAACCGCCGGGCGGCGGCTGCACTTCATCGCCGGGCCGATAGCCGCGTGCGCGGAGTTGATCGTAGGCCTTGCGCTTCTCGGGGTCGCGCAAAGCCTCATAGGCCTCATTGACGGCCTTGAACTTCTCTTCTGCGCCGGTTTCCTTGCTGACGTCCGGATGGAATTTGCGCGCAAGCCGACGATAGGCGGTCTTGATTTCCGCCTCGCCTGCGCCGGGCTCGACGCCGAGCGTGTCGTAATAGTCCTTGAAACGCATGGTGCGGTTCCGCGAATGTCGTGGCGATACAGTCCACTATAACGAAGTCATTGCGCAACGCAGCATCGGTAGCGGATACACGGCGCGAAGGCGATACGCGTCGAGACAAGGCCAGCGAAAAACGCTCGCCAGGACGCACGACCCGCGCATGCCGCGGGTCGTGCGTCGTCTCGACGAATGCAGCAGACGCAGAGGCTGCCTGTCAGGCCCTGGCGGCCGCTGCGCCCACCTGGATGCGTCGCGGCGTGGATTGCGGGCGCTTCGGGATGACGATTTCGAGCACGCCGTTGTGCCCGCTGGCGACGATGCCATCGGCATCCGCGGTGTCGGGCAACGCGAAGCGGCGATGGAAGCTGCCGTAGCGGCGTTCGATGCGCGAGAAGCGATCGGTCTGCTCGCCGGTTTCGTTCGCGCGTTCGCCCTTGATGCTGAGAATGCCCTTGTCCATCAACACTTCGACGTTCTGCGGATCGATGCCCGGCAGGTCCGCAAGAATCACGAAGCGGTCCGCTTCTTCCTTGATATCGACGCGCGGCACCCACTGACTGGTCACGACGGACGACTCGTCGGGGCTGTCGGCATTGTTGAGGAACCGATCGAAAACCTGCTTCAGATCGTCGTGGATGCGGGCCTGCGCGGGCCACGTCTGCGAATAGCGCATGAGGCTCATGGTGATCTCCGTTGAGGGCGGCAACGCGCCGCCATGCCCGAGAAATAGGCGCCGCGCCGAGGTTTTCAAGCGCCGTCCCACCCACATTCAGGATCGGTTTTACTACACTGTAGGCTTCCCCTACCCGCAGGAGCGACACATGACCATCCAGATCGGCGACACCATTCCCGAGGTCAACATCAAGCACATCAACGACGGCATCGAGACCGTCGATACCGTCTCGTTCTTCGAGGGCAAGAAGCTCGTGCTGTTCTCGGTACCCGGCGCATTCACGCCGACGTGTTCGGAAAAACATCTCCCGGGCTTCATTGAGCACTTCGAAGCCTTCCGCGAAAAAGGCGTCGGCGTGGCCTGCATGTCGGTCAACGATCCTTTCGTCATGAAGGCATGGGCCGCCAGCCAGAACGCGCCGGCAGACATGGAAATTCTCGCCGACGGCAACGCCGATTTCGCCAAGGCCCTGGGCCTGGAGATGGACGCGAGCGCCTACGGCATGGGTATCCGCGGCAAGCGTTTCGCGCTGTATGCCGAAAACGGCGTGGTGAAGCAGTTGGAAGTCGAAGCACCGGGCGAGTTCCGGGTGTCGTCGGCGGAGCACATGCTGACGCTGGTGTAATAGAACAACCACGAAACGATCATGGTTTCATGGTTCCGGTAGAGCGGCCTTCGGGCCGCTTTATCGTTTCTGCAGAAGAAAAAAACAGCGGCCTGAAGGCCGCTCTACGGGCCTTTCGATCATGAGGTCGTTCGATCATTCCAGCACGCGGAATGCGATCTTCGTCCACGCACCGCTGTCGGCCAGCGCTGTCAGCGTGTGCTCGCCGGGATCGCCGAAGTCGCGGATCAACGACTCACGGCCGCCGGTTTCCGCGATCCAGCGACCATCGAGCAACCACTGCACGTTGCGATCGGTACCCAGTGCACGCAGCGACAGGCGCACGGCATGCTCGCTCCCGGGCGCACGCACCAGCGTCGCGCCATCGTTGAGGCCTTCGATCCGCAGCTCTTCGCTCGCGTCGCGGCCGTCGGCCATGCAGTCGTCGGCCAACAGCGGCAGCGTCGATGCACGCCGAGTTTCGGCGGACAGCCACGGCGATGCCAGCGCAGGCCAGCGCGCGATTTCGACCGTCTGCGCACGATGCGGCAATGAACACACGGCCGAGATGCGTCGCCCGCTGTCGGCGTCGATCTCGAACCGCTCGCGTCCCGCGTTCCACAATCGTGCACCGCGTTCCGCGAACGTCGGCGGCACTGCCCCGTCGAGCGTCCACGCCTTCATTCGTCGCTGACAGAGCGATGCCGGCACGCTGTCGGCGGCGATGCCCAGGGGCCAGCAGATCTCGACCTCGGCGACGCTCGCAGGCGGCGCCAGCGGCGATGCGTCGCGGCTGCCGGCGGGCAGCGAGTCCACCACCTCGAACAACAGCGGCAACGCGGTGAGCGCGCCGTATTGCCCCGGAAGCGGCGTGCCGTCGGGGCGACCGACCCACACGCCGACCGTGTATCGACGCGTACCGCCTACCGCCCAGGCATCGCGGAATCCGTAGCTGGTACCGGTCTTCCAGGCGACGCGCGGACGCGAGCCGCGATCGTATTGCTCCAGTTCGCCGGGCCGCGGATTCGATTCGAGAATCTCGCGCACGATCCACGCCGCACCCGGCGACAGCACGCGCCGGTCGATCCTCGGATCGGCCGGCGTATAGCGCACGCGCCCGGCGATGCCGTTGCGGTTGAAGGCCGCATGCGCGCCGACCAGATCCTCCAGCCGCGCGCCGGTGCCGCCGAGGATCAACGCAAGATTCGGCTTCGACCCCTGCGGGAATTTCAGCGCGATGCCGGCGTGATCGATGCGCGCGGCGAAGCGCTGCGGGCCGATGCGTTCGAGCAGATCGACCGCCGGCACGTTCAACGAGAGTCGCAGCGCATGCGCTGCGCTGACCGGGCCATTGAACGATGCGCCGAAGTTCCCGGGCCGATAGTCGCCGAAACTCTGCGGCGCATCCACCAGCAGACTTTCGGAGTGGATCATGCCGTCGTCGATCGCCATCCCGTAGAGAAACGGCTTGAGCGTTGAACCCGGCGAACGCCACGCCTGCACCATGTCCACGTGGCCGAGGCGCTCCTTGTCGCCGAAGCGCAGCGAGCCGACGTAGGCGCGCGCCTCCATCGTGTCGTTGTCGACGACCAGCAGCGCTGCGGACGTGCGCTCGGGCAGATTCGAGAAATAGGAGGTCACGCGCTCTTCGAGCGTGCGCTGCAGGTTCGCATCGATGGTCGAGGTGATGCGCGCGTCCTTCGGATGCGCGACGCGCAGCCGCTGCGCCAGTAGCGCCGCGCTGAGCGGCGATTGCAGCTGGCGCGAGACCACGGATTCGATCCGCGCATCGTCCACCTCCGCTTGGCTCCACACGCCGAGCGCCGCCATACGGTCCAGCACCTTGTCGCGCGCGGCCTGCGCCGCTTCCGGATGCCGGTCCGGACGCCGCCGGCTCGGCGACTGCGGCAGCACCGCGAGCAACGCGGCCTCCGCTTTCGACAGTCGCGATGCCGGCTTGCCGAGGTAGGCCCAGCTCGCGGCCTCCACCCCTTCGATGGTGCCGCCGAACGGCGCGCGTTCGAGATAGAGGATCAGGATCTCGCGCTTCGACAGATGCGCTTCGAGTTGGATCGCGCGGAGTATCTGCCGCAGCTTGCGGAACGGCGTGCGCGTATGCCGCGTACGTTTGGAATCGAGGATCCGCGCGACCTGCATCGTCAGCGTGGAGCCGCCCGACACCACTTCGCCGCTGCCCAGCATCTGCCTGCCCGCACGCAGCAACGCCACCGGATTCACGCCCGGATGCCGCCAGAACCAGCGGTCCTCGTAGTTCAACAATGCGTCGAGATACAGCGGCGATACCGTTTCAGGCGTCGCCGGATAGCGCCAGACGCCATCGGCGTCCGCGAACGCACGCAGCGGCGTGCCGTCGCGCGCGACGACCAGCGTGCTGGTATCGCGCGCCTTCGGCAACTGCGGCGGGAAGATCAGATCGAGCAGCAGCAGCGAGGACAGCAATGCGACGGTGCCCCAGCGGAGCCAGGGCAGCATGCGGCGGATGCGGACTCGCACGGATGGTGTGGAAGATGGCGACATGGATGCGCGATCGGGATTCGTCGTGTCGCGGGGAGGGTGCTCTGAGGATGTGTATCCCGCCTCTTTCCCGTCTCCGAATCGGAAACAGGCGCTTGGGGCGCCCTCTCCCCGGGTTGCGGGGAGAGGGGAAATCAGCAAGAGCTCGCGGCTGAAGCCGCTCCTCCTACAACGGCTGAAGCCGCTCCTACCTGGGCTGCGCCACGGTAATCGTCGACGGCGTCGACTTGCCTACGCCGCGCAGCTGCGGGCGGTACATGTCTTCGACCAGCGACGGCGGCACGGTGTAGGTGCCGGGCGTGACCGCACGCACCAGATAGAACACGCGCGCGGCCTGGCCCCGGTTGAGTTTCAGCGCGGCGACGAACCGGTCGTCGCGATACTCCTCGTGCAGCACTTCGGCGGCGCTGCCGCGATCGGTGATCTCGATGCCGTCCACCACCACATCGGCCCACTGCTTGCCGTCGCCGAGATTGAAGTTCTCGATCTCCAGACCCGCGGGCAACAGATCGGTGAGCAGCGCATCGGGCATGGCCTGGTCGGCGGTGATGCTCAGCGCGACGATCAGCGCTTCGCCTTCGGCGATCGGACCGGGTTTCCACGGCTTGCCGTCGGTGGTGTAGAACTTGCGTTCGATGCCGATCACCGACTTGTCCTCGGCCGGCGCCGTCCGCGGCACGCCGGCCACTTCCAGGCTGGCGTACAGCGGCACCGCGCCCTGCGGTTCGAAGCGGAAGCCGCGCGACAGCGTGGTGTAGTCGACGCGACGACCCTGCATGCGCCGTTCCGCGACCGTATCGCTCACATCGCCGAGTTTCCACACGCCGGAGACGGTCTTCTTCTGGTCCGCCAACAGCGCCCGGCCGACGCGCGCCAGCGCGACCTGTTCCTGTGTGCTGAGGTAGAACCAGCGCTCGTTACGGCGCACGTCGAGTTCCTTGCCCAGCGCGACTACTTTGGCGTCGTACTCGGGTTTGTCGAGGCCGCGTTCGTGGGTCAGCGCGATCATCAGCGCGCTGTCGCGCAGCGGGCTGCTGTAGTCGCCGAGGTACTCGTAGGTCTGACCCTTGAAGCCGAAGCCGGAGGCGATGGCCTTCGCGCCGCGGTTCTTGTCGCCCTGCAGCGATAGCGCCAGGCCCAGATGCACCATCGACAGGCCGTTCTTCGCCTTGCCGCGCTCGTTGTCGTAGAGCGCACGCAGCGTACCGAGCGGCGCGCGGTTGACGCGCGACAGCACGTAGCCGGCGTGCGCCTGATACGCGAACTTCAGATGGTCGCGATGGGTCTGGCCGTAGAACTCGTTGCCGCCTGCCAGCAGGTCTTCGTTCAAGCGCTTCAGGGCGTTCTGCAGCATCGTTTCCGGCACCGCGAAGCCGCCCTCACGCGCGTCGAGCAGGAACTCGACGATGTACGGGGTCAGCGCCGGATTGACGTAGCTGTCGTTGCCCCACATCGAGAAGTGGCCGTTCGACATCTGCATCGATGCCAGACGCCCGAACGCACCGTCCATACGCGCCTTGCGTGTCGCCGCATCCAGGCCCTTGGCGTCGAGCATCTTCGCGGTGTCCGCATCCATCACCAGCGCGGCGAAACCCTTGCTGGTGGTCTGTTCGGCGCAGCCGTACGGATACTCCAGCACATCCCTGAGCGCGCTCGCGAACGGGATCGGCGGCAGCGCGCTGACCGTCATCTGCGCGTTGACCGAGCCCGGCATCAGGCCATCGGCGAAACCGGCTTCCATCGTGATCGCGCCGAGTTCGTTCAAGGTCTGCGTACGCGTGCGCAGCACGCTCGGCCACGCCGGGCGCACCGGCACATCGAAGCGCCGGTCGACCTTGAAGCCGTTGCCGTTCACCTGCACGCGGATCTTCGCGGTGGTGTAGCCCTCGCCCGCGGTCAGCGGGAAGGTCAGCGTGGTCTTGCCGCCGGCGTTGAGCTTCGTCGAACGTCCGCCCTGCGCGACCGTCAGCGGGCCGAGGCCTTCGACCTTCACGTCGAACTCGCCGGGTTTACCGGTGAAGTTGGTGATGTCGAGGGTGACGTTGCTGCGGTCGCCCGGGGCGAGCACGCGCGGATAGCTGGCTTCGGCCACGATCGGCGCGCGCACCACCACCTCGGCATCGCCGTTGCCGTAGCGTTCCGCCGAATAGACCAGCGCCGAGACCCGCAGCGTGCCGTTGAAGTCCGGCACCTTCAGCGCGATCTTGGCGTTGCCCTTGGCGTCGAGCTTCACCGGTCCGGAGAACAGATCGACCGTCTGCACTTTCGAGGTCGGCCTGCGCGCCTGCGCCAGCGGCTGCAGCGCCATGTCGCCGCCGAAGCGGATCTTTCCGATCTCGCCGGGCAGACTTTCGATGATGCGGCCGTAGACGTCATAGGCATCCACGCCGAGCCTGCGCTGGGCGAAGAAATGCTTGTTGGCGTCGGGCACCGGGAAACGGGTGATGTTGATGATGCCGACATCGACCGCCGACACCGTGACATACGCGTCCTGGCCGGCGAGTTTCGGCACCGCGACCGTGGTCGTGAGCGTCTGCTCCGGGCGCATCTGCTTCGGCAGCGAGAGGCCAACCTCGACGCGACGCGATGCGCGGTCCATCGGCACATGCGCCACGCCCACGGCGCGTGCCGGGGTGATCTTGCTGGACGCGCTGCCGCCGCGGAACACAAGGGCGGTGACGTAGATGTCGTGACGCTCCCACTCCTTGCCGACCGGAATCTCGAAGCTGCTGCCGCGCTTCACGTCGACTTCCTGCACATAGATCATGCGCTCGCCGCTTTCGACCATCAGCAGGCCCTTGCCCGGATGCGGCGGCGTGAGCGTGACCTTCAGCGTGTCGCCGGTGTTATAGGCGGTCTTGTCGAGCGCGATCTTGACCTTGTCGGGGCGGGCGTCGAGACCACGGTTATCGTCGTCCCAGCTCCAGCCGGCCTGGAACGGATAACGCGTGGTCAGGCCGGTGGCGGGATCGAGGACATCGACGCGATAAGCGCCCCACTCCACCGGGAAATCGAAGGCCACGGCGGTGAGGCCGGCATCGACGGTGCGGGTTTCGACGTTCTGGAAGCGCGAGGTGAAATCGAAATCCCAACCCTCGTCGTCGTCGTAATTCCAGTGGTAGTCGCGATGCTCGCGCACCAGCGTGACCTTCAGCCCCTTCGCCGGGCGCGACTTGCCGTCGCTGCCCACGCGCATCAGCTGGAAGCGCGCATTGCTGTCGCTGTCGGCCCCGTCCTTGTCGTCGAACAGCGGACGCACGCCGACCAGCGCATCGGCCGGCCACATCACCCGCTTCAGCGAACGATTGACGCTGCGGCCGCCGGTTTCGAACAGGCTGCCGGAGACGATCGCAGCGATCGGCGACACGGGCTTGACCTCGGACGGCAACACGATGTCCTGCAGCAGCGTGCCGTCGTCGCCGAGCGTGGTATCCACCACATCGTTGGCTTCCTTCGGCAGTGGTAGGGTGGGATCGCCGAAGAAATAACCCGGCATGTTCTCCAGCGGGTGCTGCTCCACCGCCACCGCAAGCTTGGCGGTGAAACGGTTGCCGGCCGCGGGCGCGCCGTACAGATAGGCGCCCACCGCCTTCAACGCCAGCGGCTTGCCGGGCTTGAGCACCGCGTCGGCGGTGTCGAGATCGAGCTTCATGCGCTCGGGCAGGAATTCCTCGATCCGCAGGGTCATGCCCTCCACCGCCTCGGCGCTGGCCGGATCGGTGCGGAATTCCACCTGCCAGCGACCGGTCGGCGCTTCGACCGGAATGAGTTTCTCGAAGCTGTAGTAGCCCTGCGCGCCGGCTTCGATCCGGCTTTCGACGAAGGGCTTGCCGTTGGGCTGTTTCAGGCGCACGAAGAGCGGCTGCGCCTTTTTGCCCTTCATCGGCACGGGCTTGCCGTCGTTGTCGCGCAGCAGTGCGGAGATGCGCACGACTTCACCGGGGCGATAGAGGTCGCGTCCGGCCCAGGCGAAGACATCGAACCAGGCGGGCTCGCGGCCGCTGACCGCGAATTCGGACAGGTCCAGCGCCGGCTGGTTGAACGGCAGCAGCGACACGTCCTTGCCGCGGCGCGCGACCAGCACGTGCGTGGCCTGCAGCTTGAAGCCCAGCATCGCGTTGCCGTTGCGGTCGGTCTGGCCTTTCAGCACGGTATCGCCGGGGCCGTCGAGAATCTGCAGATCGACGCCGCTGATCGAGCTGCCGTCCTGCAGCGAGGCTGTGTGGACGAAGAGCTTGTCCTTGTAGGCGCGCACGTGGAGGCCGATGTCGCTGACCGTGAAGAATGTGGTTTCGTACTGGTTACCGAATTGGCCGGTGCGCTTCATGACCGCGAAGTACAGACCGGGCTCCTGCAGCTCTTCGATGTCCTGGGTCGGCAGGTAGGTGACCACGCGCTCGTTGCGCTTTCCGCCGAGCACGAAACGATTGGTGTAGACCGGTTCGGCCAGCTTCGCGAGCGGGGTCTTCTCGTCGTATTCGCTGTCCAGCTCCCAACCGCTGCGACGGCCGCCGCGCTGGTATTCGGAGAAGAACTGCGGCAGGGATTTCTCGCGCACACGCAGGAATTCAACATCGACTTCCGGCACGTTCACCGATACCACCGGCAGGCCGCGGCTGTCGCGCGCCGGCAGCACGCTGCCCTGCGAGGCGAAACCGACCGCCGGATCGAGTTCACCGGTGTAGACCTTCTGTTCGACATCCCGGCCGAGGGTATTGCCGTCTGCCGCCGCGAGCTTGGCGGAGATCTTCAGCGTGTACTCGGTGTTCGCGGTGACGAACGGGAAGCGCAGGATCTTGCCGCTGTCGTCCAGCTTCCAGCTGCTCTTGTCGCTGACCGACGTGGCGAAGGTGATGAGTGTGTCGAAGTCCTGGGTGCCGACCAGAGGCCGCGAGAACTCCAGCGCGATCGCCAATGCGTCGCCGTCCTGATCGGGGTAGGCCCGTACCAGGGCGAATTCCTTGATTTCATCGCGTTTGGCCTGGATGGCCTCGCCGCTGACCTCGGGCAGTTGCCCGGTTTCCCTGTTGCCGCAGCCCGTCATCGCCAACAGGGCCATGACCAGCCCCACACCCGCAACCCACTTGGTGATCGAATGTTTACCGACCGAACCGCGAACCCGACTCAACGCTGCGAACCGCGACGTACGACACATATAGCCTCCTGGATGTGCAGCGGAGTATAGAGAAGCTTTAGAGCAATGGATCACTTTTTTTGAACACTTTTTTGACTTTTTTTTAACATTAACGGCAGGCAACTTGCCGTGCGCACAGCTTGCCGCACCGGGCGGAAAATTCCGTAAGGCTTTCTTTTTAGCCGCCCGTCTCCAGCAACGGGTGAAGCGACAAATCGCCACTGCGGTACCCAGTCGGCATGCCCGACGAGGCCCGATCTGCAAGCCTGAAACGCAAGAGGCGGGCCGAAGCCCGCCTCCCGGAACACATCGCGCGGAACCGATCAGGCCCCCGCGGCGGGCTGCGCCTCATCGGCTGCCGGCAACGTCTGCGCGGTTGGCGCCTCGATGGCCTCGTCGTCGTCCAGCGAGGCATCCAGACGCTCGATCGCCTGCAGCGTCTCGTCGTCGGCCAGACGCATCAGGGTCACGCCCTGGGTGTTGCGACCGACCTGCGAGATCTCGGCGGCGCGGGTCCGCACCAGGGTGCCGCCGTCCGAGATCAGCAGCACTTCGTGGTGGTCGCTGAGCTGGATCGCGCCCACCAGCTTGCCGTTGCGCTCGCTGGTCTTCATCGCGATCACGCCCTTGATGCCGCGACCCTTGCGCGGGTAATCCGCCGCCGGGGTGCGCTTGCCGTAGCCGCGCGCGCTGGCGGTGAGGATGTCGCCGTCGCCTTCCACCACCACCAGACTCACGACTTCGGACGAACCGTCGACGGGAAGCTCGGTCTCGGCATCCGCGCCGTCTTCGGCTTCCGCCGCTTCGCCCAGCTCGATACCGGCCACCAGGCGCATGCCGCGAACGCCGGTGGCGGTGCGGCCCATCGCGCGCACTTCCGATTCGTGGAAACGCACGGCCTTGCCGTTGCTGGCGAACAGCATCACATCGCGATCGCCGTCGGTCAGGGCCGCGCCGACCAGCGCATCGCCTTCGTCGAGGTTGATCGCGATCTTGCCGCGCGCCAGACGGTAGGCGAATTCGGTCAGCGGGGTCTTCTTCACGGTGCCGTTGCGGGTGGCGAAGAACACGAAATGGCCTTCGTCGTACTCACGGACCGGCACCACCGCCTGCACCTGCTCGCCCTGCTCCAGCGCCAGCCAGTTGATGATCGGCCGGCCGCGGGCATTGGGGCCGGCATCGGGCAGCTGATACACCGGCAGCCAGAACACCCGACCGCTGCTGGTGAAAGTCAGCAGAGTGTCGTGGGTATTGACCAGCCACAGCTGGTCGATGAAATCCTCGTCCTTCGTCGCCGCGGCATTGCGGCCGCGGCCGCCGCGCTTCTGCGCGCGATAGGCGGTGACCGGCTGGCGCTTGGCGTAACCGGAATGCGAGAGCGTCACCACCACATCTTCCGGCGCGATCAGATCGAGGATGTCGAGATCTTCCTCGCTGGCGCGGATCTCGCTGCGGCGGTCGTCGCCGAAGGCTTCCTTCACTTCGCGCAGCTCGTCGCGGATGACTTCGCGCAGACGATCGGGGTTTTCGAGGATCTCGATCAGCCCGCGGATGACTTCGAGCAGATTCTTGTATTCCTCGGTCAGCCGGTCCTGCTCCAGCCCGGTAAGGCGGTGCAGGCGCATTTCGAGGATTTCCTTGGCCTGCACCTCGGTCAGTTGGTACGTTCCGTCGACCAGACCGACGCCCGACTGAAGATCTTCCGGCTTCGACGCGTCGCTGCCGGCGGCGGCGAGCAGGCTCGCGACCAGACCCGCATCCCAGGTTCGGGCGAGCAGGCGCTCGCGCGCTTCGTTCGGGTTCGCCGAGGTCTTGATCAGCTCGATCATCTCGTCGATGTTGGCGAGCGCGACCGTCAGGCCTTCGAGGATATGCGCGCGGGCGCGGGCCTTGCGCAGTTCGAAGATGGTGCGGCGGGTGACGACTTCGCGGCGATGGCGCACGAAGGCTTCGAGGATCTGCTTGAGATTGAGCAACTGCGGACGGCCGTCGACCAGCGCCACCATGTTGATGCCGAACACCGACTCCATCTGCGTCTGCTGATAAAGATTGTTGAGCACCACTTCGGCGGAATCGCCGCGCTTGACCTCGATGTAGATGCGCATGCCGTCCTTGTCGGACTCGTCGCGCAGCTCGCTGATGCCTTCGAGCTTCTTTTCCTTCACAAGCTCGGCGATCTTCTCGATCAACCGCGCCTTGTTCACCTGATAGGGAATCTCGGTGACGACGATCGCCTCGCGGCCGTTATCGGCGACTTCGACCTCGGCGCGGGCGCGCATGCGCACGCGGCCGCGACCGGTGCGATACGCCAGATGGATACCGCCGACGCCGTTGATGATGCCTGCGGTGGGGAAATCCGGGCCGGGGATGTGCTGCATCAGGCCGTCGATATCGATCTCGGGATCGTCGAGCAGCGCGACCGTGGCGTCGATCACTTCCTTGAGGTTATGCGGCGGGATGTTGGTGGCCATGCCGACCGCGATGCCGGCGGAGCCGTTGACCAGCAGGTTCGGGAACCGTGCCGGCATCACCGTCGGCTCCTGTTCCTTTTCGTCGTAGTTCGGCTGGAAGTTGACGGTGTCCTTGTCGATATCGGCCATCAGCTCATGGGTGAGCTTGGCCATGCGCGCTTCGGTGTAACGCATCGCCGCCGCGTTGTCGCCGTCGACCGAACCGAAGTTGCCCTGCCCGTCCACCAGCAGATAACGCAGCGAAAATGGTTGGGCCATGCGCACCAGCGTGTCGTACACCGACTGGTCGCCGTGCGGATGGTATTTACCGATCACGTCACCGACGATACGCGCCGACTTGTAGTAAGGCTTGTTGCTGTGCGCGCCCAGCTCGTTCATCGCGAAGAGTACCCGGCGATGCACCGGCTTGAGGCCGTCCCTCACGTCCGGGAGCGCGCGGCCCACGATCACGCTCATGGCGTAATCGAGATAACTGCGGCGCATCTCGTCTTCGAGATTGACGGGGATGATTTCCTTCGCGAGATCGGTCATTGCGACTTCTTATGCTGGAGTGACGGCATGGCTGTGCGGACGCCTCCGCGGGGCAGACAGCGGGGCCACCAGCGCATGCAGCGAGGCAGCCGGGAAGTCGCTCCGGAGGGCGCACGCGGTCCATGCGCGAAGGCGGAATTGTAGCACGCGGGGGCCATCGACGCCCCGCGGCAACCGGCGTTTTTCCCATGCAGAAACAGCGACTTGCGAATGCCTCCGCTACTTCCGCGGCGGCATCGCGAAAAGCGCGGCTCAATGGCCGAAGAAAGTCTGCATCGAAACGCGGTTCGGGCGTTCGACGACGCCGCGATCGGTGACGATGGCGTCGATCAGCTCCGACGGCGTGACATCGAACACCGGATTCCAGGCGGTGATGCCTTCGGCCGCTGTGCGGACGCCGCCAATAGCGAGCAGTTCGCCGGGGTCGCGTTCCTCGATCTCGATCTTGCCGCCGCTGGGCGTGGCCATGTCGACCGTCGACGACGGCGCCACCACCATGCATTTCACGCCGTGATAGCGCGCGGCGATGGCGAGCTGATAGGTGCCGATCTTGTTGGCGACATCGCCGTTCGCGCAGATGCGATCGGCGCCGACGATCACCCACTGCACCTGTCCGGTCTTCATGAGATGCGAGGCGGCGGCATCCGCGATCAGGGTGGCGTCGATACCGTCCTGCTGCAGTTCCCACACCGTCAGCCGCGCGCCCTGCAGCCAGGGCCGGGTTTCGCCGGCGAACACGCGCTCGATTCGCTCCTGCGCCACACCGGCGCGGATCACGCCCAGCGCGGTGCCGAAGCCGGCGGTCGCCAGCGAGCCGGTATTGCAGTGGGTCAACACGCCGCTGCCCTTGGCGATGAGCTGCGCGCCGAGCTTGCCCATCTTGTGGTTCGCGGCCAGGTCTTCGCTGGCGATGGCCTGCGCCTCGCGCAGCAGCACGCTGCGCCAGTCGTCGCCGGCATTGGCCAGGGCGCGACGCATGCGCTGCAGCGCCCAGGCCAGATTGACTGCAGTCGGCCGCGCTGCATTGAGGTGCAGCATCACGGGTTCCAACCGCTCGGCCGCCTCGGCCGCAGTTTCGACTTCGCCGCCGCTGGTCGCGTCGAGTTCGCGCGCGGCCAGGACCACGCCCCAGGCCGCGGCGATACCGATCGCGGGCGCGCCACGCACGATCAGCGCGTGGATCGCCTGGGCGACCTCGCCGCTGGTGCGGCAGGCCGTGTATTCGACGGTGAACGGCAGTTTGCGTTGGTCGAGCAGGTCGAGGGTATCGCCGGTCCAGCGGATCGGGCGGATGCGGTCGTAGCGCGCGTAATCGATGTCTTGTTTCATCCGTTGCATTCTACCGGCAGCCGAAAAAACGCGTCCCGGCACAGGCCGGGACGTGGTTGTCAAGCAGCGGAAAGGGCGCGGGGGTCAGTGCGGACGTTCGCCACGCTGGATGGTGCCTTCGCGCTCCCGGGGTGCGGGTTCGCCGCGGGGCGCGGGCGCTTCTTCAACCACGCCCGGCTGCGCAGCACCACCGGTATTGCGCTGTTCGACCTGCGCGACCGGGCGTTCCACCGGGCGAACCGGGGCAGCGGGCTGGGTTTCTTCGACCGGACGGATCTGTCGGCCACCCGGGGAGGCATCCGTATTGTCCTGGTAGCCGCGAGGACGTTCGACTACGGTCTGCGCCGGCGGACGCTGGCTGTCTTCCCGACCGGGCCTGTTCTGGAACACACCGGGTTGCAGCACACCCGGTTGCTGACCACCCGGGATGCCGTTGCCGAGATCGCCGGGCGGGCGCACGTTGGCGCCCGGTGGACGCGGATTGCCGCCGCGATTGCCGCGGCCGATCACGAACTCTGCGCGACATCCCTGGGTCACCCACACGCCATTGCGCGAACGGCCCCAGGTCTGGTTCTCGACGCACGGCTTGCCGGACAACTGGCGCAGCAGGCGGATCTCGCCGCGACTGTTGCCGGTGAAATTGCAACTGCGGCTGCGGTTGTCGTTCGACTCGCAGCGGATCAGATCGCTGCCGCCGTAGCCGCCATTGTTGTAGCCGCCGTTGTTGCCATAACCATTGCCATAACCGCCGGTGCGGAACAACGCGCGGCAGCCATTGCTCACCCATACGCCGCGCGAATCGGTGCCCCAGCTCTGGCCACGGACGCAGGGCGTATTCGAGAGTTGGCGAATGAACTCGGGACGCCCGGCACTGGCGCAGCGTTCGGTGCGGTTGTTGGTGGATTCGCAGCGGAACGTGCCTGCACCGTCGTTGCCGTAGCCACCGCCGTAGCGGTCGTCATAGCCGCCGCCGTAACGGTCGTCATCGTAGCCGCCATATCCACCGATGCTGAATTCGGCGCGGCAACCGCCGCTGACCCAGATGCCGCGGGAATCGGTACCCCAGTTGCGACCACGCACGCAGGCGTTGCTGGACAACTGCCGGACCAGACGGATATCGCTGCCACCGCCGACGGCGCAGCGTTCGGTGCGGTTGTCGCGGGATTCGCAGCGAACGACCGAACCGTCGTAGTCGTTGTCGTAGTACTGGGCCTGAGCTGGAAGAACGGACGCGCCGGCAAGGAAAGCGGAGGCGGTGAGGACAAGACGGGTACGCATGGATTCATCCCCTTGATGAGTGGCTTCACTCTAGCCGCGCCGGATGAATGGCCGGCGAATTTTCCGGGCGTGCCCGCGGGTGGCGAATGCCCGTTCAGGTTGGGAGCGCGCCCGGCCGGGCGCCTTCAGCTGCGGGAGAACTCGAATGTCAGCACATCCGCGATGCGCTCGGTATCGGACATCGCCATCAGCAGGCGTTCGACACCCAGCGCCACGCCCGCGCAGGCCGGCAACCCGGAAACCATAGCCGCGAGCAGACCCTCGTCGAGCGGAGGCTGCACTGCGCCCCGCATCGCGCGCGTCGCATGGTCGCGCAGGAACCGCGCGCGCTGTTCGTCGGCATCGGTCAGTTCGTGATAGCCGTTCGCCAGTTCCAGCGCGCCGAGATAAAGCTCGAAACGTTCTGCGACTGCCGGCTCATCGTCCTGCCCCGCGCGGATTCTGGCCAGCGCGCTCTGCGACGACGGATAGTCGCGCACCACGAGGATGCCGCCGTGATCGAAGCCGGGCTGCAGCCGGTGGGTCATCAGCAGATCCAGCCAGTCGTCGCGGTGCAATCCGGCCGGGTCGATCTCGACATCGCCCAGCGCCGCGCGCAGTTCCGCGTCATCGGTGGTGAACGGATCCAGACCGAGCCGCTCGCGATAGAGGTCGCGGAACGTGGTTGTCGTCGCGTCCGCTTTGCGCCCGACGAGCGCCAGCGCGGCCTGCACGAGCGCGACGGTTTCGTCGATCAGTCGATGATGATCCCAGCCGAGGCGATACCACTCCAGCATCGTGAATTCTGGATTGTGGCGGCCGCCGGCTTCGCCGTTGCGGAACACCCGGCCGAGTTCGTAGCAATCGCCGACACCTGCGGCCAGCAGACGTTTCAGCGCGAATTCTGGCGACGTGCGCAGCCAGCGCGTGCGCGGCGCGCCATCGGTGCGGCCCGAGAATTCCAGCGAGAACGATTCGATGTTCGGATCGGTGTTGCCGGCGACCGACAACACCGGCGTTTCCACTTCCAGCACGCCGCGTTCGGCGAAGAACGCACGGATCGTTGCGTACAGCCGTGCGCGCAGGCGCAGGGCGTCGAGACTGGCGTTCGGCCGCCAGTCGCTCATGCGCCGTCGTGCTCCGCCAGGAACGCCAGCAGCGCCGCTTCGTCCCAGATCTCGACCCCGAGCTCCTGCGCCTTCGCCAGCTTGCTGCCGGCCGCTTCGCCAGCGACGACGACGCTGGTTTTCTTCGAGACGCTGCCGGACACTTTCGCGCCGAGCGCTTCGAGTTTCGCGCCGGCTTCGTCGCGGGACATCGCGGCGAGGCCGCCGGTCAGTACGAATGTCTTCCCTTCAAGCGGGCCGGCCGCGGCATTGTCCACGTCTGGAATACGCGCCCGCAGCGTCGCCAACGCGTCACCTGCGCGCCTGAGCAGTTGCGCATTGGCGGCGTCCGCCAGCCACGACGCGAGCGATTGCGCACCGTCGGCCGGCAATCCTGCGGCGACGAACGCATGCATCGGCGCTTCCGAGACCGCGGAAGCGCTCGCGAAAGCGCCCGCAATCTGATCAGCGCGGATGCGCGTGACTTTCGGGATTTCCATGTCGACGAGCAGCGTCGCCAGCGTCAGATCGGGCCGCAGTTTCGGCGACGGTGGATGCGCGTCGATGATGTGAACGCCGCGTTCGATCAAGGCATCGATGACCCGCTGGTTACCGGGCTGATCGAAGAAATGTCCAAGCGCACACGCCACTTCGGCGCCGATGTCGGGCACACGTTTGAACAGCGGCCACGGCAGAGAGCGGATCAGATCGAGATCGCCGAACCACACGGACAGCGCTTTCGCCGTGCTTTCGCCGACATGCTGGATGCCGAGCGCGAACAGGAAGCGTTCGAGCGTGGTCGCGCGACTGCGGCCGATCGCTTCGATCAGGTTATCGGCCCATTTCGTGGCGATCTTTCCAGCTTTCACGGTCTCGGGGGTCGTGCCGTCCCGCTCGTCGACGCGCCGCTTCATCTCCAACAGATCGTCGAGCGACAGCCGATAGAGGTCCGCGACCGATTCCAGGTAACCCAGATCGGAAAGATCCTCGACGTAGCGGTCGCCCAGCCCTTCGATATCCATCGCGCGACGCGACGCGAAGTGACGGATCGCTTCCTTGCGCTGTGCAGCGCAGGTCAACTCGCCGGAACAGCGCCACACCGCTTCGCCCTCCTCGCGCACGATCTCGGAACCGCAGACCGGGCATGCTTCAGGCATGCGCCACTCCGGTGCGCCGGGCCTGCGGTGTTCCGTAACGACGCGGACGATCTCGGGAATCACATCGCCCGCACGACGCACGATCACGGTGTCGCCGATGCGCACGTCCAACCGCGCGATCTGGTCGGCGTTGTGCAGGGTCGCGTTGGTCACGACCACACCGGCGACCTGCACCGGTTTCAGGCGCGCGACCGGCGTCGCCGCACCGGTACGACCGATCTGGATCTCGATCGCTTCCAGTTCGGTCGATTGTTCCTGGGCAGGAAACTTGTGCGCGATCGCCCAGCGCGGCGCGCGCGAGACGAACCCCATCTCGCGCTGGCCGGCATAGTCGTCGAGCTTGTAGACCACGCCGTCGATGTCGAACGGCAGCGCATCGCGCTTCGCGCCCATGTTCCGGTAGTAGCCCAACAATCCATCCGTGCCGACGACCACATCGCTTTCGGCGCTGACCGGGAAACCCCACTCGCGCAGCCGTTTCAGCGTCGCCGAATGCGTGGCCGGCAATTCGAAACCCTCGACCACGCCGACCGCATACGCATAGAACGCCAGCGGCCGCTGCGCGGTGATGCGCGGATCGAGCTGGCGCAAGGAGCCGGCCGCGCCGTTGCGCGGATTGGCCAGCACCTTGCCGCCGTCCTTGAGCGCACGCTCGTTGTAGGCCTTGAATGCGGCCAGCGGCATGTAGACCTCGCCGCGCACTTCCAGCACATCGGGCCAGTCGCTGCCGCGCAGGTGCAGCGGAATGGCGTTCACCGTGCGCAGGTTCGCGGTCACGTCCTCGCCGGTGGCGCCATCGCCGCGCGTGGCGCCGCGCACGAATACACCGTGTTCGTAGCGCAGGCTGATCGCGAGGCCGTCGAGTTTGGGCTCGGCCGAAAAAACGGGTGCATTGCGGTCGAGGCGCTCTTCGATGCGGCGCACGAAATCCGCGACTTCCTCATCGGCGAACGCGTTGCCGAGCGACAGCATCGGTACGGCGTGCGCGACTTCCTCGAATTTCGAGGACGGCCGGTCGCCGACGCGGTGGCTGGGCGACGACGCGTCGGCGAATTCCGGATGCGCGGCTTCCAGCGCTTCGAGATCGCGCATCAGCCGGTCGTATTCGGCATCGGGAATCGAGGGATCGTCGAGGACGTGATAGCGGTAGTTCGCGTCTTCGATCCGGAGACGCAATTCGGCGATGCGGGCGGCGGGGTCGGTCATCGATGCGTTCCGTAGCCCGGGTAGAGCGCAAAGCGCGAAACCCGGGGCTTTTCGGGGAGAAGCAGGCAAGAGCATGGGCTGCGCCACATCGCAAAGAGCCCCGGGTTTCGCTGCGCTCTACCCGGGCTACGTTGCGTTACCAGCGGGTGTTCTTGGAGATCGGCGGCGCTTCGTGCTGGCGGTCGTAGGCGCGCAGGTCGTCGCGGATGTGGGCGATGCGCTGGCGGCCTAGCGCGTTGCGCGATTCGTCCAGCACCACGCCGTCCAGCAGCTCGGCCATGCGCTGCGCGGTGGGCAGCATTTTTTCCCACGCGTCGAGTGCGGCGATCGGCGCCGGCAGGGTCAGGAAGAACGCGATCGCTGGGGTTTCCAGCGTCTGGATCTCGCTCATCTCGAAGCTGCCGGGTTTCTTGATGTTGGCGACGCTGAAGATCGGGCTGCTGTCGGCGCGGCCGTCCATCAGGCGATGGAAGATGCTCATGTAGCCGTAGCTCAGGCCGGTTTTTTCGGCCGCGACCACGATGTCGGTGCCGCGCAGCACCTGCCCGGATCGCGCCGCGACGTAGAGGGTGACGATCTTGTCGAAATCCTCGCGGTCGCGTTTGCCGACTTCCGGCCCTGACGGCGGCGGTGCAGTTTCCAGAGACGGATCATTGAATGACGTGCTGTCATTCGCGAACACAACATCATTCTGGCCCAGCGCGTCGCTGCGCGCGTCGGCAACCATCCTCGGCGGCGCGCGCTCGGCAGACTGGTCGCGGAGCTTGCGACCCTGACTCTGCTTGCGCGGGCGGCCGAAGAAATAGATCGCCGCCATGAGCAATACACCCGCGACCACGATGCCGATGCGCAACCACCAGATATCCGACATTACATTGACCTCCCTATTGGATTAGGCCGCACCGACGAGGCGCGCGGCCTCGGCCAGATCGACCGAGACCAGGCGGCTGACGCCCGGCTCGCGCATGGTCACGCCGCTCAGCTGCTGCGCGGCTTCCATGGTCGCTTTGTTGTGGGTGACGAACAGGAACTGCACGTGTTCGCTCATTTCCTTGACCATCGCGGTGAAGCGGCCGACGTTGGCCTCGTCCAGCGGCGCATCCACTTCGTCCAGCAGACAGAACGGCGCGGGATTCAGCTGGAAGATCGCGAACACCAGCGCCACCGCGGTCATCGCCTTCTCGCCGCCGGACAGCAGCGAGATGTTGGACACGCGCTTGCCGGGCGGACGGGCCATGATCGCGACGCCGGTGTCGAGCAGATCCTCGCCGGTGAGTTCGAGATAGGCGTGACCACCGCCGAACAGACGCGGATAGAGTTCCTGCACGCCGGTGTTGACGCGATCGAACGTGTCCTTGAAACGGCCGCGGGTTTCGCGGTCGATCTTGCGGATCGCTTCTTCCAGCGTTTCCAGCGCGGTGCTGAGGTCCAGGTCCTGCGCGTCGAGATAGTCCTTGCGCTGCGCAGCTTCGGCGTGCTCCTGGATCGCGGCCAGATTGACCGGCTCCAGCCGCCGCAGCTTGGCGTCGAAATCGGTGACGATCTTTTCCCAGGCGCGCGGATCGGCGTCGTCGGCGAGGGTGTTGATGACCTCGTCCAGCACGAAACCGCCGGCGACCACCGCTTCGGCCAGCTGCCCGGCCTTGAGCGCCAGGGCCTGCTGATCGAGCCTGCGCTGCGAGATGGTCTCGCGCCGCGCCAGCGCCTGTTCGTCGCGCTGGTGGCGGGTCTGTTCGAACGCGCGGAGTTCGCTGTCGACGCCTTCCAGCGCCGCGCGCGCCGCGGCGAGATGACGTTCGGCGAGCACGCGCTGCTCCAGCGCAACCTGACGTTCACGCTCCAGCGCGGCCACCGGCTCGTCGCCGTCGGTCAACTGCGAAGCGAGTTCGCCGAGGCGCGCATCGAGCTGGCCGCGCTGGCCGCCCATGCGGTCCAGCGCCTGCGCGAGCGCGACGACCTGCGCCCGCTGCGATTCGAGATTCAGCGCCAGCGCATGCGCGGCATCGCGCGATTCGCGCGCGCTGTGGCGCGCGGTGTCGCGTGCTTCGGCCAACGCGCGACGTTCGGCTTCCAGCATCTGCCGGGTGCCTTCGAGTTCGCCCATCCGCGACACGGCGTCTTCCAATCGCGAACGCGCCTCGCGCGCCTGCTCGACGCTGATGTCGATGGTTTCGATGAGCTGGCCGACATCGAGATCGATCTTCTCGATGCGGTTGCGCGCGGATTCCAGCCGTCCGTGCTGGCTCTGCAACTGGCCGGCGAGTTCGGAGACATTGCGATGCGCGAGATACAGCGCGCGCTGCGCATCCTCGCGCTGCTGCTCGGCGGTGAGCATCTGGTCGCGCAGACTGGCGATGGTGCGGTCGAGTTCGGCCTCGCGCTGCTGCAGGGTTTCGATTCCGGCGCGCAGTTCGTGGATTTCGCGTTCGCGCAGCAGCGCGCCCTGCTTGGCGGCGCCGGAGCGCACCACGCGCACCCAGCCGGCGCCGACGCGCTCGCCCTGGCGGGTGATGACCGATTCGCCGTCGCCCAGCCCGGCCAACAATTGCCGCGCATCGACCAGGGTTTCGGCGACGTGCAGTTTCGACAGCATCCGCCGGATCGCCAGCGGGCCCTGCACTTTCGCGGCCAGCGAGGTCGGCGTGAACGCATCACCGCTGCTGTCGGGCGACACCAGCGCGATGCGGCCTTCGCCGAGTTCGCCCAGCGCATCGACCAGCGCTTCCGGCGCTTCGACCAGCACGCCTTCGATCAATTGACCGAGCGCGCCTTCGACCGCGTTTTCCCAGCCGGATTCGACCTTCAGCACTTCGCCGACGCGCGCGGCGGAATCCAGACCGCGCTGTTTCAGCCACGCGACCGCGGCGCCCTGTTCCTGGCCCAGCGCCGCATGCTGCAGCGTTTCCAGCGACGACAGCCGGCCGCGCGCGGCCTGCGCCTGCTTGCGCACGTCGGCGAGCGCGGCCTGCGCGTTGCGCACCTGATCCTGCAGGCCGACCACATTCTGTTTGCGGGTTTCGAGATCTTCGCTGAGGCCGTCGAGCGCGGCCTTGCGTTCTTCGTGCTGCAGCTCAAGGCCGGCGAAGGCGTCCGCCAGTGTATTGAGGTCCAGCGCGCTGCGTTCGTTGTTAAGCTGTTCGCGCCGGCGCTCGGCGTCCAGCGACTGGCGGTCGAGATAATCGACCTTGGTGCGTTCGACATCCGCGGCGCGCGCGGCTTCGCTCTGCGCGCGGCTGTGCGCGTCCCAGCGCTGCTGCCAATCGGCGAGCCTGGATTCGGCGTCCTGCAGCGCCTGCTGGCGGTCGGCGTCGGCGTCCTTCAGCGCATCCAGCCGCGGTTCGGCATCGGCGATCTCGCTGCGCAGCACGTCGAGCCGGCTCTGGTCGCTTTCGATGTGCTGGCCGATTTCCGACAGCGCCTGCTGGGCTTCGTCGCGGGCGCGCTGCAGGCGCTGGCCGAGTTCGCGCTGATGCGCGATCTGCTGTTCGATGCGGGCGAGCGTGCCGCCGACTTCGTAACCTGCGGCCTGGGCCTTGTTCAGCGCCTCGGCGGCGGCTTCGCGGCGCTCGCGGCCGGTTTCGATCTCGCGTTCGGCTTCGCGCTGCTCCGCGATGGTCTGCTGCAGCCGGGTTTCTTCCTGCGACAGGCCCTCGCGCAGCGCCTGCAACTGGGTGTCGAGCAGCCGGAACTCCAGCGCTTTCCACTCGGCATCCTTGATCCGGCGCTCGGCCTGGATCGACTGGTACTGCTCGGCCTGTCGGGCCTGCCGCGCAAGATGCTGCAGCTGTTTGCCGACTTCTTCGCGCAGGTCGTTGAGGCGGTCGAGATTCTCGCGGGTATGGCGGATGCGGGTCTCGGTTTCCTTGCGGCGTTCCTTGTATTTGGAGATGCCGGCGGCTTCTTCCAGATACACGCGCAGTTCTTCGGGCTTGGCCTCGATGACCTGCGAAATCATGCCCTGCTCGATGATCGAGTAGCTGCGCGGGCCCAGGCCGGTGCCGAGGAACAGGTCGGTGATGTCGCGGCGCCGGCATTTGGTGCCGTTGAGATAGTAGTTGCTCTGGCCGTCGCGGCTGACCTGGCGCTTGACCGAGATTTCGTTGAACGCGGCGTATTCGCCGGTGATGGTGTGGTCCGAGTTGTCGAAGACCAGCTCGACCGTGGCCTGCGAGACGGGTTTACGGGCAGAGCTGCCGGAAAAGATCACGTCGGTCAGCGAGTCGCCGCGCAGGCGGCTGGCCGCGCTTTCGCCCATCACCCAGCGGATGGCGTCGATGATGTTCGACTTGCCGCATCCGTTCGGCCCCACCACGCCGGTCATGTTCGTGGGCAGGTGCAGGGTGGTCGGATCGACGAAGGACTTGAAGCCGGAGAGCTTGATGGTGGAAAGACGCATGCGCTGATCGGGTACTCCGCCGGCCCGACCGCTTGGAGCCGGCGCTGGCGCAGGTAGAAATGGGTTGAATGTCGAGCGCCAAGCGATTGATTCCGCTGGCGACAATCCGGCCTGATCGCCGCATTGTCCCCGCAGTATATAGAACGTAGCGGCCCACGAAACTCAACCGGCGGCGGTCAGCCTCAGCCCGGTCGCGGGGTCGAAGACATGCCAGTGCCCCGGGGCCACGCGCAGCGGCAGGATCCCGCCCGGCTGCGGCAGGTCTTCGGGTGCGAACCGCGCCACCAGCGCGTGCGGGCCGTAGCGCAGGTAGGCGAAGGCTTCGCTGCCGATCGGCTCGATCACGTCGAGCTGGGCGCCGAAATGCGGAATCTCACCATCGGCACAGCGCAGCAGGTGTTCCGGGCGCAGACCCACGTCGAGATCGCGGCCCAGCCATGCGGGATCGATCTCCAGCCCCGGCAACGGCAGTACCAGACCATCCGCCAGATGCAGCCCGGGCGCGCCGCCCTCGGCGACCAGCCGGCCGCGCACGATGTTCATCGCCGGGCTGCCCAGGAACGTCGCCACGAACAGATTGGCCGGGCGGCGATACAGGGCCATCGGCGTGTCGATCTGTTGGATCTCGCCGTCCTTCATCACCACGATCCGCTGGCCGAGGGTCATCGCTTCGATCTGGTCGTGGGTGACGTAGACCATGGTCGCGGCGAGGCTGCGATGCAGGCGGGCGATTTCGGTACGCATCGACGTGCGCAGCTTGGCGTCGAGATTCGACAGCGGCTCATCGAGCAGAAACACTTTCGGCTGGCGCACCAGCGCGCGGCCCAGCGCGACCCGCTGACGCTGGCCGCCGGACAGCGCCGCCGGCCTGCGTTCCAGCAGCGCCGTGAGTTCCAGGGTGTCGGCGGCGGCCTTGATCCGCGCGGCGATCTCGGCTTTGGGATAGCCGCGGAGCTTCAGGCCGAACGCCAGGTTCTCGGCCACGGTCATGTGCGGATACAACGCGTAACTCTGGAACACCATCGCGATGTCGCGATCCTTGGGCGCGATGTCGTTGACGATGCGCCCGTCGATGGCCAGCGTGCCGTCGCTGATCGCTTCAAGGCCGGCGATCATCCGCAGCAGCGTGGACTTGCCGCAGCCCGACGGCCCGACCAGTACAAGCAACTCGCCGTCGGCCACTTCGAAGCTCGCGCCATGCACGGCGACATGCCCATCCGGGTACACCTTGCGCAGCCGATCGAACACCACTGTCGCCATCTTCCGTCCCCGGTCCGTGACCGATTGCCCTGGTTGCGACACGGCGCCGATGCGCCGTGGAAGCGAGGAGGTTACAGACCGGAAAGCTTGATATAGTCTTGATGTAACCGTTTACATGCCCATCCGCATCATGCCACCGAACTCGCCGCCGAGGAACCCCGCCGTGCCGCAGGCCAACGACAAGAGCTATCCCAAGTCCTACGAGTTCCCACCCGGCTTTCTGTGGGGCGCCGCTACCGCCGCGCATCAGATCGAGGGCTCGCCGCTGGCCGATGGCGCCGGCCCCAGCATCTGGACGCGCTTCGCGCACACCCCCGGCATGACCTTCAACGGCGATACCGGCGACGTGGCCTGCGACCACTACCGGCGCTGGAAGGACGACGTGAAGCTGATGCGCGACCTGGGCCTGCAGGCCTACCGTTTCAGCGTGTCGTGGTCGCGGATCCTGCCCGAGGGCATCGGCCGGGTGAACCAGGCGGGCCTCGATTTCTATTCGCGGCTGGTCGACGAACTACTGGCCAACGGCATCGAACCGCTGCTCACGCTGTATCACTGGGACATGCCCGCGGCGCTGGACGACAAGGGCGGTTGGCTCAACCGCGACTGCGCCGACTGGTTCGCCGAATACGGCACGGTGCTGTACCGCGTGCTCGACGGCCGGGTGAAGAAGTGGGTGACGCTCAACGAACCCTGGGTGATCACCGACGGCGGCTATCTGCACGGCGCGCTGGCGCCGGGTCACCGCAGCAAGTACGAAGCGCCGATCGCCTCGCACAACCTGATGCGCGCGCACGGCGCCGCGGTGCAGGCGTATCGCGCCGAGGGCAAGCACGAGATCGGCCTGGTGGTGAACATCGAGCCGAAATACCAGGCCAGCAACAGCGCCGAGGATCAGGCGGCGACGCAGCGCGCGCACGCCTACATGAACGAGCAATACCTGCACCCCGCCCTGCTCGGCCGCTATCCGCCGGAGCTGAAGGAGATCTTCGGCGACGCCTGGCCGGACTTCGATCCCGAAGACTTCAAGCTGATCGTGCAGCCGCTGGATTTCGTCGGCATCAACTACTACACCCGCAGCGTCACCCAGGCCAACGACAGCTATCCGCTGAAGGCCGGCGCGGTGCGCCAGCCGCTGGGCACCTATTCCGAAACCGGCTGGGAAGTGTTCCCGCAGGGGCTCACCGATCTGCTGCTGTGGTTCAAGAACACCTACGGCGATCTGCCGGTATACATCACCGAGAACGGCGCCGCGTTCTTCGACCCGCCGGTCGCCGAGAACGGCCACATCTGCGACCCGCTGCGCATCAATTATCTGCACAAGCATCTGCGCGCGATCCACGATGCCATCGATGCCGGCGTGGACATCCGCGGCTACATGGTGTGGTCGCTGCTGGACAACCTGGAATGGTCGCTCGGCTACTCGAAGCGCTTCGGCATCGTCCATGTGAACTACGGCACTCAGGAGCGAACGCCGAAAGACAGCGCGCTGTGGTACTCGGAAGTGATCGGCAGCCACGGACGCAAACTCGACGAGCCTTCGCCCTACTGATCCTGCACTACTGATCCTGCACTACCGCTTCCGTCCAACCGGTCCCGACCTTACCGATTTTCTCTGCACCCCCTCCCCCCTCCTTGGGCAGGTGCGCCGACGACACAGCCTCCTGGGTCGTCGGTTTTTTTTGTCTCGCGAAGGCTCAGCGCAGTTCGACGAAAACCGCCTGCGTACCCGCGGGAATCCACAATGCCTCGCCTCGCCATTCTCCCGGACGCCCGTCAACGGTGACGCGTCCCGGCCGCGCATCCGCCAGCGGCCACGGCAAGGCGGCACCGGCAGCGGGAAGCAAGCTGCCCTCGGCAATCGTGAGCTTCAGATGCTTTTTGTCGCGACGCAGCGCGTAACCGAACAGCCCCTGCGGCGTGCGTAGTCCGTCGATCGCGATGCCCTCGCCGTCCAGCCAGCGCGCCGGGATACCTGCGGCGAGCACCAGCCGGTCGTCGGCTTCGCGGTAATAGGCGAACATGTCCAGCGCCGAACGCATGAAGTCCGAGGCGACCCAGGCATGCGGCAGGTCGCCGAGGAAGAACGGTTTGCGCGGCGTGCGCGAGACCACTTCGCCCCACTGGTTCCAGCCGCGCGGCGCGCGGTCGTCGAAGAAGAAACGCGTCGCATCCCACGCGCGTTCGCGCCAGCCCAGGCGCACGAACGCGCCGACGTTGCGCCATTCGTAGGGCGTGTAGTCCTTCCATTCGCGCTTGCCGTCGCGGCGCTGTACGAATTCGCGCCAATAGCGCTCGAAGGTGTTGTGCAGCAGATCCTGCGGCAGGCGGGCCTGTTCGCCGCCGGGCGCCAGCGCGATGGTGGTCGAAGTCGGATCGAAGTCGCCGAGTTCCGCCGCGCCCGGCAGATAATCGATGCCGTGGCGCGCGGTGGCCGCGCGCAGCGAGGCGTCGAGATCGGCGCGGAACTCGTCGCGCGCCGCCGCCATCCGCGCCGCGTCGTCGCGCTTGCCGAGACGTTCGGCGATCCACACCGCATCCTTGTAGCCGCGCAATGCCCAGAAATTATCCCAGTACGAATGCATCGGCTTGGCCGAATAGCCCTCGTGGCTGATCGATGCCGGCATCATGCCGTAGAAGGCGGGATTCAATGCACGATTGTCTTCGGTGCGCTCGCTGGCGCGCAGGGTTTCCATGTACGCGAACGCGCCCTCCACATGCGGCCACATGGTGGTCAGAAAAGCATCGTCGCCGGTATGCCGCGCGTAATCGGCGATCGCGAAGATCAGCTCGCCATGACTGTCGTTCTCCGGCACCGGATCGCTGCCGCGATCGTCGACGCAGCACGGCACCTTGCCGTTCTCGAACTGGTACGGGGCGTACCAGTCGATGTATTCGCGCACGGCATCCTCGCGGCCCATCCGCAGCAGGCCTTCGGAGATCATCGCCCCGTCGCGGATCCAGCTGCGCGCGTACGAGCGCGTGCCCGGCTGCAGGCGCGGGCCGATACGCGAGATCAGCTGATGCGCCAGCGCGGTGCGCAGCGTGTCGACCAGCGGCCGGCCTTCGTCAGGCACGACGAAGCGCACGCCGTCGAGTTTGCCGCGCCATTGTTCGGCGACGATCGTCTGTCGCTGTTCCGGCGTGCAGGTGTTGCCTTCGCAGAACGGCGTGCCGGACATCGGGACCACCAGCGCGACCTCACGCGACTCACCCGGCGCGAGCCGCCAGCGATACAGCAGCGCGCCCGAGGCCAGACCGGTCGGATCCTCCACCGCAGTCGCCGACGGCGGTACTCCCGCGGAAAGATGCGCTGCCGCCATGCCGGCATCGAACGGCGTCGCGAACGCAGCGTCGGGCACACGCTGCGGATACACGCGCGCACGTCCATCCACGCTCACGACGCCATCGTCGGCGAAGGCCAGCGACGCGATGCGACTGACGCCGCCGGTGGTATTGAGGAACTGGCTGGGCGGGTTCACCTGGAACGGCTGCACCGCGAGCGCCAGCGTGTAGTCGCGTGCGATCGCGCCGGGATTGCGCAGCGCATAACGCGCGATGATCTGCGAACGCGGCGACCGGCTTCCCGACGAATCGCTGTCGACGAACGCAGTCGTGCGCAGTTGCGCCTCGGGATGCGACCAGTCGACGCTCGGGATCGGCAGATAGCCTTCCTGCAGCGACTG
Source organism: Chitinophaga pinensis (assembly GCA_943371935.1). Lineage (GTDB taxonomy): Bacteria > Pseudomonadota > Gammaproteobacteria > Xanthomonadales > Xanthomonadaceae > Lysobacter_I. Next base: position 66,594 of record CALRWS020000010.1, on the reverse strand, counting down.
CGCGCTTTCGACATCGGCCCAGCTCAGCGATCGTCCGTCGACGATCACGAACGGCTCGATGCTGAAACCACCCTTCGCGACTTCCACCGCGCCGTCCTCGCCGATCAGGCCCTGCTCGGTGCCGCCGTCGATGCCGAGGATGGTCCAGTACGCCTGCTCGCCGCTGAATCCACGCGGGAACCAGCCGCGCGGCTGGTCCTTCGCCACCGACGAGACGAAATCGTTCGGTATCGCCGCGAACGACAGCGGCTCGACGCGGATTTCGGCGAGAGCCACGGACTTCTTTCCCGCATCGCGAATCCGGATCGCGAGATGACGCGCCTCGGATTCCGGCAGCGCGATCCAGTCGCGTCCGCCGTCGCTGCCGACCACGTCGCGCAGCGTGCGCCAATCGCGGCCGTCGTCGGACGACAGGACGGCATACGCGGCCGGGTGCGCGCCCTCGGCCCAATCGATGCGCAGGCCGCCGAATTCGGTCGGCGCGCCGAGATCGAGCGACAGCCGCTGCGCGCCGGAGCCCACATGCCAGACCGTAGCCGCATCGCCATCGAATGCCTTGCCGGCGTCGCGCGCAGCCGTGGTAGCGCTCGCGGATGCGATCCGCGGTTCCATGACATCGGGCGGCAGTGTCGTGAAGCGCAGATCATCGAAGCAGACCGTTCCTTTGCCGCCCACGCTGTTGTTGAGCGTGAACTCCAGCTTCGCGCTGTCGCGCAGCACCGGGTCAGCGCCCGGCCCCCACGCCTTGCCGATGTGCCGGCGTTTGTAGCGCACCGGCGCCCACTCGCGCGGGAATGTGTATTTCGGGCGATTGACCCACCAGACGTTGTCGCCGCTGGCGTCGACCAGCTTGAACTGCAGATCGTTGGCCGGCGATTCGCCGCGCAGCCGGAAATCGAAGCGATAGTTGTCCGGATACGCGATGGTGATATCGCGCTGCATGCCGACATAGCCGGAGACGCCGTTGAAGTCGTAGTCCAGGCAGAGTGCGCCAGCATCGCTGCGGATCGTACCGGTCACCTGAGTCGAGGCGATGACGCGCCACTGCGCGGGGTCGTCGAAGGCGTCGAGCGTGCGTGCGGTGTCTTTCGCGTATACGCCGGACGTCGACATCGACAGACACGCCATCACGCAGCTGCGAAGCACGATCATGTTCGAAGCACCTCGAAAAACCGGATATGCGGGGAGCCGACAAGCCTCTCGGCTTTCAGCCTTTGACGCTGCCCAGCAGCAGGCCCTGGATGTAATAACGCTGCAGCATCAGGAACAGCAGCAGCACCGGCAGCACCGTCAGCACCGCGCCGGCCATCATCATCTCGACATCCTGGATGTGTTCGCGCGACAGCGAGGCCAGCGCCACGGGCAGCGTGTAATTCGTCTGGTCAGTCAGCACGATCAGCGGCCACATGAAATCGTTCCAACTGCCCATGAAGGTGAAGATCGCCAGCGTCACCAGCACCGGCTTGAGCATCGGCAGCACGATGCGGAAGAAGATCCGCCATTCGCCGGCACCGTCGATGCGCGCGGCCTCGATCAGTTCGTCGGGTATCGAACGCGCGTACTGGCGCACCAGAAAGATGCCGAAGATCGATGCCAGGCCCGGCACCACTACGCCCGCATAGCTGTTCACCAGGCCCATCTGCTTCAGCATCAGGAACAACGGCAGCATCGCCACCTGCGACGGGATCACCAGCGCGGCTAGCAGCAGCTTGAAGATACGTTCGCGCCCGACGAAGCGCAGTTTGGCGAAGGCATAGCCGGCCATGGTGTTGATCAGCAGCGACAACAGGGTGATCGCCGAAGCGACCAGCGCGCTGTTGGCGAAATAACCGCCCATGCCGATGCGGTCGAACAGCGCGCGGTAGTTGTCGAGGGTGATCGACGACGGCAGCAGCGGCGGCGGGAAACGGCTGGCGCCGCCCGCGGGCATGAACGACACCGACAACATCCACAACAGCGGCGCGAGGCTCAGCAGGGTCAGCGCGATCAGCCCGGCATGCACCAGCAGCGCATGGCCGCGGGATTCGCCGACGCCTCCATGAATGGCCGCAGTCATACGATGCCCTTCCTGCGCCCGAATCGCATCATCGCGGCGGTGATCGCGAGAATGATCAGGAACAGCAGGAACGCCACCGCGGACGCGCGGCCGAGGTTCCACCAGCGGAAGCCTTCCTCGAACATGAAATACAGCACGCTGACCGTGCTCTGCAGCGGATCGCCGCGGGTCATCACGTAGGGCTCGGCGAACAGCTGGAAATAACCGGCGACAGTAATGACGCCGACTACTATCAGCACCGGACCGAGCATCGGCAGTGTGATGTGCCAGAACTGGCGGCGACGCGACGCGCCGTCGATCCGCGCCGCTTCGTACAGATCCTGCGGGATCGCCTGCAGCCCGGCGAGGAAGATCACCATGTTGTAGCCGAAGTTCTTCCACACCGCGAGCAGGATGATGGTCGGCATCGCCCACTGCGGGTCGCCCAGCCAGTCGATCGGCGCGATGCCGACATGGCCCAGCGCCCAGTTCACCAGCCCGTAACTGGAGTGGAACAGATAACGCCAGATCACCGCGACCGCGACCAGGGTCGTCACCACCGGCGCGAACAGCGCGGTGCGGAAGAACGCGCGGAAACGCGCGACCGGCGCGTTGAGCAGCAGCGCGGCGCCCAGCGATACGCCGATCGACAGCGGCACGCCGACGATCACGAAATAGAAGGTATTGCTGAGCGATTTCCAGAACAGCGGCGTCTGCAGCAGTTCGATGTAGTTGCCGAAACCGACGAAGCGCAGATTGCGCCAGTCGGCCAGCGCATACAGATCGAAATCGGTCAGGCTGAGCAGCAACGCGGCCAACACCGGCAGACCGAAGAAGACGCCGAGCACGATCAGCGCCGGTCCGACGAACACCCACGCGGCCAGCGAGCGCTTCATGGCGCGGCCTCCACCCGTTGCGCTTTCATTCGCGCCACGCGCTGCGATTCGACCCAGCGTCGTTTTTCCAGCAGCGCGTCGACGCTGGCGTCGAGCGCGCGCACCGCGTCGTCCTGCGATTGCCCGCCGCGCACCACGCGCTCGCTGGTCAGGCGCATCTCCTGCACCACCCGCTCCCACTCCAGCACCTTCGGCGTCGGCTTCACGCGTTCCAGCTGATCGCGGAACGCGGCCGCATACGGGTCGGCGCGCAGTTCCGGATGTTCCCAGGTGCTGCGCCGCGGCGGCAGGTCGCCGATCTCGGCGTGGAATTTCTGCTGGATCTCCGGCCGCGACAGGAATTCGACGAACTTCCACGCCGCCGCCTTGCGCGGGGAATCGCGAAACAGCACGAGACTGGTGCCGCCGGCGATGCCCGCGCCCAGACCATCCGGGCCGGGCAGCGGCGCGGTGCCCCACGCGTCCTTCAGATGCGCCGGCGCGCGCTTGCGGAATTCGCGGATATTCCACGGTCCGGACACATAGAACACGAACATGCCGTTGAAGAATTCGTCCCAGACGTTGGAGATCTGCGTCTCCGACATCGGCGGCGCCAGTTCCTGCTCGAACATGCCCGCGTAGAAACCCAGCGCACGCCGGAACCCGGGGCTGTCCAGATTGCTGCGGCCATCGCGCAGCAGCGGGTCGTCCTGCTGCAACGCCAGCGACAGCAACTGCTCGAACTCGTTCAGCGGCAACAGGATTGCGTAATGGTCCTTGCCGCGCTGACGCTTGATCGCAGTCATCGCCGCGCTCCACTCCGCCCAGGTCTTCGGCGGATGGTCGTAACCGGCCGCGGCGAGCAGATCCTTGCGGTAGAACATCAGCCGCGTGTCGACATACCAAGGCACGCCGTAGAGATGGCCATCGACGATATTGGTGTCCCAGATGCCCTCGAAATAATCCTTCTGCACGACGACGCCGGAGGCGTCGACGTACGGCTGCAGCGGCTCCAATGCATTCAGTTCCGCGAATTCCGGCACCCAGGTGTTGCCGAGCTGGCAGATGTCCGGCAGCGCATCGGCGGCATAGGCTGTCAGCAGTTTTTCGTGCGCCGCCGTCCACGGGATCTGCTGCAGTTCGACGCGCAGGCCGGGATGTTCGCGCTCGAACTGCGGGATGAGTTCGCCGACCACCTCGGCCTCGCGACCCATCGCCCAGAAGCGGATCGCGACGCGGTCGTCGGCCCGACGGCAGGCCGTCAGTCCGATCACCACGCACAACACGACCGCGATCAGGCGCATGGTCTACCTTACCGCGTCGCTGCGGGCGATGGTGGAGGCGATGGCGCGGCGAGCCATCCGCCTTCGAATCCCGCACGTTCCAGCCCACGACGGATGTGCGGATTGCGCTTCATCACCTCCCAGACGAAACCGTCGCGGTGATTGGCGATCATCGCGAGGATCGGACCCTGGTCGATGCCGAGATAATCGCTGGCGAACCAGCCCTTCCCCGGCACGACCTTACCGGTCACCAGCGGAATGTCATACTCGAAACTCGGGTTGAACGAATCGAGAAAACCGTAGCGCCCGTAGAGATCGTCGCCGTAGCGCGCGCGCATCGCTTCGGCGGCGGGCACCACCAGCTCCGGCGCGAACGGCAGCGATGCCAGCGCGGCGGTCGGCGCGAGGGTGCCGTCGTCAAAACCATCGATCGGCCCCGGGCCGCGCGCGCTGTAGCCGCGGAACTCGCGCTGCTCGCCACGGTATGTCTGCTTCGTGCCCTGCGGCCCGTCGCTGGCGGTCAAGCCCCAGACCTTGCCCTCGTAGCCCTTCCAGTCCATGGGATTGGCGAGCGCATAAGCGTGCTGCGCGAGCGTCGCACGCCGGCTGTTCTCGAAATAATCGAGATTCTTGCCGCGCATGTACGCATCCTGGATGCCGCGGAAATCGATCCACACATGGCTGTACTGATGGCCGAACTGCGGCGCGAAGCGCAGATGCGTCTGCCCCTGGAATTCGCCCCAGTTGCGATCGTAGCTGCGCGTCCACGCCTGCCAAGCGTCCGGCGCGACCGGGTGCGTGGGCGACCCCAGCGCCAGCACGTAGACCAGCATCGCTTCGTTGTAACCGCGCCAGTCGTGGTCGATGAAACTCTTCGTCTCGGGATGCCAACCCATCGAGATCAGCGGCGCGCGCGGCCGCATCCAGTCCCATTCGACGCGCCGGTACAACTGGTCGGCGATCTCGCGGATCTCGCGCTCTGCGGCATCGTCGCGGTCGTAATAACTCTGGGCGAACAGAATGCCCATCATCATCAGCCCGGTATCGACGCTGGACAGCTCGACCCACTCGGCGAAGCGCTGCCCGCTGCGCATGTCGAGGAAGTGATAGTAGAAGCCGCGATGACCGGCCTTTCCCGTCGCCTCGGGTCCGGCCGGCGCATCGCGGAGGAACTTCAGTGTGGTCAGCGTGCGTTCGGTCGCCTGCGCGCGCGTGATCCACGTGCGCTCGACGCCGATGGGGTAGGCGGTCAGCGCGAAGCCGATCGCGGCGATGCTGGAGAACGGCCGCGACGGATGCCGGTCGGGCGCGAGGCCGTTGTCGGCATTGGTGGTGTCCCAGAAGAAATCGAAGGTGCGGCGTTCGATGTCGTCGAACAGCGGCGGCAGCGGCGTTGCAGTGGCTGCAGCCGGCAGCGTGTCTGTGGCGGCCACTGCGGGCTTTTCCGCCGACGGCGCACAGGCGGTGATTGATGCGAACGCCAGGCACGCCATGAACATGGCGCCGACGCGGAATGACGGATGGCTCAAACGGATCTCCTGTCACAGGGGAAAACATCGGCCGTCCAGGACAGACCGGACGGCCGACGACGAACGATTACGACTGCATCACCACACGAGGCCGAGCGTCAACTTGAAGGTACGCGTCGGACGCTCGATGCCGTCGCCGGTGCGACGGCCGAAGTTCGCATCCGGATTGCCGTCGAAACCGCGCCAGTTCGAATATTCGCCGGGGCTGTAGTTCCGCCAGTTGAACACGTTGATGAAATCGCCGCGCACGCGCAGCTTGACGTCGGTGCCGGTATCCCACTCTTTCTGCAGCGCCACGTCGAACTGCTTGTAGGCGACGGTGCCGTCCGGACGGTACGGATCGAAGTAGCAGTTCCCCGGCGCGGTCGTGGCGAAGCAGTTGATCGCCTCGACCGACTTCGGGCTGGCCAATATCAATTTCGCCGATGCGGTGATGCCCCAGAAATCGGCGATGCCGGTCGTGACCAGACGATGTTTGGAAACACCGAGCGCATCGGTGAACGAGACGCCGTCCAGGTTCGGATAGTCGAACGAGAACTGATCGGAATTGCTGCGGTTCTCCTCGGCGTCGCTGTAGGTGTACGCGAAGCTCACGCCCCACTGCGATTCGCGGGTGTAGGGTTTGTCCAGCGACAGCAGCAGCGAATTGAGTCTGGTTTCGACCGCATTGTCGCCGAGGAAGAAACGCCCCCAGCCCGGCAGCGATTCGTTCCACGGCTGACCGCCCCAGTCGAGCGCCGGATTGTTGCGGAACTCGCCGTTCGGATAGCGGTTGCCCATCGTGAACAGGATGCCGTCGTGACTGCGGACGTGCATCAGGGTGACCGACGAGTTCCAGTCGTGGCCGAACATCGCGAACGCATTGCGCATGCCGATGCTGAACTGGTCGGAATACGGCGTCTTCAGATCGTTGTTGATCAGGAACACTTCGGCGCCGTTGGACGTGCCCGCCACCAGCGCAGCGAGGTTGGCCGGATCGAGATAGCTCGGATCCCAGTTGAAGCAGGTCGGGCCGACCGTACAGGTGTGACCCGGCGTATTGAAGTTCAGCTCGTAGCGCTGGAAGGCGAGGCGGTATTTCTCGTAGGACAGGTAATCGAACTGGTTGCGGTTGTATGACCGCCCGGCGCCGCCGAAAATCACGTGGCGCTCGTCGCCAGTGAGATCGTAGGAGAAGCCGAGCCGCGGCTGCCAGGCGTCCTTGAACGCCTTGCGGTTGCCGCCGGTGCTGATGTAGTCGTTGTAGTCGTAATCGACATTGGCGTTGTTGATGTTTGGCCAGGCCCGCAACGCGCTGACCAGACCGGCGGGCGTCACGTGGTCTTCATAGCTCGGCGTGCTTTCGTAATCCCAGCGCAGGCCCAGATTCAGCGTGAGCCGGTCGGTGACTTCCCAGTCATCCTGCAAATAGATACCGAACTGTTTGCTGTTGGAGTCCACGGTCGAGGGGTAACCGTTGCCGGAGGCCGAAAACTGCACGAAATACGGCACCGTGAGACTGCGCAGGCCGTCGTAGCGAAATTGCGGCGAGGACGGGCTCTGCTCGAACGCGCTGATGTCGATCTGCTTGTACTTGATGCCGGCCTTCAGCGTGTGGCCTTCCCAGCCGAAGAACGTGAAATCGTTCTGCAGCGAATACCCCTTCTGGCCCTTGTCCTGGAAATCGCCTCCGCCGCCGGTGCGGATGATCTGATCCATGCCGGGGTTGTTGTTGGCTTCCTGACCGGCCTGTGGGATGAACAAGAGATAGCCGTTCTCGTTGGAAGCGGCGCGCGGCGCGAAGCTGCTGTCCTCGAACGTGATGTGGGCGTCGTTCAACCAGTTCGTCGCGTTGTACTGATGGCGCAGGTCAACGCGCGTTTCCTCGCCGGTCTTGAGAGTGCCGCTGGACAGCAGATTCTGGCCGCCGATGCTGGTCAGCTCATCTTCTTCGCGACGCTTGACGCTGAGTTCGAGCAGATGGTCGTCCGCAGGTGTCCAGCTGAGCTTGCCGAAATAAAGATCTTCGCGGAACGGAGAGTTGGTGGTGTTGCGTGCTTCGTCCTGGAACTGCAGCGGTAGATCCTCGATCTCGAGATTCCTGCCCGGATCCACGCGACGCGCGTCGTCGCGATCTTTCGCTTCGTAGGACACGAAGAAATGCATGCGGTCCTGGAGGATCGGCCCGCCGAACGCAACGCCGTACTGCAGATCCTTGGTGTCGGCCTTGCGGTCCAGGCCCTTGTCCTCGCGGATCGTTCTCGAAATCCATTCGCCGTCCGAGCTGTCCCAGAAGAAACTGCCCTTGAATTCATTGGTGCCCGACTGGGTGACCGCGGTGACCGCGGCGCTGCTCAGTTGGTCGTACTCGGCCTTGTAGTTCGAGGTGATGACCTTGTATTCGGCGATGCTGTTCTGCGGGAACGGATTGCCGCGGCTGGAATCCTGGCCGGTGATACCGCCCTTGAGGATGTAGTCCTTCTGGCCGACGCCGTCGATGAAGACGTTGATGCCGTTCGACAGCTGCGCGCCGCTGCGCAGATTGCTGGAGCCTTCATTGCCGACGTTGAACACTACGCCCGGCACGATGTCCGCGAACGCGAGGAAGTTGCGCGAGTTTTGCGGCAACGCTTCGATCTGGCGGTTGCTGAGGTAGGTCGCGATCTCCGAAGTCTTGGTTTCGACGAGTTGCTGGCCGACCACCACAACCGTATCGAGTTCGTCGCCCGCGGACTGCGCCACCCGCTCCGGATCGAGGGTCACGGTTTCGCCCACGCGCAGCGTGATGTTGCGGGTCGTGGTCTCGCCGCCGGCTTCGATACTGATGCGATAGGTGCCGGGCGGCAGGCCGGGCAGCGCGTAACCGCCGCTGTCGCCGGCTTCGACGCTGCGGCTGAAGCCGGTGGCGACGTTGGTGGCGGTGACTCTGGCATCGGCCGCGGCCTGGCCGCGGACCGTGGCGCCGGTGGACTGCGCGAACACTGCGGGCGTTGCCCAGATCAGGCAGCTCGCCAGTGCGCAACTCAGCAATGTGCGCTCGAACCGGCGCTGATGCGGACGACGTTGTTGATTCATGGTTTCACCCCTCCCGAGGGTGTTGGTATCTCTAGGTTTCGAGCACTCTGGTTTTCTGTCTGTAAACGATTACATCCAAACGCAAAAAAAACCTTTCCGATCATCCGTCGTCGCCGGCTCGCATAGCAGCACGATCGGCGCCGGCACGACGGCTCGAGTCCCGCTCGATCAGCTCCGGCACCAGCGGCGCGAGACGATCGCTCACCGCTTCTCCGTTCTGCAGGGCAAGCAGCAGGCGCATCGCGTGCGCGCCCAGCTCGGGCATGTTCACGCGCATGGTGGTGAGCGAAGGCGCGACGTAGCGCGCGATCGGAATATCGTCGAATCCGGCCAGCGCGATATCGTCCGGAACCCGCAATCCCCCCTGGGTCAAGGCGAACAGACAGCCCAGCGCCATCATGTCGTTCGCGGCGAACACCGCGTCCGGTCGCGCGGCGGCCTCCAGCAGCATCTGTCCGGCCTGATGTCCGGAAGATTCGCTGAAGTCGCCGGGGAGTACCCACGGTTCGGCGGTCGGATCGGCTTCCAGGATCGCGTCGCGATAGCCGCGCAGGCGCTCGAAGGCGTCGAAGTTGTTGGGCGGACCGGCGATGAACGCGATCCGGCGATGACCGGCGGCGAGCAGATGCGCCACCATCGTCCGCGCCCCGCCGTAGTTGTCGATGCCGAACGCGACGTGCTCGGATTCGGTCGGCTGCGAATTGATCAGCACCGCCGGCAGCGCCGCGAGGTTCTCGCTGAGGAAATCGATATTGCCCACGTGCGGCGACATCACCAGCAGGCCGTCGACCCGGCCGCGCATCGCGCGCAGGGCGGACGCCTGTTCCTCGGGATGGCCGTGATAGCTCGACACCAGCAGGTGCAGGCCGCAGTCGCGGGCGACGAGGTCGATGCCGCGGACCAGTTCGGAGAAGAATTCGCCGTGCAGATCCGGCAACACCACGCCGATGGTGTGGGTGCGGCGGCTGCTTAGACTACGCGCGGCGTGATGCGGGCTGTAGCGCAGCTCGTGCGCGACCGCCAGTACCCGGCGGCGCACGGCTTCCGCCACGTTGTCGTGCCCGTTGATGGCGCGCGAGACCGTGGCTACCGACACCTTCGCCGCACGCGCCACATCTTTGATCGTCACGCTCAATGCATTCGCCCCGCATTCATGGAAGGAACAGGTCGCGCAGCGGCAATGTAACCGTTTTCAGCGAACGATGTAAAGATTTTGCGATGAGTGTGATCAAGTCATTCGATGAAGATCCAACCCCATGATTCGCATGGCTATTTTCGCAATTCGCAGAACCGGTGAACCGTCCCGGATCATGCTGCAACGCAGCAATCGCGACGGCCCGGATCTCAATCGCTCGCCTGGATCGAAAGCGCATGGATATCGGTCTGCATCAGATCGCCCAACGCCGCGTATACCGCGCGGTGACGCGCCAGCGGCGCCATGCCGGCGAAGGCCGGACTGACCAGGCGCACGGTAAAATGTCCGCGACCGCCCTTCGCACCCTCATGGCCGGCGTGGCGATGGCTGTCGTCGATCACCTCCAACACACTCGGCGCGAATGCCGACTCCAGCAGGCCGCGGATCGCTTCGACCCGCGCTTCGCGTGGCAGCGGGCCGGCCGCGGTCATGGCAACACCTGCCGGAACGGACGCACCTCGACCCGGGCGTAGACGCCGGCATCGACATAGGGATCGGCGTCGGCCCAGGCGCGGGCGGCGTCGAGCGATTCGAACTCGGCGATCACGATGCTGCCGCTGAACCCGGCCGGGCCCGGATCTTCGGCGTCGATCGCCGGACACGGGCCCGCCAGCAGCAGGCGGCCCGCGTCCTTCAGGGCGAGCAGACGGGTCAGATGCGCGGGCCGCGCCTCCATCCTTCGATCCAGCGACTGCGGGGCGTCGTAACCCTCGATGGCGTACCACATATTAATTGTCTCTTCGTGCGGATCCCGATGCACAGGATAGTGGATGGATGCCGCCTGTGCCCCGCTCCGCCGGGGCCTCAGCAGCGCGACGGCTGGACAGCGGCGCGCCCAGCCCGTACTCTTGGCCCGCATCGTTTCGAGGCTGGCTGCGACGACCCATCGAATCCGCGCAGGCGCTGCCAAGCCCGCATCCGCATTCGATCCGCCGCCCCTACCCGGCCCTGGCCCAAGACGCTTCCGCTCACGCCCCGGCCTCCGGTACGGGATGACGCTGGATGGTGCAGTCGTAGCCACTTGTTTCATCCTGATCTGTTCTGTCCTGCATGACTCGTCCTGCATGGTCCGCGCCCGCCCATCCGTGGCATGCGCGTTCCGACGTTCAATCTGTCGCCGTTACGCCCGGCCCGCGGTCCGCCGCTCCCGGGACGACAGCGGCGACGTGTCGCCGGATCGGCCCGCAGAGGCCGGCCGCGCCACGCACACCGTGATCGCCGCAGCACGCGATCATGCCCGCGATCGCCGTCTGCCCGGCGTCCCAGCCGCCACCCGCCATCGCTGTCGAACACCGAATCCGCAATGACTCCTGCCGTCGTGACCCCGCTGTCGAATGACCACTGAAACCGCGTCCGACGCGCCTGCCCATGCCGAGGCGGGCGACACGCCGGGCTCGCAGGCTGCCCAGCAGCCGCAGGCCTCGCAACAGCATGCCCCGCAACAGCATGAGATGCGGCTGGCGACGGTGCTGGGTCAGCCGGTGATGCAGATCCCGCAGGACCTCTACATCCCGCCGGACGCGCTGGAAGTCATCCTCGAAGCCTTCGAGGGCCCGCTCGACCTGTTGCTCTATCTGATCCGCCGCCAGAACCTCGACATCCTCGACATCCCGGTCGCGGAAATCACCAAACAGTACGTGAGCTACATCGGGGTCATGCACGAGATGCGCTTCGAGCTGGCCGCCGAATACCTGGTGATGGCCGCGATCCTGGCCGAGATCAAGTCGCGGATGCTGCTGCCCCGCCCGCCCAGCGACGAGAACGCCGAGGACGACCCCCGCGCCGATCTGGTCCGCCGGCTGCAGGATTACGAACGCTTCAAGCAGGCGGCCGAAGACATCGACGCGCTGCAGCGGATGGAACGCGACACCTCGCCGGCCGCCGCCTTCCTGCCCGACCGCGCCAGCGTCAAACTGCCGCCTGCGGTGCAGCTGAAGGAAATGCTGCTGGCGCTGCACGACGTGCTCAAGCGCGCCGAGCTGTTCACCGGCCACGCGATCAAGCGCGACGCCCTGAGCGTGCGCCAGCGCATGACCGATGTGCTGACCCGGCTCGGCGACGGCAGCTTCCACCGCTTCGAATCGCTGTTCGATGCCCGCGAAGGCAAGCTCGGCGTGGTGGTGACGTTCCTGTCGATCCTCGAACTGGCGAAGGAACAACTGCTCGACATCGTCCAGGAAGGGCCGCTGGCACCGATCTACGTGAAGTCGCTGGCGACCGGCGAAGACGGCGAGACCGTTGTGCCGGACCTCAGCAGCGAGTTCGACGACGACATCGTCGAGTCAACGCCCCCGCCAGCCTCCGCCAACGACGACGCGCAGGCATGACCCGCGCCCGCTCCCAATACTGCCCGTCCGGCCCGCGTCAGCGGGATCGATGACGAAACCGGCCGGACATCAGGCCACCCCAGAACCCGACCCCATGGATCAACACTTCATCACCCGCATCGTCGAAGCCGCCCTGCTTGCGGCCAACCAGCCGCTGACCATCGTGCAGATGCGCGGGCTGTTCACCATCGACGAAGCCGCGCCGGAAGGCAGCATCGAACAGGCGCTGACCGATCTGCGCGCCGCCTGCGAAAGCCGCGGCATCGAACTGGCCGAAACCGCCTCCGGCTATCGCTTCCAGGTGCAGGCCGACGTCCACGCCTGGGTCGCGCGGCTGTGGACCGAACGCCAGACCAAATACACCCGCGCGACGCTGGAAACGCTGGCGATCATCGCCTACCGCCAGCCGATCACCCGCGGCGAGATCGAACAGGTCCGCGGCGTGGCGGTCAGCAGCAACATCATCAAGGCGCTGGAAGAGCGCGAATGGATCCGGGTCATCGGCCATCGCGACGTGCCGGGCCGTCCGGAACTGTTGGGCACCACCAAGGGCTTCCTCGATTACTTCGGCCTGAAGAGCCTCGACCAGTTGCCGCCGCTGTCGGCGCTCAAGGATTTCGGCGAACTCGACCCGCAGTTGTCGTTCACCGATCCGGATGCGCCGAAGCCCGAGGCCATCGTCGCCGGCGTGCACGACGATGCGGAGCCGGACGACGCAGAGCCGGAGGATGCTCGCGGCGATAGCGATGCCGCCAGTTCCGATCCGGTCGACGACGCACAGCAGAACAACGATCAAGACGACACCGATGGCGGCGCCGATGCCGTTATCGCCGACGAAAACGCAATCGAAAACGACAAAACAGGTACTGACGACAACAGTGCCGAACACCACAGCGAGGACGCCATTCCGGCGTCCGACGACACCCACACCGCCCTCGTCGACGACGACGACAGCACCGGAGCCTGACATGAAAGAAAAACGCCCCACTACCCTTTCGCTCAAACGCGAGAAGGATGCCCCCGCCGAAGGCCCGCGCCTCGAAGAACGCCTGCACAAGGTCCTGGCCCAGGCCGGGTTGGGCTCGCGCCGCGCGCTGGAGCAGCGCATCGCCGAAGGCATGGTCAAGGTCAACGGCGAAGTCGCCCAGACCGGCATGAGCGTCAAGGGCGGCGACCGCATCGAGATCGACGGCAAGACCTTCGTCGCCAGCGCGCTCACCGAACCGGCGCGCGTCCTGATCTACAACAAGCCCGAGGGCGAGGTCACCACCCGCGAAGACCCCGAAGGCCGCCCGACCATCTTCGAAGCGCTGCCGGTGCTCAAGGGCGCGCGTTGGATCGCGATCGGCCGCCTCGACATCAATACCACCGGCCTGCTGCTGCTCACCACCGACGGCGAACTTGCCAACGCGATGATGCATCCGTCGTTCGAGATCGAACGCGAATACGTCTGCCGCGTGCGCGCGCCCGAAGGCGAAGACACCGTGTCCGACAAACTGGTCGACCGGCTGCGCCGCGGCGTCGCGCTGGAGGACGGTCCGGCGAAGTTCGACAAGATCGAGCGCATCGGCGGCACCGATTCCAACGAATGGTTCCAGGTGTCGCTCAGCGAAGGCCGCAACCGCGAAGTCCGCCGGCTGTGGGAATCGCAGGGTTGCCAGGTCAGCCGCTTGAAGCGGGTCAGATATGGCGACGTGTCGCTGCCGCAGCAGCTGCTGCGCAGCCAGAGCCAGGAACTGCCGGCCGCACAGGTCGACAGCCTGCGCAAGAAACTCAATCTCGACGAAGGCCCGCCGCCGGCGCTGACGCTGCAGCCGGTGATCGGTCAGCGCAAGGCGGCCAAGGCGACCGTGCACATCGGTCGCGAAGGCCGCAGCAGTCAGGCCTACGTCAACGGACACAACACCGCCGACGAAGGCCGCGAGCTGCGCCGCTTCGACAACGTCCGCGAAGACCGCGGCCGTTTCGGCAACAAGAAGAAGCGTGGCGACCTGACCGTGAGCGGCGAAGCCGCCGCCCGTCAATCGCAGAACAAGCCGTTCAAACAGCGCACGATGAAAGGCCCAAAGCCACTACCGGAAGGCAATCCCGCCGCGTTCCGCAGTTGGTACGTGCCCGAAGGCGTGGATACCGGGCCGACCGGCCATCGCAATGCCGATCCGAGCGCCCCGAAGAAGCCGTATGCCAAGAAACCCGGCGGCGGTAACGGGCCGGGAGGCAATCGTCCCTATGGCGACCGTCCGGCGGGCGCCGGTTACGCCGGCGAGAATCGCGGCCCTGGCGGCCCCCGCGCCGCGCGTCCGAAGCGTCCCTACGGCGATCGTCCGGCCGGTGCCGGCTTCGCTGGCGACAATCGCGGGCCCGGTGGTCCGGGCGGTCCCGGCGCACGTCCCAAACGTCCATACGGCGACCGTCCTGCGGGCGCTGGCTTCGGCGACGATCGCGGTCCCCGCGGTCCTGGCCAAGGCCCCAAGCCCGCACGCGCCGGCAAACCCTACGGCCATCCGGGCAGCGCTCCGAGCTTCCCCTCGGATCATGCCAACCCAGGCAGCTTCAACGCCTATGACCGTCCCCGTGGTCCGCGCCCGGCTGGCGCCAAGCCCAGCGGTCCACGTCCTGCGGGCGCCCGTCCCACCGGCCCACGACCGAACGGTCCGCGTCCCGGCGGTCCGAAGCCCGGCGGGAATCGCGGTCCGCGTGGCGGCGGTGGCGGTTTCAGGGGCGGCGATCGCTGAGCATCGCTCAGCCGTCCAAACCATCGCTTCCTTCCGGAAGCGATGGTTCCTGTTGAAAACAGATGCCTGAATCCAGCGATCTCTCCGCTCATCGGCGGCTGGGCTGGTAGAATTCGCACATAACCCGGCAGAATGCCTTTATAGGATTTCGTCATGTCCGTGCACGACTTCCCCGGCCGATCCCATCTGATCGACACCATCGATGCCGCAGTCTCCTTGGGCGATAACACCGCCGTGGTGCAGGCGCTGCGCAGCGATCTCTGCAGGATGATGCGCGAACGCAGCGTCGAACTGCCCGCCTGTGTGCTGGAACCGGTCCAGGGCCACTACGCCCGCCGCGAGATCTACATCAGCCCGCAGCATGGCTATGGCGTCATCGCCATGACATGGGGACCCGGCCAAGGCACGCCCATCCACGATCATGATGGTCTGTGGTGCGTCGAAGGCGTCTGGCACGGCCAGCTGGAAATCACCCAGTACGATCTGACCGAGCGCAACGGCGAGCGCTATCGCTTCACCGAGGTCGGCAGCCTCATCGCCGGCACGGGTTCCGCCGGCAGCCTGATCCCGCCGCATGAGTACCACACCATCCGCAACGCCAGCGACACCGACGCCGCGGTTTCGCTGCACATCTACCAGCGCGCGATGACCTGCTGCGGCATCTTCAACAATATGGGCGATGGCTGGCATATGCACAGCAGCAAGCAGTTGCAGCTCGACCACGCCGCCTGAGCACCGAACGTATGCCGGTCGCACCGGACCTTGGGCTATACTGTGCCCCCGCGCCGGAATGGCGGAATCGGTAGACGCAGCGGACTCAAAATCCGCCGCCCTTAAAAGCGTGTGGGTTCGAGTCCCACTTCCGGCACCAGGTCATGAGAAGCATGGCAATCATGTATTCATGAGATCGGCTCAGCCATTTGTCGATCCGGATCGACAAATTCACGAGATCCAGATGCACAACACGAACCCGATTGAACGGCTGAATACGCGAAGAAAAATCGGCGCACTCAGTGCACTCTTTGCACATTGATACCGACTTCTGCGGCGCATACGATTTTCGTACGCTAAAGCCAAGCATCGGACATGCTTAGTCATCCGGTAATGCCCACATAATCCTGGCATGGACTGCAAATTGTGGCGAAAATATTTCGTGCATCGACACCCCCGCGCTTTCAGTAGCGGGACCATTCAGATTACTGTAACTGACTCACATCCAATCTCCTCTCGTTGAGGAACTGGGCTCTAGATCAGACTGCTACACAAAAGCCGGGGAACGTCGGCATTAGCAAAGGGAAAAAGGAGTAGAGTAATTTGCACAGTGACGGATCACTGAGCGCGTTCAGCGTAACTGCATGCGGAATAGTAGAGATCGCAATTGGTCGTACTTTTTTCACAGTTGTTGAGTGCCGTAGCCTCAGCATCTTTCAGATCAGGGGAGCGCGTCATACGACTCCCTCCGTCACCCCAAGCAACTGCAACGCACTGATTGTAGTAAGCGATGCGGATCTGACAAGCTTTACCGTCGGAATGGGCTTGGCATTGCGACATCGCCTCGTGCTCCGCACTTTCCTGGGTGTCCCTATCCTCTGAAACTCCCATAGCTCCATCAGTAGTTGCAACCGCGCCCCAACGTGTTGCCCACTTCGGCTCTGGAACTGCCTCGCCTGCCCCTGCTTCCGGCCCCATGGGCGCGCAGCCTTCCCAGCCAGCAGTACCTCCGCCGATAGGGAAATAGCCATCTGGGCAACGCCCTTCTGCATGAAGGTCTGTATGAGCAAACAGAAAGAGCAGTATCAGAGGCAGATAAAGAAGTGATCTATTGAACGAATACATCACTGCGCACGTTCGGCGTAACTGCATGCGGAATAATAAATATCGCAATTGGTCGTCCTATCCTTGCAACTACTAAGCGCCGTCTCTTCCGCATCCTTCAGATCGGGAGAACGGGCCCATATGCTGCCTTCAACACCCCAAGCGAGTGCGGCGCATTGATTGTAGTAAGCGACACTAATTTTGCACGGCTTGCCGCCTGACTGGGCCTGACAGTCAGACATGGCATGCTTTTCTGCACTGTTTTGCGAATCCATTCCGGTTGAAGCTCCAATTATGCCGGGACCTGTCGCGATCGCACCCCAGCGTGTTTTCAACTGGGGCTGAGAGTCTCCTGCATCACCTACCCCGCTTTCTGGCCCCATCGGCGCACAGCCTTCCCAACCAGCATTACCTCCGCCGATCGGAAAATATCCATCTGGACAGCGCCCTTCAGCACGAACGTCTGTATGAACAAACAGAAGCAGCAGAATCAGGGGCAGATTAAGAAATGATTTATTGAGCGAACACATCACTGCAAACGTTCGGCGTAACTGCATCCAGAATAATAGATGTCGCAGTTGGTCGTCTTCTGTTGACAAATACGCAGCGCAGTCGCTTCAGCATCTGCCGCGCCAGGAGACCGGGCCCAAAGACTCCCTGCATCACCCCAGGCAACCGCTGCGCATTGATTGTGATAAGCGAGATCAATCTTGCAGGGCTTGCCCTTGGACTGGGCTTGGCAATCGGCCATCGCTTGTTGCTCCGCACTGTTACGCGATTGTTTTCCACTCGATACTCCAAGCGCGCTGTTCGCAGTCGCAATAGCGCCCCAGCGCGTTTCCCAGTGGGGCTCCGATTCTCCTGTATCTCCGGCCCCGGCTGCAGGTCCCATTGGCGCACAGCCTTCCCAACCAGCGCTACCTCCACCGATCGGAAAATAGCCGTCTGGGCAACGCCCTTCTGCATGAAGGTCCGTATGAACAAACAGAAGGAGCAGTATCAGAGGCAGATAAAGAAGTGATTTATTGAACAAATGCATTACTGCGCACGTTCGGCGTAACTGCATGCGGAATAATAAATATCGCAATTGGTCGTGCTCTTTTCGCAATTGCTCAATGTGGTTGCTTCAGCATCTTTAAGGTCGGGCGACCGCGCCCAGAAACTTCCTTTATCACCCCAAGCTACTGCAGCGCACTGATTGTAGTAAGCGACAAGTACTTTACAAACTTTGCCGCGGGAGTGCGCTTGACACTGAGAGATCGCTTGCTGCTCCGCGCTTTCTCGGGATTCTTTACCGGCTGAAACTCCCATAGCACCATCAGCAGTCACTACTACACCCCAGCGTGTTTCCCACTGAGGCTCCGGTGCTCCCGCGTTGCCTGCTCCAGCTTCTGGCCCCATCGGCGCACAACCTTCCCAACCGGCATTCCCCCCACCGATTGGGAAATAGCCGTCTGGGCAACGCCCTTCAGCCCGAAGGTCTGTATGAACAAACAGAAGCAGCAGTATCAGGGGGAAACTAAGAATCAATCGATTGAACGAAGACATCACTGCGCACGTTCGGCGTAACTGCACGCAGAATAGTAGAGAGCGCAATTGGTCGTACTTTTTTTACAGTTGTTCAGTGCTGTAGCTTCCGCGTCTTTAAGGTCTGGTGAGCGTGCCCATAGGCTTCCTCCATCACCCCACGCGACTGCAGCACACTGATTGTAATAAGCAACACGGACCTTGCATGCTTTACCACCAGAGTGGGCTTGGCATTGCGACATCGCCTGCTGTTCTGCGCTTTCTTGGGAGTTCTTGCCTGTTGAAACACCCATAGCTCCATCGGTAGTAGCAACCGCACCCCAGCGTGTTTCCCACTGGGGCTCCGGTGCTCCCGCGTTGCCTGCTCCTGCTTCTGGCCCCATCGGCGCACAACCTTCCCAACCGGCATTACCCCCGCCGATCGGAAAAAATCCATCCGGACAGCGCCCTTCAGCACGAACGCCTGTATGAACAAACAAAAGCATCAGAATCAGGGGCAGATTAAGAAATAGTTTATTGAGCGAACACATCACTGCGCACGTTCGGCGTAACTGCATCCAGAATAATAGATATCGCAGTTGGTAGTTTTCTGTTGGCAGGTACGCAGTGCAGTCGCTTCTGCATCTTCCGCATCAGGAGACCGGGCCCAAAGACTCCCTGCATCACCCCAAGCAACCGCAGCGCATTGATTGTGATAAGCGAGATCAATCTTGCAGGCTTTACCCTTGGACTGGGCTTGGCAATCGGCCATCGCTTGTTGCTCTGCACTGCTACGCGATTTTTTTCCACTCGAGACTCCAAGCGCGCCGTTCGCAGTCGCGATAGCGCCCCAGCGCGTTTCCCACTGGGGCTCCGATTCTCCTGTATCTCCGGCCCCGGCTGCAGGTCCCATTGGCGCACAGCCTTCCCAACCAGCGCTACCTCCACCGATCGGAAAATAGCCGTCCGGACAATTCCCTTCAGCACGGACGTCAGCGTGAACCAACAACAGAACAAAGAAGGAAATACAAGGGAGTAAATGTTTCATGACATTCAGTCCTTTCATGACGTTGCCATCCGGAAATAGTTAACTAATCGAATGTTCCGCGAAGACGACCGAATGTGATGTGAACGCACCAAATTACCCGTCAGATCGTGAAGCAGCCCCGTACCGCCCGGCCGACTGCGGCGGAGTTTCTGACTGCGGGTTGGTTACTCGCCCAGCAAAATTAGGCCTTGTCTCTCCACCACCCGTTTGGTCAGCGGCTTGTCTCTCATAGTTCGTACCTGACTGATAACCACCGCCACCACCGCCACGGCGTCCGCCACCGCCACCGCCACCACCCATACCACCACCTGCAGCATGCGAACCGCTGACCTGCGCATAGGGCGAGAAGTTGCCCAAGGTGCCCTGGAAGAAGTTGGCAACCATCGGCGGTGTGCTGATCAAGAGAACCGTCAGCAGCAAGCCGATGCCGCCCTGCTGCATCGCCATCGACGTCATGCCAGTGGTGAAGTTGCTCCCGAGCAGACTCCCCAACAGCGCAGAGGTCCAGAACGCTCCAGCCACGGACAACACAAGGTCCGTCGCGATGGCGATCATGGCCGCAAGCACCGCAAGCGAAAACATCGTACCGATCCCGTATAGCAGCCAGCGCTGGAACAACGATTTGGTCGCATCGAACAACAGGCACAAAATGAAGATCGGTCCCAAGCCAACGAACAGCGCCAATGCGACGTTGTACATCAACAGCATCGCCCCACCCACCATCGCGGGGCCTGCTGTACCCACACCGATCATCCACATCGCACGGTTCTTTTCCTGGAACAGATTCTGATCATCCACAATCTGCAGGGCATCAATGCTGGACAGACCCAATTGCATGTAAGCAAGATTCTTGTCGATGAGATCCGCCGGATCCTCATCTTCGCCTGTCACCAAAGTGGTGATTGCGCCTTTCATATCGTCGTTGATGAACGTATAGATATTATTGGCACCGGCCGCGAAGGTCGTGGCGGCAACGACGATGAGCATCGCGCGCAATGTGGTAATTACGAAGGCCATGAAGGATTCGCGACTCTGGCCCGTTACGAAGCGCAGGCCCTGGAAGAATATCCAGATGGTCATGAGCACCAGTGCGATGCCGCCGGCAGTCGCCATCGCGGACCCCATCATATTGAGTCCGAAGTTCTGGATCCTGTTGTTCAGGTAATCATAAATCAGGACGAAATACGCCAAGTCGCCGATCGACTGCACCATCGGACGCATGAGCGCGCCCAACAATTCACCACCCTCTCCGATCATCATATCCGACATCGTCCTGAACATATTTTCACCTGCTAATGCGATTCTAAAAGGCTCGCCGCTCGTCAGGCGCGCAGGGGGGTCGAGCACACCCTGCGCGCTTTCTGGCCGAATCAGTCGTCGGAAGTCAAACTGAGGGCACCAGCAAGCACACCGGTATTGATCATGGTGCCCAGAGCCGAGGATTGCCCCTTCAAAGCCCGGGTCGCCAGCGCTTTCTGCGATTCTTTGAGCACGCCGATAAGGTCGTCGTACATCCGCATCCGATCCTGCGTCTTCTGATGGTTGACGAGAATCTGCTGAAGACCATTGGCGCTGTTGGTAAGGTTCGTATCCATCTTGCCGTTGGTGTTCGAACTGCTGATCTGCGACGACTGGCGATTGATTTCGCTCTGCGTCTCGTTCATCAGCTTGTTCATCGAGTCGACAGAATCGTTGTACTTCTTGTTCTCCAGCACGACGATCATCGTGCAGAGACGCCGCTGCTGAGCTACGACATCACCGCCGAGATCCAAACCGAGTGTTGTGAACAATTCGCCTACGATTGAACCGCTGCCACTCCCCTGACAACGTTCACTAACACCTTCCTGCTCACTACGTTTTTGGAATTGCGGACCGAAAGAGAGAGAAGACATCTGGAACGCTTGGCTGAGCTGCGTCAGCTGCTGGGTCATGTGCTGAACTTCTTTCGCATACTGGGCGTAATCCTGCCCCTTCTGCGTCAACGTGTTGAGCTGATTCAGGTACGACTGGATCTGGGTGATGATGTGATTCGGCATGTTGCCCACATCGGTCACAGGAATACCGGCACCGGCATTGCCTGCCATGAAGGCACAGGCCAGCGCCAAGCTGGTCAGGAACGGAGCTTTACGCGATGTGCGGGACTTGCGGTCGGTCTTCATGGGGCACCTCCGGTGTGGTCTAGGCTTGATGGTTGGCAGAATGGAAGCTGGGTGAGTCGGTTCTTTCATATACAACGTGTTAAAGCGCGATTCTGGTCACAAAGTCAAGTCGCAGCCGCCCGGCGGCCGCCGCTTTCCGACGAACCGGCCTTCTTGCCTGAACCCTTGCGGTTCGTATAGAAATCATCGAGCCAATCCTCCGGAACCAGGGCATCAGAAACGGTGCCCTTGGCCGTGGCCCGATCAGCCAGGACCTGGTGGAGGATCTCGATATTGTCGGTCGAAGCGGAGATGACCGCCAGAGCATCGTCCATGCCGCGCAGGTTGAGCTGGCAGACGCTTGACGCATGGCCCTGTTTGACCAGGAAGCAGCGCGATCGCTCGTCGAGGCTCTTGACGACCTGGTACTCGGCATCGGTCAGCTTGAGGCCTTCGATGTAGTCATCACGGTTCGCATTGGGATTGGGCAGGAGGATCATTGTCGCTGTCTGTTCGATCAGGGCCGCGGCGATCGAGCTCTTCAAGGCGTCTTCCGGGCTCTGGGTCGCGAAGATGCCCAGGCCGTTCTGTTTACGGATGGTCTTCTGCTTGTTCTTGGCGAACTCTTTGAGCCCGCCCTCGCCATCCAGGATCTTCCAGAATTCGTCCATCACGTAGATGAGCGGGCGGCCATCGATCAATTCCTCCAGACGGTGCAGGAGATAGTTGATGACCGGCACACGGACTTCGGGGTTGTCGATGATGTCCGTGTAATCGAAGCCGATGATGTTCGCTTTCTGCAGGTCGATGGTGTCGACCGGGTTGTCGAACACCCAACCCATGGATCCAGAGTTGGTCCATTTGCGCATGCGCGCGAACAGCCCGTCGTCGCCCATATTGGGCAGACTCTTCTGGAAGTTGGTCATGCTGCGCAGATGCATCGGCGTGTCGAGCATGTTCTCGACACCCCGGAAGATATCTTCCTCGTCGCGCGAGGTGTAGGCCTTCTTGCCGATCAAAACCTTGATGAGGTCGGCAAGGAACTGGACATTGGCTTCGTTGCGTTCGCACTGGAACGGATTGAAGCCTGTCGGCTGGCCGTTCTCGAGCGCCAGGTAATTGCCGCCGCAGGCGCGCACGAAGATCTCAGCGCCGCGATCCTTGTCGAAGAAGAAGATGGTCGGCGACGGATTGTATTTCTGGACCTGGCTGAGCAGGAAGTTGATCAGCGCGGTTTTACCGGTACCCGACTTACCGATGACCATGGTGTTGGCGATGGCCTTCTCGCCCAGCGAATTCTCGGCCGGGTGGGTCGCATGGAAGTTGAAGTAGTAAGGCTGGCCGTTGGTCGTCTGCAACGTGGTGACGCACTCGCCCCATGGATTGTTGTCGCGCTTGCCGGAGGCGAAGTTGTGCAGCGGCGACAACCCCAGGAAATTCAGCGAGCTGACATTCGCGATGCGGGTACGGTACTTCCAGTTGGCCGGCATCTGCGAATAGAAGGACGGCGCGACGGCGAGATCCTCCTTCGACGAAACGAAACCCGCGTTGGACAGTTCCGCGCGCGTGGTCGCGACGCGCTGCGCCAGCGTGTCCTGGCTGTCGGCATACACCGCCATGATGAAGTGGTACTCGCCAAGCACGAAATTGCCGGACGTCATCTCGTCCATCGCGTAGTCGAGTTCGACGATCTGGCTGACGGCCTTGTCGCCGGAGGAGATCATCATGCCCTTGGTGCGTTCCAGTACCTTGAGGCCATCCTGACGACCCATCGGGCTGAAGGAATGGGTCATGACGTATTCGAAATCGAGGTATTTCAGACCGTTGAGGATGCCCGGGTAGGTGCCGTCGGCATATTCCTTGACGTTGAGGATCGCGCCGAAGTGATTGGCACCATTGGGCGTATTGATGACGAAATCACCACTTTTCGTCGAGAACATGTGCCGACTGACCGGCAGGTAGTTGTAGATCGGCGCATGCAGCACCGGCACCGGTTCTTCGATGCGGTTGAGGACGTAACCGAGGAATTCGAGGGTTTCGGAGAAGACGACGCCGTTGGCGCCTTCGTACATGCCGAGACGATAGGGCGAGTAATCCTTGATGACCGCTTCGACGTTTCCGGCGAGCTCCAGCAGTTTGCCGACCGCCTGCTCTTCTTCCG
Organism: Chitinophaga pinensis; assembly: GCA_943371935.1. GTDB lineage: Bacteria > Pseudomonadota > Gammaproteobacteria > Xanthomonadales > Xanthomonadaceae > Lysobacter_I. Next base: position 42,893 of record CALRWS020000010.1, on the reverse strand, counting down.
CCTTCAGCTTGGCATGCTCAGCGGTCTTCTCCATGAGGCGTTTGCCGCCCACGACCGGGCGGAAGATCATGGTCAGATACAGATCGTTCTGCATGATCTTCTGCGAGGAGAGCGCCGCGTAATACGCGTCGGACATCTCCTGGTTGAAGCGCTGCCGGAAATTGCTCTTGATGCTCACGCGCCGGCGCCGACGGATATCGTGTACCCAGAAAGCGACGTTGACGAAGTCCGGCGCGCGCAGGGTCTGCAGCAACCGGTTGAAGGTGTTGTGGCGGTGTTCGATCTCCCATTCCTCGCGGCCAACGAAAGGCAGGCCCTCGAGATGCCAGGACATCAGATAGTCCCCCTCGCGGGTCTTGATGACCGAGGGTGAGACGTGCGAGGAGAACGGAACGAACTCGCTGATGGAAGTGTCGGGATTGAACATGCGCCTTCGGGGTCGAAACTGTTCGGTGAAAACGAGGCCGGTCGAAAACGCCGGACCATGATGACTCGGTATCGTCTTCGGCGAACCGTCGACCGATACATGGAGCCAATGATGAGGATCCGCTTTCGCGGAGACTCCGCACTCGGATTGGTACGCCATTGCTCCCGGTGTCCGAACACGTCGGACACCGGGAGCAACGGATCAAGCAGTGGAAGCACCCCGTCGAGTCGCCTTGCCGGGACCGGTCATCTTGCCGCTGATGATGAACGGGCCGGAGAACTTGCGCTTCGCGCCGGGCTGCGTGTTGCGGTATCCATTCGGGGAGAACACCCACATCCCCGCATGGTTTTTGACATTGCGGGCCCGCAGCTTGAACTGGAGATTCAATCCAAGCAGACGGAAGATCATTTCGTCCCGCCTCGCCATCTGTCTCATGATGAAGATGACGGGGGGTATCAGCAGCAGATACTGCAGACCGAAATAGACCGCAAGCAGGAGCGACCCGCCCGCACCAACGAAGAAGGGGATATAGGGCACCCCCATGAACATCGCTGGGCGGGTGCAGCCGCGGAAGAGCACGTTCTTATGCATTGAAGACCGGCAGAGTGTTCATGACCATCGCGGTGCAATCGGCTTCAGCGGTGGCGCCGTCGCCCAGGAGGAGCATGCCGGCGATCTGGCTGGCGGCACCGATGAGCAGGCCACCGATCAGGATCGGGGCAACGTCGGAGATGCGCTTGTGGGCGAACGCGATCTGGTAACCCGAGAAGATCACGGCAATGGTGACGATAGCGACCGAAGCCATGTTGAGCAGGCCGCGGATGTCGTCGAAGAAGCCGCAGATGCGCTCGTCGGCGCCTTCAAAGGTCTGGGCGAAAAGCATGTTCGGAACGGCAAGCACGGCCACGAAGACCAGTGCCATCAGCAGCGAGGACACGTGGCCCTTGTTGGACATTTTCATCAGTTACTCTCCTTGGGTTGGTGGGGTGGAACGCTTGTTGCAACTATATACACGGTCCATGACGGCCCCGGGCATAGGGGGGAAGCTAGAACACGAAAGCATCGTCCTGGTCCGGGGCGCTGATGACGAACGCCTTGTCCGAAGCCCGGCCGCTGCGTTTGGGTTTGGCATCGGCCGGCTCGGGAGCGGGTGCTGCCTCCGCGGAGACGACCCGGGCGACGCCGACGGGACCGCTGGCCGGGACCGCACGTCCCATGGTGGGCTGCGGCATGGCAGGAAGCGCAGCCACTGACGCGGGTGCTGAAGTCGGCGCAGGCGCCGGAACCTCGGCCAGCATCGCAGCAGGCTCGATCCGCGAGATCGACTCGGTGCGCGACGTCGCCTCGATCCGCGAGCGTACGCGCTCGCTCCGTGAAGGAGCGACAGCCGCGACAGCCGCGGGTGATTCGGCCGCCGCGCCGCGCTCGGCGGAAGCGGTAGCGTTGTAGAGCGGGTGCTTCGAGACAGGAACCGTCCTGCGGGCCGTGCGTCCAACGACTTCGATCGCGGGAGTGCCCGGCGCGTCTTCGGCAGCCCGCCCCTGGCGGACGGAGGCGTAGATCTTCTGCACGTAACCGTGACGGAAGCCGGTAGAGAAATTGCCCGAGTAGTAACAGCTGAAAGACTTGCCCCAGTCGCCGCTGGCACGCTGGTAGCATTCGGCGAGGATTTTCGACCCTGCGGAGAGGTTCGCGCACGGCTCGAAGGCTTTCTCGTAGGTGTCGAGACCGTATTTGTCCAGGTTGTAGCGATTCACCTGGGCCAGACCGATCGAAAAATTGAAGCCGCGGCTTTCCAGCATCCGCACGGTGGCGAGCGCTTCGGGGAGATTCTTGGGCTGGCGCACCAGACGGCCGCCGACCACGCCGATGGCGTACGGATTGTAGGAAGACTCTACACGCACCACGTGGTGCATGACTTCAGTAGGGACAGCCAGCCCTTGGCAGCCCATCAATTCCATACCCGGTAGCAAGACGGAACCCTCCTTTCCGGCGCGGCGTACATGCCGCAGCGATTGTATTTGCCAAAACAGGGCATCCCCATGTCCTCCTTGTGCCCGGACCATACTCTACAGGCTGGTTAGACCTGTCAACGAATGAATGTGCGCTGATCATAGCAAAAACATGTCTTCCGTCTCAAAACCGAACCACCAAGAGACATTCGAGACATCGATGAGAGCTCATCAAGTTCGATGTAGCCGCGCTTGCAGGCATGGCAGGGGGATGACGTAAGATCGCATCCGGTCGACAGGGGACAGATGGATGGCAGGATCGTCAGAGAAGGTTGCAATTGAAACCATAGGGCAGCCGCCATTTTGTGGCATCCGCGCCCTGCGACCGCATGCGCGCAGCGCGAAGCGGACTCCGCCCGTCGGCGTCGCCCTAACTCCGTCCCGCCGGACGATCGCCGTCCCCCGGACACCTGAATCACTGCAGGACGCCCCCCCGTGAGCAGCCAGAACTCCAATACCAAAGCGAAATTCGTTTTCATCCTCGTGCTTCTGATCGCCGCCGTCGTCGCCGGCTTCTACCTGTCCGGCTATATCGTGCTGATGCAACTCAAGTTGCGTGGCGTCGATCTCCACTGGAACACGTGGTGGAACTACTTCCAGGTCATCGACCAGCCGCAGGTCCTGCCCTACGCCAAGAAGATCAAGAACAGCGGCGCGATCGGCTTCGGGATTCCGATCGCAGGCTGGCTGGGCATGATGCTGTTGATGCTCAAATCGAGGCCGAAGGCGCTGCACGGCGACGCCCGCTTCGCCACCGGCGGCGATCTGTCCGAAAAGGGCATGTTCAAATCCGAGAAGAACGGCATCGTGGTCGGCAAGTTCGGCGGCAAGCTGCTGCGCCTGAGCGGCCAGCAGTTCGTGATCCTGGCCGCGCCGACCCGCTCGGGCAAGGGCGTGGGTATCGTCATTCCGAACCTGCTCGACTACCAGGAATCGCTGGTAGTGCTGGACATCAAGCAGGAAAACTTCGACCTGACCAGCGGCTGGCGCGCCAGCGTCGGCCATGAGATCTATCTGTTCAACCCGTTCGCGGAAGACCGCCGCAGCCACCGCTGGAATCCGCTGACCTACGTCTCCGACGACCCCGCGTTCCGCGTGTCCGATCTGATGAGCATCGCCGCGATGCTGTATCCGGACGGCGCCGAGGATCAGAAGTTCTGGGTCAGCCAGGCCCGCAACGCGTTCATGGCCCTGGCGCTGTATCTGTTCGAGAAATACGACGACGACCAGAAGATCGGCTTCCCGTTCTCCAAGCCGCCGTCGCTGGGCGCGATCTACCGTCTGTCCTCGGGCGACGGCCAGAGCGAACTCAAGCCGTTCCTCAAGGATCTGGCACAGCGCCCGTTCCTGAGCGGCCACGCCAAGACTGCGTTCTCGGGGATGTTGTCGCAGGCGGACGAGACCTTCGCCTCGATCCTCGGCACCTTCAAGGAACCGCTGAACGCGTTCATCAACCCGATCCTCGATGCGGTAACCAGCGCCGACGACTTCCTGCTCACCGACGTGCGCAAGAAGAAGATGACCATCTATATCGGCATCCAGCCGAACAAGCTGGCCGAGAGCCGGCTCATCATCAATCTGTTCTTCAGCCAGCTCATCAACCTCAATACCAAGGAGCTGCCGCAGAACAACAAGGAACTGAAGCACCAGTGCCTGTTGCTGATGGACGAATTCACCTCGATCGGCAAGGTCGACATCATCTCCACCGCGGTGTCGTACATGGCCGGCTACAACATCCGCCTGTTGCCGATCATCCAGAGCATGTCGCAGCTCGACGCCACCTACGGCAAGGACATCTCGCGCACGATGATCACCAACCACGCGCTGCAGATCGTGTACGCGCCGCGCGAGCAGCAGGACGCCAACGACTATTCCGAAATGCTCGGCTACACCACGGTCAAGAAGGACAGCTTCACCCGCGGTCGCGAATTCAGCCGAAGCGAGTCCGAGGAGCGCCGCGCGCTGATGCTGCCGCAGGAATTGAAGGCGATCGGTTTCGACAAGGAAATCTTCTTCTACGAAGGCATTCCGCACCCGGTGCTGTGCGACAAGATCAAGTATTTCCAGGACAAGTATTTCACCCAGCGCCTGCTGCCGGCGGTGAAGGTGGAACCGATGGTGATCAAGATCTGATCCACCGGCAGGACCCGGTGCCGGGGCCACCGCGTTGCCCCGGCGCGCTATGATCGCGGGACGCCTCCGAGGACTCCCGCCATGACCCGTTCCACGCTCGCTGTCGCCGTTGCCCTGTGCTTCCTGGCACCGCTGCATGCCGCCGCGGCGGATATCGCGCTGCAGTGCGAACGCGTCTTCGACAGCCGCAAGGGGCAGATGCTCGGCGCGCATACCATCGTGGTACGCGACGGCAACGTCGCCGAAGTGCGCGCGGGCCGCAGCGAGATCGCGGGCGTCCGCACGATCGATCTCGCCGGACACACCTGCACGCCCGGCTGGACCGACCTGCACGTACACCTGGGCAGCCAGTCGAGCCCGCGCAGCTATGAGGAAGGCTTTCGTCTCGACGACACCGCGTTCGCGCTGCGCGGCGTAAGTTACAGCCGCAAGACGCTGATGGCCGGATTCACCAGCGTGCGCGATCTGGGCGGCGAAGTCGCGCCGCATCTGCGCGATGCGATCAATCAGGGCCTGATCGAAGGGCCGCGGATCTGGGCCGCAGGCAAATCGATCGCCACCACCGGCGGCCATGCCGACCCGACCAACGGCATGAATTCGGCGCTCGCGCATCTGGTCGGCCCACCCGGCCCCACCGAAGGCGTGATCAATTCGGTCGAGGATGCGCGCCAGGCGGTTCGCCAGCGCTACAAGGAAGGCAGCGACGTCATCAAGATCACCGCCACCGGCGGCGTGCTCAGCTATGCGCGCTCCGGCGATGCGCCGCAGTTCACGGTCGAGGAAGTGCGTTCGGTGGTCGACACCGCGAAGGACTATGGCTATCGCGTTGCGGCGCATGCGCACGGCGCCGAGGGCATGAAGCGCGCGGTGCTGGGCGGCGTGACCAGCATCGAGCACGGCACCTACATGAACGACGACATCATGGCGCTCATGAAACAGAAAGGCACCTGGTACGTGCCGACCATTTCCGCCGGCCGCTTCGTCGCGGAGAAGGCGAAGATCGACGGTTATTTCCCCGACGTCGTGCGCCCGAAAGCCGCGCGCATCGGCGCGCTGATCCAGGAGACCGCAGGCAAGGCCTACAGGGCCGGGGTGAAGATCGGTTTCGGCACCGACATGGGTGTGGGTCCGCACGGCGACAACGCGCGCGAGTTCATCCACATGGTCGAAGCCGGGATTCCTGCGCCTTATGCGCTGCAGTCGGCGACGCTGTACGCCGCCGAAGTGCTGGGCGTGGACGATCAGGGCGTGATCGAGGCCGGCAAGCGTGCGGACATCGTCGCCATGCCCGGCGATCCGCTGAAGGACATCGACGTCGTGATGAACGTCGACTTCGTGATGAAGGACGGCGTGGTCTACAAGCGCCCCGGCGACGAGAAGTGAGCGCGCAGATGGCGAACATGGAATGGGCCGGTTACCTGGCCGCGGCGATGACCACCCTCGCCTTCATACCACAGGCCGTGCAGACCATCCGCACCCGCGACACCCGCAGCATTTCGCTGGGCATGTACGTGGTGTTCACCATCGGCATCGCGTTCTGGCTGGTCTACGGCATCGCATTGGGTTCCATGCCGATGATTCTTTCGAACATCGTCACTTTCCTGCTGTCGGCGACGATCCTTGGACTGAAGATCAAGCACGGCTGAGCGGCGCTTCGCGGCCTGCGTACGTCGCCCAAGCGAACCAGGCCAGGAACGCCAGCCGCGGGGCAAACGCCGCCATCGCTCCAGGCCATGGCGGCAATGCGAATGCCAGCACTGCGATCGATGCCACCGCCGTCGCGCGCCTGAACCCGCGCGATGGCCCACTGGCCGCAAGCAGAGCGCCCGCAGCCGCGAAAGCGATCCACCACACGGTCCAGGCCAGCGCATGCAGCGCATTGGCCTGACTGCCGAGGTTGTCGGGATCGAGCGGCAACAGCCCCTGCGCCGCGAATGCCAGCGCCGACAGCGTCGCGAGCTGCGTGGCGATCCGCGCCCGCCAGTTCGCCGCTGCCGGCAACGCCGAACGGATCGTCCAGAACATGAGCGCGACCAACAGCCCCGGCAGCACGAACGCGAACGCATTGAAGGCCAGCGCTCCAGGAACGCCGCTGGCGCCAAGCAACGCCAGCGGGTGCTCGCGATGCGAATAGCCGTCGAGCATCGCGCCGCCGATCGCCGCAGCGGCGACGAACATCGCGAGGGCGGCCGGGCCGCAGAGTCGTGCGTACCTGTTCATCCGTCCTGTTTTCATTCCGTTTCCTTCCACTGGAACACGTCTTCGACGCTCACGCCGAACGTGCGCGCGATGCGGAACGCCAGTTCCAGCGATGGCGCGTAACGCCCGGCTTCCAGCGCGATGATCGTCTGCCGGGTCACGCCGCAGGCTCTCGCCAACGCTTCCTGGGTCATCCCATCCCGTTCGAAGCGGAAGCGGCGGATCTGGTTACCGATGTCGGTACTCGTCATTCCCGGAACGCCCACCCGATCCGCCTGCCGACGCAATGCGTAACTACAGTCATGTCTCTGTCGATCCCAATTTCCAAACCTGCACGCGATCCCTCGTGAATCGATAAATCACGTATGTACTGCCAAGCCACTCGGCGAACCAACCACAATTCACAAAATAGACGATGAACCAGAGCGTAGTGCGTTCCGAAGATTGGTGCCCATCATTGCCCATGTCGAGCAGCAACGGAGACGCTGCCGCAGCGACCACCATACCGGTGAATGCGATACGCATCGATTCCAGTTCTATCTTTTTTCCTCGCTCGTCCCTCACGCTCTTGTCACCAGGCACCCAGATGTTTGTGTACGTGACGGCCGCACCGGTTATCAGCCAGAAATAGAACAACGAAGAAAACTGGATGTCAAAGAGCCCTTCCAAGTTGAGATCAGGCGAGTAGTGCAGCTCCAGGGCGGCGAGCGACACAAATATTCCTGTCAGCACCCAATTTTCCCATGCATCGAATTCCTGTGAACGGTGTTGAACTCGATTTCCTTTCGGCCGATACAACAGGACTTCCACCACCGTCAGTACATTCAACAGTAACAGGACCGTCAGACCGGCGATCAGCGTCCAGAAGCGGTGCATCCATGCCGGCGTCGACAGCAGCACAAAAGCGTCTGCGACAACCAGCACCATCCACCATAGATGACGACTGAAGAAACTTTCTTCGCGACTCATCCCGGCATTCCTCCGTTTTTGTCATTCCGATAAAGAATCAATGTCGCCATGTACTCGCACAGCCAACCCCACATCAGCGCGAAGACCAGCAGGTTGCCGATCATCAGCGGCGTGGCCCAGGCGAGACGCGTCGCTGGCGTGAAGCTCAGCATCACCGCAAAGCCGACAATGCTGAAGATCAGTGCAGCCCTGCCCCAGCCCGCGGCTTGCACCGCGATCTCGCGGTCGCGCTCGTCTTCTTCAATGATTCCCTTCCAATGAGACGCCAGCACGCTGGACAGGATCGTCCAGGCAATCAACAGCAGCACCAGATTGCGGCCGACAGCGGTCGCGTCCGAGTTGTGCGGGATCGGCGCATCGTCGAAGACATGCATCTTCGCCAAGAAATAGACCATGGCGACCAGGGTGAAGCCGGCGCCGACCCGCGGCTTCCATTCCGCGGGCGACGCGGACCGTGCCAGTGCCTCGCGTGGTAGCCGCGAAACCGAATACAGCAGGCCCCACGTACTGGCGATCAACAGCACCATGCCGAGATTGCCGGCATCCCAGCCCAGCAATCGCTTCGGCCCTGCCAGCAGCAGCCACAGCGCGCAGCCCGCGACCAGCATCAATCCCCAGCACATCCGAGTCGGCACGGTCATTGATGTAAGCTCATGGTGACAATATGTAATGTGGAGCATACATTTCGATTTCCGGATGTCAAGTACACCTTACATCCCCCCTGAGCGACCGCCGACTTGGCACAATCGCCGACGAAGCTCGAAGGCACCCCCGAAGGAAATCCGCATGTCACCCAGCCTGTCCGGAACGGCAGAACCCCTGATCCACCCGCCCGCCGCCGGAACCGGCACGCGTCCGCGCTGGCGCAACCCCGCCCTGTATTTCGCGGCCGCCTGGAGCGGCTTTTTCGTGATGGGCGTGGAATTGCTCGGCGGACGGTTATTGGCGCCGTACTTCGGCAGTTCGATCTTCGTCTGGGGGGCGCTGATCGCCGTGTTCATGACCGCGCTGGCCATCGGTTACCTGATCGGCGGCCAGTTGTCGCTGCGCGCGCCGTCGCAGATGGGGCTGGGGCTGCTGCTGATCGCGGAGGCGCTGTTCGCGCTGCCGATCGTGTTCTTCGGCGATGCGGTATTCGACGCGCTGTCCTACGCGATCTCGGATCCGCGCTACGGCTCGCTATTGGCTTCTGCGCTGATGTTCAGCGTGCCGACGCTGTTCTCCGGGATGGTGTCGCCGTACGCGGTGCGCCTGCTGATCCGCGACATCGAGAAATCCGGGCAGTCCGCCGGTCGTCTGTATTTCGCGTCCACCCTGGGCTCCGCCGGCGGCACCATCCTCACCACTTTCTATCTTGTGCTGCTGTTCGAGATCGACACGATCATTCTCGGCCTGATCGCGATCTCGTTCGCGATCGGCGCGGCGCTGTGCGTGACCGGGCGTCGCCGCGATGCGGCTTGATCGCGGGATCCGCCCATTGCTCGCCTTGCTGTTGCTTGCGACGCTGTTGCTGGCGACCATCGGCTGCGCCCGCGAGGCCGATCCGAACAAGGGCAGGATCGTCCACCGCGAAAAATCGATGTACCGCGACATCATCGTACTGGACACCGACACCCATCGCTGCATGTCGTTCGCGCGACGGGGCGGCATGCAGAGCTGCATCTACACCGACGCGCCGGATCAACTGGCCATCCCCTACACCCGAGCGGTTTTCGCGGGGCTGATGGCTAATCCCGGCGCGAAGCGGGTGCTGGTGATCGGCCTGGGCGGGGGCGTGATCCCTGCCGCGATGCGCCGGATCGATCCGGACCTGCGGATCGACGTGGTGGAACTGGACCCCGCGGTCGTTGCGGTAGCCAAACGCTACTTCGGGTTCCGCGAAGACCCGGGTCTGCATACGTTCATCGGCGACGGCCGCGTGTTCGTGCGCCGGCAGGCGCGGGCCGGGATCCGCTACGACCTGATCGTCATTGACGCCTACGAGCGCGTCTACGTCCCCGAGCACCTGATGACCCGCGAATTCATCGGCGAAGTGAAGTCGCTGCTCGCCCCGCACGGCGTGGTCGCCTCGAACACCTTCGCCCGGGGGCCGCTGGCCCCTTATGAAGCGGCGACCTATCAGTCGGTCTTCGACGACACCCGGACGGTGGAGATGTCGATGGGCAACCGGATCATCCTCGCCGGCCGCGACGGCCTGCCGGCGGCGGAAACCCTGCGCGAGAACGCGACCCGCCAGCAGATGAAGTTGCTTGCGGTCGGTATCTTCGCGCCCGAACTGGAGTCGCAGCCGCAGCCCAGGATCGCCGGCTACCGTCCGCTGACCGACCAGTATTCACCGGCCAATCTGCTGTTCGGGGAATAGGTCGATGCCGGCCGAACATACGCGGCCACCTTGGAATCGCGGCCGGCTGGCACAATAGTCTGGAATCACGCCAACGGAATCGCCGCATGTCCTCCACGTCTCCCCATGTTTTCGATGCCACCACCCAGGGTTTCGAGACCGATGTCATGCAACGCTCGCTGCAGACCCCGGTGCTGCTCGATTTCTGGGCCGAATGGTGCGGCCCCTGCAAGACCCTCGGCCCGATGCTGGAAGCGCTGGCAGCCGAATACAACGGCGCATTCGTGCTGGCGAAAGTCGATGTAGATGCCGAAAAGGAGCTCGGCGCGGCGTTCCAGATCCGCTCGATCCCGACGGTGGTGCTGGTCAAGGACGGGCAGTTGGTCGACGGCTTCCAGGGCGCGCTGCCCCTGGGACAATTGCGCGAATTCCTGACCCATCACCAGATCGAACCGGCCGCGGCCGAAGAAGCGCCAGTCGAAGACGCCGCGCCCGAGCCGCCGACGGTGGATCCGCAGGCCGAAGTCGCGCGCCTGCAAGGCGAGATCGAAGCCGCGCCCGACAAGCCAGAACTCAAGCTCGAACTCGCGGTGGCCCTGCTGCAGACCGGCGCCGTCGCCGATGCGGAACGCCTGCTGGACGCCCTGCCCGCCAATCTTTCCACCGATGACCGCGCCGTGCGCGCCCGCGCCCGCCTCGGCTTCGCCACGCTGCTGAAGGACGCGCCGCCGGTGGAGACGCTGCAGGCGGCCGTCGATGCCGACGAAAGCGATCTGCGCGCGCGGCACCTGCTCGGCGTACATCACATCGTCGCCGGCCGTTCGCAGGAGGGGCTGGAGCAGTTCATCGAGATGCTGCGCCGCGATCGCGGCTACCAGGACGGGCTGGCGCGGCGCACGCTGATCGATGCCTTCCGCATCATCGAAGACGAGGATCTGGTCGGCCAGTACCGCCGCAAAATGTCCTCGCTGTTGCTGGTGTAAAGCCCGCATGCCGCGTCAACTGTCGGCGCGCGGGCTGCGCCGCGTCATGAACCTGTGGCCGCCGTATCTGTTCGCGGGCGTGCGTGTGCGCACGATCGCCGAGGACTGGCGGCACGCCGAGATCGAATTGCGTTCGCACTGGTGGAACCGCAATTACGTCGGCGTGCATTTCGGCGGCAATCTGTTTTCGATGACCGATCCGTTCTGGATGCTGCTCACCCTCAACGCGCTGGGCAAGGATTACATCGTCTGGGACAAGGCCGGCGCGATCGATTTCCGCAAACCCGGCCGCGGCACGGTGCGCGCGCACTTCCGGCTGGACGACGCGATGCTCGACGAGATCCGCGCAGCCACCGCGGGCGGCGACAAGTACCTGCGCTGGTGCGAGACCGAGATCGTCGACGCGGACGGCGAAGTCGTCGCACGCGTGCGCAAACAGCTGTATATCCGCAGGAAAGAGAGCGCCGCGCCGTCAGCGTGAAGCGGCGGCTCCAGCATCCTGGAAATACGCAGGCAGCGGAATTTCCCAATATTCGCTGATGCTTTTCTGATAGTTGCGCAGACGCACGCTACGTCCATCGGAAGTTAGCGACACTTCGCGCGAAACGGATCCGATCTCGCCCGCGGCCGATTGCAACCGCACCGCGAACGAGCGGTTATCCGCAGTGTCCTCACGCAGGCGCAGCAGGACGCCGATCAGGCGCAGGTTCGCGTTCGAATCCTGTAAGCGCCCTGCATAGCCTTCAAACGCAGGTGCTGCCGTTTCTCCCAGCATGCAGCCCAGTGGATTGCTCACGCACTGGAAACGCGTCAACCCCAGCGATCTCTCAGGACGGGGTATCCGGACATCCTCGCGCATTCGGCGTTCGAACCCAGCGCTGCAGTAATGGCCCAGCGATTCCGCGGCATCCGCTGCCGTCATCTCCCCGTCGAATATCAGCGGCAACATGACTTCCGGCCACCATGTGGGTTCGCCGAACGCACCGGAACCTATCGCAAGCATTCCGGAGTCCTGATAAGCGAATTCGCCGCGCATTGCCTGACAGATCGACAGTTCGGCGCCGGCCGGAGTCGCGAACGCGGCGGCACACGACGGTGGAAGCACATAATCGCGCGGCGCTTCGGCCAGCATTTCGGCGAAGAGATGCGGATAGCTCTGGCCGCTGTAAGCATCGCCCATGATCCTGGAGATGAGGTTGTCGCTGTTCGCACCGATGCGCCGCCATGTCGTGGTCGCACGGCAGACGCCATCGAATGCTTCCGCTCTCCGCCCCTGCAAGAACCACAGCGCATGACGCGTCCGCGCCAGATTGCCAAATTGGTATGGCGGGAATGGCATGTCCAGACGAAGGCCGAAGCTGTGGCGCAGTCCGTCGTGCTTCGACAGGGTTTCGACACGATCGAGAAGCGCCGAGTGACGGGCGACCAGCTCAGCATAGCTGGCCGGATCAGCACGGACCTTCGCCAGACATGGCTCGCGCCCTCTGCAGAACAACGTCGAATCATCGACCGACATAGCGGGCGTTGGATAGCGTTTGGCGGCGACGCTGACGTAGTCCGCAGCGCCGACCGTGTCCACCGCGTCTGCCGAAGGCGTGAACGGCACGGCCTTCAGCCGTCTGAGGTCCTCGGCGAAGACTTCATCGCGTTTGGCGTCAGGGATGTCGTACGGCATCAACCACAGCGCAGGAAATGCATTCCGCTGCACGGGCGGCAAGGGCTCGCGCATCATCGCCAGTGCCGCTTCCTGCGCATCGGTCGGCCCCAGCCAGCGCGACAGCGACCAGGCCGCCACGGCCAGCAACATGAACGCCAACAGGGTCCTGACCGTCCAGTTCAATGCTCGCCTGATCACCATACGGAGCCGTTTTTCCTGTTTTTTATCGTTGGATGAGCATACCGTCATGAGAACGCGCATTCACTCCCGGGGCCGCCTTGGGTATGCTCGGCGGGTAACAGGGGGATGTACATGAGTTCTACGCAAAAGGATCAGCAGGAAGGATGGCCGGAGATTCCCGGTTACCGCCTGCTGCGGATTCTCGGTCATGGCGGCATGTCCACGGTTTACCTTGGCCAGCAGTTGTCGCTGGGTCGCGAGGTGGCCATCAAGGTCATGCGCCTGGAAGCGCTGACCGACGAGACCGGCCGTCGCCGTTTCGAGAACGAAGCGCGCACCATCGCCCGCCTCGACCATCCGCATATCGTGCATATCCACGAAGTCGGCCGGACCCGCGAAAACCAGCCCTACCACGTGATGCCGGTGCTGCCGCGCGGGCATCTGGGCAAGCGCAACCTCACCCGCGACGAGTCGCGGGTGCGCGAAATCCTTGAAGCCCTGCTCAGCGCACTGGCCTACGCGCACGGCCGCGGAGTGATCCATCGCGACGTGAAGGCCGAGAACGTGCTGTTCGACGAGGCCGAGCGGCCGATGCTGACCGATTTCGGCATCGCCCTGCGCCGCGGCTACGGGTCCCGCGTCACCACCGCCGGCGTGGCGGTGGGCAGCACGGCCTACATGGCGCCCGAACAGGCGCGCGGCACCGAGGTGGATCTGCGCGCCGATCTCTACAGCCTCGGGGTGCTGGCCTGGGAAATGCTGGTCGGCAGCCTGCCGTACCAGGCCGAAGACGGGCTATCGATGGCGCTCAAGCACGTGCAGGACCCGATCCCGCGCCTGCCGCCGCATCTCGGCCACTGGCAGCGGTTCTTCGATCGCGCACTGGCCAAGACGCCTACCGAACGCTTCAACGACGCGCCGGACATGCTGGCCGCGATGCATCGCGTGCCGCATGCGCGCCGCCAGCCCATGCGCGCGTCGCTGGCGCGGCTGCGCGCCCGCATCGGCCCGAAACAGATCCTGCTCGCGGCCGCGGGCATCGCGGTCGTCGCGGGCGGAATCGCGCTGCTGGTCCGCTTCGACCAGCGCAGCATCGAACGCACCTTCGCCAGCTACAGCGGAAACCCGGGCACGCCGATACCGATGACCGCCGACCTGGATCCGACCCGTGGCGCGCCGCTGTCTGACCCCACCGATGCGATGCTGCGCGCGGCGCCGGAATCCGCAGCGCATCGCTTCGTCGTGGATGCGGAGCGGCACCTGCAACAACGCCGTCTGGTCTCGCCTCCCGGCGAAAACGCCTACGACAGCCTGATGGCGGCCTGGCGCACCGATCCCAGCCATACCGGCCTGGCGGCGATGAGCAATCGGCTCATGACCGCACTCGGCGGCGACATCGAACAGCGTCTGCGCAGGGGCGACGACGCGGCCGTGCGCGATCTGGTCAGCCGGATGCAGCGCCTGGCCGAACAGGATCGCGCCACAGGTACCGCGCGGATGGTCCAGCTCAGGAAACAGCTGGGCACCGCCCTGTCGACACGCATGAACGATGCGCAGGCCAAGTTCGACCGCGCTGCCGCCGATCGCGTGGTCGCTTCGGCCAGAGGCCTGGGCATGGACAGGGCGCAGATCGCGGCGCTGCAGTCGCGGGCCGCGAAGATCGTGCAGCCCGGCGACCGCGTCGCCGACAGCAACATCGGCGACATGACCCTGGTCGATACCGGCGGCAAACTGGTGGCGGTTTCGCGGGCATCGGTCAGTCGCGACGATTACGCGGCCTTCGTGAAGGCGACCAAACGCCCGCCGTCGCTGTGCCGCGAACGCGCATCGCTGCTGCGGGTGCTGGCGCCGCGAACCTGGGAAGCGCCCGGTTTCGAGCAATCCGGCAGCGGTTCGGTGGTCTGCGTGTCCTGGCAGGACGCCGATGCCTACGCACGCTGGCAGAGTCAGCGCGGCAATCATCGCTATCGCTTGCCCAGCGCCTCGGAAGCGCAGGCAGCATCCCGCAACGACAACGGCAAGGTGGTGGCCGAGTGGCTGGGCGAATGCGCCGGCGGCAGCTGCGCCAAGCGCATGTCCGCAGGCCGCAGTTGGCGCGGCGCCGGCGGCGGGCGCCCACTGGAAGCGGCGCGCGGTTACGACGATGTCGGGTTCCGGCTGGTGCGCGAGCTGTAAGCCCCGCACCCGCGGCCCGTACAATCGCCGGATGTCGAATCCCCGCTCGTTCAGCCGCCGCCTGCAAGGTCTCTTCCTCACCGGCCTGCTCACTCTTCTGCCGATCTGGCTGACCTGGGTAGTCGTGAAATTCGTATTCGTGATGCTGTCGGATCTCAGCCGCCCGCTGATCGATCCGCTGCTGCAGAACCTCGCGACGACGGCGCCCGAAGCGCTGGGCTGGCTGGCGCAGGCGTGGGTGAAGACGGCGCTCGGCCTGCTCGCCACCCTCGGCGTGATCCTGGTGGCCGGCTGGCTCACCCGGCGGGTGCTCGGGCAGCGGTTGCTGCGCTGGTTCGAAGCCCTGATCGGACGCATCCCGCTGGCCAATACCATCTACGGCAGCGCGCGCAAGCTCCTGGACATCCTGCAGACCAAGCCGGACGGCACCCAGCGCGTGGTGCTGATCGATTTCCCGCACGCGGAGATGAAAACGCTCGGCTTCGTCACCCGGGTCATGCGCGAAAGCGGTACCGGCCGCGAGCTCGCCGCGGTCTATGTCCCGACCACGCCCAACCCGACATCGGGCTATCTCGAAATCGTGCCGGTCGAAAAAATGACCCCGACCGACTGGACCGTGGACCAGGCCATGAGCTTCATCATCAGCGGCGGCGCGGTCGCGCCGGATTCGATTCCGTTCTCGGCGCCGGGCGCCGCTTCACAGGCCGCATCGAAGACCAGCATTCCGCCGGAGACCGCAACGCCATGACCCCGCACCTGCTCGACGACCGCGCCACCCGGCTGTTCATCGGCCTGGCCGCTTTCTTCTGCGTCAACGCGGTGCTGGCCGAATTCATCGGCGTGAAAATCTTCGCGCTGGAGGACACCCTAGGCATCGCGCCGCTGGAGTGGAACCTGTTCGGCCAGACCGGCTCGCTCAGCTTCACCGCGGGCACGCTGCTGTGGCCGATCGTGTTCGTGTTCACCGATGTCATCAACGAGTTCTACGGCAAGCGCGGCGTGCGCATGATCTCGTGGATCGCGGTCGCGCTGATCCTGTACGGCTTCGTGTTCGCGTTCGCCGCGATCCATCTCGCGCCCGCCGACTGGTGGGTGGAGTCGGTGAAATCGCAGGGCGTTCCGGATTACCAGAAAGCCTTCGCAGCGGTCTTCGGACAGGGGCTGTGGACCATCGCCGGCTCGGTCGTTGCGTTCCTGCTGGGGCAATTGATCGATGTCTCGGTCTTCCATCGCATCCGCCGCATGACCGGTGAAAAATACGTCTGGCTGCGCGCGACCGGCTCCACGGCGGTGTCGCAACTGGTCGACAGCTTCGTGGTGCTCTATATCGCCTTCGTGCTGGGGCCACAGCAATGGCCGACCTCGCTGTTCATGGCGGTCAGCAGCATCAACTACCTCTACAAGATGCTGGCCGCGATCGCCCTGATCCCGCTGATCTATGTGATGCGCCGCGTCATCATCAGCTACCTCGGCGAAGCGCGCGCGACGCAGTTGCGCGACGAAGCCGCCGGCTGACGCCCCGCCCGAGCAGGGCCGCAGGCGAACCGCGTCACCCGTCCCATTCCCGGCAATGACCTTTGGCCGATGCCATCCCGGGCCGATGCGGTGAGTCTTGCGGGGTCGCGCCGACGTAGCCGCGCGCCCGTTTCGCGATCGCCATTCGCCATCGTCGCCAACCAGACCGGAGTCCGTCATGACCACAACATCCACCGCGCGCGCGCTGCTCGCACTCGCCGTCGCCGCAGCGCTGGCCGGCAGCGCTTCCCTGCCATTCGCCGCATACGCCGCGCAGCAGGCGAGCCCGGCCGCTTCCACCGCCGAATCCAAGGCCCAGCGCCTGAACGCCCTCTACGCCGAATACTGGGAAGAGACGCTGAAGCTCAACCCGATCCAGGCGACGTTCCAGGGCGACACCCGCTACAACGACCAGCTGCCGAATTTCCTGACCGCCGAGTCGCGCAAGGAAGCGCACGACTTCAACGTGCGCTGGCTGGAAAAGATCGAAGCGATCGGCCCCGACGGTCTGGGCGGACAGGATCGATTGAGTTACGACATCTTCGTGAAGAACGCGAAGGACACCCTGGAGGGCGAACGCTTTCCCGGCCACCTGATGCCGATCAACCAGTTCAACAACATCGCCGGATTCGCGGCGCAGCTGGGCTCCGGCTCCAACGCCCAGCCGTTCAAGACGGTGAAGGACTACGACAATTGGCGCGCCCGCGGCGCCAAGCTGGCACCGATCATGGACCAGGCGATCCTCAACATGCGCGAAGGCATGCGCGAGGGCGTGGTGCAGCCGAAGGCGCTGATGCAGAAGGTGTTGCCGCAGTTCGACGCGCTGATCGCCGACCAGGCTGAAAAGACCCTGTTCTGGGGGCCGGTCAAGAATATCCCCGCCTCGTTCTCCGATGCCGACAAGGCCAGGATCACGGCCGAGTACAAGACGATGATCGAGCAGGAGATCATGCCGGCCTATCGCCGCATGCGCGAATTCATCGCCAAGGAATACCTCCCGGCCTGCCGCGACACCGCGGGCATGGCCGATCTGCCGAACGGCCAGGCCTGGTATGCGTTCAACGCATATTCCAGCACCACCACCCGTCGCACCCCCGCGCAGATCCACCAGACCGGCCTCGACGAGGTCGCGCGCATCCACGACGAGATGCGCAAGGTGATGCAGCAGGTCGGCTTCAAGGGTTCGCTGCAGGACTTCTTCAAGTACGTGAACACCGACAAGAAGTTCGAATTCGCATCAGAGGACGCCCTGCTGGCGCATTACCGCAGCATCGAGGCGACGCTGGAGCCGGGCTTGAACCGCATGTTCAACCTCAAGCCCAAGGCCGGCTTCGAGATCCGCCCGATCGAAGCGTTCCGCGCGCAGTCCGCCGCAGGCGGCGAATACCAGTCGCCGAGCGAGGACGGTACGCGCCCGGGCATCTTCTACGTCAACACCTACGACCTGCCCAGCCGCAAGACCTGGGACAGCGAAGATCTGTTCCTGCACGAGGCCAAGCCCGGCCACCACTTCCAGCTCGCGTTGCAGCAGGAACTGAAAGGTCTGCCGAATTTCCGCCGTTTCGGCGGCGAGACCGCCTTCATCGAGGGCTGGGGGCTGTATTCGGAAACGATCGGCAAGGAGTTGGGCATCCTCAACGACCCGTACATGTACTTCGGCATGCTGCAGAACGAACTGTGGCGTTCGATCCGCCTGGTCGTCGATACCGGCTTCCACAGCAAGGGCTGGACCCGCGAGCAGGTGATCAAATATATGCTCGACAACTCGGCGACCAGCGAGACCGACGCCGTGGCCGAGGCCGAGCGCTACATGGCGATTCCCGGGCAGGCGCTGGCCTACAAGACCGGACAGCTCAAGATCACCGAACTGCGCGCGCGCGCCGAAAAAGCTCTGGGCGCCAGATTCGACATCAAGGCCTTCCACGATGAAGTGCTGAAGGACGGCTCGGTACCGCTGGATGTGCTGGAAGCGAAGATCGACCGCTGGATCGCGGAACGCAGGAAGATGTAACCTGCCAAGGCAGTCCGTCATCCGCTCCATCCGCATGCCCGCATCCGCGGGCATGCGCGTTCATGGCGACCGGACGCGTCGCCCGCCGGGACTTCCGTCAATAGGACTTGCTCGCGCGCAGATCGCGCGTACGCGCACAGGGCGCGAAGGCATCGCTGCGCGACTCCGCCCAGTATTCGCGAAATACGGCGTGCTCCACGCTGCCGTCCAGCAGCGCACCCGGCGCGATGAAGCTGTACAAGGCGCGGAGGGAACGCACTTCGAACGGCGACACCCTGCGCAGGATGTGTTCCGGACCCAGTTCGGAAGGATGCTCCAGCCCTGCCGCGCACAACATCTCGCGCAGCGCCTTCAGCGTGTTGCGATGGAACTGATGCACGCGTGTCGCCTTGTCCGGCACATCGAGCTTGCTCCAGCGCGAAGGATCCTGGGTCGCGATGCCGGTCGGGCAGCGGTCAGTGTGGCAACTTTGCGCCTGGATGCAGCCGAGCGCGAACATGAACCCACGCGCGGCGTTGCACCAATCCGCGCCCATCGCAAGCGTGCGCGCGATGTCGAACGCGCTGGCGATGCGCCCGGCGGCGCCGATGCGGATGCGGTCGCGCAGATTCAGCCCGACCAGGGTGTTGTGCACCAGCATCAACGCCTCGTGCATCGGCACGCCGACGTGATCGATGAATTCTGCCGGCGCCGCGCCGGTACCGCCCTCGCCGCCGTCAACGACGATGAAGTCGGGGAGGATCCCGGTCTCGTGCATGGCTTTGGCGATCGCGAACCATTCCCAGGGATGACCGATGGCGAGCTTGAATCCGACCGGTTTCCCGCCCGAAAGCTCGCGCATCCTCGCGATGAATTGCAGCAGGCCCACCGGCGTGGAGAACGCCGAATGCCGCGCCGGCGAGACGCATTCGACGCCCTGCCTGACGCCGCGGGTCGCGGCAATTTCCGCGCTGACCTTGGCCGCCGGCAACACGCCGCCGTGCCCGGGCTTCGCGCCCTGCGACAGCTTCAGTTCGATCATCTTCACCTGCGGATCGCGCGCATTGGCGGCGAAGCGCTCCTCACTGAACCCACCGTCGTCGTCGCGGCACCCAAAATAGCCGCTGCCGATTTCCCAAACCAGATCGCCGCCGTGTTCGCGGTGATACGGCGAAATCGAGCCTTCGCCGGTGTCGTGGTAGAACCCGCCGCGCTTGGCGCCGTCGTTCAACGCGCGGATCGCGTTCGCCGACAGCGACCCGAAGCTCATCGCCGAGATGTTGAACACGCTCGCATCGTAGGGCTGCGCGGACTGCGCGCCGATGCGGATGCGGAAATCATCGGAAGGAATCTCCGTCGGCATCATCGAATGATTGATCCATTCGTACTCGCTGCCATAGACGTCCTGCTGGGTGCCGAACGGCCGGGTATCGTTCACCGATTTTGCGCGCTGGTAGATCAACGCCCGCTGTTGGCGCGAATACGGCACCTCGGCGGTGTCGGATTCGATGAAATACTGGCGCATCTCCGGACCGATCGATTCCAGTCCGTAGCGGAAATGGGCGAGGATCGGATAATTGCGGCGCAGGGTACTGCGCGTCTGCGCCATATCCAACACGCCGAGCGCGGCGAAGCCGCCGAACAGCGCTACGCCCAGGATCCAGATGGGGCCGGAAAATACGAGGGCGAATGCGCACAGGATGGTCAGTGCGAAACTGGCGAACAATGCGGCATAGCGCGACATGCAACCCCCTGCGTGTGTGTGTGGATCGAGTGCGCGCCGCGGCGTGCATCGGATCAATGGAATAGCCATCTGGCAGCGCAGCGTTGCGGCCATCGCCCGGTGATGCCTGCAGATCCGGATTGCCCAGTCGATTTCGCCCGGGACCGTCCCGCTTCGATGATAACCGGGCACTTCATGCAAATCGACACGAACGAGGCTTGCGCACAGACGACAATGCCGAAATCGAACGCGTGACGCGTGTTGCATCGCTGAAGGCACCCGCGGCATAGGCTGAACCACACCAGGCAAGAACAACGGCAACAGCCGCCGGAGCGGTGCTCGGTGATAGCCTCGGGACTGAGACATCCAGTCGAGAATCCCATGTATTTCCGAATCCCTGCACGTACATGCCCCAACGTTCCTCGGTCCCTCATGTCGCAGCCGCTGCGCATCGCTTGCCTGATGTTCGCTGGGGCAGGCCTCGCCGCATGCGGCGACAGCGCGCGGCTCATGGCCAATGAAGACACGGGCGCGTCGCCCCGCATCGTCGCGCCGAACGAAAGCCTCATCCCCACGCTGAAGATCGCACCGGCGGTCGGCTGGCCCGACGATGCGCTGCCCATCGCCGCCGATGGCTGGACGGTGACCGCGTTCGCGCGCGATCTGTCGCATCCGCGCTGGGTGTACGTCCTGCCCAACGGCGACGTGCTGGTAGCCGAAAGCAATGCGCCGCCCGGCAAATCCGGCATCAGCGGATTGAAGGGCGCGATCATGGGTTCGGTCATGAAGAAGGCGGGCGCGGGCACGCCCAGCGCCGACCGAATCACCCTGCTACGCGATGCCGATCGCGATGGCGTGGCCGAACTCCGCAGCGTATTGCTGGAGGGCCTGCATTCGCCGTTCGGGATGGCGCTCGTCGATGGCATGCTCTACGTCGCCAACGCCGATGCACTGGTGCGCGTGCCCTATTCCACCGGCGACATCCGGATCGATACCACACCGGTGAAGGTTGCCGACCTGCCGGGCAAGGCAGACGAACTCAATCATCACTGGACGAAAAGTCTCGTCGCCAGCGCCGATGGCACACGGCTGTATGTCGGGGTGGGCTCGAACAGCAACGTCGGCGAGAACGGCATGGCCGTCGAGGCCGGCCGCGCGGCGGTATGGGAGTTCGATGTTCGCAATGGCATCGGACGCGTGTTCGCCTCGGGTCTGCGCAATCCGGTCGGATTGGCGTGGCAGCCGGCCAGCGGCGCGCTGTGGGCCGTGGTGAACGAGCGCGACGAACTGGGCAGCGATCTGGTACCGGATTACCTCACCGAGGTGCGCGAGGGCGCCTTCTATGGCTGGCCCTACAGCTATTACGGCCGGACGGATTCGCGCGCGCCCGCGCCACCCGGCGGCGCGGCGGTGCCAAGCGCGACGCGCCCGGACTATGCACTGGGATCGCACGTCGCGCCTCTGGGCCTGGCCTTCGATACGCACGGCGCATACGTCGGCCTGCATGGCTCATGGAACCGCAAGCCGCTCAACGGCTACAAGGTGGTCTTCGTGCCGTTCTCCGACGGCAGACCTGCCGGCGCGATGCGCGACGTGCTCAGCGGATTTCTGGACGATGACGGCAATGCGCGCGGCAGGCCCGCAGGTGTGGCGATCGATGCGCGCGGCGGCTTGATGGTGGCCGACGATGCCGGCAATGCCGTATGGCGTGTCGCGGCAACGCGATGACGTGCCCGCAGAAACACTCCGCGCATGCATCGCGGGCGCGAATCCGGTCGGTGCAATCACTCGTTGACCCTGCGACATGGACCAGCGGATCTCATCTCTGTAGGTATGCGCCTGGCCGACGGATCATCCGCGATCGCATACACGACGATATGGTCAGCTGAAGATTCCGGTCAGCGCGTGGGAACCCGTGGCGATGCCCTGAATCAAACTTCTGATCGGTAGGCGTTGGGCGTTGGCCCCGAGAGTCGTGCCGATCGCCTTTCGAAAAGTGCGGTGTTGCATGGAAGTCGCGTTTCATATCGCACGACTTCCATGCAATCCGCACGACGGAACGAGGATCGATCAGCGGCCTGCTGCATCCTTTCTGGCGTCTTTCGTCTGTTCCGCACGCGCTTTGGCGGCGTCGTATGCGGCTTGCGCAGCGTCGTTGCACGCGCCCTGCTGGGCAGCGGGCAGAGCGTCGCACTTCTGCTTCTCGACGTCGTAATCGGCCTTCGCCTTCGCGTCGGCCACGTCTTCGCTGGCGTCCGCATTGTCCTTCATCGCGTCGCTGCGGGCTTCGCGGACTTCAGCGGCATCGTCGGCCTTGACGATATCTTCGCGGCTTTCGGCCGCTACGGTCGACGCATTCGCGGCCTCTTCTGCCACTTCCTGATTGCCTTCGCGTTGCGCTTCGGCCACGTCTTCCTGGGTTTCGGAAGGCGTTTCCTGCCGATTGCACGCCGACATCGCGAGTACGCTACCGAGACCGATCGTGGCGGCGATGATTCTTGCGGAAATGATTTTCATGGTCGTCCTGGGATGTAGTGGAGCGGTGTGCTCCCTCTGCGGGTATCAAATTGCGTGCCAACTTCACCGCCACGAATGGCACACTGGAATCGGCAGCCGGAAGCGATTCATGCCCTACGCCAGACCGCGTTCACCTGCACGATGCGCCCGATGCGCTTCCCAACCCGGGCATCGAACTGGAAAACAGACTGTCGCCCGATGTTCTTGCATGGTTTCGACGCTGCCCCGCCGAACACCGGTTTCGTCATCAATACAGCAAAGATCGAAACTGAATCGATGAGATCGCCGATACCGGAAGTCACGAGAGTGGGTCGGAGCGGCCTCTGTCCGAACGTGCCGAATGCATGACCCATGACTGCGTCCTGCACGTTCCGGAAATGGAAAAGACATGCCCATTGCAGGAAGCCACAACGAAGGATGTCGTACCTGACCGCACGAGGAACCCTTCGCCCCCAGGAAGTACGATCCGATCAACCGACAACATCGGATACAGATCTATCCATGTGCCGTCTCCTCCAACACGTGGCATACCGTTTGCGGGCGGCCATGGGACCGGCAGCTTCGCCGGTATCCCCGTGACGATTACCATGACCCATACGCCGAATCCGCAGCATCAACCGCAGAACGAACCGGACCCACAGGAGCATCCGCAACAGGCTCCGGCCCCACAAGGAGAACCCCGGGAAGATCCGGATTCCTCGAAGCCGCCGCGGAAAGACCCGGTCGATACCGACGGCACCTCGGACAGGCCCGATCGGATGCAAGCGCAATCTCGTCACGTTACGAACGCCAGCGCCCCGCTCCGGCTTGCCGGGCGCATTCCCGAAATCTGATCGGTCGCCGCGGCCGGGTCGCCACCGATCATCCGTGCGGTTGCGCTCTATCCGACACCTCCTGATTCGATCGAAAGCAGTGGGTCCGCAATGCGACCCGGCGCCGCAAGAATGCGACCGGCAGTGCAAACCGATCTGCCCCGCAAGATCCCAGAAAAAAAGCCGCCCCGTTGATGCGGGACGGCTTTCGTATTGGTGCCCGAGGCCGGAATCGAACCGGCACGCCTTTCGGCGAGGGATTTTCTTCCCACTTCGACTTTCGCCGCCAGCGCGAATGCGCTGTTCGTGGGCTGGAGCACGCCTTCACCATCGCCTTGCGGCCTTAGGTGCCCGCCGTCTGCTCTCTACACCTTCCCATGGATCTCGCGATCGGGGCTTGGCTCGGCGTCGGCTCGGGCGCTTGCGCGCCCAGGGCGTTCACCGAATTTGACGGGGTTCACCTCCGGAGTTTCCTCCGGAGGGCTCAAATTGTTTCAAGTCCCTTGTGTCTACCAGTTTCACCACTCGGGCTGATCCGACCCGGCTGTCGCCGGATTCGATCGCACTCTACAGCGCCTTCGGCTCCATGCGCGTCGGGCCGGAATATCCTAACCCAACGAACGGACCGACGCCGTCGGCATCGTAACGGAATGCTTCGATGGGCTTCCGCGAGCGGCAGAAAGGCGGGCGCTACTTCAATCCGCGGTCAGAGCGCGACCCGGCAGGACACCGACAGGTTCGCCTGGCGAAGCCAGGTCGCGAACGGCATGGGAGGAACCCGCTTGCCTGTCCTCTCAAGATTCCGCAGATAGATTTCTTCGCGATGTACGGCCACCGACGGCGGCGCGACAACGCCGATACGCACCTGGCGCTTGCGAAGCGAGCCCGAACCCAGGTAAGACGGCGTGAAGTTGACCATGAGCTGCGCATCGTCGATGCGGAATGTTTCCTTGCTGAGCAGCGAGATCAGATAGAACCGCTCGCCATCCGGAAGCGTCGCCGGGCGCATACGGGTCTCGCCATAGAACACCTGGGCTTCCGGCGGCGCGACCACGCCGATGGTGACGTGATAGCGCAACTTGTCGTACACCGTCACGGACACATCGTCGCCGATGCGGATCGTTTCACCAATGCGTCGGTTCAATATCAACATGGCGTTATGGCCTCATACCGGCAAAGAGGGAAAAAAGAGCGGAAGGCGCTGGCGCCCGGACATCCACCGACCGGGCGTTGGGCGTCCGCGGTTCGCAGGACACCTGCAGAGCGCTTGGGGCGATAACACCGACATGCAGAAACTCATCACACTCGGCTGCCAGCGAAACCGTATCGCCGGGCAACCAGACGCAGACCTCGACATCGCCGACGCTGTAGCGCCGCACGGCCAGCATCGAAAAAAGGTACGACCACGCACCATTCGGCAGCACCGAAGGACGCAGGCAGGCATTATCGAAATGCAGATCCACACCCGCCGGCGCCACCACGCCCACCGTCACTCGATCGCGGAACCGACCCTGCACGGTCATGCACAGGTCATCACCGATGCGTACGGTGTCGCCGATACGACAAGTCAGAACCAGCACGCTGCACCTCCCCTGTGATGACGCCCCACATCACTGCGGATCCATCGAACTCCGGGTATCAGCGAAGCGCGACGACCTGTCCTGCCACCGTTGTCATCGTCTGCGACTGCGCAATCCCGGCGGCGATATTCCGCGCCCGAGCACCCGAATGACTGCACTTTGTCCGGCTGCAGTCATCCATTCATGTTAGCTAATCTGGTTTTGAAGTTAGCATAATTGACATGTGTGTCAAGCCTTGCGCTATGATCTGATCACCACACTCAGGTCGGCCGAGTCAACGGTATGGACAAATACGCTGAAGCACTCATGCAGGCGATGGACAACACCGACACCAGCAGTACCCGGGTGGCGGAAGTGGCCAGAGTTGGACGCAACAATGTCGCGCACTGGCGTGCCGGCCGCCGGCCCATCCCGGCCGAGCATGCGCTCTCGATCGCCGCCCTGCTGGGCGTGGCGCCTGAACGGATCAGCAAGGCTTACGACCAGAGGCTGCGGACGGACTCGGCGCGACAGATCATGGGCGTGCAGAGCCTGCGCTCGGCGACCTGCCCCGAAGATCACTTGACGATCGATCGACTCGCGGGCTTCGGTCGCGGGGATGGTCCGAACCGAATCTGGCTACCCGAATTCATGGTGCGCCGCGAACTCGGCCTGACCGCCATCGACAATGTCCGTTGGGCCGTCCAGCCTTCCCGCGCCATGGAGCCCGAAATCAGGCGTCACGCCGTGGTCCTTCTGGATGTCGCTGTCTGTCGGCAGGAGCACGTACTGGATGGCGGAATCTATGCCTATACCCTCTGGGGCCGGCCCGACATCCGTCGCATTGCGATCAGGCGCAACGCCTGGTTGCTGATCGGCAGCGACAAGGACGCGGAGCGCATGGAAGTACAGGAAGCCGATCTTCCAAACCTGACCATTCTGGGTGCGATGGCGGGCTGTCTCTGATCGTTCACTGACGAATCAACCGCTTACAAAGCCGCATCGCCGATACGGGCGTCCGCACGTGCATCGAATACGCCCTGGATGCCTTCCAGCGGGCGTCGTCTCATGCCGTGTTCGACATATTACGGTTTGACGAAACGAGCTTTTTGTGAGAATAAATCCTTGAGAGCAGCGCATCTGAGCTGAACCGCGCCGGACGGGACCTGAGGACAGGGGGAAGCAATGGACGATGCGAAACGGAATACGGTAATCAAAGGGCTGACGCTGAGTGCGGCCTACTGCGCGGCATACCTGCTGGCGTGGTACTACTCGCTTGATCAATGGTTCCTTCCTGCCGGCATACGCGTCGCCGCCCTGCTGTTCCTGCCATCCCGCTACTGGCCCTACGTCTTTGCTGGCGATGCCGGCGCATTGCTGGTCCTTCGGGGCCCGAAAGTCGATCAATACGGCGAAGCATGGGCCTATCTGAGTCCATTTCTGCTGATGCCGCTGATCGCGTGTCTGGCATTGGCCTTCAACCGCAGATTCAAGACGACCGAGGAACGGTGGCGGTGGCTGCCGCTCATCGGTATTTCGCTCGCGCTGTGGTCGGCGCTGTCGAACATGATCCTGAACGTTGCGCTCGCCGGGCCCGGGGCCTTCGATTCGTTCGCGGAGTACTTCAGGGTAGCGCTCGGACAATACCTCGGCATACTGATCGTGGTGCCCCCCCTGTTCGTCTGGGCGAGGCGCAGCCGCACCTGGTTTTCCAAGGACAACCTGACCCGCGACGCGACGATTTCCGCCGGCATTCTCGGCGCCATGTGCTTCGCCGTCGTGCTGAGGCACGACATGGAAGCTTCGCTGATGCAGAGTCTGCTCCTGCTGATGATGCTGCCCGCGGTCGGCATGACGTTCCTGCATGGCTGGCGCGGGGCTGCGCTCGGCATCGTCGCCGTCAACCTCGCGATCGGGATGACTTTGCCGCGGGTTGGCGTGGCCGGCGCGTACGACGCGACCGCATTCGTCGCGCAGCAGGCTTTGGCCGCTGCCGCAAGCGCCTTGCTGATCCTGGGCACCGTGATTTCCGAACACTACGAGAAGGCACGCAGATCCGGCGTTGCCGAGCAGGAGGCCATCAAACTCGCGCAAAGCAGCTTTTTCTCGACGGAACAGGTCCTGCGCGAACAATTGCTGTATCTGGCGCAGATGCAACTGGGCGTCGACGATGAACGCAGGGACATGACCGAGTGGCTCAAGAGCCGCGGTCATTACGAAGCCGCGATGGATCTGAATACCCGGGGGGTGCTGCGCCGCCGCATGTTCGATGTGCAGTCCCAGGCGCTGTATCCGATGCGGATCGAGCAGGATGGACTCTATGCCGTTGTGCATTCCGAAACCTTCACCGATTTCTGGGCCGGCGACGCGGAAGTGATCTATGCGTTCAAGGGCCAACCCCGCGATCTGTCGGTGGATCTCCAATTGGTGGCGTACCGCTGCATATGCCATGCCTTCGCCTTGCTGTCCGAATGCCAGCCGGACGAGTATCGGATCAAGATGCGGGTTTGGCAGGGTGACCGGCGGCGCGGCATCGTGCTGTTCGTGACGACACCCAACACTGCTCCCCATTTGACCCAGGCGGGTGTAGCCGCAGCGGCGTTGCTGAACGCACGCGTCAAGGCGCACGGCGGCATCGTGCATCGCGATCCTTACAGGGTCAGCATCATGCTCTCCGAACCGATCGCCGCGGAGTACGCGTACACCGAACCGTCTCTGGCTTATTCATAGCCCGGATGTGCTTTGCACATCCGGGCTATGAGAGGGCTCACTCCGTCCGGCTGGGCACACGGACCCGCGAACGGATCGGTACGCTACTGATCGGCAACGGCGGCCTGCGAACCGACCACTTTTCCCCATTTCCGTTGCTGTAGAGAATGACCTGCAGATCCGCGGAGGTGTAGAGCGTCGTGGGCGTGCCGCCGGGTACGGCATCGCCAGCCACCGCCACGCGATCGGCATCGGTACCGATGGGCAGGACCCAAAACGTACCGTCGATATGCCCAACCGCCACTCGCACGATGCCGTACCGGTCGTTGACCTGCAGGTACCGGATACCGTCACGCTCGAACTCATAGACCTGCCACGCCGGATTGGGAGCCATATCGGGCGCCGCCGGAAACGGCAGGCCCAAGCCGAACGGCGCCTTGGGCGCACCATTCTTGTCCGATGGACAACCGCACTGCGCGCTTGCCAGCGGGCTCGCCATCGATGCCCCCATAAGGACGGCGATGGACAAAAAGTGCGTACGGGGCATGTTCTTGTACATTGATATCTCCTTGGTGTATTCCATAACAGAATTGTTAGCAATCCGAGGCAGAAAACCGGTTTCGCTAACGAGTAGATGCCCGTCAAGGAATTCCTTCGGGCGCTTCGACGGTACCATTGGAATACGCCCTTCCGCGCAGTGCCGGCGCCCGCCAACGGGCGCTGGAATCGGGCTCGTGCGGGCGCAGGATCGGCTTGGAGCCCACTGCCGGCCATCCGGAAATCGCACCCCTGCAACGGTCACCCAGTTCTCCACCCAGGCTTTGAGACGGCACAGCCGAATATGACCGGACAGAAAAAAGCGACGCCGCCGACGATGTAACCGAAAGACGAGTCGATCCCGTGTCCCGGCCGATGCTGTCCAGAAAAATCTCACGGGCCGCGAACCAATCGGCGGAACAAATCAGCGGAACCAGCCAGCGAAAAGACACTCAGCAAAACAGTCGCCGCAGCGCCGCCATATCGCAGACAACAAAAAACCCGCCGAAGCGGGTTTTCGCAACACTGGAGGCCTGGGTCGGAATCGAACCGGCGTACGCGGCTTTGCAGGCCGCTGCATGACCACTCTGCCACCAGGCCAGTGACTTCCTTGTATAACAAACCCCGGCGAACCGGGGTTTACTTGAATCTGGAGCGGGAAACGAGACTCGAACTCGCGACCTCAACCTTGGCAAGGTTGCGCTCTACCAACTGAGCTATTCCCGCGGTGGAATTGAAATTTTACCTTCTGTGGCGGAACTGTCAACACTCTTTCCTTCATCGGCCATCAATGCGGGCCAGGCGGCGATCAGATACTGGGCACCGGACCACAGTGTCAACAGTGCAGCGACAGCCAACATCCAATCGCCGATATGGAAAATCATGTCACCGGGCCAAGGTGCAGGTTTGCGCCCGGGCACCACGGAATACAGCAGGCACAGCAGCGCCAGCATCTGCACGACCGTCTTGAATTTTCCGATCGCGGCGACCTTCACGGTCGCGCGCTGACCGATCTCTGCCATCCATTCCCGTAGCGCCGACACCGCGATTTCGCGACCGACGATCACCGCAGCCCAGAACGCCATCCAGGGGGTGGGATGCCCCTGCACGATCAGGAACAGCGCGACCGCGACCATCAACTTGTCGGCGACCGGGTCGAGAAACGCCCCGAACGCCGAATGCAGCGCGTAGCGGCGCGCGATCCAGCCGTCGAGCCAGTCGGTGAGCGCGGCCAGCGCGAACAGCGCAGCGGATGCGAAATTGCTCCAGCCGTACGGCAGATAGAAGAACAACACCAGCACCGGGATCATCACGATCCGCGCAAGCGTCAGCATGGTGGGTACCGTCAACTTCATGGCTGTCCTTGTGATTCCAAACCGTGGAGGGTTGCGTAGATACGCTCGGCCAGCGCGGCGTTGATGCCTTCGACCCGGGCGATCTCCTCGATCCCGGCCGACTTCAGGCCGCCCAGCCCTCCGAAATGCCGCAACAGATTAGCGCGTCGGCGCGGCCCGATGCCGGGAATATCCTCCAGACGGCTCACATTGCGCGCTTTCTGCCGCCGCCCGCGGTGGCCGGTGATCGCGAACCTGTGCGCTTCGTCGCGGACCTGCTGGATCAATTGCAGGCCCAGCGAGCCTGCCCCTGGGTGCAGCTCGCGGCCCGGCTTTCCATCGACGCCGGGCAGCAGCAGGGTCTCATCGCCCGCACGCCGGGCCTCGCCCTTGGCCACGCCGACCACGTGGACATCGACCACGCCCAGATCCGCCAGTACGGCGTTGGCCTGGGCCACCTGCCCTGCCCCGCCATCGATCAGCAGGAGATCCGGCATGACGGCCGGGGCGCGGGACGATGCAGCGGTCGTTGCGGCAACGTCCGCGACCTGGTCCGGCATCGACTGGGCCACGGTATCCCCGGCGGCGTCTGCAGACGCTTCGACCGCGCGCCGAAAGCGGCGCTCCAGTGCCTGGCGCATCGCAGCGTAGTCGTCGCCGCCGGCCACGCCCTCGATGTTGTAGCGTCGGTACTGGCCGCGCACCGGGCCATCCGCGTCGAACACCACGCAGGACGCCACCGTCGCTTCGCCCATGGTGTGGCTGATGTCGAAGCATTCGATCCGTTGGGGGATCCCGTCCAGCCCCAGCAGGTCGCGCAGCGCCTCGGCGCGCGCGCGCTGAGCGGCATTGCTGCCGATCTCCGCGGCCAGCGCCACTTCGGCATTGCGGCGCACCAGATCGAGATACCCGGCACGTTCGCTGCGCACGCTAGTCTTGATCTGCACTTTACGGGTTGCCGACGCGCTCAGCGCCTCTTCGATCAATTCGCGCTCGGGAATATCCCGATCCAGCACGATTTCCCGCGGCGGCCCGTGTTCGGCGTAGTACTGCGAAACGAACGCGCCCAGTACTTCCTCCGCGCTGTCTTCGCCGTTGGTCTTCGGAAAGAAACTTCTGGTACCGAGATTGCGGCCATCGCGGAACATCAGCAGCATCACGCAGGCCTGGGCGCCGCGCATCGCGCAGGCGAGCACGTCGAGATCGGCGGCGTTGCCGTCCACATACTGCCGCGACTGCAATTTGCGGATCGAAGCGATGAGATCGCGCATGCGCGCGGCGCGCTCGAAATCGAGGCGGGCGCTGGCGTCTTCCATCTCAGTCGTCAGTTCGACGGTGAGGTCGTCGCTGCGGCCGTCGAGGAACATCGTCGCCTGGCGGACGCTGTCGGCGTAGTCGCGGGCCGGGACAAGCCCGACGCAGGGCGCGCTGCAGCGGCCGATCTGGTACTGCAGACAGGGCCGCGAGCGGTTGCGGAACACGCTGTCCTCGCAACTGCGCAGGCGGAAGATCTTCTGCATCAGATTCAGCGTGTCGCGCACCGCCAACACGCTGGGATAGGGGCCGAAATAGCGCCCGGGCAGCGAACGGGCGCCGCGGTGGAACGCGATCCGCGGCCAGGATTCGCGGGTCAGCACCAGATACGGATAGCTCTTGTCGTCGCGCAGCAGCACGTTGTAGCGCGGCAGCAGCGACTTGATCAGCTGGTTCTCCAGCAGCAGCGCTTCGGCCGACGTGCGGGTGACGGTGACGTCCATGCGCGCGATCTGCGCGACCATCGCCGCGGTGCGCGTCGGCAGGGCTTTGGTGAAGTAACTGGCGACGCGTTTCTTCAGCGCCGCGGCCTTGCCCACGTACAGCAGGGTGCCGTCGGCGGCGTACATCCGGTAGACGCCGGGCGCGGTGGTCAGATCACGGGCATAAGCGCGGCCGTCGAACGCGTCGTCGGCCGTCGCGTCGGTCCGGCTGGTCATTCGCCGATCGGAACCTGGCGCAGGCTGCCATCGGCGGTATCGAAACGCAGGACCGCATGGGCATCGGTGTCGGCGATCCACACCGCGCCGGCCACCACCGCCAGGCCACCCGGAAGATGCAGGCGCTGCGGCAGGTTGACCGTGGTCAGTTCGCCGCCGCCCAGACGCAGGGTGCGCAACTGGTCGTTGCCGCTGTCGGCGATCCACAGCACCGGCGATGCGCCGTCCAGGGCGATCGCCTGCGGCTGCTGCAGCAGCGCGTCGCTGCGCGAACCGTCGAGGCTGCCGAACCGCCAGGCGCTGTGCCCGACCAGCGTCGTGACCTGGCGGGTGCGTAGATTGATGCTGCGCACCGCCGAACCGGCCTCGTCGCACACGTACAGGATCTGCTGGACGATGGACAGCGAACTCGGGCCGGCGAATGCGGCCGCGGCGCCTTCGCCATCGACGATATCCAGCGCGCCGGACCCCGCCAGCAGCTTCAGCGAACGCTCGCCGAGGTCGTAGGCCCAGATCTTGTTGTCGCCGGCGGTGGCGATGCAGATCAGGTTGGAGGGCGAAATCGCGACCGCCCGCGGCTGGTCCAGCGCGACCGCGCGCGGATCGTGGACCACGCCTTCGACCGGCGCGCCGGGGCGCCCCGCGCCGCAGAGGGTGTCGACATCGCCATTGCCCAGCTTGATCCGGCGCACGGCGTGGTTGCCGGTATCGGCGACGTAGAGCGCATCGCGCTGCAGGCACAGCCCCTGCGGGTTCTGGAACGCCGCCAGCTCCATCGGGCCATCGATGAAACCGGGGCCGCCGCTGCCGAACTGGCGGCGGATCCGGCCGTTGAATTCGCATTCCAGCACCCGGTGATGACCGGAATCGACCACATACAGATATTGCTGATTGACCGCGACGCCCATCGGGAAGCGCAGCGGCAGATCGGGCTCGCGGTGGCGGCGCAGTTCGACCGGCTCGTCGTTCACCGACTGCGGCACTTCCTCGGCGCGCAGTCGGGCGAACAGCGCATCGAGATCGCGCACCGGGGTGTCGCCGACGATGCGATCGCGCACCCGTCCCTGGCCGTCGATGAAGACCACGGTGGGCCAGGCGTCGATGCCGTAGTGCTGCCACAGCACCCAATCGGCGTCCTGCGCCATCGGGAAATCCATCGCCGACCGGTGCAGGCGCTTGAACACCCGGCGCGCGTCGCGCTCATGGTCGAAACGCGGCACATGGATGGCGACGACGTGCAGGTGTTCGCCGTGGCGCCTGCGCAGGGTCGCCAGGTCGGCCAGCCGCTGTTGCGACCACGCGGAGCCGGCATTGACGAAGGCGAGCGCGGTGATGCGGCCGCGCAGCTGCGCCATGCGCAGCGGTCTGGCCAGATTCAGCCATTCGAGGCTGTCGGGGAATTCGGGGGCGGGCGACATATCCATCAGTAGAACAGCATCCCTAGTCTGCGAGCGAGCGTCAACATTCCACTTTACAGCCTGCGGGCATGCGGCCTGCGATCGTGCGATCCGCCCTCATGCGCGCGAGCGCGTCGATGCGAGCCGGGACACAATGCCCGCGGCCGCGGCATCCACCATCGTCCAGACCCGGCGGAAGTCGTCGGGACCACCGGTGTAAGGGTCCGGCACCTCGCCGCCCTCGCCCAGTCCGGCCCATTCCAACAGCAGCGCGACCTGCGCGGGCGATCCGGACGGCATCATCGCCCGCACATCGCGCAGGACGCTGCGATCGGCGCAGAGCAGCCAGTCGAAATGCTCGAAATCCGCGGCGCGCAGCTTGCGCGCGCGCTGACCGCGGATGTCCACGCCGACACCGGCCGCCACCGCGATGCTGCGGCGATCCGGCGGCTCGCCGGCGTGCCAGCCGCCGGTGCCGGCGGAATCGACTTCGACCCAGTCCAGGCCGCTGCGGTCCAGATGCGCGCGAACGGCACCTTCAGCGAGCGGAGACCGGCAGATATTGCCCAGGCAGACCATCAGCAGACGCATCGTTCAGGTTCCGCCCGGCGACGCGAGATGACGCTCGGCGCGTTCCAGATCTTCGGGGGTGTCGATGCCGGGCGGGAACGCGGCCGGCGTGATCGCCACCGCGATCCGGTGCCCGGCCTCCAGCGCGCGCAGCTGTTCGAGCGACTCGATCCGCTCCAGCGGCGACGGCGGCAGCGCCGCAAACTGTTTCAGGAACCCGGCGCGGTAGCCGTAGATGCCGATATGGCGCAGCCATGGCCCGCCGGGCGGTAGCGCCTCGCGCGTGCGGGCGAAGGCGTCGCGCGGCCAGGGAATCGGCGCGCGGCTGAAATACAGGGCGTCGCCATTGCCGGCGCGGACCAGCTTGACCGTATTCGGGTCGAGCAGCGCGGCGACATCGTCGATCTCCGCCGCCAGCGTGCTCATGGGCGCGCCGGAAGCCACCAGGATCTCGGCCACCGCCCGGATCCCCACCGCCGGTGCGAAAGGCTCGTCGCCCTGCAGATTGACCACGACGGTGTCGTCGCTCCAGCCCGCGAACGCGGCGCATTCGGCCAAGCGGTCGGTGCCGGAAAGGTGGTCAGCCGAGGTCATCGCGATCCGCACCCCGCTGGCGGACAGGGCGTCAGCGATGCGGGCGTCGTCGGTCGCGACCCAGACCTCGCGGGCGCCGGCGGCCAGCGCGCGCCGCGCGACGTGCAGCACCAGCGGCTCACCGCCCAACAGGCGAAGGGGTTTGCCGGGCAGCCGCGAAGCGGCGTAGCGGGCGGGAATGGCGACGACGAAATCGGAGATGGCGGGCATGGGGCGAATGATAGCGGTGAGCCATCGACAAAAATCATTGTCATCCCGAACGCTCGCGCAGCGAGTGGAGGGATCTGCCGGGCTTCGTCAGGGATCAAGCAAAAGCAGATCCCTCCTCGGGCTGCGCCCTCGTTCGGGATGACGATGCTGGGAGCTACGCCATCGTTCTGGATGACAACCTCACTGCGCCTCTCAAGTCACCGCTTCAACCGATCCAGCAACGCCACCCAGAACGCTTCCGGCAGCTCCGCGCGGATCGGCACGCTGTAGCAGCGTTCGCTGTCGAATCTGGCGCACTTCACCGCATCCTTCTCGGTCATCAGCACCGGCAGATCACTGCCGAACTGCAGATCCTCGGCGCGGTAGCGATGGTGATCCGGAAAGGCGTGCGGCACGACCGCGATATCCAGGCCGCGCAGCATCGCGAAGAAGCGCTCGGGGTCGCCGATGCCGGCCACAGCATGCACGCGCTGGCCCGCGAAAGCAGACAGCGGTGCGCCGCGATGCCCATGCAGCGGCACGGCGTCCTGCGCGCGCAGATGCATCGACCATTCGCCGAAACCGGCGTCCTGCTGTTCTTCGCCGCCCAGATTCACCACCCGGAAATCGCAGCGATCACCGCGCTCCGGCGGTTCGCGCATCGGCCCGGCCGGCAGCGGCCGGCGATTGCCGTAACGGCGGCGGCCGTCGATTACCTCGATCTCGACATCGCGCGCCAGCCGGTAATGCTGCAGGCCGTCGTCGCAGACCACGATGTCGCAGCCCGCGTCGATCAGCGCGCGCGCCGCGGCCACACGGTCGCGATCCACCCGCACCGGGGCGCCGGTGCGACGCGCGATCAGCACCGGCTCGTCGCCGCCCAGCGCGGTCTCGGTGCCGGCGTCGACCCACCGCGGGAGGTTGGCGCTCGCGCGGCCGTAACCGCGGCTGGCCACGCCCGGTGTCCAGCCCTCGGTGCGCAGGCGCTCGACGATGGAGATGGTCAGCGGGGTCTTGCCGCTGCCGCCGGCGATCAGATTGCCGACCACCAGCACCGGCTTGCCAGGATGAAAGCTACGGAAGAGGCCTTTGCGGTACAGCGCCGCGCGCGTGGCCACCACACCCGCGTACACGCCCGAAAGCAGGCGTACGGGCCACGGCGGCGCGCTGCCGTCGAACCAGTACGGCGGCGGCTGCCGGCGTGCATTGCTCATGGGAGCAGGCTCATCCCGGCGCGTCCGCACTGCCCGGCTCGCGGAACTGCATACGGTGCAGATGCGCGTACAGGCCACCCTGCGCCAGCAGTTCGGCATGGGTGCCCTGCTCCACCAACCGGCCCTGATCCAGCACCAGCACCTGATCGGCGTGTTCGATGGTCGAGAGCCGGTGCGCGATCACCAGCGTGGTGCGATCCGGCATCAGCCGGTTCAGCGCGTCCTGCACCAGTCGCTCGGATTCGGTATCCAGCGCGGCGGTGGCTTCGTCCAGGATCAGGATCGGCGCATCCTTGAGGATCGCACGGGCGATCGCGAGACGCTGGCGCTGGCCGCCCGACAGACGCCCGCCCTTGCTGCCGATGCCGGTTTCGGCGCCTTCGGACAGTTTGTCGACGAATTCGCTGGCGTTGGCGGCGTCCAGCGCGTGGCGCACGCCTTCGCCCGGCACGTCGGCCAGTTCGCCGTAGGCCACGTTCGCGGCCACGCTGCCGTCGAACAGCATCACCTGCTGCCCGACCAGCGCGATCTGCCGGCGCAGGTCGGCGAGGCGGTAATCGGTCAACGGATGGCCGTCGAGCAGGATCCCGCCCGACGCCGGCTCGTAGAACCGCGGAATCAGCTTGATCAGCGTGGATTTTCCGCTGCCGGAGCGGCCGACGATGGCGGTGACGGTGCCCGGCTTCGCGACGAAAGTGATGCCCGCGAGCGCCGGTTCGCCCTGGCCCGGGTAGCGCGCGCCGATGTCGCGGAATTCCAGCTCGCCGCGCGCGCGCGCCAGTTCGCGCGCGCCGCCGTCGCGCTCCTCGTCGGCATCCAGCACCGCGAACAGGCGCTCGGCCGAGGCGATGCCTTTCTGCAGCATGTTCTGGACGTTGGTCAGCTGCTTCAGCGCCGGGATCATGGCCATCATCGACATCATGAGGGTGACAAAACCGCCTGCACTGAGTCGCCCGGCCGCCGCCTCGCGGCCGGCGAAGAACAGCAGCAGCGCCAGGCCCACCGCGCCCATCAACTGCACCACCGCCGAGGAAATACTGCGGGTGGATTCGACCTTCATCGACAGACGCAGATTCTCGTCGGCGAGCGCGCCGTAACGCGCCAGCTCGGCGTCCTGCGCGCCGTAGATCTTCACTTCCTGCTGGTTGTTCAGGGTCTGATCGGCGGCCTGCATCAGCCGGCCGCCGCTTTCCTGCACGCGGTGGCTGAAACGCCGGTAGCGCTTGGCGACCTTGTCCATCAGCACCGCCAGCGGCGGCGCCATGACCAGGATCGCGATGGTCACCTGCCAGCTGGTCCACAGCATCACCACCAGCGCGCCGATGATCTGCAGCGACTGCTGCAGCATCACCTTGGCGGCATCGACGGCCGCGTTCGCGACCTGGTCGCTGTCGGACCCCAGCCGCATGAGCATCGACGGCACCGGCTCGCTGTCGAAACGCAGCCCGGGCAGGCGCAGATACTTGCCGAGCACGCGCACCCGCAGGTCGCGGGCGATGCTGCGCGCGGATGTGCCCATGCACACATCGGTGATGTAGCCGGCGATGCCGCGGATCACGAACAGACCGACGATGGCCAGCGGCAGGATCAGGCTGAGCTCGGAGTTCTTGCTGATGAAGGTCTCGTCGACCACCGGTTCCATCAGCTTCATGAACGCCGAGCCGGCCGTGGCTTCGATCAACATGCCGCCCAGTGCCAGCAGCAGCAGCTTGCGGTACGGCGTGGCGAAGCCGAGCAGCCGCCGGTAGATCGGCCACGCCGGGGCGCGGTCGGGCTTGCTCATTCGGGCTTGCTCATGGTCTGGTCGCCGCTGGCGTCGCCGCCTGGGCGGGGGCACGCTGCTCAGGCGAGCGCTGCTCCGGCGCCGTCGCGATGCTGATCTGGCGGAAACCGAGCTGACCCAGCGCGTCCAGCGCGGTGACCACCGACTGATGCGGCGTGCGCGCATCGGCGCGCAGCAGGACCGGACGTTTACGGCTTTCATGAGTGGCGCCGTCGCCCGCCACTTCGACGATGGTCCGCTTCAGCGACTCCAGATCGGTGCGCAAGGCTTCGCGGTCCTGCACGAAATAGCGGCCTTCGGCGTTCACCAGCACGCTCAGCGCCTTTCCAGAGGCTTCGCTGGGCTCGCCGTTGGCCTGCGGCAGTTGCAGCTTCAGCACCGAGCGCGCATCGAAAGTGGTGGTGACCACGAAGAAGATGATCAGGATCAGGATCACGTCGATCAGTGGCACGAGATTGATCTCGGGCTCGTCGTCGGCACGGAAGTCGCGGATGCGCATGGCGGTCAGGTCCCGGACACCGGCGGCGTGATGCCGCGCGCGCCGGCGGACATCGGCGCCGAGGCGTTGCGCGGGGCGTCGAGGGTATCGAGCAGTTGGATGGCCTCATGCTCCATGTCGACGATGTAGCCGGCGATGCGGCCGCGGAAGTATCGGTGGAACATCAGCGCCGGGATCGCCACGATCATGCCGGTGGCGGTGCAGATCAGCGCCTTGCCGATGCCGCCGGCGAGCTGGTTCACGTCGCCCAGGCCGCTGTCGAGGATGCCGAGGAACATCTGGATCATGCCGACCACGGTGCCGAACAGGCCCAGCAGCGGACCGGCCGCGGCGATGGTGCCCAAGCCGTTCAGGAAACGCTCCATCCGGTGCACCAGATGCCGGCCGACGTCTTCGATGCGCTCGCGGATCTGGTCGCGCGGCCGGTTGCGGACGTCCAGCGCGGCGGCCAGCAGCGCCCCCAGCGGCGAGGTGCGGCGCAGGGAGTCGATATGGGTGGGATCGAGATTGCCGCGCGCCGCCCACGCCCGGACTTCAGCCCCAAGCCCCGGCGGCAGCACGGTCTTGCGACGCAGACTCCAGAACCGCTCCAGGATGATGCCCAGC
Source organism: Chitinophaga pinensis (assembly GCA_943371935.1). Taxonomy (GTDB): domain Bacteria; phylum Pseudomonadota; class Gammaproteobacteria; order Xanthomonadales; family Xanthomonadaceae; genus Lysobacter_I. The sequence continues at coordinate 4,296 of CALRWS020000010.1, read as the reverse complement.
GCCACTACCGTGAGCAGCAGCAAGGGAATCATCGGCCATCCGCCCGCCTTGACCAGTTCCAGCACGTCGTATCCTCCGGCCCGGGGCCGCGTAAGTTCAGATCGTAAGTTCAAATCATTCAGGGGGATAGGATAACTGAGCCGCCCGCGCCTGCCTGCCGACCGCGTCCCACAGCCGGCGATGGCGGCTGCGCTCGGTCTGCACGATCACGCCGTCGTGCCCGATCCGCAGCCTCAGGGCGCCGGCCTCCGCCGTCACCGGCGTGTCCGCGCCGTGGTGACGCCAGAGATCCAGCACCTGCGGCTTGGGATGCTTGAACCGGTTGCCGTAGCCGGCCGAGATCGGCGCCCAGCCCGCGCCGGTGGCGGCGACGAACCCGGCATCGGACGAACCGTTGCTGCCGTGGTGCGCGACCAGCACGATGTCTGCCCGCACCGAGGCCGAATCGCGGCGCAGCAGATCACGTTCGATCACGTGGCCGATGTCGCCGGTCAGCAACGCTGCCCCGCGCATCGTCTCGATCCGCAGCACGCAGCTCGATTCGTTGCGCAGATAGGGAAAATGCGCCGGCGGGTGCAGGAAACGGAAACGCACGCCGTCCCAAGTCCAGGCGTGTCCGGCCCGGCAGGTCTTCAGATCAGGAATCTTCGCCTCCAGACCACTGGCCTCGGGCGCGAACCGCTGCCCGATCGAGAACGCATCGGCCACCGGGGCATAGCCGCCGGCATGATCGTTGTCGCCGTGGCTCAACACCGCGGTGTCGAGCGTGCGCACGCCCAACGCCCGCAGCGCGGGCACGACGGCGCGTTCGCCGGCATCGAATCCTTCGGGGATGGCCGGCCCCATGTCGTATAACAATGTGTGATTTTCGGTACGGACCAGCACCGACAGCCCCTGTCCGACATCGAACATCACCAGCTCCGCTTCGCCATGACGCGGCAATTCGCGATCCGGCCACAGCAGCGGCAGCCATAACAGCAGCGTCAACGGTTTGCCCGGCACCCCACGCGGCAGCAGGCACCAGAACGCCGCTAGCAGGGCCAGCGGCAGCGCGAACCAGCGTGGCTCCGGCAGCCACCACAGCGCCAGCGGGCTGTCGCCGAACCACCCGAACAGTGACCAACTCGGATCGAACACCGTCGCCGCCAACCGCCACACCGGGCCGCCCAAACCGGCGTGCAGCGATTCGAGACCCGTGCCGATCAGCGACAGCGGCACGACCAGCAGGCTCCACCAGGGAATCGCCAGCAGATTCGCCAGTGGCCCGGCCAGCGACGCCTGCCCGAACAGCACCACCGTCAGCGGCAACAATCCCACCGTCGCCACGCCTTGGGCCGCCAGGAATTCGCGCAACGGATGTTGCCCACCCTGCGGCAGACACCACAGCAGCCACGCAACGCCGCCGAAACTCAGCCAGAAACCCGCGGTCAGCACGGACAACGGATCGACCATGAGGATGGCGATCATCGCCAGCGACAGCGCATCGACCGGCCGCCAGCCTCGACGCGACAGGCATGCCACCGCAACGACGGCGATCATCAGTACCGTGCGCACGGTCGGCAGCGCGAATCCCGCCAATGCCGCGTACAGCACTGCGCCGGAGAGGGCCGCCAGCACCGTCGCCTGCGGGCGCGGCACGCGGCGACCCAGCGCAGGCCAGCACCACCACACTGCGCGCATCAACAATGCGAAAAACCCGGCGACCAGACCGACGTGGAATCCGGAAATCGCGATGAGATGCGTCAACCCGGTCGCACGCAACTGCGCCCAGTCATCGTCGTCCAGCGCCCGCGTATCGCCCAGCGCGAGCGCGCGTACGAAACGCGAGGACGCCTGCGGCACCGCATCGGCGATCCGCGCGGACATCGCTTCGCGCCACGCATCGATCCCGCGCGGCCGGCTCGATTCATGCGCGAACTGCGGATTGCGCACATAACCTGTCGCCGCGATCCGTTCGACCATCGCATGCTTTTCGCCATCGACGCCGCCGGGATTGCGCAGCCCGCGCGGCGCGCGCAGCTTCGCCGACAGCGACCATCGGCTGCCGGCAGCGATGCGCAGACGTGGCGCATCCACCGGCTCGTGGTCCGCATCGAAATCGTCGTACCACGCCAACCGTACCCGCCGCCCGCGCAAGGCTTCCGGTTGGGACGCGACGTCATCCACCTTCAACACGAACCGGGTCCGTCGCGCTTCATGCTGCGGCAGTTCGATGACGGTGCCGGTCAGTTCCGCCTGCCGATGCTCCATCGCCAACGGCAGCTGGCGTTTCAAGGCGAACGAAGCATGCGCGCCGGCAAGAACGAAACCCAGCGCGAAGATCGCGAGATGCCGCCATCGGTCTCGCATGCAAACTGCGATCGCTGCGATCGCTGCAGCCATTCCCAGAAGTCCTGCGCCGGGCGGCGACGGAAGCCGAAGACAGATCATCACGCCGAACAGCAAGGCCAGCGCAAAGCGAAGATCGAGCATGGCGGCCTCAGCGATCGAGCGGGCTGAGTACGCCGCCCGCACCACGATTCAGTACGTGGGTATAGATCTGCGTGGTCGCGACATCCTTGTGTCCGAGCAACGCCTGGATCGTGCGAAGATCGGCGCCGAATTCCAGCAGATGCGTTGCGAAACTGTGCCGCAACACATGCGGCGTCACCGGCTTGTCGATTCCGGCGCGCGTACGCGCGACCTTGATCGCACGCTGCAGCACCGCCTCGTCGACGTGATGTCGCCGTCTTGCGCCGCTGCGCGGATCGATGGACAAAGAACGGGCAGGAAATACGTATTGCCATGCGAATTCACGTTCGGCATTCGGATACTTCCTGGACAGCGCGTGCGGCAGCCACACCGTTCCGTTCCCTGCAACCAGATCCTGTTCATGCAGGATGCGCACGCGCTCGACGGCCGACTTCAGCCGATCGCGCACACTGTCCGGCAACGGCACCTGCCGATCCTTCGCGCCCTTGCCATCGCGGACAGTGATCTGACGACGTTCGAAATCGATATCCTTCACCCTCAAGCGCATGCATTCCATCAGCCGCATGCCGGTGCCGTACAGCAACGCCGCCATCAACCAGACCTCACCATCGATCATCGTCAACAGACGCTCGACTTCAGCCCGCGACAGGACCACCGGCAAGCGCTGCGGACGCTTCGCGCGCGTCACGCCTTCCATCCATGGCAGGTCGAGCCCCAGCACTTCGCGATACAGGAACAACAGCGCCGACAGCGCCTGATTCTGCGTGCTGGCGGCCACGTTGCCGCGCACCGCCAGATCAGTGAGGAACGTCTCGATCTCCTGCGCACCCAGATCGCGCGGGTGGCGCTTCCCGTTGGCCAGAACGAAACGGCGGATCCAACCGAGATAGGCGCGCTCGGTGCGAACGCTGTAATTGAGCCGACGACAACGCGCCCTCACCTGATCCAGCAACCTGGGCGGGTGGCTCTCGCGCTCACCGTTTAAAGCCGATATCACTCTGTCTTTGTGGCGGTACGGCATACCGCTCTCCTGATGGGACATAGGGAGAGCACGGTAAAGCCTTAGGTCATTGTCAAGAATCAGGGAAGGTCTTGATCTTTTGTAGGTTTTTCCTGATTGACACACGGGAGCGGAGGGGATCAGTATTCTTTACCGCCCCGTATATGGGGTCGACTAAGCGTTAGGCCGCTTTAGTGACCATGTCAGAAATCCTTACTTACACTCCGCCGAAATCTGCCGCGTTCGGCCATGACGCAAGAATCCGCGACCCAAAGAAGGCTTGGTCTCTAGCGGAACAATTCCTGTCTGTGCATACAGTAGCCACTCTGCGCCAAGACGTTAAATTCCAATGTTGGGCTCCAAATGAATGGACAGATGCAGAAGCTGCTAATTCATGCCTAGAAGCCGCAAGGGCTAGCTTTGGAAATGAGCCAGATGATACGCACACAATCAGAGAATGGATCCTTGGAAAAGATCAAATTCCAAGAGCCATTGAGCTACTATTTGAATGTAGCAAATTGCCACCCAAAAATGCTGGGCGAGTTTTCTTGGACTTGTGCTATGACTTTACATGGCGAGAATTTCCAAAAGAATCTGTGGATCCATCATTTCTCGGAATTATTTTTAGTAACACAAAAATTTTCCTTCAGCCTTACTTTCTTTTCCCTATCGCATGGGATGACCGAGAGTATGCTCACTGGTTAGAACAGATTACAGATAGCGCCCCATTCAGATTCAGGGATCAATATTTCAAACGTGGAATTCCCACAAAGCGAGACCATCACTATCGTTTTCTCAAGCTGCCAAAGGGCTGGCGGACAGCG
>CALRWS020000009.1:0-123961 GCA_943371935.1 Chitinophaga pinensis | reverse complement strand
AGTCCGCTGCTCTCGATAAAAGCAAAGCAGCGGACTGACGTCCGCTCTACACGGGGAGCGCTACGCGCTTCTGGTGGTGCCATCGCAGGCACGCAGGCAGTTAGACAGGCTCAGCGCCGCTTCCATACAACGCCTTCCTCGACGCCCCGGTGATCTCCGCCGCCAGCTTCGCGGCGGTGGACGGCGGCAGGTGTTCGACCAGCTTCGCGTAGACGCGGCGGCCCTGGACGAGTTTCGCTTCGGCGTCGTCGCCCACGCCCTGGATCAGCAGCACGAATTCGCCCTTGCGCTGGTCGGGGTCGGCGGCGACGCGGGCGTGGAGTTCGCCGAGGGTGCCGTCGAGCACGGTCTCGAACAGTTTGGTCAGTTCGCGGGCGATGGCGGCCGGGCGCTCGGCGCCGATGACTGTCACGGCGTCGGCGAGGGTGTCCTCGATGCGGTGCGAGGACTCATAGAAAAGGAGTGTGCGCGGCTCGCTGGCGAGCTCGGCGAAGCGTTCGCGGCGGGCGCCGGCCTTGGCGGGGAGGAAGCCCTCGAAGGCGAAGCGGTCGCTGGGCAGGCCCGCGACGCTGAGCGCGGCGATCAGCGCGCTGGGGCCGGGGATCGGGCTGACCCGGATGCCGGCGGCGCGGGCGGCGGCGACCAGCCGGAAACCGGGGTCGCTGACCAGCGGGGTGCCGGCATCCGACACCAGCGCCAGCGATTCCCCAGCCAACAGCCGGGCGACGATGCGCTCGGCCAGGCCGGCCTCGTTGTGCTCGTGCAGGGCGATGAGGGTCTGTTCGACGCCGTAGTGCGACAGCAGTTGGCGGGTGTGGCGGGTGTCTTCGGCGCAGATCGCGGCGACCGTGCGCAGGGTGTCGAGGGCGCGCGGCGACAGGTCGCCGAGGTTGCCGATCGGCGTCGCGACGACGTGGAGAATGCCTGCAACGCTGGCGGTGGACATCGGATCTGGCTCGCTCGGGGGTATGGCAGGCGGGTAGAATCGTAACGGTTCACTCAAGGGTTGCGGCGATGTCGATGAAGTTCAGAACAATGGCGTGGCTGTGCACCGGCCTGTTGGCGCTGGGATTGACGGCCTGCGTGCCGACCAAGCCCGGCGGCACGAAACCGTCGACCTACCGGGTCAACCCGCTGATCGCGCAGGCCTCCGCGCTCGCCGCCAACCACGAGACGCTGACCGGCCAGGCGAAGGCAGACAACGGCCGCGAGATCGAACGGATCATCGCCGGCCTCGACAATGCCAGCCTCGGCAGCGAAGCCGCGATGCTGGGCGAAGGCAACCCGCTGTACAACTTCGTCGGCCGCGAACTGCTGCGCCGCGGGCTGCCGCTGCCGCGCCCGTTCGACCGCGAAGGCACCTGGCGCTTCAACGCCGGCAACCGCGCGGCGGCCGAACGCGACGGCTACCGCCCGCCGTCCAAGCTCGCGGTACTGCTGCCGCTGACCGGCCCGATGGCCACCGCGTCCTCGCCGGTACGCGACGGCCTGCTCGCCGGCTATTACGGCGAACACCGGCAGCGCCCCGAGATCGTCTTCTACGACACCGCCGGCACCCCGGCCGGCGCCGTGGCCGCGTACCAGAAGGCCTCGGGCGAAGGCGCCAGCTACGTGCTCGGCCCGCTCGGTCGCGACGAAGTGGGCGCACTGTTCAACGCGTCGGACCTGAACGTGCCGGTGCTGGCGCTGAACCGCGGCCCGGCCACCCCGCCGAACGGCCACGCCAGTTTCGCGCTGGCGCCCGAGGACGACGGCATCGCCGCGGCCGAATATCTCCTCGCGCGCAACGCCCGTCGGGTGCTGGTGCTGGTCGGCGGCGACGACGGCATGCGCCGCAGCGTCGCCGCGTTCCGCGAACACCTGCTGAGCCGCGGCGGCACCGTGGTCGACACCCTGACCATCGCCGAAAAGCCGCTGGACAGCACCGCCGCGCTGCTGGCCTCCACGCAGAAGGAAGGCGGCGTCGACGCCGTGTTCATCGCGCTCAAGGGCGGCCAGGCGCGCGCGCTGGCGCCGCAGCTCGGCGCCGCCGGTCTCGCCACGAAGCCGCGGGTGTCCACCGCGCAGCTGCTGTCGGGCACCGGCAAACCGGAGCAGGACAGACTGCTCGACGGCATCGCCTTCCCGGCCGAAACCTGGAGCGTTCAGGGTATCGCCGGCCTGCCCTCGGCCGACACCGCCGGCAGCACGCTGTCGACCGCGCGCGGCCCGGCGGCCAAGCTGTTCGCCTTCGGTTACGACGCCTGGCTGCTGACCGGCTATCTGGAAAAGATCGCGGGCAATCCCAACGCTGCGCTGCCCGGCGCGACCGGGAGCCTGCGCGTCGATGGCTTCGGCAACATCGTGCGCAGCCCGGCGTGGTCGACCTTCAGCAACGGCCAGGTCATCGCCCTCGCCCGCAGTGGCGACTGAGGGCCACGGCCTGAACCGGAGAACGCAGGGCGCGCACGTCGAAGCCCTCGCCCGCGAGTTCCTGCTGCGACAGGGGCTGACGCCCGTCGCCGCCAACGCGAACTATCGCGGCGGCGAACTCGATCTGGTCATGCGCGACGGCAACACCCTCGTGTTCGTCGAAGTGCGCTACCGCCGCGGCAGTGGTTTCGGCGGCGGCGCGGCCTCGGTCGACGCCAACAAGCGCCGCAAACTGGTGCATGCGGCCGGACTGTTCCTCGCCGCGCATCGCGAACATGCCAAGGCGCCCTGCCGCTTCGACGTGATCGACGCCAGCGGCGACCCGGAAACGCCGGCATTCGACTGGCTGCGCGATGCGTTCCGCGCAGACGATTGCTGAAGGCCGAATCATGCATCACGCCATCGACCCGGCCCATGTCGTGCAAGCGCAGCTCGACGCCTACAACGCGCACGACCTCGATCGCTTCGCGGCGTGTTTCAGCGACGACGTGTGCCTGTACCGCATGCCCGCGCAGGCGCCCGGCACGATCGGAAAAGCGGCGCTGCGGGCGTTCTACGCCGAACATCGTTTTTCGATCGCGACCCTGCGGGCCGAACTGCTGAATCGCATGACGCTGGGCGACAAGGTGATCGATCACGAGCGCATTCACGGTCTGGGCGAACACCCCACGGAAGTGGTGGCCGTGTATCAGGTCAACGATGGCGCGATCACCAACGTCTGGTTCTTCTATCCCTGATCGCCCACGATGCCGACCATCTTCACCCACGCGGTGGTGCCGCTCGCGTTGGGCCTTGCCCTCGGACGCAACGCCATCTCGCCGCGATTGATCGCCGCCGGGATGTTCGTGGCGATCGCGCCGGATTTCGACACCGTCGCGTTCAAGCTCGGCATCGCCTACGCCGATCAGTTCGGGCATCGCGGCGCGAGTCATTCGCTGCTGTTCGCACTGGCGGTCGGGCTGTGCGGCGCGGTCGTCGCCCCGTGGCTGCGCACCACGCGCTGGCGGGCGCTGCTGTTCCTCGCGTTCTGCACCGCGTCGCATGCGCTGCTGGATGCGCTGACCAACGGCGGCCTGGGCGTGGCGCTGCTGTGGCCGTGGTCGCACGAACGTGCCTTCGCGCCTTGGCGGCCGATTGCGGTCTCGCCGATCGGTGCCGGCTTTTTCAGCCTGCGCGGGTTGGCGGTGCTGTGGTCGGAACTGCAGTGGGTGTGGTTTCCGTGCCTGATCCTGGCGCTGCAGTGGGCCGCAGTCCGGAAACATGTCGTCGAACGACGCGCGTGGCGGCAGCGGCCGTAGACATCGCGCATACAATCCGGCCATGACCGCCCTGCCCGCCGATCTGGTCCGCACCCTCACCGCACTGCTCGGCGACGGCTTTCTGATCGACGCCAGCGAGCGGCTGACCTACGGCTACGACAATTCACGGCGGCAGGCGATGCCCGACGCGGTAGCGCTGCCGACCACGCGCGAACAGGTCGTCGCACTGGTGTGTGCCTGCCGCGCGCATCGCGTGCCGGTGATCGCGCGCGGACGCGGCACCAACACCACCGGCGCCGCGGTGCCGATCGCTGGCGGCGTGGTGGTGTCGTTCGAACGGATGCGGCGCATCCTCGACATCCGCCCGGGCGACCGCTGCGCGGTGGTCGAACCCGGCGTGTTGAACGGCGACCTGCAGCGCGCGCTGCAACCGCACGGCCTGTTCTGGCCGCCCGATCCCACCAGCGCGGACTATTCGAGCATCGGCGGCAATCTCGCCTGCAACGCAGGCGGCCCGCGCGCGGTGAAATACGGCGCCAGCCGCGACAACGTGCTCGCGCTGACCGCGGTGACCGGCAGCGGCGAACTGATCCACTGCGGCAGCGCCACTACCAAGGGCGCGACCGGCTACGACCTGCAGCGATTATTGGTCGGCAGCGAAGGCACGCTGGCGCTGATCGTGGAAGCGACGCTGCGCCTCACCCCGCTGCCGGCCGCGCGCCGCGCGCTGCGGGCGACCTATCGCGATGTCGACGCCGCGGCAACAGCGGTCGCACGGCTGATGGCGCAGCCGGTCGCACCGTCGATGCTGGAATTCATGGATGGCGACGCGGTGCGGCTGGCGCGCGATCACATGCGCTCGAACAGCGGGCACTGCGACATTCCGGACGATGTCGGCGCGTTGTTGATGATCGAAGCCGACGGCGACGCGCACACGCTGCCGCATGCCTTGGACGCATTGGCCACGGCGGCGCGCGGCGACGGCTGTCTGACTATCGAACCCGCCGCCGACGGCGCCGCGCGCGAACGGCTGTGGGCGGCGCGCAAGGCGCTGTCGCCCGCGCTGCGGAATCTCGCGCCCGGCAAGATCAACGAGGACGTGGTGGTGCCGGTGTCGCGGATTCCCGCGCTGGTGGCCGGCGTGCAGAAGCTCTCGCAGGAATACGCGCTGCCGATCGTGTGTTTCGGCCACGCCGGCAACGGCAATCTGCACGTCAATCTGATGTACGACCCGGCCGATACCGCGCAGAACGCGCGCGCGCAGGCGGCGATGGCGGCGGTGTTCGCGCTGACGCTGTCGCTGGGCGGCACGCTGTCCGGCGAACACGGCATCGGCCTGGCGAAGCGCGACTTCATGGTCCAAGCCATCGATGCGCCGACGCTGGCGACGATGCGCGCGATCAAGGCGGCGTTCGACCCCGACGGGATCCTCAATCCGGGCAAGCTGCTGCCGCCGTGAGCGCTTGTTTGAATGGTCGCCGCGCTTGCCATGGCAACCACAAAAAAGCGCGCTTCATGCCCCGTAGAGCGGCCTTCAGGCCGCTGATTCCGACATACAACCGTTTCATTTTCGTCGGCCGTGGGCACGGCCCTGTTCTCGTCGCGATTCGGATGCTGCATGGGCCGGCCTGAAGGCCGCTCTACGGGTTCGATCTGTCATCCCGAGCGCAGCGAGGGACCTGCTTTGCGTCGCGAACCTCGAAACAACAGGTCCCTCGCTGCGCTCGGGATGACGGAACGCTGCATCACCCCTCGAAATGCACATACCCCGCGCGCGGTGGCGACCACGGCGCCCCCGCGGCATCACGCATCACGATTGTGCCGGCATCGGCCGTGATCCGGCCGATGCGCGTCGCCGGCACATCGCAGGCGTTCATCGCATCCTCCACCGCAAGACGCGCGGTCTTCGGCGCGGTGAAACACAGCTCGTAATCGTCGCCGCCCGTGGCCTGCAGCTCGCGGCGTGCGGCGGCATCGAACGCCGCGAGCTGCGCTTGCGACGCCGGCAGCGCATCGACGTCGAGTTCGGCGCCGACGCGGCTGGCGCGACAGACATGACCGAGATCCGCCAACAGACCGTCGGAGACATCGATGCAGGCATGGGCGATGCCCGCAAGCGCGAGCCCCGCCGCGACGCGCGGCGTCGGCCGGTCGAGTCGCGCGCGCAGCGCGGACGCCATCGATTCGCCCGCTTGCCACTGGCGCAGCGCCGCGGCCGCATCGCCGAGCGTACCGGTGACCCAGATGTCGTCGCCGACGCGCGCGCCGCTGCGTAACAGCGCGCCGCGCGGTTCGACCAGACCGTGCGCGGTCACGCATACCGACAGCGGCCCGCGGGTGGTGTCGCCGCCGACCAGGGCCACATCATGCCGCGCTGCAAGTTCGAGAAAACCATCGAGAAACCCATCGACCCACGTCTCGTCCGGTTGCGGCAACGACAGCGACAGCGTGCACCACGCGGGCGTCGCCGCCATCGCCGCGAGATCGGAAAGATTCACCGCCAGCGCCTTCCAGCCGATGTCGGCGGGCGCGGTCTCCGCCGGGAAATGCACGCCGATGTTGAGCGTGTCCATCGCCACGACCAGCCGATGCCCCGGCGGCATGCGCAGGATCGCAGCATCGTCGCCGATGCCCACGATCACGTCGTCGCGGCCGGCGACGCGGGCGCGAATGCGGGCGATGAGGTCGAATTCGGAAGCGGGGGCGGCCATGCGGTCTCTGCGGTGCTGTCGAGGTGTACTGCGCCCGCTCGGGCAGCTTCGCGGTTATGGTGACACAGCGCCGCCAGCGCTTCGCGGCGCCGGACGGCCGGTTGGCGGCCCCGGCGCTTTCTGGAACCATACCGGCATGCCTCCCGGCCGCCGCCCACTGCGATCACGGATCGCGATGGATGCGCAACACCGCGTGTAGACAACATGGATATGGAGTGCGTGCATGACGGACAACCTGTTCAGGCCCGAGGTGAGCCAGGCGCGCGCCGACGCGTGGCTGGGCACCACGCGGCTGCCGTCGCCGCGGATCGCCTGGCCGATGACGTGGCTGGCGCTGGCGCTGATCGTCTGCGTGGCCGCGTTCCTGATCTTCGGCCAGCACGTGCGCAAGGTCCGCGTCCACGGGCTGCTGGTGCCGTCGCAGGGATTGCTGGCCGCGGTGTCGCCGAACACCGGCGTGGTGACCGGCGTGAAGATCGCCGAAGGCGAGATCGTCGATGCGCGCCAACCGCTGATCGAAATCGCGTCGTCAGTCGAAAGTTCGCGCTGGTCGGTCGGCGATGCCGGCGCCACTGTCGCCGACCAGTTGCAACGGCAGCGCGCGTTGATCGAAGCGGATATCGATGTGCTCGACGCCAGCCGCACGCGCGACGCGGATGCGCAACGCGAACGCCTGACTTCACTCCGCAGGGAACTCTCCATTGCGGAACGCACGCTGCAACTGCGCGAACGCCAAGCCACTCAGGCGCGCGAACTGCTGGCGCGCATCCGCCCGCTGCAGCGCGAGAAGATCGTCAGTGATGTGCAGATCGCGCAGTACGAAACCGACGCCACCGAAGCCGACACCGCCGCCGAGGACGCACGCCAGTCGCGCTCGCAGGCCCAGCGCCGGCTGGCCGACGCCGAAGCCGCGGTGGCGACGCTGGATTCTACCTCGACGCTGCGTCGCCACGATCTGCAGCGCCGGCTCGCCGATCTGTCGCAGGTGGCCGCGCGCAACGCGGCCGACGGCGGCGCGCTGGTGCGCGCGCCGAAGCGCGGCGTGGTCTCGGGCCTCGCGGTGGAAGCCGGGCAATCGGTGACGCGCGGCCAACGGCTGCTGTCGCTGATTCCGGAAGGCTCGGTGCTGCACGCCGAACTGTGGGCGCCGAGCGACGCGATCGGCGAACTCGCGCCCGGCACGCGCGTGGCGCTGCGCTATCGCGCGTTCCCGTTCCGCCGCTACGGCGTGCAGTCGGGACGCGTGCTGTCGGTCTCGCGCTCGGCGCTGTCGCCCGAGGAAATCCTGCGCCGCAACGGCATGAAGACCAGTGCGCCCGCCTATCGCGTGCTGGTGGCGCTGGATCCGCAGACCGATCGCAGCAGCGGCCGCGCGCTGCCGCTGCGCGCCAGCATGACCCTGGACGCGGATCTGCTGCTGGAGCGCCGCCGGCTGTACGAATACGTGTTCTTTCCTGCAGGAAGAACCGGCAACGGCGGCCACGACGGTAGCGGCGCATGAGCGGTTTTTCGCGACGCGCGCGCAGCGGCGAACTGCCGGTGATCCATCAGAACGAGATCGCCGAGTGCGGCCTGGCCTGTCTCGCGATGGTCGCGGCGTATCACGGCCACGATGTCGACATGGCCGGCATGCGCCGACGCTTCGCAGTGTCGATCCGCGGCGCCACGCTGTCGCGGCTGATCGCCATCGCCGACCGGCTGGATCTGGCCGCGCGTCCATTGCGCGCGGAGCCCGAGCATCTGGCCGACCTGCGCACGCCCTGCATCCTGCACTGGGACATGAATCATTTCGTGGTGCTGAAGCGTGTCGTCCGAGGCGTCGCCGAGCTCCACGACCCGGCGCGCGGCGCGGTGACGATGCCGCTGGCCGAACTGGGCCGCCATTTCACCGGCATCGTGCTGGAACTCACGCCGCAGGCCGATTTCCAGCCGGTGCGCGCGCGCGAACCGATTCGCCTGCGCGCGCTGATCGGCGACGTGACCGGCTGGCGCCGCGCGCTGGTGCAGGTGTTCTCGCTCGCCATCGCGCTGGAGCTGTTCACGCTGCTGCTGCCGATGTCGATGCAGTGGGTGATCGACCGTGTGCTGGTGTCGGCGGATACCGAACTGCTGACCCTGCTCGCGCTGGGTTTCCTCGCCGCCGTGGCCTTCCAGAGCGTCATCGCCGCGGTGCGCGGCTGGGTAGTGGCCGACATCGCCGCGGCGTTCGAGGCCCAGTGGTCGACGCATCTCGCCGGCCATCTGTTGCGGCTACCGCTGACCTTCTTCGCCAAGCGCAGCGTCGGCGAAGTGCTGTCGCGGTTCCTGTCGGTGCAGAGCGTGCAACAGACGCTGAGCACCAGTTTCGTCGAAGCGCTGCTCGACGGGCTGACGGTGGTGCTGGTGCTGGCGCTGCTGCTGGTGTATTCGCCGACGCTCACCGTTTGGGTGATCGCCGGGTTCGCGGTGTACGCGCTGCTGCGCGCGTGGAGTTACCAACGACTGTGGCGATTGAAGGAAGGCCATCTGGCCAGCCTCGCTCGGCAACAGTCTTTACTGATCGAATCGGTGCACGGCGTGCAGGCGATCAAGCTCGCCAACCGCCATGCCGAACGCGGCGCGCGGCTGGCGAACGCGGCCAACGATGCTGCGCGACAGGATGCGGCGGTGCGTCGTGCGACCGCGACCTTCTCGGCGCTGTCGAAGCTGGTGTTCGGCGCGCAGCGGGTGCTGCTGATCTGGCTCGGTGCGCGCATGACGCTGGACGGCGCGATGACCGCGGGCACGCTGGTGCTGTGCATCGCCTATGCGGACATGTTCGCCACGCGCGCGGGCGGGCTGATCGACAAATTCATCGACCTGCGCCTGCTCGGCGTGCATGCGCGGCGCATCGCCGATATCGCGCAGCAGCCGCCGGAACGGGATCGTGCGGGAGATCGCGCAGGCGAGTACGCCGGCCCGCCGCCCGAGGCATCGCTGGAAATCGAAGGCCTGAGTTTCCGCTACGGCGAAGACGAGGCATGGGTGGTGCGCGACTGCAGTTTCCGTATCGGCGCCGGCGAATCGGTCGCCATCGTCGGCCCGTCCGGCGCGGGCAAGACCACCCTGGCGAAGCTGCTGCTGGGTCTGCTGCCGCCGGACGCGGGCACGATCCGGATCGGCGGTATCGATATCGCCCGTTACGGCCTGTCGAACTACCGCGCGCGGGTCGGCGCGGTGATGCAGGACGACGCCCTGTTCGCCGGATCGGTCGCCGACAACATCGCGTTCTTCGATGCCGACGCGCAGCCCGAGGCCGTGACCGAAGCCGCGCGCCGCGCCGGCATCCACGACGAGATCGCGGCGATGTCGATGGGCTACGAAACCCTGGTCGGCGACATGGGTTCGGCGCTGTCCGGCGGGCAGAAACAGCGCGTGCTGCTGGCGCGCGCGCTGTTCCGGACTCCCGACATCCTGGTGCTGGACGAAGCGACCAGTCACCTCGATGTCGAGCGCGAGCGCAGGATCAACGCGGAGATCGCCGCGCTGCGCATCACCCGGCTGATCATCGCCCACCGCCCCGAGACCATCCGCAGCGCGGATCGCATCCTGATGGTCGCCGACGGCCGGGTGGAAGCCTGGACGCAGGCGCAGTTCCACGCGCGTTTTCATGAGGCTGCGGCGACGTAATGCGACGGCGTCCACACTGGCCGCGGATCGACTCACGGGAAGTTAACACCCGGCCGCAGATCGCCGAATAGACTCGAAGCGTTCCCGCACGGCCGCCATGCGGAGGCTACGGGAACCGGATCGGGCCCTCGATCACTGTGTCATTCGAGGCCGGATACCGCAGCACCGCACCGGGAATGTTTCCCGGCTGCCGTTTCTTCCTCAGGATGATTGAAGGAGTGCATTGATGTCCCAGTTCGAAGACAAGTCCCAGGATTCCACCATCCGCCCGATCGCCCGTACGGTCGCGCGCGAGCTGTCGCCGCAGGAAATCGAGAAGATCGCCGGCGGCCGTCCCACCACCACCCACGCCACCGGCCCCAACGGCGACGACCCGTCGGATCCGGGCAGCGCGATCTGAGATCGCCCTCCGACCCGCAGCGGATCGATCCGTCGCGAACGCCAGCGCATCGGCGCCGCACGATCCTTCCCGCCACGCCGCGCTCCCTTGAGGGGGCGCGGCGTTTTCATTGATACGCATCATTGATACCGCATCATTGCCACCGCCGCGACGGAGCGCGCATGAACGTCTCACCCGCCACGAAACAGCCGCTGATCCTCTCCGGCTACGCGCACGATGTGCACGCCGCATCGGTGTGCTGGGCGCTGCGTCGCAGCGGCTATCGCCCGACGTGGGCGCGGACCCTGGCCGATAGCGCGATGGCGCCGCTGTCGCTGCACGCCGACGATCGCGCGGGTCTGCGTTTCAGCGGCGGCATCGATCCCGCGCGCACCACCAGCGTCTGGTTCCGCCGGCCGCGCCTGCCCGACGCCTTCGACGGCGCGGCGGCCTCGGATCTGGCCTTCCTGCAGGACGAATGGAAACGCTTCGCCGGCAACGTCCACACCGTGCCCGCGACCGCGGGCGACGTGTTCTGGGTCAACCGGCCCGACCGCGCGCTGGCCGCCGAGAACAAGCTCCTGCAGATGCAGGCCGCGCACCGCTGCGGTCTGCGCTTCCCGGCGACGCTGATGTCGTCGGACCCCGACGAGATCCGGCGCTTCTGCGCGGCGCACGCGCGCATCGTCTACAAACCCTTCGCCACCCACAGCTGGCGCGACGGCGACGGCCGGATCTTCAGCACCTACGCGCGCGCGCTCGACGCCGACGCGCTGCAGGACGATGCCGCCCTGCGCCTGTGTCCCGGCATCTACCAGGCCTGCGTGAACAAACGTTACGACCTGCGCGTCACCGTCATCGGCCGACGCGTGTTCGCGGTGCGCCTCGACGCCCCGGCCACCGACGACGGCGTGGTCGACTGGCGCGCCGCCTCGATCGGCGACAAAACCACCTCGCGCCCGTTCGCGCTGTCCGGCACGTGGGAAGCCGCGCTGCGGCGGCTGATGGAATCGCTGGGTCTGGTGTTCGGCTGCATCGACCTGGTGGCCGACGAGCACGACGAACTGCATTTCCTGGAGATCAACCAGGCCGGGCAGTTCCTGTTCGTCGAACACGACACGCCCGAACTGCCGCTGCTGCGCGCGACAGCGGCGATGCTGGCGGAAGGCCGGCCGGATTATTCGCTCGATACCATCGCCGACGACGTGTCCTACGCCGCATACCTGGAAGACCCGGAGCAGATCGCGTGGTGGGAATCGGTGGCGCCGGGCATGCGCGGGAAGAACGGCGCGATTGCGGGTGTAAGCGAAGAATAACGGCAGGGAAAACGGCCGCGGCCGTCATTCCCTGCATCGACTCAACGCTGCTTCGACGCCTGCACTTCGATCGCACGCAGCGCGCCGGCAGCCTGGTCGAGCACACCGTTGACGTAGGTGTGGCCGTGCTCCGAGCCGAAGCGCTTCACCGATTCCACCGCTTCGTTCAGCACCACGCGATAAGGCACGTCGATGCGGTGCTGCAGTTCGTAGGCGGCGATGCGCAGCGCGGCGCGCTCGATGGGGTCGACCTCTTCCATCGTGCGGTCGAGATAGGGCGCCAGCGCGGCGTCGAGTTCGGCGCAATGCGCGTCGACGCCGTGGACGAGTTCCTGGAAATACACCAGATCGGCGATTTCGCGCGCCTGCTCGTGCGCGAACTGGGTGACGATGTCGCGGGCGTCGGCGCCGGACATCTGCCACGCGTACACCGCCTGCAGCGCACGACGGCGGGCGCGGGTGCGCAGCACGGGGTCCACGCCATCGGCGCGACGGTGGAACTTGCTCATGGCAGTTTGTCCATCAGGTTGGCCATCTCGATGGCGACCAGCGCCGCCTCTTCGCCCTTGTTGCCATGGTTGCCGCCGGCGCGGGCTTCGGCGTGTTCGTAGTGGTCCACCGCCAGCACGCCGTTGACCACCGGCAGCGCGTGGTCCAGCGCCACCCGCATCAGCCCGTCGGAACAACCGTCGGCGACCTGCTCGTAGTGGCGGGTATCGCCGCGGATCACGCAGCCCAGACCGACGATGGCGGCGTGGCGGCGGGCGGCAGCCAGGCGCGCAGCGGTGGCCGGGATCTCCCAGGCGCCGGGCACGCGGATCACGTCAACGGCATCCTCGGCCACGCCATGGGCAACGAACGCAGCGCGGGCACCGGCGACCAGTTGTTCGGTGATGCGCGGGTTCCAGCGGCTGGCGATGATCGCGAAGCGCGCGCCTTCGGGGGCGCGCAGATCGCCTTCGTAGTGAGGCATGCGGGGCGACTCGGAACTGGGGCGGGCATTGTAGCCCGTCGTCTCCTTTTTCCGGGCGCCGGCACTTCGCGTGCGGGCAGTTCACCTTCCCCGCGTGCTGCCGTTCTCCTTCCCCCGCGGGCGGGGGAAGGCTGGGATGGGGGCGTTTGGGATGGACGGGCGCCGGAAGCTGCCCCCACCTCAATCCTCCCCCGCTCGCGGGGGAGGAAGACAAGCGAAGACGATCAAAAACGGATCACAAGCCCACGTATTCGACGACTTCCAGCCCGAACCCCGCCAATCCCACCTGTTTGCGCGGCGTGCCCAGCACCCGCAGCTTGCCCAGGCCCAGGTCGGCCAGGATCTGGCTGCCGCTGCCGTTGCGGCGCCATTCGGCCATCGAACCGCCGCGAGCGGCCGGCTCGGGCTGCTCGCGGATGCGGGCCAGCAGGTGTTCCGGGGTCTGCGCCTCGCCCAGCAGCACCAGCGCGCCGCGGCCTTCGGCGGCGATCTTGGCCAGCACGTCGCCCACCGCCGGCCCGAAATCGGCGCGGCGCCAGTGCAGCGCATCGGCCAGCGGATTCTGCATGTGCACGCGCACCAGCGTCGGTGTGTCCGCATCGGCCTCACCGCGCAGCAGCGCGTAATGCAGGCCGTGGCCGATCCGGTCGCGATACGTATGCAGCCGGAACGCACCGTGTTCGGTCTCGATCTCGCGCACATCCAGCCGCTCGACGGTGTGCTCGTTGTGCAGCCGGTAGCGGATCAGGTCTTCGATCGACCCGATTTTCAGGCCGTGCTCGCGCGCGAACACTTCCAGCTGCGGCCGGCGCGCCATGCTGCCGTCGGCGTTGAGGATCTCGACCAGCACCCCGGACGGCTCGAATCCCGCCAGCAGGGCCAGATCGCTCGCCGCCTCGGTGTGGCCGGCGCGGTTGAGCACGCCGCCGGGCTGCGCCATCAGCGGGAAGATATGGCCCGGCTGAGACAGGTCGTCGGGCCTGGCGTCCGGGCGCACCGCGGTGCGGATGGTGTGCGCGCGGTCGTAGGCGCTGATGCCGGTGGTCACGCCCTCGGCGGCCTCGATGCTCACCGTGAAATTGGTGCCGTGCGGCGAGGTGTTGTCGCGCACCATCGGCGGCAGGCCGAGCTGGCGGCAGCGTTCGCGGATCAGCGACAGGCACACCAGCCCGCGGGCGTGGGTGACCATGAAGTTGATGTCCTGCGGCCGCACCAGCTCCGCGGCCATGATCAGGTCGCCCTCGTTCTCGCGGTCCTCGTCGTCGACGATCACCACCATCCGCCCGGCGCGGATTTCTTCGAGCAACTCCGGGATGCTTGCGAAACTCATGGGTGTTCCCTTGCCGACAGCAGCCGCTCGACGTAGCGGGCGACCAGATCGATTTCGAGGTTGACCGGATCGTCGACGCGCGTCGACGCGAACGCGGTATGCGAGACGGTGTGCGGAATCAGCGCGACGTCGAAGCCTTCGCCGTCGACGGCATTGACGGTGAGGCTCACGCCATCGACGCAGATCGAGCCCTTGGTCGCGATGTATTTCGACAGCGAGGCCGGCGCGGCGAACCGCCAGCGCTGCGCGCGGGCGTCGTCGTGGATCGACAGCACCCGGCCGACGCCGTCGACGTGGCCGCTGACCAGATGCCCGCCGAGACGGTCGGTCGGGCGCATCGCGCGCTCCAGATTCACCGCCTGCCCCACGACCATGCCGCCGAGCGTGGTCAGCCCGAGGGTTTCGGTGGAGGCGTCGGCCGCGAACGAGCCGGCGTCGAATTCGATCACGGTCAGGCAAACGCCGCTGACCGCGATGCTTTCGCCCAGCGCGACATCGGAGAACGGCAGACTGCCGATGGCGATGCGCAGGCGCACGTCGCCGCCGCGCGGTTCGAGCGCGGCGACCCGGCCGACGCCTTCGATCAATCCGGTGAACATGCTGCGACCCCGTCGATAACGTTGATGGCTTGCGTCAAAGTGCGCGCTCCGGCCGCAGCAGCAGGCGCATATCGTCGCCGAGCCGGCGCGTTTCCACCGTGCGCAGGCGCAGGCGCTGCTGCATTTCATCGATGCGCAGACCGTCGAACAGCGGGCGCGCGGCGGCGCCCAGCAGCACCGGCGCCATGTACAGCAGCACTTCGTCGACCAACTCCGCGCGCAGCAGCGCACCGGCCAGGGTGGCACCGGCTTCAACCTGCACTTCGTTGATGTCACGCGCGGCCAGCACCTGCAGCACCGCGGCCAAGTCCAGCATGCCCTCGCGGATCGGCACCGAGACGTGCGCGGCGTCGAAATTGCGCGGCGGTTTGGCCTCGGGCGCGTGGATGTAGAGCGTCGGCGCGTCGCCAGCGCGGATGTGGCCGCGGCCGACCGTGGCCAGCCCGGGATCCAGCACCACCCGCAGCGGCGGCAGGAATGCGGTGTCGTCGCCGTCTTCGAAACGGACGGTCAACTGCGGGTCGTCGGCCAGCACAGTACCGGCGCCGGTGAGCAGCGCACCGGCGCGCGCGCGCCAGCGCATCACGTCACGGCGCGAGGCTTCGCCGCTGATCCATTTCGAATCGCCATTGGCCAGCGCGGTACGGCCGTCGAGGCTGGTCGCCAGTTTGACCCGCACCCACGGCCGCTTTCGCTCGATCCGCGACAGGAACCCTTGATTCAAACGCCGCGCCGCATCGGCCATCAGCCCGTACTGCAC
The DNA here is from genome assembly GCA_943371935.1 of Chitinophaga pinensis. Taxonomy (GTDB): domain Bacteria; phylum Pseudomonadota; class Gammaproteobacteria; order Xanthomonadales; family Xanthomonadaceae; genus Lysobacter_I. The sequence goes on along the minus strand of CALRWS020000009.1, from coordinate 108,574 downwards.
CGCGACGCCGGCCGTTTCCAGCGTATCGAAACCGGCGCCGTCGACCTGCGGAAACGGGTCGCGCATCGCCGCGACCACGCGGGCGATGCCGGCCGCAGCCAGCGCATCGGCGCAGGGGCCGGTCTTGCCGGTATGGGCGCAGGGTTCGAGGGTCACGTAAGCGGTGACGCCCCGCGCCCGATCGCCAGCGGCCTGCAGCGCGACGACTTCGGCGTGCGGGCCACCGGCCTGCGCATGCCAGCCTTCCGCGATCACTTCGTCGCCGTGCGCGATCACGCAGCCGACCATCGGATTCGGCCGGGTGGTGTAGGCGCCGCGTTCGGCCAGGCACAGCGCCCGCGCCATCATCGCGTGGTCGGTCGCACTGAACCCGTTTGTCGCAGCGTCGGCGGAACCCATGTCGCTCAACGCTTCTTCTTGTCTTTGTCGGCGTGCCGGTCGAACGGCACCACCTCGCCGCCGAGCAGCGGCAACTGGGTCTCGGACGGCAGCTCGCGTTCGAGACGATCGAGTTCCTCGCGGAAATCGGCGACATCCTCGAACGAACGATAGACCGATGCGAAGCGCACGAAGGCGACGTGATCGAGCTTGCGCAGCTCGGCCATCACGAACTCGCCGACGCGGCGCGACGCCAGTTCCCGCTCGGTGGTCATCCGCAGCTGATGCACCACCGCGCGCACCGAGGCCTCGATCTGTTCTTCGGACACCGGGCGCTTGTGCAGCGCGCGGTCGAAGCCGTGGCGCAGCTTGCGCGCGTCGAAATGCTCGCGGCGACCGTCGCCCTTGATGATCGCCGGTAGTTTCAATTCCACCGTTTCCAGCGTGCTGAAACGCTCGCCGCAGGCCTCGCATTCGCGCCGACGCCGGATCGTCGCACCGTCTTCGCTGACGCGCGAATCGATGACCCGGGTGTTGTCGTGCTGGCAGAAGGGGCAATGCATTTCGGATCGAGGTAGGGCGGGCTCAAGCCCGCCGATCTCCGTTAGGCGACCGTCACGGCGGGCCAGGGCCCGCCCTACGGATCGCGTGGGTTCAGCCGTAGACCGGAAACCGGCGGCACTGCTCGGTCACCGCGTCGCGCACGCGGGCGATCACCGCTTCGTCGGTCGGGTTGTCCAGCACGTCGCAGATCCAGCCCGCCAGCGCCACGCAGTCCGCTTCCAGATAGCCGCGGGTGGTGACGGCCGGGGTGCCGATGCGCAGGCCGGAGGTATAGACGGGCTTCTGCGGATCGTTCGGCACCGCGTTCTTGTTGACGGTGATGTGGGCGCGGCCGAGGGCCTCTTCCGCATCCTTGCCAGTGATGCCTTTGCCGATCATGTCGACCAGCATCAGGTGGTTCTGGGTGCCGCCGGAGACGATCTTGTAGCCGCGGGCGATGATGGTGTCGGCCATCGCCTGCGCGTTCTTCACCACCTGCTGCTGGTAGGTCTTGAACTCCGGCTGCAGCGCTTCCTTGAACGCGACCGCCTTGGCCGCGATCACGTGCATCAGCGGGCCGCCCTGCAGGCCTGGGAACACCAGCGACTGGAATTTCTTCTCCAGCTCTTCGTTGGCCTTGCAGATGATGAAGCCGCCGCGCGGGCCGCGCAGGGTCTTGTGGGTGGTGGAGGTGACGACGTGCGCGTGAGGCACCGGGTTCGGATACACACCAGCGGCGACGAGACCGGCGACGTGCGCCATGTCCACGAACAGATACGCGCCCACCTTGTCGGCGATGGCGCGGAAGCGCGCCCAGTCGACGATCTGCGAATACGCCGAGAACCCGCCGATGATCATCTTCGGCTTGCTTTCCAGGGCGATGCGCTCGACTTCGTCGTAATCGATCATGCCCGCGTCGTTCACGCCGTAGGACACGATATTGAAGAGCTTTCCGGAGATGTTGGCCTTGGCGCCGTGGGTCAGGTGGCCGCCGTGCGCCAGCGACATGCCCAGCACGGTGTCGCCCGGCTTCAGCAGCGCGAAGTACACCGCCTGGTTGGCCTGCGAACCGGAGTGCGGCTGCACGTTGGCGTAGTCGGCGCCGTAAAGCTGCTTGAGGCGTTCAATCGCCAGCGTTTCGGCCACATCGACGTATTCGCAGCCGCCGTAGTAACGCTTGCCGACATAACCCTCGGCGTATTTGTTGGTGAGCTGGCTGCCCTGCGCTTCCATCACCCGCGGACTGGCGTAGTTCTCGGAGGCGATCAGCTCGACGTGATCTTCCTGGCGACGGTTTTCCGCGGCGATCGCAGCGGCCAATTCGGGATCGAAACCTTCAATACGGCTGTCGCGCGGGAACATCGGGACTCCGGGGGCAGGATGACCCCGCCATTGTAGCCCACGACCGGGGGCCGCCCGGCCCAAAAAAAGCGCGCCCCGAAGGGCGCGCCGTTGCATTGAGTGGCGTAGGGCGCGATGGCTCAGCGGAAAATCACGCTGGCGATCAGGCCGGTGGCCACGGCGACCAGGATGAAATCGCCCCGGTCGTCGCGACGCCAGTGATGACCGCGGGGCGGTTCGCGCAGGCCGTAATAGCCGTAATCCCGGACGACATAGGTCGGCGCGTAGCCGCGGGTGTCGTAACGCGCGCCGCGCGACCAGCGGGGATAGGCATGCGGCGGCGGGCCGTGGCGGTAGACCACCCGCGGCGGCGGCGCGTAGCGCGGAGCCACGTACACCACCCGGTCGCGACCATGGCGGCGATCATCGTAATAACGGTCGTCGCGGCGGTCCTCCCGGCGATCCTCGCGACGGTCGTAACGGTAATCGCTGCGGTAATCGTTGCGGTAATCGTTGCGGTATTCGCTGCGACGGTCGTCGCGGTCGTCGTGATCGCGGCGTCCGTGGTCGCGGGCCATCGCCGGCATGGAGACGGCCGCTGCGATCGCCAGGGTCAGGACCGGAAGGATGCGATTGGTGCGTTTCATGCGATGCCTCGTGTGGATGGCGGTTGGGACGCGCCGAGAATGGCGCGGCGAACCTGAACGCGTTCCGTCCCGTTCCCGGTGCCGTGAACCGGTATTCAGCCGCCCGGAACTGCCTGGACCAGCCGTCGGGGCCAAGCAGGCCTGCCGTGCGTCGGGCGCGGGCCGGTATAATCGCCACCAACCCCAGATTCCTCTTCGCGGCCACCTGCCCTGCGCAGGTGGCCGCTGCCCGCCACTGCGGCGCTCCGCCCCCATCGGGCCGGCGTCGCGTCACACCGGAAGCCCCCATGTCGCAATACATCTACACCATGAACGGCGTCAGCAAAGTCGTGCCGCCGAAGCGCCAGATCATCAAGGACATCTCGCTGTCGTTCTTCCCGGGCGCCAAGATCGGCCTGCTGGGCCTCAACGGCGCCGGCAAATCCACGGTCCTGAAGATCATGGCCGGCATCGACAAGGACTTCCAGGGCGAAGCCCGCCCCCAGGCCGGGATCAAGGTCGGCTATCTGGCCCAGGAACCCGAGCTGGACCCGACCAAGACCGTGCGCGAAGCGGTGGAAGAAGGCGTCGGCGAGGTGCTGCAGGCCCAGGCCGCGCTGGACCGTGTCTACGAAGCCTACGCCGAGGAAGGCGCGGACTTCGACAAACTCGCCGCCGAACAGCAGCGCCTGGAGGCGATCCTCGCTACCAACGACGCCCATCTGCTGGAGCAGCAGTTGGAAGTCGCCGCCGACGCGCTGCGCATCCCGCCGTGGGATGCGATCGTCGGCAAACTCTCCGGCGGCGAGAAGCGCCGCGTCGCGCTGTGCCGCCTGCTGCTGCAGAAGCCGGACATGCTGCTGCTCGACGAACCCACCAACCATCTCGACGCCGAATCGGTGGAGTGGCTGGAACAGTTCCTCGCCCGCTACACCGGCACCGTGGTCGCCGTCACCCATGACCGCTACTTCCTCGACAACGCCGCCGAGTGGATCCTCGAGCTCGACCGCGGTCGCGGCATTCCGTGGAAGGGCAACTACACCGACTGGCTGGTGCAGAAGGACGAGCGCCTGAAGCAGGAAGACAACCAGGAGAAGTCACGCCAGAAAGCGATCCAGCGCGAACTGGAATGGTCGCGGCAGAACGCCAAGGGCGGCCGCACCAAGGGCAAAGCCCGTCTCGCCCGCCTGGAAGAGCTGCAGTCGGTCGACTACCAGCGCCGCAACGAAACCAACGAAATCTTCATCCCGCCGGGCGAGCGCCTGGGCAACTCGGTGGTCGAATTCAAGAACGTGTCGAAGAGCTTCGGCGACCGCCTGCTGATCGACAATTTCAGCATGCTGGTGCCGTCGGGCGCCATCGTCGGCATCATCGGTCCCAACGGCGCCGGCAAGTCGACGCTGTTCAAGATGCTGATGGGCATGGAGAAGCCGGACAAGGGCGAGATCATCACCGGCCAGACCGTGAAGCTGGCGTACGTCGACCAGAGCCGCGACAAGCTCGAGGGCGACCACAACGTCTTCCAGGAAGTGTCCGGCGGGCTCGACATCCTCAATATCAACGGCATCGAAATCCAGTCGCGCGCCTACATCGGCCGCTTCAACTTCAAGGGCCAGGACCAGCAGAAGAAGGTCGGCACCCTGTCGGGCGGCGAACGCGGCCGCCTGCATCTGGCGAAGACCCTGCTGCAGGGCGGCAACGTGCTGCTGCTCGACGAACCGTCGAACGATCTGGACATCGAAACCCTGCGCGCGCTCGAGGACGCGTTGCTCGAATTCCCCGGCAACACGTTCGTGATCTCGCATGACCGCTGGTTCCTCGACCGCATCGCGACCCACATCATCGCGTTCGAAGGCGACTCGCACGTCGAGTTCTTCCAGGGCAACTACCGCGAGTACGAGGAAGACAAGAAACGTCGCCTCGGCGAAGAAGGCGCCAAGCCGCACCGCCTGCGGTTCAAGGCGCTCAAGTAAGCGCAAGCGGACGTTATCCGCGCCACGCCCGGTACCTGCGCAACGAATCGGACAACATGATCGCAACATTCAAAGCAGCGGTCTGGCGGTCGATCAGGCACCGGGTATCGGCCTCTCCCAAGCTTCAGGCTTGGCTGAAGCACGCGCTGGACAGCGAGGAACCGTTCTTCGCATCGGGCCATTTCTATTCGCCCGTCGTCGACAGGCGCGAGGCCGCTGCGCAAACCGATGTGCTGTGGCCGGATGCCGCATCAGAAGTGCTCGGGATCGACTTCGATCCCGAAGGTCACCAGCGCATCATCGACAGCATCATTCGCCCGTTGTTGACCGGGTTCGATTACTTCGACCCCGCGGCGCGGTCGGATGCGCCGTTGGCATTCCCGCCGGACAACGACCAGTTCGGCGGCGCGGACGCGCTGATGCTGTATTGCTTCATGCGCCACTACGCCCCGAAACGCATCATCGAAATCGGCGCCGGCTACTCGACCCTGCTGACGCGCGACGTCAACCGGCGATTCCTCGGCGGCGCCGTGCGCATCGAATGCGTCGAACCCTACCCGCGTGCATTCCTGCGCGATCCCGGAATCGGCGTCGAACTGCGCGTCGAGCCGGTGCAAGCCGTCCCACCGGAGGTTTTTTCGGAACTCGCCGGCGGCGACATCCTGTTCATCGATTCGTCGCACGTCTCCAAGACCGGAAGCGACGTCAACCATATTTTCTTCGAAATCCTTCCGCGCCTCGCGGACGGCGTCATCATCCACCTCCACGACATCTTCCTGCCGCAGGAATATCCCAGGGACTGGGTGTTCGCCGGGCGCCGTTCGTGGAACGAGCAATACCTGCTCCGGGCGCTGCTGATGGGCTCGACCGACTATCGCGTGCTCTACGCCGTGCACTACGCGAACCTGCATTTCGCGGACCGGCTGGATCGTCTCATCGACAAGAGCGTGCTGCCGCAGCGGGCCGGCAGCAGTTTCTGGCTGCGCAAAGACGCCGGCCGCAGCGCCGACGCATCGTAGCTGCTCCGCACGCCCACCCACATCCAACACACACCGACACGGGTTCGACCTCGATCATGACCTTCATCGACGCACTGCAGCACCGCTGGCAAAACGCCGACACCCTCGTGTGCGTCGGTCTGGACCCGGAACCGGCGAAATTCCCGGCGAGGTTCGTCAACGACCCCGACGCGATCTTCGATTTCTGCCGCGACATCGTCGACGCCACCGCCGAATACGCCTGCGCCTTCAAACCGCAGATCGCGCATTTCGCCGCCGCGCATGCCGAAGAGGCGCTGCGCATGCTCATCATGCACATGCGTTTCCGCTACCCGCACATCCCGGTGATCCTGGACAGCAAGCGCGGCGACATCGGCAGCACCGCCCAGCACTACGCCAGCGAAGCCTTCGACCGTTACTGCGCCGACGCGGTGACCGTGAACCCCTATCTCGGCCACGATTCGGTGCAGCCCTTCCTCGACCGCGCCGACAAGGGCGTGGTGATCCTGTGCCGCACCTCGAATGCCGGCGCCGGCGATCTGCAGGACATGGTCATCGGCGGGCGTCCGCTGTACCAGCACGTCGCCGAGAAGATCGCGCGCGACTGGAACGGGAACCGCAACTGTGCGCTGGTGGTCGGCGCGACGTGGCCCGAGCAGTTGCGCGAAGTCCGCGCCATCGTCGGCGACATGCCGTTCCTGGTGCCGGGCATCGGTGCGCAGGGCGGCGATGTCCAGGCGGTGGTGACCAACGCGCGCAGCGCCGACGGCACCGGCCTGATTGTCAGTTCGTCGCGGGCGATCCTCTACGCATCCAAGGGCGACGACTACGCCGAAGCCGCCGCACGCGCGGCCCGCGAGCTGCGCGATGAGATCAATCGCTACCGCTGAAGCGCGCGTCGCCGCTCAATGCTGCGCGGGCAGCGCAAGCAGCACGGCCGCCAGGACGAGGCCGAACGCGAAATTGATCAGCGTGAAAAGCCCGAAACCGAGCAGACTGCGCGATACCGCTTTCCAACGCGGGTACGGCTGGAAGAACTGGGTCAGCGAAAACACGCTGTAGGCGACGGCCAGCAACAACGCCCAGTTGCGGACCTGCGGAAACCAGTGCTCCACCGGCGTCGCGAACGCCATGACGACGAAGGTCTGCGCGGTCAGGAAGGCCGTGATCACCAGCCACTCGGGGTAATTCAGATTCCCGACGCGGCGGAACGCCAGCTTGAACGCCGCCGCTTCGAGCGGCAGCAACAGCAGGGTGGCCGCTGCGTAGTTGCGGTTCATCCAACCGGACACGACCTCGAACGCATTGAAGAGCCGCGCCGGATCGAACTGTCCATCCGCGCTTGCACGGGCGCCGGCGGCACCGCCCAGCGAAACCGACGCGCCGACCACGTCGCCTTCCAGGAAGTATCTGGCGAGGAACACCAGCGCGGCCGCCAGGATCATGATGAGCAGCAGCGGCTTGACGTGACGGGCACGCCGCCCTTCGATGTAGTCGCGGATGAAGTGGCCGGGCCGCAGCATCAGGTTCTTGAGCGAATACAGGATGCCGCGATCCATGTGCAGCACGCTGTGTTCGAGTTCGTGCCCGAGGAAATGCCAGTCGATGCGATGCGCCGGCGTGGGTTGGCCGCAGGCCGGACAGTACTTCTGCGCCGCGCCATCGATGGCGCGGCCGCAGTCGGCGCAACGGTCATGACCCAACATCTACGACATCCCCCGCGAGCGATCGCTCGATCAATCTGCTTCAAACGCGCGAATGGACCACGCGTCGATAGTATCGTCCACCCCGCAGCGCGCGTCGACAGTCCGGGCTGACGCACGCCGGATCTGCGCACGTAGCGCCACGCCCGGCGAGGCGAGCGCCGTCGCCCCGCGACCGGATCAACCGCGACGATGATCGAACCCGCATTCGCCGAACTCAATCACAGTGCGTATTTCCGTCGATCGTTTTTTGCTGGAATGACGTCTTTCGCCAAGGCCAGCCGACATGCGGACGTTCAGCCCCTTCAATATCGCCGTGGTCGCGACGGCAACCCTGCTGCTATCCGGCGTGGTCGTGCAGCGCCACAGCCCGGCGACGGCGGATCTGCCGCGCACGACGACGCAGCGGACCGGCGATTCCGTCCGCGCTGCGGCCAAGCCCGGGCCCAGACCAAGCCGTCCGTTCACGCCGGAGGTCGGCGCTGCACGGCCCAACCGCTGCACCACCGCGCCGTCCGCGGGCATGATCTCGGCCGCAAAGCTCGACTCCCAGACCGCCACGCATTTCGGCACCGGCAATACCGATACGGTAGCGGCGGTCGAAATCGCCGCCGACTGCAGCGTACTGGTCGCCGGCCGCATCGGCGCCCTCGACGGCGCGACCGCGCCGCAGCCGCTGGTGCAGGGCGTGACATCGAGCACAGGCATATTCGCCGAACTGATCTACGACGGCCGCGCCGTGCGCAGGCAGCGCAGCTTCGGCACGATCATCAACGACTTGTCGACCAATGCGACCGGCGATGTCCTGATCGGCGGCGATGCCGGCTTGGTGCGGATCAGCGCGAACCTGCACACCGTCGCGTGGAGCAAGACGTCACTGGGCGCCGCTTCGCGCGTCGCGCTGGGCAACGACGGCACCGCGGCGGCGCTGTTCGGCAAGACCCTGCGGATCTTCGACGCGCAGGGCAACGAACTGGCGAACCGCACGTTCGGCGATTCGGGCGTGAACGATCTGGCGGTCGACAATGCCGGGGTCTATGTCACCGGATTCGCGCAGCGCGACGGCGGCCCCTGTTCGCAGTTGCAGGTCGCCTGGATCCGCGCCTATACGAAAACCGGCACCGAGCGCTGGAAAGCCTGGGACTGGACCCATGCCGAGGCCGCAGCGACCGATTCCTCCTGTGCGGATACGCGCGGCATGCGCATCGCGGTCGGGCAGGACGGCGGCCTGTATTTCGCGGGCGAATCCGCGGGCGGCAACACCATTTTTCGCCGCCAGAGCAAAGCGCTCGCCGAAACGGCGCCCAACGTCGCCACCGATCCCTACAACACGGGCTACAACACCGCGTCCAATCACATCACCTACATCGCCAGGATCGATCCGGCCGATGGTCGCGTCCAGAAAGGCCAGTTGCTGCTGGCGCGACTGGCGGACACCAAGGGCAACACCATCCGTCCGCGCGCGATCACCGCCGATGAGCAGGGCCGCGTCTATGTCGCCGGCGTCTCCGCGTGCTGCACCGAAAACCGCAGTGCGCTCACGTTCAACGGTGCGCCGCTGGCGGCCTATGCGGGCGGCGACCCGTTCATCCTGGTGCTGTCGGCGGATCTGCGCACGCGTCACCTGTGGTTTTCGGCCGCCGACGGCGGCAAGGGCGAGGCGCTAGGTGTTGCGGCGTCGCGCGGACTGGCGGCTCTGGGATCGCGTAGCGACGCCGCGTCGATGGCGCTGGATCGGGCCGTGCAGGCCACCAGGCCCGCGGCCGCCACGACCGGCGGACACGTGATGACGTGGTCGATCGCAGCGCCGTAAACGGGCAGGCCGGAATCGCGCACCGGCATCGCTAGCGGGCGCGCTCGGTCGCCCGCTCCTCGCGCAGCACGATCAGGCCATCCAACACTTCGGCCCACGGCGCCGCGTGCTGCTTCCGGTAATTGATCGGACGCGACACGATCGTCCCCAGGCGCCTGAGCCGCTTGTGGTCGACATAGCGCAGGTCCGCATCGCTGCCCGCCAGCACGATGTTTTCGAGCGCGCCGGCTTCCGCAGATGGCAGGAGATTGGGCTCGCCGCGGGCGCCGGGATTGCCGAACCGCCCCGCCAACGCGGTGAACCCGATCGCCGCCGCGCGTTTGCCGTAGGCGGCATGCACATGCCGGCCCATCGGCGTCATGTCGGTCGCCAGCCCATCCAGCGCCTTCGCCGCATGCACAGTGGCGCACCAGACGATGAGCTTCGTGCCTGTCGGCCAGCGTCCGCGATGCCATTGGAGGTTTTCGTACATGCCGAGGTCGCGCCGGTTGCCGTCGCCGCCCAGGGCCATGTCGAGATAGCGCGAATACGCCGCCGCCATCGCCGCGGTTTCGGATATCGGATCGACGCCCTGTGCGATCAGCACGGCGCGGACGGCGTCGACGCAGCCACGCAGTCGCTGCTGCGCCGCGTCGTCGAACGGATGCGCGTCGTCGTAGCGCCAGGCGTTGTGGGTGTCGATCTCGCGCCTGCACGCGTCGCGCCGATCATCGGCGAGCGGGCCGGTCAGCGCAGCGCCGAGCCGGTGCTTCGAATACTCGCCCATCACGCCGCCGACCTGGGGATCGATACCCGCGATGCGGACGCGACCGGCCATGGTTTCGCGATACAGGAACTCGATCAGCGGCTTCGATTCCTCCGCACGCGCCCACAGCGCGCCGATGGCACCGGCCAGCTGCGCCGACGTTGCGGTTTTCTCCGCAACCGCATGTTCGACATCGAGCATGTCGTAGAGCTGGCTTTCGAACAGCACCGCATCGAAGCCGCAGCGCGACACCAGCCGCTTCACGATTTCGGTCTTGACCTCGAACGTGCGCCCGCCGCCGTGACCCGCGTCCTCGCCCAGCAGCACGATCTGCTTGCGGCAGACATCGCGCACGAGGCGATCGATTTCGGCGCTTTCGACCTTGTCGAAAGGACCATTGTCCGGTTTGTCCGCCGCAGAGGCGAACGACGCGAACAGCAACAACGGCAGCAATGCCGCGATCGACAGACGACGCATCACCGCGTCATCGCCCGCAGCGCCGCCAGCGGAAACCGCATCCAGATCATCGCGTACACGCACAGCCGGACCAACGCACCACGGTGCGGCGCTTCGAACCGGCGAAAATAGCGCGCCAGCCCGCGATGCTTGTGCCACTCCACGAACACCGGCCGCGAGCGGCTGGACACGCCGCGCACGTGGACGACGCGGACATCGTTGGCGACGGCGACGTATGCGCCGGCCTCGCGCGCGCGGCGGCACAGATCGAGATCCTCCGCGTGCAGGCGATAGCCCTGATCGAAACCCTCGATCCGCTGCATCAGCGTGCGCGGCAGGAACATCAGCGCGCCGGAGATCGCCTGCACCGGCTGCAGAGTTTGCGCATCGTCGACGACGACATCCAGCCTGCGCGCGTCGGCGTTGCGCAGCATCGCCGCGAAATCCGGATCGCGACGACGCGCCGCGCCGTCGCGCATGCCGGCTTCGTCGACCAGATCGGCGCCCAACAACGCCTCGCGCGCGACGCCCTGCGCATGCGCACGCAGCCGCGCGAGGGTGTCGCGCTCGACCAGGCAATCCGGATTCACGAACGCCAGCCACGGCGCATCGCTGTCGTCGGTGCCCTGATTGCAGCCGGTGCCGAAGCCGGGGTTGTCGGGATTGGCGATGAAACGCACGCGCGCATCCGCCAGCGCATGGCGCTGCACGATCTCCAGGGTGCCGTCGGCGGAAGCGTTGTCGACGACCCGGATCTGCGCCACGCCATCGGCTGCGCGCAATCGCGTCAGGCAATCGGCGATGGTTTCGGCGCTCTGGTAGGTCACCACGATGGCGGCGATGGCGGGGGCGGACGTCTGCGGGTCGGTGGACATTCGTCAGCGCCTGCCGATCTTCTGTGCTGCATGGGGCATGCATGGCTTCGCGGGTGAGCGATGTCCGAAGAGCAAATCCCCCCTGCCCCCCTTTTTCAAAGGGGGGTAATCACCGCCGCTTTTCGATTCGTCGACTCTTTTTGACTCGCCAACCCTTTCTGACTTATCGAGTCTTTCCGAGTTGCCGACACCTTCCTGCTTGGCGGCTTTTTTCGATGCATGGCCCATGCTCGAATTGCGGGTACTTTCCCAATCGCGACGCTTCGCTTGCCCCCTTTGAAAAAAGGGGTCGGCGTCCGCGTCGCGGACGACGGGGGGATTTGCTCTTGCCTTCGAAACCATCATGGATCGCGATCATCGATGGTTCCGGCATCCACCGCCTCCGGGCCCGATTCAGGCTCCGCAAACAGATCCGGCTGCGTCCGCAACTCGACACTGTCGACCGGCGCGCGTTCGTACGCATGCGTCAGCGCCGCGCGCAGCGCGTGCAGCGGGTCGTGCATCAGGAACTGCGCCAGCCGCGCGTGCCAGGCGGGCCAGCGTACGCCGAGGGTTTCGACATCGTCGCCCTGCGGCACGCCCTCGCCGCAGCGGGCGACGAACGCGGTTTCGCACAACGCGTTCCGCCAGCCCAGTCCGGCCATGCGCAGCGACAGATCGACCAGCGCGGCGTACGACGAGGCATAGCTCGCGGTATCGAGGCCTCCGGCCTTGCGCCGCGCGTTGCCGCGCAGGAACAGCGCGTGATGCACCGCCGCCGGCAGTTCGGGATGATGCGGCGGCAGCGACGCCGCGGCGCGCGCCAGCCGCACGGGCTCGTCGGGGACCGGCACCACTTCGCCCACGCGCGGCCATGACGCGGTCTCGCCGGCGTTGCACCACGGCGTCGCGGTGGCGATAGCGGGATCGCGCGCGGCGCAGGCCGCGAGTTGCGTGGCCCAGCCCGGAAACGGCACCGCATCGCTGGCGAGAAGCAGTACGTCGGCGTCGGCGCAGGCCTTCAGCATGTCGTCGAGATGCGCGGCTTCGCCGATGGATCGCGGGCGTCGCGTGTAATCGGCCTGCAGCGCGGTACGCGCGAGCCAGCGTTCGATGATGGCCAGACCGCGCGGGCCGGCCTGGGCATCGTCGGCCAGCCACACGCGGGTGCCCGGAGGGGTGCCGGCATCGAGCGCAGCGAGGCAGGCGTCGAGGGCGTCGTCGTCGACGCCCACCGGCACCAGAACGACGGGCAGCGCGGTCACTGCCCGTGCATTCAGCGGTGCGGCTGCGCCGGCACCGCGCGCAGCTTGCCCGGCGGCGGCAGCGGATCCATCGCGCGGAAACGGCGCGAGTAGTCGTCGGTGTAATCGCGCAGAGCCTGCTGGTCGCGCACGATGGTCGGGGTGATCAGGATGATGATTTCGGTGCGGCGCTTGTTGTTGGTCTGCGTGCCGAACAGCCCGCCGATCACCGGCAGGCGGGTCAGGCCCGGCAGCCCGCGGGAACCCTTGGTGTCGTTCTCGGTGATCAGGCCCGCCAACAGCACGGTGTCGCCGCTCTGGGACACCGCGCTGGTCTTCAGGCGGCTGGTGCTGATGGTGCGGTTGCCGTTGGCATCGGGCGCACCGGACGGCGAGCTGATTTCCTGCACCACTTCGATGAACACCACGCCGTCCTGGGTCACGCGCGGGCGGACCTTCAGGATCGTGCCGGTGTCGAGGTACTGCACCTGACTGATGCTGTTGCTGTTGCCGAGGATCGGGTTGACCGAGGTCGACACCACCGGGATCCGGTCGCCGACGTTCAGGGTCGCCTCCTGATTGTTGCGGACCAGGATCGACGGCGTCTGCAGCAGCTTCACGTCGGTGACGCTGTCGAGCGCCTTGATCACCGCCGCGGCGTCGTTCTTGATCAGCGTCCAGGCCAGGCCGGCGCCGCTGGTGCCGCCGATGCTGGCGCCCAGCGTGCTCCACTTGCTGGGTGTGCCCAGGCCCGGGGTGGTCACGTCCGGCAGACCGTTCTCGGTGGCCGCATTTTCCAGGAACCAGCTCACGCCGTATTCCAGGTCGCCCGCCAGAGTGACCTGCGCGACCTGCGCTTCGATGTGCACCTGGAGCGGCAGCACGTCGAGTTTCTCGATCACGTCGAGGATCGAGCGCCACGCGGACGCGGTGGAGCGCACCAGCAGGGTGTTGTTCTCTTCGATCGCCGATACCGCGACCTTGTCGCCGCCGACCTCCAGCACCACGCTGCCGCTGCCGCCGCTCTGATTCTGGCTGAGCGAAAGCGAGCCGCCGCCGAGGCCGCCGGCGCTGTTGCCGGAACCGCCACCCAGATCGCCGCCATCCTTGCCGCCGTCCGAACCGCCGCCGATGGTGTTCATCTGGCCGCCCGGAATCAGCGAATAGTTGCCGCCGTCGTTGCCGCCGCCGCGATTGCCGCCGCTGCCGCCGAACACTTCGCTGAGGCGCGCGCCGATTTCCTTCGCGGTGATGTATTTCAGTTCGTACGAATACAGTTTCATGCCCTCGCCGGCGCCGTCGATGCGCTCGATCCACTCCTCGATGTCGTCGAGGTAGTCGGCCTGCGAGGTGATCGCCAGCACCGCGTTGGCGCCGTCCAGCGGCATGAAGCGGAACATGCCGGCGACCGGCGATTTGCTCTGTTCGCCGAAGACCTTTTCCAGATCCTGCACGACCTTGTTGGCCTTGCTGGACTGCAGCGGGTACACGCCGACCGACATGCTGGACATCCAGTCGACGTCGAAGATCTCGATGGTGCGCAGATAGCTTTCCAGCTCGGCGCGGGTGCCGGCGATGGTCAGCAGATTGCGTCCGGCGTCGACGGTGACGATGGCGTTGGGCCGCGCGTAGGGCTTGAGCAGCTTTTCCATCTCGGTGGCCGAGACATAGCGCAGCGGCACCACCCGCGATTCGAAACCGCGGGCGCTCTGCGGCGAGCCGGTGCGCGGGGTGACCACGCCGGTGCCCAGCGCCTGATCGGCGGGGACGATGCTGTAGCGGCCGTCGCTGTAGATCATCCGCGCGTTGTTCCAGCCGAGGATCATCTCCAGCACCGACAGCGCCTGCGCCGACCCGACCGGCTGCGGCGTGGAATAGGTGACGGTGCCCTGCACGTTCGGGGCGATGGTGTAGTTCTGGCCGAGCATGTCGCCGAGGATCGCCTTGACCACCGCGTGCAGCGATTCGCCTTCGAAATTGAAGCGCGCTTCGCCGCTGGTCGCGCCGATGTCCGGCAGCGGCGCGTTGGCGGCGGCGGCGTTGATCACCTGGCCGTTGCCGCGGCGGATCCGCGGGCGCGGGCGGCCGTCTTCGACCTCGTCCACGCCGGGCAGCGGTTCGGTGGTCACGGCCCCGCCGGCCTGGGTCCGGCTGCCCTGCGTCTGGCTGCTTCCGGGCTTGCCCTGGTCGCGCTTGATCTGTGGCTGTGCGCCGGTGGCGCAGGCCACCAGCATCGTGCTGAGCGCGGCGGCGAAGAAAACGTAAGCGGTGGATCGCAGATTCATCATCGAAGTCTCAAAGGGTGTGTCCCGGCACGAGGCCGGCGTTCTGCGCTGCATGGACGGGCCGCCGCTGAAGTCGCTCGCGGCGTGCGTGGGTTCGCGCGCAGGTCGCCGCAACGGTCGCGGCGGAAACGATGGCGCCGGAGGGCCTGTTCATGACCGTGTCCTCATGGGGTCTGTCCCGGCGTGCCGGGGTTCTGCGCTTCCTGCGCGGTCTGCTGGCGGATCTGGGCGCGGCGCGCTTCGATGCGCTTGCGGATCGCATCCAACTGCGCCTCGGTCGATACGGTACCGCCGGTGCCATCGGCATTAGCCACGGGCTGCGGCATCGGCGGCGGCGCAACGGGCTGCGGCTGCGGCTGCGGTACCACGCCGCCCGGGCCCGGCAGGGTTTCGTTGATCACCGCGGTCGGCGCGGGCGCGGTCGGCGCGGCGCCGCCGACACCGTTGAATACCCGCAGCTCCAGGGTCTTCTCGCCTTCCGGGCCGCGAAACACTGCGCTGCGCGGCTGCAGCGAGGCGAGGCTCCACTGCGGCGCGGTCTCGACCGCATCGCCGACCTTCACACGCACCGACTGCGCGCCGTCCGCGGGCGGCTTGAGGATCGCCAGTTGCACGGTCGACGAGATCAGGATGCTGGTGAGGACGTAATCGAAGGTATTGACCGGCGCGGCTTCGCCGTTGCCCTCGATGGTGAACGGCTGCGGCTTGCGGTCTTCGGAGAAGATCGGGCGTTGGCCGATCTCGACGTACTGCGCCTGCACACCGGGGCGATCGGCGCGCGGAATGGTGGTCGACGGCAGGCGCTGCTGCTGGGTGTCGTCGGACGCATCGCCCAGGCGCGAGCCCAGGCCAAGCAGCGAGAACGTCCACAGGCAGACCGCCCAGCCGGCGACGCCGGCCAGCAGCCAGGTCTTGGGGCTCAGACTATCGACGCGCATCGGGCGTGCCTCCGGCGGGGGGCGAAACATAGCCGTACAGGTCGAAGCTCACGTCCAGGCCGCCGCCGCCGGTGGGGGCTTGTTCGGGCGTGAAATAGAAGCGCTGCGCGGTGATGTTGAGGTTGTCCACGAACAGCCGCGGCGAGCCGCTTTCCAGCGAATGCAGCACCGCTGCGAGTTCCGGCGTGCCGCAGCGCAGGCGGACCTGCACCACCGCGCGCGGGAAGCGCTCCTTGCGGGGTTCGGTGATCGGCGAGCGGGTCTGGATCGCGCAGCTGCGGTTCTTCGGGCTGGCCTCCAGCACCGCGGTGTCCAGGCGCTGGATCAGGCCGGCCGTGGCCTGCTCGGTCGTGTTTTCGGCCATGAAGCCCGGCACCCGCGCCGCCTGTTCGCGCACCGCGGCGAGGCGTTTGCGGATCTCCGGCGCCTGCGCCAGCGTGGCGCGGGCGCGCGCATCGCGCTCCTGCAGGCCTTCGATGCGGTCCTGCAGCTCCAGCATCGGCACCGTCCACCACGCATGGATCAGCACGAAATAAGCGACCAGCAGGACACCGGCCAGCAGGCCGAGGGCGATCCAGCGTTCGCGGGCGGTCACCGCCGTCATGCCGGGGGTCATGGTTCGCGCGCCGGGTTGTTGGCGAGCGGCCGCGCCGGTTTATCGGTGGCCGACGGTGCGATCGTGAGCTCGGCCGAGAGGTTGAAGCGATCCTTGCCCTTGGCCTGATCGGGCATCAGCGCGCCGGTGAGGTTCATCGAATGCCACAGCTTGGATCCCTGCAGCCGTTCGACCAGACGCGGCGCTTCCGAGCTGAGCCCGACGATCAGGATCCGCTCGCCCTCGATGCTCACCCGTTCGATGTAGGTGCTGTCGGGCAACCGCCGGCTGAGTTCGTCCAGCACTTCGACCGTGCTGGGGCGGCCGCTGCGGGTCTGCTGCAGGAAGCGCAGGCCTTCGACCTGATCCACCAGTTGTTTCCGCTCCGCCGAGACTTTCGCCGCCTGCTGGCCGAGACGCTTGGCTTCGATCTCCAGCGCGTCGGCCGCGGCCTCGCGGTTATGCAGGATCTGCCACAGTCCAGCGCCGAGCGCGACCAGCGCGACCACCGCCAGACCGAAGTTCCAGATCGCGCGCGGATCGCGGCGGCGACGGCGCTGGGCGCCGGGCAGCAGGTTGACGCCGAGCGGCAGGCCGCTGGCATCGGCCATGTCGACGCCGGCCAGCGTGGCGACCAGCGGCTCGCCGAGCGCGGCCAGCGCGCGTTCGAGGCTGGCGCGCGGCACCACGATCAGCTCGGCGTCGATCTGGCCATCGCCACGACGGCCGAGCACGCGAGCGTCGTAATAGACGTCGGCGAGGGTGAAGGGCGTCTGCCGGTCGATCTCGAAACCCAGCACTTCGCGCAGGCGGTCGGCGGCGGCGGCGGGCAGCGAAAGCCGGCGGCGCAGGCCGCCGCGCTCGGGCAGCAGCAGCCACCGCGGGAGGCTGTTGATCCGCGGCGACAGCAGCTGCGACAGCGGTTCTTCGCCCGCGGCAACGGCGGCATCCCACGGCAGCTCGGTGAGCTCGCGGATCGGGGATTCGCCGGGCTGGGCCGGCAGGGTGAGGGCGAGCGACAGGCTGTCGTCGTGGCGGCGCAACAGCAGCCGCTGCTGCGCCAGACCGAACACCGCCCGCAGCCGCGGCGGCAGCCCGCTGGCCAGGGCGGTCGTCCACCAGGCCCAGAAGCCGCGCAGCCCCGGCCAGGCGCGGGCGAAACCGCCCTGCGGCAGCTTCGACGAGGCTTTGATGGGCGTCGCGTTGTCGGCGGTAGTGCTCAGATGCAGTCCTCGATCGATCGCACGACGCGCCGCCGGAGCGGCGCGCCACAGGTGAAGGCACCCCGAATCATTCGGGGTCCGGGATTGGAAACGAACCGGTCGGAAACGAACCGATCGGGAACGAACCGATCGCGAACGAACCGGTGGGAGCTACAGGCCGTCGAGCGGTTCATCGCACGATCGCCCCTTCTTCCCAGCGCAGCGGCGTGTAGGCCGAGCCCGGCAGCCCGCTGTTTCCGGCGCGCACGACGGCGCGCAGAACCGACACGCGTCCGTCACGCAACCGCGCCCGGCTGTCGATACTATACGTGCCTGTGCCAGCACCGACGAGAGACCCGGCCTCGCCCGGCTGACGCGGGCGCCGCCGTTCGGCCAGCGTACGCTCCGGATCGACCCCCAGCGCCCGCAGCACTTCGGCGCTGGCGTACTGCTCGGAAGGGCGACCCTGCCCGCTGTAGACCGTCAGATGCGGCGCAAGTTTCGCGAACAGTTCCGGGGTCATGCCCAGCACCAGCTGCAGCTCGGCCATTGTCTCGAACGGCGCATCTTTCGCGCCGTACGGCAGCTCTTCGCTGCTGTAGTCGCCATCTTCGGCGCCGCCTTCCACCTGGGTCAGGGTATCGGCATCGCGCCAGTCCAGGATCGCGGCGGCGATCCTGCGTGCCGGCTCGCGCTCGGCGCCTACCGCCACCATCAGGCCGGCGAGCAGATCCAGATCGGAAGCATTGATGTCGACCTTGCCGGACTCGTCGACAAGGGTGATCACCACCTCCGCTTCGCCGAAACGCCAGTTGTATTCGCGGCCGTCCGGCAGCCATTGCCGGGCCGGGTCCAGATCGACCACCCGGGTCATCGCGTACTCCAATCCGGCGCGGGCGGCCTGATCGGCGACCACGCCGTGGCTGAGCACGCGCCCCTGCATATATTCGACCCGCGCGATCAGCGCGAACGCGCCGACCACCGCGGTCAGCATCAGGATCAACCACAGGACCAGCAGCAATGCCGCGCCCCGTGCGGAACGTCGCGGGATCGACCGCTGCAAGCGTTTGAGAGGCAGGCGGGCCATCATCAGATCGGCGCCTGCGAGTACCCGCCGAAGCTGGCAGCCTGCGGCAGCGACACCACCAGCGGCGGCCAGCGGTCGCCGTAGCCGTCGACGATGTCGATCCGCACCTGCAGCGGCATGCGATCGTTCTGTTCCCAGGTGTCTTCCCAGTCGCCGATCCGGTTCTGCGCATCCAGCGCGCGGTAGCGGATCTTCACCTCGCGCAGGCCGCCGGCCAGCAGTTCGGGCGGGCGCGGGCTGCGCTCGGCGTTGACCTCGTTGGCCAGCACCACCGCGAATTCGATCTGCAGGCGCAGGCCATCGCCGTCCTCGACCACGGTGATGTCATGCAGATGCGGGCCGCCGCGGCCGAGGTAGGCCGGCAGATCGGCGACGAACCGGATGCGGTCGGGCCCGCCTGTGAAGCGTATCGGCGAGCCGTTGCCTTCCACCACGTCGTAGGCAATCGGCAGCGCCGAGGCGATACGCCGACGCAGGAAGCCTTCGACCGCGCGCATGCGCTCGTTGCGCTGCGACTGCTGCTCGCCGCGCGTCGCCGCAGCCGAAGCGGCGCGCAGGGTCGCGAAGCCGAGCGTCATCGCCGCCGCCAGCAGCACGGTGGCGACCAGGATTTCGATCAGGGTGAAACCCGCCGCGCCACGACGCGCGATGCGCGGGGTTCGCCTCCGCACGGTCATGCCCAATGCCGTCATGGCACCACCCCGGCGGCATTGATGTCGGTCGGCGTGACCAGCCGCAGCGACTGCAGGCGCAGGCGCTTGCGCGGGCCGCCTTCGCCCCAGGTCATCGTCAGATCCAGTTGCAGTAGCTGCGGCGCGCCCAGCACCTGGCCCTGCGGCCGCGCCATCGACGGATCGCGGAACGGACTGACGCTCATTTCCCAGCGGTAGCGACCCTCTTCGAGTTCGCCGTCGCGCTGGCCCACGACCAGCGCCTCGCCGACGCCGGCCTGGTCCAGCAGGGTCTGCGCGTGCAGCGCGGCGCGGCCGTAGTCGGTGGAGGTCCGCACCTGTTTGGTCGCGTTGGTCAGCGACCCCAGCAGCAGCGTGAGACCGAAGGCGAGCAGCGCGAACGCCACCACCACTTCGATCAGCGTGTAGCCGCGCTGCGCGGCACGGCGCCCGATGCGATCTGCGCGGCTCATCGTTCGGCCTCGCCGCGATGCACGCCGATCTCGCCGGTCAACCAGGCGACATCGACGTTCCACACCGCATTGTTGTGGCTGAGCTGGATGCGCCCGCCGGTGGACGCGCCGTCCTCGAAGAACAGCACCACCCCCTCGCCTTCGCGGGTCTGCACCTGGCGCACGCCGATGAACTTCACGTCGAGCGTCTTCGGCACCTCGCCATGACGGTTCTTGGCGCCGGTCCAACTGCGCTTGTCGGGCACGATGGAGAAACGCTGCACGCTGCCGGTGGCGATGGCCTGGGCACGGGCGAAACGCAATTCGGTGGCCAGTTCCTTGGCAGCGGAGCGCATGCGCAGACCGTCGATACCGCCGCTCATCGCACCGAGCATGATCAGACTGAGCGCGGCGATCAGGGTCACCACGATCAGGATTTCCAGCAGCGTGAAGCCCTTCGCCGCGCGGCGCATGGCGCGGTGCGGCGAGGCGTCGCGCCGGGAGCGGTCGGAGAACATGGTGCGGGGACCGGGTCGGCGGCGACGAGGCGAAGCGCTTACTGCTGGCCGTAGCGGATATCGGCATCGACGCTGCTGCCGCCCGGCTGCTTGTCCTTGCCGTAGCTGATCAGATCGAAATCGCCGTCCTGGCCCGGCACCGAATACTGCAGCGGATTGTTGAACGGGTCTTTCAGATCCTTGGCTTTGCCGTACGGGCCGAGCCAGCCGTTGAGCTGCGGATCGGTGGTCAGGTCTTCCAGCGTTCGCGGATATTCGCCGACATCGGAGTTGTACTGCTCGATATTGGCGGCAACCGTATCCACCTGGAGCTTCGCGAGCTTGTGGTTGGCTTTGTCCTTGTTCGCGAAGATCTGACTGCCGACTACCGCCAACACGCCACCGATCAGCACGATCACGATGATGATCTCGATCAGGGTCATGCCGGCCTGCGAACGGCGCGGTGCGGGACGGCGGAGCGGGCGGGAATTGCGCATGTCGGTCAGTCCATTCAGTAGTGGGAACGCTCAAAAACGAAGAAGATGGAATTTCGGTGGCGGCGGCCCCGAAACGACCGGCCTTGCACAGCGTTGATCGGATCGATTCGATCAGATCGAGCCGCTGAGCTGGTACATCGGCAGCAGCACGGCCATGATCACGAAGCCGATCACCACCGCCAGGATCACCGTGATCGCCGGCACCAGCGCCGCGAGCATCCGGTCCAGCGCCAATCCGGTTTCGGATTCGAAGGTGTCGGCGGTCTTCAGCAGCATGGTATCGAGCGCGCCGGACTCTTCGCCGACCTGGATCATCTGCAGCGCCAGCCGCGGGAACCGCTTGCCCTTGCCCAGCGCGACGGACAGACCGACGCCGTTCTTCACCTCGGCCGCCGCAGCTTCGACATCGCGGATCAGGGCTTGGTTCCCGATGATCCGTCCGCCGATGCCCATCGCGGTCAGCAGCGGCACGCCGTTCCTGAGCAGGGTGCCGACCGTGCGCGCCAGCCGCGCGGTTTCCATCTTGGCGACGATCGGCCCGACGATGCGCTGCCGCAGCAGCCATTCGTCGAAACGGGCGCGGAATTCCGGGGTGCGCCACTTGCGCGCGAACAGCCAAGCGCCAATGGCGGGAACCGCGATGAACAGCCACCACCAGTCGCGCACGAACAGGCCCAGCGCCAGCACGAAGCGCGAGAACAGCGGCAGCTCGGTGTCGAGGTTCTCGTACATCGCGGCGAATTGCGGCACCACGTAACCAAGCAGGAACAGCAGCGAGAAGCCGACCATCGTCATCAGGATCGCCGGGTAGATCAAGGCGTTGATCACCCGTCCGCGCAGCGCGCGGCTGCGTTCGAGGTAATCGGCCAGGCGCTGCAGGGTGTCTTGCAGACTGCCGCCGGTCTCACCGGCGCGGATCATGTTCACGTAAAGCCGCGAGAACGCGCCGTGCTGGCGCTCCAGCGCCACCGACAGCGAGGTGCCGCCGCGTACCGCGTCGCGGATGTCCTGGATGGTGCGGCATGCGACTTCGTCCTCGGGCAGTTCCAGCAGGATCGACAGCGCGCGGTCCAGCGGCTGGCCGGCGCCGAGCAGGGTCGCCAGTTGCTGGGTGAACTGCACCAGCCGCGCGCCCGCGAAGGGCTTTGGCTTGAACAGGCTGCGCCACGCCAGCTCGCCGCCCGCGGAGGCGAGCATCGCCTCGACCGGCAGATGCCCCTGCTCCTGCAGGCGCAGCACGACTTCGGCGTCGCTGGCGGCCTCCATCTGGCCGTCCAACACTTCGCCGCGGCTGTTCAGGGCTTTGTAGCGGTACAGGGGCATGGGAACCGGGCAGTCGGATCAGCGGAAAGGAAACAATGGCCAGGGGCCATCGCGGTCGAGCGCGGGAGCATATCGGCCACCGGCCGGGATTGGGAACCTCCCGCAGCGCGAAGGTTCCCCGGACGGCGCCGTATGGCCTTCACTTCGCCGTCGGGGTGAGGATGCTGCCTTGGATCAACGCCACCAGTTGCCGGCGCTTTGCGCTTTGCGCAGCCCCCCCGAACGCGACGAGATGCCGTTCGTAATCGGGCTGCGAGCAGGAAAACGCGCTCAGGCAGATCAGGTTCATCAGACGCGAACCGCGGACACAATCGTGACCGGCACGGCAGGCCGCCACGATCCACGCCTCCTCGGCCGACGGACCCACGAACGCAGGCGCCTGGACCGGATCCGGCCAGGGACCATTGAGCTTGGGCAACAGCAACGACATTTCGAAGATCGCATCCGGATCGCCGCTCTCCCGGGTCTTGTCGATGAAATAGCGGTATTGGCCGAGGCTGAATTTGGGAACGGTCCGGCCGAAATAGCGCATCTCCGACACCAGATCGCCGCCCTTGGCGCTCTTGTGCAGCCAATAGTCGGCAGCGCCGGGGTTCTTCGTGAGGTCGGCCTGGGCCTGTCCGCAGAGGCGCGCTTTTTCATGCTGGATGGCCGCGACCATCGGCGCCGAAGTAGGATCGGCTTTGGCCAGCTGGCTCAGCATCTGCAGGCTGTTGCGCAGGCCGCCATTGAGGGCGCGACAGTCTTCATACACTTCCGACAGCCTGCGCTGGGCGACCAGATCGCCGTCCATCGCCGCCTGCCGGATCTCGATATAGCTGGCCTCGCGCCACAGATGCCGGCGATGGGCGATGCCCTGCTTGATGCGCTCGCTGCGTTCGGCGCGCTGCGCCTCGGTCAGCGGCCTGACCGGCCGGTCGCCCGCATCGGGCGCATCGGCCACGGGTCCACGATCACGCGCGATCCACCACCAGCCTCCGGCCACGACGACCGCCACGACGGCCGCGCACACCGCGACCACGATGCCTTTCTTCATCCCCGAATCCCCATGCAGACCCTTGCCCCGCGCCGGATCGGCCGCGCCCGAAGACACTTTCCCCTGGACACCATCATGCGTCCTCGGTCACGCGCAGGACTTCTTCGATGGTGGTCACCCCGGCAAGGGCCTTGACGATCCCGTCCTCGTACATCGTGCGCATGCCGGCCTGCCTGGCCAACTGTTCCAGTTCGCCCATGCCGGCGTGGCGCATCACTGCGCGGCGGATCTCGTCGTTCATCACCAGGAATTCCATGATGGTGGTGCGGCCGAGATAGCCGGTGGGCGCCGCCGCCGAGCCGCGCGGACGGTACAGATAGATCGTGCCTTCGGGCTGATAGCGGCGGAAATGGAATTTCTCGATTTCCTCGGGCGAGGCCTCGTAAGGCTCGGCGTGGGTGGGCTCCAGCCGGCGGACGAGGCGTTGGGCCAGAATGCCGTTGATGGTCGAGGTCAGCAGGTAATCCTCGACCCCCATGTCCAGCAGGCGGGTGATGCCGCCGGCGGCGTTGTTGGTGTGCAGGGTGCTGAGGACCAGATGGCCGGTCAGCGCCGACTGGATCGCGATCTTGCAGGTTTCCAGGTCGCGCATTTCGCCGATCATGATGATGTCGGGATCCTGGCGCACGATGCTGCGCAGGGCATGGGCGAAATCCAGCCCGATCTGCGGCTTGGCCTGGATCTGGTTGATGCCTTCGATCTGGTATTCGACCGGGTCCTCGACGGTGATGATCTTGACGTCGGGGGTGTTGAGCTTCGCCAGCGCGGTGTAGAGCGTGGTGGTCTTGCCCGAGCCGGTGGGGCCGGTGACCAGCATGATCCCGTGCGGCTGCTGCAGCACGTGCTGGAACTGCGGCAGGAATTCGTCGGTGAAACCGAGCTTGTGGAAGTCGAAGACCACGGTTTCGCGGTCGAGCAGGCGCATCACCACCGATTCGCCGTGCGCGGTGGGTACCGTGCTGACGCGCAGATCGAGTTCCTTGCCCTGCACCCGCAGCATGATCCGGCCGTCCTGCGGTAGGCGGCGCTCGGCGATGTTGAGCTTGGCCATGATCTTCACGCGCGAGATGACCGCGGCGGTGAGATTGGCCGGCGGGCTTTCGCCCTCCTCCAGCACGCCGTCGATGCGGTAGCGCACCTTCAGCCGGTTCTCGAACGGCTCGATGTGGATGTCCGAGGCGCGCAGCTCGACCGCGCGCTGGATGATCAGGTTCACGAGGCGAATGACCGGCGCTTCCGAGGCCAGATCGCGCAGATGCTCGACATCGTCGACATCGCCGGTTTCGCCTTCGGCGGTTTCGACGATCGCGCCCATCGCGCTGCGGCCCTGGCCGTGCCAGCGTTCGATCAGGTCGCCGATCTCCGAGCGCAGCCCGACCAGCGGCCGGATCTCGCGCTGGCTGGCCAGCCGGATCGCGTCGAGGGTATAGGCGTCCTGCGGATCGGCCATGAGGACGGCGACGTGGGCTTCGCTCTCGCCCACCGGCACCGCCGCGAACTGTTTCATGAATTTGAGGGTCAGCTCGATCCCTTCCGGCGGCAGATCGGGCAATTCCTTCACCGCCAGCAGCGGCAGGCCCAGCACGTCGGCGCAGGCTTCGGCATGGTCGCGCTCGGACACCAGCCCCAGTCGCGCGATCAGCGCCAGCAGCTCGCCGCCGGTTTCTTCCTGCAGGCGCTGGGCGCGCACCAGGTCGGCTTCCTTCAGCCGGCCTTTCTCGAGCAGCGCGGCGACGATGCGGTCGCCGTCGCTCGCGAGCGGCGGTACGACCTGTTCTTCCGATGACGACTCTGCCGCTGTCTGGACCACTGCATTCACGGGTGTTGCCCTTGCTGCCGCTGCTGCGGCCGATGTTGGGTGGAGGTCATACTCTAACGCGTCGAAACCGGATCGGGCCGCGCCTCACAGGCCCTCACCGTCGAGGAAAGGGTCCAAGGGGATAGGGTTGAAACCGCTCGGCTGGGATAGGACCAGTAGGCGACGGCGTGGTTCCGCAAAGCGGCTCCTTCCCCAGCCCTCCCCCGCATGCGGGGGAGGGAGATTCGCGCGCAGCGCGAATGGGTGGGGGCTTCAGGGCCTCAACGCACCTCGGCCACTTCCACGCCGTCCATGCCGGCCGACAGCGTGCGTGCGTCGCCGCCCTGGCCGAGCTTGATCTTCAGCCGCACTTCGTTCTGCGAATCGGCGAAGCGCAGCGCGTCCTCGTAGCTG
Source organism: Chitinophaga pinensis (assembly GCA_943371935.1). Classification (GTDB taxonomy): domain Bacteria; phylum Pseudomonadota; class Gammaproteobacteria; order Xanthomonadales; family Xanthomonadaceae; genus Lysobacter_I. The sequence goes on along the minus strand of CALRWS020000009.1, from coordinate 83,105 downwards.
ATCTCGCCCGCCTGGTAGAGCTCGAACAGGGCCTGATCGAAAGTCTTCATGCCGAGGTTGGTCGATTCCTTCATGACTTCCTTCAGCTTGTGGATCTCGCCGTCGCGGATGTAGTCCTGGACCAGCGGCGTGCCGAGCAGGATCTCCATCGCGACCTTGCGGCCCTTGCCGTCAGGGGTCGGGACGAGCTGCTGCGCGACCACGCCCTTGATGTTCATCGACAGATCCATCAGCAGCTGGCTGCGGCGGTCTTCCGGGAAGAAGTTGATGATGCGGTCCATCGCCTGGTTGGCATTGTTGGCGTGCAGGGTGCACAGCACCAGATGCCCGGTTTCCGCGAAGGCGATGGCGTGGTCCATGCCTTCGCGGGTGCGCACCTCGCCGATCATGATCACGTCCGGCGCCTGGCGCAGGGTGTTCTTCAGCGCGTTCTCCCAGCTGTCGGTGTCGATGCCGACCTCGCGCTGGGTGACGATGCAGCCTTCATGCTTGTGCACGAATTCGATCGGATCCTCGATGGTGATGATGTGGCCCGATGAATTCTGGTTGCGGTAACCGATCATCGCCGCCAGCGACGTCGATTTGCCGGTGCCGGTGGCGCCGACGAAGATGATGAGTCCGCGCTTGGTCATCGCCAGGGTCTTGATGATCGGCGGCAGCGCCAGTTCCTCGATGCTCGGGATCTTGGTCTCGATCCGGCGCAGCACCATGCCCACCTGGTTGCGCTGGTAGAAACAGCTGATGCGGAAACGGCCGACGCCGGACACGCCGATCGCGAAGTTGCACTCGTGGGTCTTTTCGAACTCTTCGCGCTGCGACGGCGTCATCACGTTCAGCACCAGCTCGCGACTCTGCTGCGGCGTCAGCGCGTTCTGGGTGATCGGCGAGATCTTGCCGTTCACTTTCATCGCCGGCGGCATGCCCGCGGTGATGAAGAGATCCGACGCTTTCTGGTGCGCCATCAGCTTGAGGAAAGAGGTGAAGTCGATGGTGCTCATGGAAAACTCCGGATCTTGAATGGTTACGCCCTGATGCCTGTCATCGCGAGCGGAGCGTGGGACCTGCTTTCATCGGCAAAGAAAGCACAGCGGGTTCCCGGCTGCGCTCGGAACGACATGCATGGTTATTCGAACAGACGCTTGTCCTTCGCGTAACCCTTGGCCTGCTGGCGGGTGATCAGGCTGCGCTTGACCAGATCCTGCAGATGCTGGTCGAGGGTCATCATGCCGTAGGCCTGACCGGTCTGGATCGACGAATACATCTGCGCGACCTTGTCCTCGCGGATCAGGTTGCGGATGGCCGGGGTGCCGACCATGATTTCCCAGGCCGCGGTGCGGCCGCCGCCGACCTTCTTCAGCAGCGCCTGCGAAATGACCGCGCGCAGCGATTCGGACAACATCGAACGCACCATCGGCTTTTCGCCCGCGGGGAACACGTCGATGATGCGGTCGATGGTCTTCGCGGCGCTGGAGGTGTGCAGGGTGCCGAACACCAGGTGCCCGGTTTCCGCGGCGGTCAGCGCCAGGCGGATGGTTTCCAGGTCGCGCAACTCGCCCACGAGGATGTAGTCGGGGTCTTCGCGCAGCGCCGAGCGCAGCGCCTCGTTGAAGCCGTGGGTGTCGCGGTGGACCTCGCGCTGGTTGATCAGGCACTTCTGCGAGGTGTGCACGAATTCGATCGGATCCTCGACGGTGAGGATGTGGGCGTATTCGCTCTTGTTGACGTGGTCGACCATCGCCGCCAGCGTGGTCGACTTGCCCGACCCGGTGGGGCCGGTGACCAGGATCAGGCCCTGCGGCTGGTCGATCAGCTCGCGGAAGATCGGCGGGGTCGCCAGATCTTCGAGGGTCAGCACTTCGGAAGGAATGGTCCGGAACACGGCGCCCGCGCCGCGGTTCTGGTTGAAGGCGTTGACGCGGAAGCGCGCCAGGCCCGGGATTTCGAACGAGAAGTCGGTCTCGAGGAATTCCTCGTAATCGCGGCGCTGCTTGTCCGACATGATGTCGTAGACCAGCGCGTGGACCTGCTTGTGGTCGAGCGCCGGGATGTTGATGCGGCGGACGTCGCCGTCGACCCGGATCATCGGCGGCAGGCCGGCCGACAGATGCAGGTCAGAAGCCTTGTTCTTGACCGAGAATGCCAAAAGTTCGGCGATATCCATGCAAGCTCCCCGCGTTGCGATGTCGTGTTGACAGGTGAAAGACGGCTGACCGCCGGAGTATAGCCCCGGACCCGACGCTGTCACCCGGCGCATCCGCGTGCCGGGCTCGACTTCCGGTGCCGATTCCGCGACGCTCGTCGCATCCACGACATCGAACCGCCGCGCCGCCATGTCCGCACCCTCGCCCCACTCCGCACTCGACGTCATCCTCGAACGCATGGCCGCCGCCGCTGGCGACCGGCCGATGCCGCGGCTGCTCGTCGTCGCCAAGACCCAGCCCGCCGATGCGATCGCGCGGGTAGCCGAGGCGCTGCGCGCGCGGGCCGGCAACGAGACCGGCAACCAGGGCCGCGTCGCCATCGGCGAGAACTACGTCCAGGAAGCGCTGGCCAAGCAGCCGGCGCTGGGCGGGCTGGGACTGGAATGGCATCTGATCGGCCACCTGCAGTCGAACAAGGCCCGCGACGCCGCCGCCGCGTTCGACTGGGTGCAGACCGTCGACCGGCCGAAGCTGGTCGAAGCCCTCGCCCGGCACCGCGCATCCGGACAGGCACCGCTGAACGTACTGATCCAGGTGAATATCGACGACGAAGCCAGCAAGCACGGCTGCCGGCCCGAGGACATCGACCCCCTCGCCGCCGACATCGCCGGACGTGCGGAACTCTGTCTGCGCGGCCTGATGGCCATCCCGGCGCCCGACCCGGACATGGATCGCCGCCGCGCGGCGTTCCAGCGGATGAGCGGGCTGTTCGACGCCCTCGCCGCGCGCCACGCCGGCATCGACACGCTGTCGATGGGCATGAGCGAGGACTACGCGCTGGCCATCGCCGAAGGTGCGACGATGGTCCGGATCGGCAGCGCGCTGTTCGGCGCGCGCAAGCCGCAGGCGGCCGACCAGCCATGACGGACGGCCGCATCCATTTCGCCGGCAATCCCTGGCCGGAAGGCCATGCCATCAAGACTTTCGAATGGACTGCGCGTCCGGTCGACGGCAGGGTGTGGTTCGACCTGCACCTGGTGACGCAGGATTACTACGCCGAGCGCGAGATCGAGGACGACGAGGACGTCGAATACGCTTCGGACTGGGAAGCGCCGATCGTCTGGGGCAATTACCACGCCTGCATCCTGTCTTCGACCCATTGGGGAGAGGACGGCGGCATCGACGCGTGCGACATCGCCGACTTCTCGCCCTCGTGGCTCGACGGCAGGCGCTTCGAAGTGGATCCCGTCGAAGGCGAGATAGACGATGTCGAAGCACTGGCCTTCCACATCTATCTGCTGGGACACGACAGCGCCGTCGATCACCGGATCGAGTTCTCGCGGATCGGCGACTCGGACCGGTTCGATATCGTCTGGTCGGGGCGAATCGCGCTGACCTACGCCGGCAATTACCATCCGGAACATCGTTTCGAAGCGCGGATACGGGACGTTCCCTTTCCCCGGATCGCGGCATCCACCGCTTGAGCCCCTTCCCCACGGCACGCAGATGACTCATCCAGACACCTCCAGCAAGCAGAACACCATCGCCTTCATCGGCGGCGGCAACATGGCCCGCAGCCTGATCGGCGGCCTGATCGCGCGCGGCACCGCGGCCGCCGATATCCGCGTCTCCGAGCCGGTCGAGGCTCTGCGCGAGGCGCTGGCCGGCGACTTCGGCGTGAACGTCGGCAGCGATAATTCCGGGGCCGCCAGCGGCGCCGGGCTGTGGCTGCTGGCGGTGAAACCGCAGGTGATGCGCGCAGTCTGCGAGGCGCTGGCGCCCTTGGCGCAGGCGGAACGACCGCTGGTGGTGTCGATCGCCGCCGGCATCACCGCCGCGCAGCTGCAGCGCTGGCTGGGCGGCGGCGTCGCCGTGGTCCGGGCGATGCCCAATACCCCGGCGCTGCTGGGTGCCGGCGTGACCGGGCTGTTCGGCAGCGCCGAAGTGGATGCCAACGGCCGCGAACGCGCGTCCAACCTGCTGGCCAGTGCCGGCAGGACCGTGTGGATCGACGACGAGGCGCGGATGGACGCGGTGACCGCGGTGTCCGGCAGCGGCCCGGCCTACATCTTTCTATTGGCCGAGGCGATGGAAGCCGCGGCCCTGGCCGAAGGCCTGCCGGCGGAAGCTGCGCGCACGCTGGTACTGGAAACCGTGCTGGGCGCCGCGCGCATGCTGACCGAATCCGGCGAAGACCCGGCCGAACTCCGCCGCCGGGTGACCTCGCCGGGCGGCACCACCCAGGCCGCCATCGAGACCTTCGAGGCCGGCGGCTTCCGCGACCTGGTCGCGGCCGCCATCCGCAACGCCACCGAGCGCGGCAGGCAATTGTCCGCGGCGAACGACTGAGGCTTCCACCATGCTTTCGATGACCCGTTGTTTGATGTCCGCAACCCTCGGCTTCGCGCTGCTGCTGTCGGCCTGCGGCGACGACGCGCCGAAACAGGCCAAACGCATCGACACCCCGCAGGAAGCGATCGCGCGGATCGGCGACGTCACCATCCGCGCCAACGTGATGCGCACCGCCAACCTCAACGAAGCCGTGGCCCGCGGCTACGGTATCCAGCGCAGCGACAACACGCTGATGCTGCTGGTGTCGGTGCGCCAGGGCCCGGATGGCCAGGACGTCGCGCTGCCGGCGACGGTCCAGGCGTCCGTCGCGAACCTGCACGGCCAGCGTCGAGACATCGAAATGCGCGAACTGCGCACCGGCGACGCCGGCGCGGGTCCGGCGCAGGCGCTGATCGACTACGTCGGCACCGTGGATGTGTCGCCGCCGGATACGCTGAGCTTCGATCTGAAGATCGCGCGCGAAGGCGCGGCGCCCGCATCGATGCAGTTCAACCGCGAGTTCACGCCCGAATGAGCGACGGCAGCGCATTCAACGCCCCCGACCCCGCGTTCGCCGAACGCGTGCGCGGCATCTTCGACGCACAGGCGCTGATGCGCACGCTCGGCGCGACTCTGCTGCGCGTCGCGCCGGGGGATGTCGAGATCGGCTTCGATTTCAACGCGGATTTCACCCAGCAGAACGGTTTCCTGCACGCGGGCGTCACCGCGACGCTGGTCGACACCGCCTGCGGCATGGCCGCGACCACGCTGATGCCGGCCGGCGCCGATGTGCTGAGCGTCGAGTTCAAGGTCAATCTGCTGCGCCCCGCCGCCGGCGCGCGCTTCGTCGCCCATGGCCGGGTGATCAAGCCGGGGCATACGCTGATGGTGACCCACGGCGACCTCTGGGCATTCCCGCAGGCGACGTCCGGCGACAGCGAGCGTGTCCACGTCGCGACGATGCAGGCGACCATGATCCGGCGTTGATGCGCGCTGGCATCGCGGCCCCGATCCGCGGCGCATGAGCCCGGACACACCATCCGGGACCGCATGGACGATCCGCGCACATAACCCTTTCTTATGGGCGAAACGCGCTGCCCGTCCCGACGCTGCGCGGCGGATCCCGTAACATCCGCGCAGCTTCGCCTGCGACATGTTTGCGCAAAGCGCAGGCAAGCCGCCCCACGCGCAGCCGTCATATCCCCACACGCACGACAGACGATCCCGGGCGCACCGGCGATGCCTGTCATCGCGTCAACGCTGTCACCCGCCACTTCACCGCAATGGAGCCAGGACAATGGGTTCGAAATCGATCGGCATGACGTTATTGATCCTGGCCGGGGCCCTTGGCGCCGGCTTGGTCGCCGCGCAGCAGACGCCGCCGCAGGCGCGCGGCAGCAAGGCCACCGGCAACGAGAGTTGGCAGATCGAACAGCGTCGCCGCTGGTGGATCGAATCCCGCGGCCTGGACAAGGTCCGCAGCGCCGGCGACATGCGCCGCAGCGCGGTGCGCACCCTGCGCATCCAGATGGCCCGGGAAGCCAGTGCGGGCCGCGCCCCGGACGCGGTCTGGCGCGAGCTCGGCCCGTCGTCGATGCGCATGGGCAACTGGACGATGGGCCGCGTGTCGGGCCGCATCAACGCCATCGCCCCGCATCCGACCAACGACAGCACGCTCTACGTCGGCTCGGCCAACGGCGGCGTGTGGAAGAGCACCGACGCTGGCGCCTCGTGGACGCCGACCTTCGCCGATGTCGGCTCGCAGTCGATCGGCGCGCTGTTCGTCGAACCGGGCAACCCGCAGAACGTCTGGGCCGGCACCGGCGACCGCAGCGACGGCGACTGCGCCGGCTATCTCAGCGAAGGCGTATTCCTCAGCAGCGACGGCGGCAACACGTGGTCGGCACGCAACACCGGCATGGCGCTGTCGGTAGTCACTTCGATGATCACCCTGCCGACCAATGCGGATGTGGTGCTCGCCGCCGGTTTCGGCGACCGCTGCAACGGCGGCGGCGATGCCAACGGCGGCATCTACCGTTCGACCGATCACGGCGCCACCTGGACCCAGGTCATGGACCGCAAGGTCGAGGACATCGTGGCCGTGCCGGGCACCAGCACCGTCTACGCCAGCGCACCGGGCAGCGGCGTCTATCGCTCGTCCGACGGCGGCGCCACCTGGACGCTGCTCGGGGTCGCCAACAGTTCGTCGCGCCTGCGCCTGGCGCTGTCGCCCAGCAGCCCGGGCGTGCTCTACGCACTCAGTTCCAGCACCCTGTATCGCTCGGACGACGCTGGCGGTACCTGGGCCACGGTCAACACCGCGGCCTGCGACGGCCAGTGCACCTACAACCTGACGCTCGCGGTGCATCCGACCAATCCGATGACGGTCATGGTCGGCGCGATCCGCCCGCGGCGTTCCACCGACGGCGGCGCCACGTTCACCACCCTCACCTCGACCTGGGGCACCTCGCAGCAGGTGCATCAGGACACCCACGTCGTCCGCTATTCGCTCAACGATCCCAACCGGATCTGGATCGGCAGCGACGGCGGCGTCTGGCGCTCGGACAACGGCGCGTCGAGCTGGGTGAACATGAACGCCAATCTCAACATCACCCAGTACTACGACATCGTGGTCCATCCGACCGATCCGAACATCGTCTTCGGCGGCGCGCAGGACAATTCGTCCTCCAAGCGCACGACCTCGAACGTCTGGGATCTGACCGTCGTCAACGGCGACGGCTTCATGAACGCCATCGACGATCTGAATGCGGCGATCGTGTTCCAGAACGGTTACCCCAGCGGCAGCACGCCGTCGATCTACCGTTCGACCCAGTCCGGCGCGCCCGGCACCTTCGCCAGCGCCGGCAGCAGCGGCCTGACCGGCGGCGGCTTCCCCTGGGTCACGCCGACCGATGTCGCCGGCGGCTATCACTTCGTCGGCGGCTATTACGTCTCGCGCGCGCCCACCAGCGCGAGTTCGATGAGCTGGACCACCATCAGCCCGCGCGTCAACGGCACCGTGCGGGTCATCACCGCAAAACGGATCGGCAGCAATGTCGCGGTCTACGCGGGCACCACCGCCGGCTCGATCTATTACAGCGCCAACGCCGCCAGCACCAATGTGGCCGACGTGACCGGCAACTACCCGGGCGGCAGCGTCGCCGATATCGCGATCGACCCCACCAACCCCAGCCGCGTGTTCATCGCGCGCGCGGCGTTCGGCGGCGCCAAGCTCTATGTCTCGACGGCCGGCGGCGTCAGCTGGACCGCGATCGGCGGCGGCCTGCCGAACGTGCCGGCGAACACCGTGGCCATCGATCCGCTGAACCTGCAGCGCATCTTCATCGGCACCGACATCGGCGTGTACGAAAGCACCGACGGCGGCGCCAGCTTCGTGCCGATGTCCACCGGCCTGCCCAGCGGTCTGGTGGTGAGCGATCTGGAAGTGGACGACAGCCCGCACATCCTCACCGCCGGCACCTACGGCCGCGGCGCGTGGCAGATCGACCTGTCGGGCGGCGCCGTCAACGTTCCGCCGGTCGCGAACTTCACGTTCGCCACCAATACCCTCACCGCGAACTTCACCGACACCTCCACCGACAGCGACGGCACCATCGCCTCGCGCAGCTGGAATTTCGGCGACAACACCACTTCCACCGCGACCAACCCGAGCAAGACCTACGCCGCGGCCGGCACCTACACTGTGACCCTGACCGTGACCGACAACGGCGGCGCCACGCACTCGAAGTCCAGCTCAGTGACGGTCGTCGCGGGCGGCGGCACGGTGCTGAGCAACGGCGTTCCGGTCAACGGCCTCAGCGCGGCCATCGGCACGTCGCTGGACTACACGATGGTGGTGCCCACGGGTGCGAGCAATCTGGTGTTCACGACCTCCGGCGGCACCGGCGATGTCGACATGTACGTGAAGCTGGGCAGCGCCCCGACCGATACGGTGTACGACTGCCGTCCCTACACCAGCGGCAATGCGGAAACCTGCACGTTCGCGGCACCGACCGCCGGCACGTATCACGTGCGGCTGAAAGCCTATGCCGCGTTCTCGGGCCTCAGCCTGGTCGGCAGCTACACGGTGGGCAACGGCGGCGCGCAGACCTATACCAACGCCACCGACTACGCGATCGCCGACAACGCCACCGTCAACAGCCCGATCACCGTCGCCGGCCGTACCGGCAACGGCTCGGCGACCACGCCGGTGGCGGTGAGCATCATCCACACCTACAAGGGCGACCTGAAGGTCGATCTGGTGGCGCCGGACGGCACGGTCTACGTGCTGCACAACCGCAGCGGCGGCAGCGCCGACAACATCGCGCAGACCTTCAGCGTGAATCTGTCTTCCGAGGCATTGAACGGCACGTGGAATCTGCGGGTGAACGACAATGCGAGCGGCGATACAGGCCGCATCGACAGCTGGAGCATCACGTTCTGATCGAAACGGATCGATCGAAGCCGGTCAATGCGAACGAAGGCGGAAGTCGCAAGACTTCCGCCTTTTTCATGGACCTCCGGCCCGCGCCGCGCGCTCGGACCACGCGCAGATATGTTTCGCGATCTCGCGCACGCCGTCGGTCAGGGCCGCCGGGCCGGGCTGCAGGATGATCGGCGACTTGATCTCGTACAGCGCAGCGTCGCGCACCGCGGGAATCCCATCCCAGCCGGGACGCGCGGCGACTTTCTCCGGGCGGAATTTCTTACCGCACCACGAACCGAAGATGATGTCCGGCGCGCGCCGGATCACCTCATCGGGATCTTCGAGAATGCGCGCCTTCGCCAGCGACTCGGCCGCGCGCTCGGGAAAGATGTCGTCGCCGCCGGCGATCCGCACCAGCTCCGCCACCCAGCGGATGCCGCTGATCAGCGGTTCGTCCCACTCCTCGAAATACACCTTCGGCCGCCGCGGCAGCGTCGCCGCCTGCACGGCGATGTCGTCGAGCCCACGCCGCAGTTCGTCGGCATACGCATTGGCCTTGTCGGGTACACCCACCAGCGCGCCGAGCCGGCGGACGTAATCGAGAATGCTCTCGACGCTGCGGTGGTTGCTGATCCACACCTCCACGCCCTGCTTGATCAGCGCCGACGCGATCTCGGCCTGGATATCGGAAAACCCGACCACGAAATCCGGCTCCAGTTTCAGGATATCGCCGATCTTCGCCGAGGTGAACGCACTGACCTTCGGCTTTTCCTTGCGTGCGATGGCCGGCCGCACCGTGAATCCGCTGATGCCGACGATGCGATGCTGTTCGCCGAGGGCGTACAACACTTCAGTGGGCTCTTCGGTAAGGCAGACGATACGTTGCGGGCCGATCATGCGGTGGCTGTGGCAGAGTAGAGACGATTCCACAGTCTAACCCGGTGCCCGATGCGCGCATGGCCGTTGATCTTCGTATCGATACTGGCGTTGAGCGCCTGCGATAGCGGCAAGCCTGGCGCGGACGCCGCAAGATCCACGGCCGATGCCGATGGGACACGCGGGAATGCACGAAAACCCCATGCACAGGCATCGGACTATGGGGCCAACGATGACACGGTTTCCGGATACGGGCGGGAAGCGGTCTCTCAGGATCACGCGGCATCACAGGCAGCAGTGGAGGCGGCCGTCGCCGCAGCGGAAGCCGCCGCCGAGGCGGCAGATGCAGCAAGCTCTGCAGAATCGCTCGATCCGGTCGAAGCCGCAAAGGAAGCGGAATGGGAGCGGCGACGCACGGCCCTGCAACTGACGGTGCTGGTGCTTGATCGCAGCAGTGGCAAACCTGCCGCCGGGATCGGTATCGGCCGGGGCAAGACCGACGCGCATGGGCGTTACGAAGAGCTGCGCGAGATGCCGCTTCCGAACGAAAAAATCATCGCGCACTGTCCGAGCCGTATGGATTACGTCCGCGGCAAGCGGATCGGAGAAGCGCCCTTCGTCGTGCGCGACGGACGTGCCGATGCGGTCATCCAGGTCGATGCCACGCAATGCGTGGAACCGCCGCTTCGCAAGCAGCGCATACGCCTTGCCGGTCTTTACACGTGGGGATTCGAGAATTCCAGTTTCATGCCCTGCGCCGGCATGCCTTCCGAAGCGCGGTACTACGACCGGCCAGGCTTCTACTGGGTCGATATACCGCCCGGTCTGCATAGCGCCGTCTCGCGAGCAGCCAACCCGGGCGACAGTGGAATGGGCCGGATGATGTACGTCGAATGGTTGACCACGACGACAGGCCCGGGCCGATACGGGCACATGGGTATGGCCCTGTATCAGATGGAGGTCGAAGCGATATACAAAGTGTCGGCAACAGCGCCTGCGTCGTGCAGCCCGGAGGGCTTTGATCTGCTGATGCCGCCACCTCCACCACCGCCGCCACCGGAGCGCTGAACACTCACGTTGACGCTGGCGCTCCGGCAATCACGGATACAACATCCGCTTGGTCCACTCGCCATCGGCACCGCGTTCGTACAGATAGCGCTCGTGCAGGCGGAACTGCGCGCCGTACCAGAACTCGATGTTGCGCGGCACCACGCGGAAGCCGCCCCAACGCGGCGGGCGCGGCACGTCGCGGCCTTCGTATTCGCGCTCGGCAGCGGCGAAGCGCTGCTCGAAGGTTTCGCGCGCGTCGAGCGTTTCGGACTGGTGCGACGCCCACGCGCCAAGTTGGCTGGCGCGCGGACGCATCGCGAAATAGGCCTCGGCTTCGACATCGCCGACGATCTCGACCTGGCCTTCGATCCGCACCTGCACGCCGTCGTCGCCGAGCGCTTTCCAGAAGAACAGCAGCGCAGCCTGCGGGTTGGCCTGCAGTTCGCGGCCCTTGCGGCCGTCGAGGTGGGTGTAGAACACGAAGCCGCGTTCGTCATGCGCCTTCAACAGCACCATCCGCGCCGAAGGCAGGCCGCCGGACGTGGCGGTGGCGACGGTCATCGCGGTGGGTTCGGGAATGCCGGCCACCTTGGCCTGCGCGAACAGCGAATCGAATGTAGCGAGGGCTTCGGCGTAGAGCGTCATGGCGGGCATCGGAGTGAGGTTGCGGTATTGTCGCGCGATGCCGTCGCCGACGCCCATGATCCGGATCAAATCGACCCGCCCGGGCTTCGCACCGCCCGGTTTCAACGCCGCGATCGTCGCCGATGTCCTCGACGATGCGCTGCATGGCGGCGCGCGGATCTACGCCATCGCCGGGCTGCAGGGCGCCGGCAAATCCACGCTCGCCGCGCAGGTGGCGGCGCTGGCGCGAAAACGCGGTCTGCGCGTAGCGACACTGTCGATCGACGACGTCTACCTCGGTCGGCGCGAACGACTGCGGCTGGCGCGCGACGTGCATCCGCTGCTGGCCACCCGCGGCCCGCCGGGCACGCACGATCTCGCACTGGCCTGCGACACGCTGGACGCCCTGCGCGCGGGCAGCGCGGTGCGGCTGCCGCGCTTCGACAAATCCGGCGACCGGCGCTTGCCGCCGTCGCGCTGGCGCCTGGCCCGGCAAGTCGATCTGGTCCTGTTCGACGGCTGGTGCCTGAAGGTGCCGCCGGAAACGTCGGCGCAGCTGCGCGATCCGGTCAATACGCTGGAACGCGATGAAGACCCGGACGGCGTCTGGCGGTGCTGGTGCAACGAACGACTCGGTCGCGACTATCCGGCGCTGTGGGCGCGGCTCGACCGCCTGCTGTGGCTGCAGCCGCCGGATTTCGCACCGGTCGCGCGCTGGCGCTGGCAGCAGGAGCAGGCGATGCGCGCGGCGCCACACGCGGTGCAACCAGGGCGGGTCGGCATGACCCGCGCCGAAGTCGCACGCTTCGTCCAGCATTTCGAGCGCGTCAGCCGGCAGGCGCTGCGCACGCTGCCCGCGATCGCCGACCGCACTCTGGTGCTGGACGAACGGCGACGCGTGCGTCCGGAACCGGAGTGCGTCGCCGACGCGGCAGGATGACGTCTACTCGACGACGAAACTCACCCGCAGGTTCACCCGCCACTCGGTGACGTTGCCGGCATCGTCGGTGACGACCTTGGTTTCGTTGATCCAGGCCCCCTTGATGTTCTTGACCGACTCGGCGCACTTCTTGAGTCCGCTGCGGACGGCATCCTCGACGCTGGTCCCGGACGAGGCATTGATTTCGATGATCTTGGCAATGGACATGATGTCGCTCCACGATGGTCCGGCGATGCGCCGGAACCTCAGGCTACGCCCCGGCTGTTAAAATCCCGACATGACTCCTTCCACGCATCTTGTCCTGGTCGGCCCGATGGGCGCCGGCAAGAGTTCGCTGGGCCGACGCCTGGCACAGCGCTGGGGTCTGGCCTTCGTCGATCTCGACCGCGAGATCGAAGCGCGGGCCGGCACGGACATCGCGGCGATCTTCGCGAGCGAAGGGGAGCCCGGTTTCCGCCGTCGCGAAAGCGCGGTGCTGGCGGACGTCCTCGCCCGCGACGCCTGCGTGATCGCCACCGGCGGCGGCGCCGTGCTGGACGCGGACAACCGGGCGCTGTTGCGCCAGCGCGGGTTCGTGGCGTATCTGCAGATCGACGTCGAAGAACAACTGGCGCGGCTGGCCGCCGACCGCAGCCGGCCGCTGCTGGCCGGCGTCGACCGCAGCGAGGTGCTGACACGGCTGGCGGCCGCGCGCGCGCCGCTGTACGCCGAGGTCGCCGATCTCACCTTTTCGCCCGCCGGCATGGACAAGCGCAAAGCGGCGGACCGCCTGGCCGAGCGCATCGAACATCAATGGCAGCGTCCCGCTGCCCTCTCCCGCATGGCGGACACGACATGACCACTCCCGCACTTCGCACCGTGAACGTCGGCGGTGCGCATCCCTACAGCATCGCGATCGACGAAGGTCTGCTCGACGAAGGCACCGCGCTGGCGACCCGCATCCACGGCCGGCATGTGCTGCTGGTCAGCGACGACAACGTGGCTCCGCTTTACGCGAAACGGGTCGAGACCGCGCTGTACAAGGTCCGCCCCGAGCTGCGGGTGACCCGGTTCACCATGCCGGCCGGCGAACGGTCCAAGACCCTGAGCCAGTTCGGCGCCGCCATCAACGCCCTGGCGCAGGCCGGCGCGACCCGCGACGCCTGCGTGCTGGCGCTGGGCGGCGGCGTGGTCGGCGATCTGGCGGGCTTCGCCGCCGCATGCTGGATGCGCGGCATCGACTGCATCCAACTGCCGACCACGCTACTGGCGATGGTCGACTCCTCGGTCGGCGGCAAGACCGCGGTGGATCTGCCGCAGGGCAAGAATCTGGTCGGCGCCTTCCATCCGCCGCGCGCTGTGTTCGCCGACATCGGCACGCTGGACACGCTGCCGGAGCGCGAACTGCGCGCCGGTCTGGCCGAAGTCGTCAAATACGGGGCCATCGTCGATGCGCCCTTCCTCGACTGGCTGGAAGCGCACGCCACGGCGCTGCTGGCGCGCGAACGCGGGCCGCTGGTGGACGCCATCGCCCGCAGTTGCCAGCACAAGGCGGCCATCGTGGAACGCGACCCGCTGGAACACGGCGAACGCGCGCTGCTGAATTTCGGCCACACCTTCGGCCACGCGATCGAAGCAGAACAGGGCTACAGCGGCGACGGCGGCGATGCGCTCAATCACGGCGAGGCGGTGGCGGTGGGCATGGTGCTGGCGGCGCGGTTGTCGGCGCACTTGGGCATGGCGCCGGCGGCGGATGTGGGGCGCATCCGCGATCTGCTGACCGCGTTCGGACTGCCCACGGCGCTGCCGGCCGGGCTGGACGCCCATCTGCTGCTCGACCGCATGCGTCTGGACAAGAAGGCCAACGCCAGCGGCCTGCGTTTCGTGCTGTGGGAAACGCCGGGCACGGCGCGGATCGTCTCCAACGTACCGGAAGACGCCGTACTCGAAACCTTGCTGGAGAGCTGACCGCGGGCGCGGCCCGGCGCCAGCCCTTACAATCCGCGCATGCGCCTTTTCCTGCAGCAACGACCCGACGACCGCGAAGCCCCGCGCTTCGTGCAACTGCAGTTGGAGGCCGATCTGATCGGCGGCTGGACGCTGACCCGCGAATCCGGCCAGGTCGGCGGCCGCAGCACGCTCAAGCGCGAACAGTATCTCGACCAGGCCAGCGCACTCGCCGCCTTCGAGCGCGCCCGCGACCAGACGCTCAAGAAAGGCTTCCAGTTGATGTTCGCCCAAGGCGTCGACGCGCCGAATTGAGCGCGACGGGCGCGACCTGATTTCCATTCCATGATGTTCGATCAACACTTTCCCGGGATCTCCGCTTGACCACCGACACCGCTCCGAGCAACGACCGTTTCCTCCGCGCCCTGCGCCGCGAGCCCGTCGACCGCACGCCCGTCTGGCTGATGCGCCAGGCCGGACGCTATCTGCCGGAGTATCGCGCCACCCGCCAGCAGGCCGGCAGCTTCCTGGCGCTGGCGAAGAATCCCGACCTCGCCTGCGAAGTCACCCTGCAGCCGCTCCGCCGCTTCCCGCTGGACGCCGCGATCCTGTTCTCCGACATCCTCACCGTGCCCGATGCGATGGGCCTGGGCCTGTATTTCGCCGACGGCGAAGGCCCGAAGTTCGAACGCCCGGTACGCACCGCCGACGACGTGGCGAAGCTCGCGGTGCCGGATATGGAGACCGAGTTGCGCTACGTGATGGACGCGGTGCGGGTCATCCGCCGCGAATTGGGCAATATGCCCGACGGCCGCACCGTGCCGCTGATCGGTTTTTCCGGCAGTCCGTGGACGCTGGCCTGCTACATGATCGAAGGCGGCGGCAGCGACAATTTCTCGAAGATCAAGGCGATGGCGCTGAACGCGCCCGAGCTGCTGCATCGCGTGCTGTCGGTGAACACCGACGCGGTGATCGCCTATCTCGCCGCGCAGCGCGCCGCCGGCGCGCAGGCGCTGCAGGTCTTCGACACCTGGGGCGGCGTGCTCAGCCCGGCGATGTATCGCGAATTCTCGCTGCCCTACCTCGTCCGCATCGCCCGCGAGCTGCAGCGCGGCGAAGGCGCGGCGCGCACGCCGCTGATCCTGTTCGGCAAGGGCAACAACGCCTACCTGGAAGAACTCGCCGCCTCCGGCACCGAAGGCGTGGGCGTGGACTGGACCATCGAACTCGCCGACGCCGCGCGCCGCACCGGCGGCAAGGTCGCGCTGCAGGGCAACCTCGACCCGGCGACGCTGTACGGCTCGCCCGAGGCGATCCGCGAACACGTGCGTCGCGCGCTGGACAGCTACGCGGAAGGCAACGGCGGCTCGCGCGACGGCCACGTCTTCAATCTCGGCCACGGCATGTCGCCGGACATGAATCCCGATCATGTCGCCGCGCTGGTGCAGGCGGTGCATGAGGTCAGTGCGCGATAAAGAAGGGACATGAAGAGGATCGCGATCAGCCATCAACCGCCGTCGCATGGCTGGTTGACGCTCCAGCTTGCGGTTGATGGACAGATCGTCGAAATAGATGCTTCGGATGTACCGAACAATCCTGTTCAGGATCTGATGTCGGCGCTCTATTCCGCATCCGGTGGAACCATGGCATGCGTCTGGTTTCACCTGGAACCCGACGGGTACTACATGCATCTGGAACCGATCGGCGACAGCATTCGTTTCCGACTCGACTACGCGCCGGAAAGCGAAAGAAGCCGCTCGCGCAAGGTCATGGAGCTTGAAGGCGATCGCCGGGATATTCTGCTTCCGTTCTGGCGCTTCATTCGCGATTTCCAGTCGCGTGGTTATGCCGAACCGCACTGGCCCGAGGTGGACTACAGGGACATGGATGCGATCAAAGCACGTATCGACAAGCACCGCGCATGAGCAACGCATCTCTGTTGAACCGACGCTGGAAACAGTGACATCTCCCAAACAGGTCACTTCTCGCTACGCGAGTTCTGGATGCCAGTCGAAAGCATCGCGGCTCCCGCCGCTCCCACAGCGGGCTTGCAACGGTTTCAGCCATCACGCGCGCGCCATCATCGCGTCGATCACCTCCGCCAGCATGTCTCCGGTCAATGGCTTGCGCAGGAACGCGTCGAAGCCGGCCTCGCGCGACTGCGATTCGGCCTCGGCATCGGCACGGGCAGTGACCGCCACCATCGGCCGAGTGAATGCCTGCGCGCGCAGGTGCCGCGCCAGCGCGAGGCCATCCATGCCCGGCAGGTCCAGATCGATCAGGGCGAGATCGAAGCGCCGGGTCGCGACTTCGGCCAATGCCGCGAGCGCGTGAGCGACATGGACCACGCGATGCCCCTGCGCCTGGAGCATGCCGGCCAGCACGTCGGCGACGATGACATCGTCTTCGATCAACAGTATATGCAGGCTCATCCGCGGCGTAGAGAACGCAGCATGACTCGGCATCGCCGCTGTTGCCGCGGATCCGGCGGCGCGCGCCAGCGGCAAGCGCACGATGAAAGCGGCGCCTTCGCCCGGCGCACTGCGCAGTTCGATACCGCCTCCCATCGCCACCGCCAGCTCGCGACAGATCGCAAGCCCCAGTCCGCTGCCGCCATAGCGGCTGGCGGTGCGCGCACCCTCCGCCTGCTCGAAGCGGCGGAACAGGCGGCTCTGCTGTTCCTCATCGAGACCCGGCCCGGTATCGCGCACCATGAAACGCAGACCATGCGGCGCCGATCCCTCGACGGACAAGCCCACTTCGCCGCGCGCAGTGAACCGGATCGCATTGCCCAGCAGATTCAGCAGGATCTGGCTGAGACGCGTGGCATCGCCCTGCCACCAGCCGCGGACGTCATCGGCGATCTCGACGACCAACGCAAGACCTTTTCGCTCGGCCAGTGGCCGCATCAATGCGACAGTATCGTCGATCAACACGTCGAGCTCGAAATCCGCGATATCCAGTTCGAAGCGCCCGGCTTCGATCCGCGCCAGATCGAGCGCATCGTTGACCAGTCGCAACAGATGTCCACCGGCACGCCGGATCGCATGCACTTGCCCCTGCTGCTTGCTGTCGAGCGTGGTCGACAGCAACAGCTCGCTCATGCCCAGCACACCGGTCATCGGCGTACGCACCTCATGGCCGAGGTTGGCGAGGAAGCGGCTCTTGGCCAGGGACGCTTCTTCGGCCAGCACGCGCTTCTGCTGGATCAACTGGTAATCGTGCCGACGCTTGAGCCGAATACGATCCAGATACGACAGCCACCACAGCAAGGCCACGGCTGCAGCGGCGTACAGCAGCCACGCCCCGCTGCTTCGCCACCAAGGCGCCTGAACCCAGAGATCGATGCGCCGCGTCGGCGACCAGACGCCGTCGGCATTGGCGCCCTGCACTTCAAGCAGATAGCGTCCCGGCGGCAGCGTGGAAAACACGCGTTCTCCGCGGGTATCCACCACCCAGTCGGGGTCGTATCCGCGCAGCCTGAAGCGATAACGATGCGCCGCCGGATCGGCGAACGACATCACCCGCGCGGTCACGCGCAGATCGCGGTCGCGCGGCCGCATCACCGCGTGCAGTGCGCCGCCTTCGCGACCGGAGAACGTCACCGTGTCTTCGCCACGACGCAGATCGACCGTCTCGATCGCCAGAGCCGATGCGCGCGGCGCCGACAGGGGACGGTCGGGATCGAACAGCGCCAGGCCCTGCTTGGACAATGCGAGCGCCGGCCCCCGATTCCCACGGGCGGGTGCGGCCAGCATGAAATCGATGTCGGGCAAGCCATCGCTCATGCCGAAATTGCGGAGCCGACGGTTGCGTCCATCGTATTGCAGGAGGCCGCGCGCGGTACTCAACCAGAGCTGATCGTTGCCTGCAGCGAGGATCCCGGCGACTTGCGTCATCGGCAATCCGTCCTCGCTGCCGATACGCTCCCGCAGCCGAAGCGCGTCGTTGCGCCACTCGTAGCGCTCCAGACTGCCGAAACGCGCGATCCACAGCGTATGCGGCGCGGCGAACACGAAGGACTGGATCGCCTCGCCGGCTGCCATTTCGATCGCTTCGAACCCTTGGCCGTTCCAGCGCCTGAGTTGCCGGCCATCGGACAACCATGGCTGCCCATCGGGACCGGGGAGAAGTTTCGCGTAATCCTGACCGGACGCGCCAAGCACGGCTTCTGGCGCCAGCTCATGCAGCAATCGGCCATCGGGTGCATGAATCCGCACTCCCCCGCCATACAGGGATACCCAGAGCCGACCATCGTCGGTGCACAGGAGCGTCTGTGGCGTGCGCACGCCATCATCCGGGAAACGCAGGCTGCGTCCGCGCCTGCCGAGCGCGGGATCGTACTCGACCACGCCATGGAAACTGGCGAGCCACAGCCGGTTATCGGGGCAGCGCGTCAGCGTCTGCAGCCATTCTTCGCCGAGCGACTCGGCGCTGGCGGCCGGGCGCATGGAGGTTTCACCCGCTCGTAATGCGTAAAGCATCCTGCTGCCGACGATCCAGAAGCCGCTTTTTCCGTCGGAGGTGATCGCGGATGGATCCGTGCGCTCGATCGCCATGCCTTCTACTTCGTCGAGCACAGAAAAACGTTCATGCTCAAGCGGGAGATACGATAGCCCTTGTGAATAAGACGCAAACCACAGTCCTCCTTCCCGATCCATCGCCTGCGCGAATACGCCACTGCTCAGTCCATCGTCGCGACGATCCCCATGCGCCATCAGGGCGGGCGCATGGGTCGAAGACGCCCGAAACAGCCCGATTGCCGTTCCGATCCAGTATGTACCGCGTCTGTCGTTGAGGACCACTCCATTACTTGCCAATGAAGGTAGCATCCAAGGAGCAGGCCATACATTGCCATTCAACGCATATTGGTACAGACCGCGATCCGTACCAATCCAAACACCTCTCTCGCCATCGTCAACAATCCTGAAAACCTGCGCGCCACGCAACATGCGCGGCGCAATCTCTTTAATCATGCCGCTTTCATAACGATACAAACCAACATCGGTGCCGATCAACAAATCGTCCAAGCCAAGAGGATACAGCCTGGAAATAACCGCACTGAGTGAATTAATCCCAGCAACAGGCAGCGCGCGTCTTATATGACCATTGCGTGAAATCTTGCAAATTTCTCCGCTATAATCTCCCAACCACACACCACCTCCCACAGCTGCAGAAATAGCCGTGATTTCGCGGCCACACGCCGCAGCCTCGCCCTCGAAACGTACGGGCACGAATCCCCGGCGGGTCCGGTCCATCACACCGAGATGGCCCGAAGAGGCGACCCACACGCGATCGTCCTCGTCCAGCGCCAACGCGACAAGATCGTTGTCGGGCAGCGAACTGTCCACGCCGGGTTCGCGCCGCCAGAACCGGAAGCGCGTACCGTCGTACCGCGCGAGTCCGTCGCCGGTCGCCGCCCAGACGTAGCCCTGGCGATCCACGGCAAGATCGTTGATGACCGAAGACAGACCCTGCCCGGGACCAAAACGGACAAACCGGTGTTTGAGGGGAAGCGGCGACGGCCCGGCCGCAGCGGAAACGGTCATCGACCACGCGAACGCGAAGCAGAGCCAGCCAGCCATGGCGAGCGCATATCGACGATTCGTCGGCCCGGCGACTCCGCTCATACGTCGCCTGCCCATTTGTCCGCATCGTCGCCGCGCATGCCGCTCTTGTTTCTGGCCATCCTGAATATTGTTCCTTGCCCTGGGTGGCAGCCGGCCGCGCGATGCATCGTTGCAGCCCCGTGGGGACATATGCTGCGGCATCCGCCTAGAATCCGGCAAACGCTCTCCGAGGTTCCCCGAATGCCGTTCGCCCATCGCCACCGGATCACCGCACTCGTCGCATTCGCGCTCCCGCTTGCGTTCGCGGGGGCGGCGGCGGCGGGCGAAGCCGTTCGCTACAGCCTCGACCCGGTGCACACCCGGGTGATGTTCGCAATCGAGCATGCCGGGTTTTCCAAAGCCATCGGAACGGTGTCCGGCAGTACCGGCCAGCTGGTCTTCGATGCCGAAGACTGGACCGTCGCTACACTGCAGGCCAGCGTGCCGATGGCGCGCGTGGACATGGGCGATGCCGGCTGGAACAAGGCGACCCTGGCCGGCAACCTGCTGGATGTCGAAGACCACCCCGAAGCCGTGTTCGTCTCCACGCGCGTCGAGCCGATCGCCCCGAACCGCGCCTCGGTGTACGGCACCCTGACCCTGCGCGGCGTGTCGCGCGAGATCGTGCTGGACGTGACCCTCAACGCGGTCAAGCGTCATCCACTGCCGCCCTTCCGGCGCACGGTCGGGTTTTCGGCTACCACCGCGCTCAGCCGCAAGGACTTCGGTATCCATGCCTGGCCGGGCGTCATCGGCGATGCGGTCGAGCTGCGGATCGAAGCCGAAGCCGTCCGCAGCCGTGGGGACGATGACGGCATCGACGCACCCGATGCCCCGATCGGCGCCTCTTCCTCCCCGGAAGCCGCAATCACAGGCGCGCTCCCCCAGATCACCACGGAACCCGCACCATGACCCTGAAGAACACGTCCGACCGCTGGGGCGGCGTCAGCCAGCTACTGCACTGGCTGGTCGTCGTCCTGATCCTGACCATGGCCTGGCTCGGCCTGACCATGGGCGACCTGCCCAACGGCCCGGACAAGATCCAGACCTACGCCCTGCACAAATCGATCGGCCTCACCATCCTTGCGCTGGTCTCCCTGCGTCTTCTGTGGCGCCTGTATGCCGGCACGCCGCAGCCGGTGCCCGGCTCCCCGCGCTGGCAGGAACGCATCGCCGGCCTCACCCACTTCGCCATCTATGCGCTGCTGTTCGCGATCCCGCTCAGCGGCTGGGTGCTGAACTCGGCCGCGGGCTTCCCGCTGCAGTGGTTCCATCTGGTCAATCTGCCGTACATCGTCGAGAAGAACCACGACCTGCACGAACTGGCCGAGGACGCGCACGAAATCATGTTCTGGCTGCTCGTCCTGCTGGTGGTGGCGCATGCCGGCGCCGCGTTCTATCACCACCTGTTCCAGCGCGACGCCACGCTCGCGCGCATGCTGCCGCGCGGCTGGCTGCGCGTCGGCGACACCGCCACAGCGCCTGCAGCCGCACCGGCAGCGACCTCCACCGACACCCCACCCCCTCAGGATCCAGACCATGCCGCATGAATCCACCCGACCGCTTTCGTCCGGCGCGCGCCTGACCGCTGCGCTCTGCCTTGGCCTGCTGCTCGCCGGTCCCGCGTCCGCCGCCGATTACGTCCAGACCACGGGCTCCACGCTCGGCTTCTCCGGCCAATACCAGGGCGAAGCCTTCAACGGCCGCTTTCCGGGCTTCGCCACCGTCGTCTCGTTCGACCCAGCCAAGCCCGAGCTGGGAAGGCTCACCGTCGTCATTCCGCTGGCTACCGCCACCGCAGGCAACCCCGATTACGACACCGAACTGCGCGGCGCATCGTTCTTCAACAGCCCGAAGTTTCCGCAGGCGCGCTACACGGCGACGAAATTCCGCTCGCTGGGCGGCGGCCGATACGCCGCCGACGGCACCCTGACGCTGCGCGGCGTAAGCAAGCCGGTCACGCTCAGCTTCACCTGGACCGCAGGCGCGAAACCGGTGCTTGCCGGCACCGCTGTCGTCAAACGCCTCGACTTCGGCGTCGGCGGCGGCGACTGGGCCGATACCAAGGTCATCCCGAACGAGATCAAGATCACGACCAAGGTCGTCCTGCAGGCGAAATAGGCCGGCCACCGGCCGGTCTGCAGCATCGTCGCCTCTCCCATACCCCCCGGCGAGGTGGTGATGCAGGCCCGGCGGCCTGTTTCCCGGCCTATCGACAGCGACCCGCCGCAGATGCCTACAATCACCCCACAATCATCGGATGGGGGCTCCATGAAAGAGAAAGCACGGCTTACGCGGCTGGTGGTGACGTACTGGATCAAAGATCAGATCGCTTGGGCGGAGGGCTTCACCCCGCGACTGGGGCCACAGCAGCAGGCCGGAATCCAGATCACGCGGATGAAAGTGAAAGCGCATCCCCGCCGCAATCCGGGATATCCCTACCGCGTCACGCTGACGGCCCAGGTCCAGGACCGGGCGCAGGCCATGAAGTGCATGCTGCAGAACGACCCGATCGCCGTGAAGACGGGCGTCCAGATGTCGTCGATCACCAACACCTGGTACACCTGATTCCGGACCCACCGCTCAGCGCGCTGGCGACTATTCCGGCAGCGGGCGTAGCGTGTAGACGAACGCGCCGAGCAGATCGCCGGCGCGTTTGTCCTTGTGGCAGCCAAGACATTCGTTGCCGGCGCTGATCGGCCCGACCACCCGCAGCGCATCGCCCTGCGGCCGCACCACGAGACGCTGCCCTTCTTCCAGCACGCGTACGTCGGTGCGCTCCGCGTCGGTCAACGGCCTGCCTCCAGGCCGCGCCGCCCTCGCCATGCCTTCCTCGCTGTGCTGGAACCCCTGGAAGGCCGAGGAGAACACCACCGGAGGATCGTGTCTGGCGATGCCGATCATCTCCAGATCCTGGACCCACAGCGGCTTATCGCCGCGGGTCCGATAGCCGCTCATGACCCGCATCATCGGCGTGACGCGCATCCTGCCGAAGCCCTCACTCTGCACGAACGCCAGTACGAAGTCGTCGTGCATCCGCAGCAGCTCATCATGCCCGGGCGTATCGCGACCCACGGCCGACGCCCAGCCCGCAACGGCCAGCACCGATGCCATCGCCACCAGCCCCAAGCGCATCCGCGCGGCCTTGCGCATGATCATCGCTTTCATCTTCGTCTTCCTCGTGCTTTTCATCGCGTGTTTCATCCGCAGACACCTCGGCATCCCGAACGCACGCTAGCACGCGCGACGGTCGAATCGCTGCGCCACGCCATGCACTCAGTCGGCCGCCAGGGCGGCCGCCGCACCGGCATCGAACGGCCAATCCAGTTCGACTGCCCGAACGTCGTCGCGCAACACCGGCACCCGATGGCCGTACGCGATTTCCAGCGCATCGTCGTCGATGAACACGCTCTCGAATTCAGGGAAACGCGCATCGGCCAACACCGTCAGCGCCAGATCGCACAGATGGCAGTCGTCGCGCTGGTAGAGAATGAACCGGGAAGAGAGTCTATGGACCATACGCTGGCGTCAGTGCGGCATGCGCGATGCGGCATAGAATACGGCCCTCACGCGCCGGCCACACGTCCGCGCGCACCGCATCGACCCGGGATACGCGCATGGCCGTCAGTACGTTCGACCTGTTCAAGATCGGCATCGGGCCGAGTTCCTCGCATACGGTCGGACCCATGCGCGCCGCCAGCCGCTTCGTCCACCGCTGGCTTGAAGAAAGCGACGGCGGCGATCTCGCCCGTACCGCGCGGGTGCGTGCCGAAGTGTTCGGCTCGCTCGCGATGACCGGCCGCGGCCACGGCACCGACAAAGCGTTGCTGATGGGGCTGGAAGGCCATTGGCCGAACGAGATCGATCCCGACGTCATTCCCGAAGCGCTGGCCCGCATCCGCGGCGAAAAGAAGATCCGTCTGCTCGGCCGCCACGAGATCGGCTTCGACGAGAAGCAGGATCTGATCATGAACAAGCGCCAGAAACTGCCGTTCCACACCAACGGCATGCGCTTCACCGCCTACGACGCGGCCGGCGAAGTCATCGCCACCCGCGATTACTATTCGGTCGGCGGCGGTTTCGTGGTCAATCAGGACGAAGCGGCCGAAGACCGCATCGTCGCCGATACCACCGAACTGCCCTATCCGTTCCACAGCGGCGCCGATCTGCTGGATCAGTGCGAACGCAACGGCCTCAACATCGCCGACCTGATGTTCGCCAACGAACACGCGTGGCGCTCGGGCACCGAAATCCGCCAGAACCTGCGCGACCTCTGGACCGCGATGCAGGCCTGCGTGCAGCGCGGCATCCGCGAAGTCGGCGTCCTGCCCGGCGGCCTGCACATCACCCGTCGCGCGCCAGCGCTGCATGCCGAACTGTCGTCGAAGCCGGAAGCCGGGATGCGCGACCCGCTCACCGTGCTGGACTGGGTGAATCTGTACGCGCTGGCGGTGAACGAGGAAAACGCCGCCGGCGGACGGGTCGTCACCGCGCCCACCAACGGCGCCGCCGGCATCATTCCGTCGGTGCTGCACTACTACGACCGTTTCTGCCCGGGCGCCAACGAGCAGGGCGTATTCGACTTCATGCTCACCGCCTCGGCCATCGGCATCCTCTACAAGGAAAACGCGTCGATCAGCGGCGCCGAAGTCGGCTGTCAGGGCGAAGTGGGCGTGGCCTGCTCGATGGCGGCCGCCGGCCTGACCGCCGCACTCGGCGGCACGCCCGGACAGGTCGAGAACGCCGCCGAGATCGGGATGGAACACAACCTCGGCCTGACCTGCGACCCGATCGGCGGCCTGGTGCAGATTCCCTGCATCGAACGCAATGCGATGGGCGCGGTGAAAGCCATCAACGCCTCGCGCATGGCGCTGCGCGGCGACGGCAAACACAAGGTTTCGCTCGACAAGGTCATCAAGACCATGCGCGACACCGGCCGCGACATGCAGGACAAGTACAAGGAAACCTCGCGCGGCGGCCTGGCGGTGAACGTCATCGAATGCTGAGCGCGGCTGGACCCGGCATCGACCGGTTCGCATCGGCCGGCTCGAATCGGCCGGCTCGAATCGGTGCAACGGCGCGGATCCCGACGACCGGGCTATCGGTGACCTGGCTTCTGCGACGGTGACCCGGGGCGGACCGGAAGGCGCCCGGCCGACAAAATTCGTCGGACGTCGGTCACAGAAGCGAATACACGTTTAGACTCGGGGCACGACAACCGCCCGGGGGGCCAAACTGGATGTTTCGCCTCGTGTGGCTGACGGCCCTGTATCTGCTGGGTGCATGGTACGCAGGGGCCTTCATTCTGGCGCCGGGCGAAGTCAGCCTGTTCTGGCCGGCCTCCGGCGTCGCCTACGCCGCCGTGCTCCGCTACGGCCCGCGCTGGGCACTGTTCGTGCCGATTCCGGTGCTGCTGAACCACTGGCTGTTCAATCCGGTTCCTCCCGAATTCCTCCCCTACTCGGTCGCCAGCAATCTGCTGAGCGCGCTGGCCGGGTATTACGTCTGCACGTCGATCACCGGCACCCGCGCCAGGCTCAGCGTCCGCAGCGGCTTCGGACTGATGTGCGGCGCGCTGACGATGTCGATCAGCTCGGGGCTGATCGGCACCGCCGGACTGGTGGCATCGGGCATGGCCGCCGGCGAGGAGCACTGGCTGGCGTTTGCACGATGGACCATGGGCGACCTGCTCGGCATCATCTGCTTGGCCCCCTCGGTGCTCTATCTGACCCACCGGCCGTCGGGCGGCGCCAGCCTCACCGTCAACGGCAAGTATTCATCGGCGCGCGAGAAGTGGATCTGGGCGCTGTGCGGCGCGCTCACCGTACCGATCTTCTATTACGCCGGCACCAAGAACGGCCTGTATTCGCTGGGACTGGTGTCGCTGCCGCTCGGCCTGCTGCTGTGGAGCGCGGCGCGCTTCGAACCGCTGTGGTCGGTGCTGGGCACCGGCGTCGCGGTGCTCGCCATCACTACGCTGACCGCGCTGGGGCGGGGCGGCTTCCAGGCGCCCAAGGATCCGCTCGACACCGCGCTGCTGCTCGGCTTCATGTGCCTGTTCGCGAACATCCCGCTGATGCTGATGGCGGCGATCTCCGAGCAGCGCGCGGCCACCCGCCAGGCGCTGACCCGGGCGGTGACCGACGCCGCCACCGGCCTGCCCAACCGCGGCGCTTTCGAAGAAGCGGTGCGGCAGGCGATGTCGCGCCGCGGCGAAGAACACGGTCTGATGTACCTCGACCTCGACCACCTGAGCCTGATCAACGACACCGCCGGCCACGCTGCCGGCGATACGGTGATCCAGGCGATCGGCGCGCTGTTGCGCTCACGGGCGGGGCAGGACGACCAGGTGTTCCGGATCGGCGGCGACGAGTTCGCACTCCTGCTGCACGGCCCGCCGAATGCGTCGTTGCGCACCGCCGAGATCGTGCTGCGCACGATCGAGCGCTTCCGGATCGGCTGGCAGGATCAGACCCTGAACGTGACCGTCAGCATCGGCCTGGCGACGTTCCGGGCCGGCGAAGCCGACTCCGCCCGCCTGTTGTCGCTGGCCGACAGCGCGTGTTTCACCGCCAAGGAGCTGGGCGGCAACCGCATCTGCGTCGCCAACCACGAACCCGGCGAACTGCAGCAGCGCACCGCTGCGATGCACTGGGCGGTGCGTATCCGCGAAGCGCTCGATCGCGGGCTGTTCGAACTCGACTGCCAGTCCATCCTGCCGCTGGGCGGCGCCGCTCCGCCGGGGCGCCACTTCGAACTGCTGCTGCGCATGCGCGATCCCGAGACCGGCCAGCGCCTCGCGCCCGGCCATTTCATTCCCGCGGCCGAACGCTTCCACCTGGACGTCCAACTCGACCGCCACGTGATCGAACTGGCGCTGGGTTGGCTGGAGGCCCGGCCCGAAGCCGCGGCGCAGGTGCATCTGTGCGCGATCAATCTCACCGCCGCATCGATGGTCGACGAGAATTTCCAGCGCTTCCTGATCGAACGTGTGCTGGAAAGTCCGCTACCCGCCAGCATTTTCTGTTTCGAGATCACCGAAACCAGCGCCGTCCGCGACCTCGCCCGCGCGCAGACCCTGATCACCCAACTGCGCGGACTGGGCTGCGCCTTCGCGCTGGACGATTTCGGCACCGGCTTCTGTTCGTTCAATTACCTGCGCTCGCTGGACGTCGACTACTTCAAGATCGACGGCAGCTTCATCCGCGACCTGCGCGACTCGCCGCTATCGACGGCGATCGTGCGTTCGATCACCGACATCGCCCACGTCCTCGACAAGAAGACCGTCGCCGAGCAGGTGGAAAGCGAAGACGACTGCGATCTGCTGCGCTCGCTGGGCGTCGATTTCGCGCAGGGATTCGGGCTGCACCGGCCGGAGCCGCTGGAACAGTATTTCGCTCACAACCCTGCGATGCCCATCGAGCCCACGCCCGCATAGCCGCGATGCGCGATAGCGATGCGCGATAGCCATGACCGGTCGCTGTCGCCGCTCTGTCACCTTGATCGCGGATCGTGACCGCTTTGTCCCTCGCCGAACTCTTCCATGATCCGATACCCGCTCGCACTGGCACTCGCCGCCGCTCTCTGCCTGCCCTTTTCCGCCGCGTCCGCCGCGCAGCCCGACGCCGGCAGCGCGATCTTCCTGCACCCCGACGGCATGGGCGCGAATACCTGGGCGGCCACGCGACTGATGCAGGTCGGACCGGACGGCCGTCTGGCCTGGGATCGGCTGCCGCGGCTCGCGATCTACGTCGGCCCGATGACCGACGCCGTGAACGCCTCGTCCAACGGCGGCGCCACCACCCACGCGTACGGCATCCGCGCATCGCTGGACAGCTACGGCTGGGTCGAGAAAGGTCAGGTACCGGTCGCGGCCTCCGGCCAGCGCATGAGCCTGATGCGCGAAGCGCAGGCCGCGGGCAAGAAAGTCGCGATCTTCAATTCCGCGCCGATGACCGAACCGGGCACCGGTGCGTTCCTCGCCACCATCGTCGACCGCGATGACGAGGCCGGCATCGCCGCGCAGATCCTCGCCGCGAAGCCCGACATCGCGCTGGGCGGCGGCGAGATGTTCTTCCTGCCCAGGGGCGTGCGCGGCCGTCACGGCATGGGCGTGCGCACCGACGGCCGCAATCTGGTCGACGAAGCGAAGGCCGCCGGTTACGCGGTCGTCTTCACCCGCGACGAATTGCTGACGCTGCCGGAGAACGTCGAACGCGTGCTCGGCCTGTTCGCGCACGAGGCGACCTTCAATGAAGCCGACGAAGCCACGCTGGCGCGGAAGAAGCTTGGACCGTTCCAGCCGCAGGCGCCACGCTTCGACGAGATGCTCGGCTTCATCCTTTCACGGTTGAAGAGCGCGCCGAACGGGTATCTGATCGTCGGCAACGAAGAAGCTACCGACAATCTATCCGGCGAGAACAATGTGCCGGCCACGCTGGAAGCCGCCGCGGGCGCCGACCGTGCGATCGCGATCGCGCTTGCCGAAGCGCGCGCGAATCCGGCGCTGACCGTGGTGGTGGCCTCGGATTCCGACAACGGCGGCATGAACGCGACCAGCGACGATCTGGACGACCCCAAGGATCTGCCGCGTCCGCTGCCGACGCGCACCGCCAGCGGTTCGCTGCTCGACAGCAACGGCGGCAAGCCGTTCATGAGCGCGCCGGACGCGCGCGGCGTGCGCCAGCCGTTCTACATCACCTGGGCATCGGATTCCGACAGCGCTGGCGGCACCGTCGCGCGCGGCATCGGTCCGGGCGCGGCGAAGATCGAAGGCACGATCGATTCGACGGCGATCTATCGGGCGCTGTATCTGGGGCTGTTCGGTCGCGGGATCGAGTGATCGCGATGGGGTGAACGAAACAAGCGCGGCATTGGCCGCGCTTCTGCGAAGAACCGGCAGAGCGACTCAGGCAGCTCTCTTATCCGCAAACCCCTCATACAACATGACGACATTGGATTCGATGGTCATGCCTGTAGGAGGGCCTTCAGGCCCGAGCTTTCCCCAACGCTCGCCGCGACTCTTTCGAGCTCGGGCCTGAAGGCCCTCCTACGACGGCGGGTCGATTCCAGCATTCGCGTCCACCGGATCCACGGGATCAGAACTGGTAGCGCAGCACCAGTTGATACACCGGGCCGCCGGTTTCGCTTTCCCATTCGTATTCGTCGTAGTCGCGATCGATCTGGTCCGCGATGGTATTGAACTTGTCGAACACCTCATCCTTCGATGCATCCAGCAGATTCGAGCCGGTCAGGCGCAGCGCCCAGCGCTCGCCGAAGCGCTTCTCGATGAAGGCTTCGAGATCGCCGTCGTACGACGTGCGCACTTCCTCGCCGACGATGCGGCCGTAAGCGTCGCCCTGTTTGCGGTAGGTCACGCCGAACGACATCGCCGGTGTGGGCAGTTCCTGGATGAAACCGACGTTGAGCACGTAGTCCGATTGGTCGTTGAAGCGACGCGTGCCGAAGGTGTCCTCGATCTCGCTGTCCAGCCACGAGTAGTTGAAGAACACGCCGGTGTGCTCCAGACCGACGCCGGTGAGCGGCGTCGACAGATCCAGTTCCGCGCCCCAGACTTCGCCGTCGCCGGCGTTGCGCGGCTGCAGCACGAACGTGCCCGGGCCTTCGTCGCCTTCCACGCCGGTGTTGGCGATCTCGATCAGATCGGTGATGTCGCGATAGAACAGATTCACGCCGACCACGCCGCGGCGGCCGAGGCGACGCTCCCAGCCGAAGTCCAGGCCCCACGCGGTTTCGGCGCGCAGATCGGGATTACCCAGCAGATCGTTGTCGCCCAGTTCGGCCAGCAGCAGCGCCGGCGAGAGGTTGTCGAACCCCGGGCGGCGCATGGTGCGCGCCAGCGACAGGCTCAGGCGCTGGCTGTCGTCGAGATTCCAGCGCAGGTGCGCCGACGGCAGCAGCTCGCCGTAGCGGCTGTCGCTGCGACGATCGGCCGCGGCGACGGTCCTGTCCTCGATCTCGGTTTCGGTGCGCTGATAGCGCAGGCCCGCTTCCCATTCGAACGCGCCGGATTTGCCGTCGAGACGCACGAAAGGCTCGATCCGCGTTTCGTCGAGGGTGTTGAGGCCGCCAGCGACCGGCACATACGGACCGAACGCGCCCGGCAGCATCGGCCGCGGGGTCGGCGCGTTGGGAATGGTGATGCGGTTGCGGTCGGTGGTGATCGATGTGTCGCGCTGTTTGCGCGTGTACGCCACGCCGAAGCGCAGTGCATTGTCGCTATCGCCGATGTCGCGCTTGTGGCGCAATTCGAACGAGAGTTCGCGATCCTCGATGTCGGTGTAGGTGCGGTCGCCGGTGTAGCGGTCGTCTTCGGGGAAGGGCCTGCTGTCGCGCAGGTATTCGTACTCGTCCTCCAGCTCGAACTGCCGGTCGTCGAAGCCGGCCCAGCCGAATTTCACGCGCGTGTCGCCGCCGGCCATCGCCCAGTCGTAATCGATGCCGAACGACCAGTTGTCGGTGCGGATGTCGAGGTCGTTGTCGTTGACCGACACCAGGTTCGCGTCGTTCTGGATGCCGTCGGCGTATTCCAGCGAATCCTCGTCCTGCAACCGGTCGGTGCGCACGTAGAACAGGTCGATGCCGAGCTTGCCTGGGCCGATGTCTGCGTCGTAGGCGGCGTTGAAGGCGCGGTCATCGCCGCTGCGCACGTCGGTCTGCACTTCGGTGTTGTCGAGCGTGCCGCCCGGTGCGTCGAAGCGCCGGCTGAACTTGTCCTTCGGGTTGCGGCGGCCCTGGCTGTTGACGCCAAGCAGCAGGTTGCCGCCCAGCGCTTCGCCGCCCCACACCGCGCCGAGCAGCGGCTCGGTCTTGCCGTCGTCGTAGTGCAGTGCGCCGATGCGCAGATAGCCGCCGTCGAGCGAATGGCCGTCGCGCAGCACGATGTTGAGCGAGCCGGCGACCGCATCGCCGCTGCGGTCGGCCGAAGCCGAACGCACGATCTCGACGCGCTCGACCAGCTCCGCCGGAATGCGATCGACGAAGAACGAACGGTCGAAACCGGCGCCGGGCACGCGCTCGCCGTTGATGAGGATCTGGGTGTAGCCGGGATCGAGCCCACGCAGGCGCACGCCGTCGTATTCCAGCACGTCGGACAGGAAGGCCACGCTGGGCACGCGCTTGAGCATGTCGCCGACGGTCAGCGGCTCGAACTGCTGGAAGTATTCCAGATCGTAGACCAGCGTCGCTGGCGCTTCGGCGCGGTCGCGATAGACGGTTTCGCCGCGGACCACGATCGTGTCGAGCGCGTCGGCGCTGCCGTCGGGCGTGGCGGTGCTGTTCGAGGTCTGCGCGATGGCGAGCGGCGCGACGGACACGAGGAAGAGCCCGGCGATGGCCAGGGCGAGTGGGGTTTTTCTCATGGGCGGATGCGATGGTCTGGCGGGCAGGCGGCCAGTCTTCGCAGCGCGTGTGAAAGCGCTGTTACGCGGGCATTGCAAGCGCAAGACCGCCGCTTTGATCGACGCTGCGACACCCGCGCCGACCGCCGGCATCACGCGTTCGTAGCGATCTCCAGCGCATCGTCCAGCAGGCCGGCGGCGGTGACGTCCGCGCCCGCGCCCGGCCCCTGGATCACCAGCGGCTGCTGGCGATAGCGGTCGCTCCAGATCGCCATTTTGTTGTCGGTGCCCGCGCCGCCGGCCAGCGGGTGATCCGCCGGCAGCGATTCCAGACCGACGCGCGCCCTGCCGTTTTCCAGCCGCGCGATGAAGCGCAGTTTCTCACCGCGTTTGTAGGCATCGGCGTAACGCTCACGCATCGTCGCATCCAATGCCGGCAGCGCCGCTTCGACATCGGCGGCGGCCAGCGCAGCAAGTTCCGGCGACACCAGCGAATCGACTTCGATGTCATTGCTGTCCAGCGGCACGCCGGCTGCGCGCGCGAGGATCAGCAGTTTGCGGCGCACGTCTTCTCCGCTGAGATCGTCGCGCGGATCGGGCTCGGTGTAGCCGGCGTCGCGGGCCTGGCGCACGAAGCCCGAGAACGGGCGCAGGCCGTCGTAATGATTGAACAGCCACGCCAGCGAGCCGGATAGCACCCCGGCGATGGCGTGGATGCGATCGCCGCCGGCCTGCAGCGCACGGATGGACCGCAGCAGCGGCAAGCCCGCGCCGACGGTGGCGCTGTCGCCGTAACGACTGTTGCCGCTGCGCTGTGCGTCGCGGATCGCCTGCCAGCGTGCGAGCGATGTGCCCTGGCCCAGCTTGCAGGCGGTGACCACGTGGATGCCCTGCGCCAGC
Organism: Chitinophaga pinensis; assembly: GCA_943371935.1. GTDB lineage: Bacteria > Pseudomonadota > Gammaproteobacteria > Xanthomonadales > Xanthomonadaceae > Lysobacter_I. The sequence continues at coordinate 50,922 of CALRWS020000009.1, read as the reverse complement.
CACGCCGCGTGACGCTCGGCCACGGCTTCGCTGGCGGTGGCGTCGATCACGATGCGTGCGCCGAAGTCGCCGAGCATCTGCGCCACGGCGTCCGGCGAAGGCGGCGGCGCGATCGCTCGCGGATGATCACGTCGCGCCGCGCGCTCCACCGCATCGGCGAACGACGCCGGCTGGAACGCGAACCGCGAATTCGCGGCGTAGCGCAGCGACAGCCGTTCTCCCAGCGCAGTGCACTGCCAACCGGCCAGACGCGACAGCACCGCACTGCCCACGGTGCCGGTGCCCAGCAGCGCGATGCGCGCCGGTCGCGCGGCCGACGGCGTGCGCGTCGCGACGACCGCTGCGCTCATATCGCGATCTGTTTCGATTTCGGTGTCTGCGCGTCGACAACCGCCAGCGCGCGCGCCAGCGCCGCCGCGATGTCCTCGACCAGATCGTCGGCGTGTTCGATGCCCACCGACAGCCGCAGGAGACCGTCGCCGATGCCCGCGGCCTGCCGCGCTTCGGCCGTCATCGCGGCATGGGTCATCGTCGCCGGATGCGCGATCAGGCTTTCCACGCCGCCCAGCGATTCCGCCAGGGTGAAGTAATCCAGACCATCGACGAACGCGCGCACGGCTGCCTCGCCACCTTCCAGTTCGAGGCTCAGCATCGCGCCGTAACCGCGCTGCTGGCGCGCGGCCAGCGCGTGGCCGGGATGCGTGACCAGGCCGGGATAGTGCAGCTTGCGCACCGCGGGATGATCCTGCAGCAATGCGATCAGCGCATGGGTGTTTTCCTGATGCACGCGCAGGCGCGCGTCCAGCGTGCGCAGTCCGCGCAGGGTGAGGAAGCTGTCGAACGGCGAACCGGTGATGCCCAACGCATTCGCCCACCAGGTCAGCGACTGGTGATGTTCGGCGGTCTTCGCCACCACCGCGCCGCCGACTACATCGCTGTGGCCGTTGATGTACTTGGTGGTGGAATGGACGACGAAATCGGCGCCGAATTCGATCGGCGTCTGCAGCGCGGGCGACAGGAAGGTGTTGTCGACCACGGTCAGCGCGCCAACCGCATGCGCGGCGTCGATCACGAAACGCAGATCGGTGATGCGCAGCAGCGGGTTCGACGGGGTTTCGATCCACACCACCGCCGGCTGCGTCGCCAGCGTCTCGGCCAGCGCGCGCGGATCGGTGAAGTCGATGGTCGTCAGTTCGAACGCGCCCTTCGCCGCCAGCGCATTGAACAGGCGCCAACTGCCGCCGTATGCATCGTGCGGCACCACCAGGCGCTGACCCGGCTTCAGCAGCGCGTGCAGCAGCAGGGTGATCGCGGACATGCCGGTGGACGTGACCACCGCGCCGGCGCCGCCTTCCAGTTCCGCCAGCGCCTCGCCCAGCAGGTCGCGGGTCGGGTTGCCGCTGCGGGTGTAGTCGTACTGCCGCTTCTCGCCGAAGCCGGCGAAGCTGAAGTTCGACGACAGCACCAGCGGCGGCGTCACCGCGCCGAACGCGGTATCGCGGTCGATGCCGGCGCGGACCGCATTCGTGGCGGCGCGCGCGGCGCTGCGGCGCGGCAGGGCGTTGATGGGGTGGTTGCAGGTGTCTGCGCTCATGCCGCACCTCCGGACACGTTGCGCAAGGATTGGTCGAGGATGCGGCCGATCTCGCGGGTTTCGGTGAGGAAGGCGTCGTGGCCGAATTTCGAGCTCAGCAGGCGCAGCTCGCCCTGCGGCAGCGCTTCGGACAGCGCGAACAGATCGTCCTGCGGCACCAGCCGGTCCTCGGCGATGGCGACCACCGTGGTCGGCACCGGCACGCGGCGCGGATCGATGGCGTGCAGATCGATGGATTCCGACAGCCGGAGGAACGCGGTCGGCGTGGTGCGCGCGATCCAGGTCGCGGCGCAGTGTTCCAGGTAATCCTCCGCGGCCACGCGCAGGCGGCCATGGACCAGGGTCGGCGGCGCGTCGAAGCGCTCGGCGAATTCGTCCGGCGTGCGATAGGTCAGCATCGCCAACTGCCGCGCCAGCGCCAGCCCCTGGGATTCGTCGCACTGCAGTTGACCCAGCGCCACCGCCTGGCGCTGCAGCGCACGCGAGGCGCTGGCGAACGGGTGCGCGCGGTGCGCGCCGCTGATCGCGACCAGCCTGCCGATGCGCTGCGGATGACGCGCCGCGAACTGCAGGCCGACCATCGCGCCGTAGGAACACCCGAAGAACGCGGCCACCCGGTCGATGCCCAGCGCGTCGAGCACAGCGGCGATCGCGTCAGCCTGATCGGCGCTGTCGATCGGCGCGTCCAGGGTGCCGTCGGCGCCGATCCAGTCGATCGCCAGCACCTGCACGCGGGAAATATCCAGACCCACGCCGCTCTGGCTCTGCCACCAGCCCGACTCGGGGAACGCATCGCTGGCGACGACGTGCCGGTGCGCGGAAATGCCGCCGGCCGCCAGCACCACCGGTGCGCCTGCCGGGCCGACCAGCTCGTAGCCGATCTGCAGATCGCGCGCGCCGGCATGCGCCAGCGTCAGCTGCGCGTGCACGCGGCCGCGAATCGCGCCGATGGGTGCGGCCATGGCGAAGGGGCGACAGTCGTAATGAGTGGAATCCGCGAGCTGCGGTTCGGCGAAAGCGGCGAGGGTCATGGCGGTCTCCGGGGCGATGGGGCCATCGAAGCCGCGGGGAGACCGGAGGGAAGCTGCTGCGCACGGACACAATGGACACGACCGGGGCGCGCAACCATCTTCACGGACGGACACAGGGTCCCCGCAGGAATTGGCACCTTGTGGAGTCATCGCGGTTGCGATGCCTCCATCAGGTTGCCCCGGCGTCTTCGGGCCTGTCCCTCAGCCGGTCTTGATGGATGTCCGCAGATTGCCGGAGGGTCCCGGGCTTGTCAATCGCTTCATCCGCATAGAACGATAAATCATAAGCGCCACCCCCTGCGGCGCCGATTCCGCGATAATTCGCGCATGCGTACTCTTTCCCTCCGCCGCGCCGGTGCGGCCAGCAGCGTCCTTTTCCTGCTCGTTTCCGCCGCGTCGATGCTGCCGCAGGCCGCCGCGAAGCCGCCCCGCTCATCGCCGGTCGTCGTCGCCGAGACCTTCGTCTCGGCCGAAAGCCCGACCAGGGACGAACTCGACTCGCTCGCCACCTGGCGCCATCCCGACGGCACCGCCTGGCTGATCGCGACCGCCAAATCCAGCCACCGTCTGGTCGTATTCGATGCCGATACCGGCGTCCGGCTGCGCGAATTCGGCGCCAAGGGCAGCGAACCCGGCCAGTTCAAGCGCCCGAACGGCATCGCCGTCCACGGCGACCGCCTGTTCGTGGTCGAACGCGACAACCGCCGCGTGCAGGTGCTGTCCCTGCCGGACTTCCGCCCGCTCGGCAGCTTCGGCGAAACCGCGCTGCGTGCGCCGTATGGCCTCTGGCTGAATCCGGCGCAGAACGGCGGCGGTGGCGATGCCATGGATGTCTACGTCACCGACAGTTTCATGCTGGGCGAGCGCTTCGACGTCATACCGCCGCTGGAACAGCTCGATCAGCGCGTCCGCCGCTACCGCCTGCGCTTCGATACCGAAGGCGGATTCGCGGCCGAGTCGCAGGGCCACTTCGGCGATACCGGTGAGGCCGATGCGCTGCGCATCGTCGAATCTATCGCCGGCGATGCGGCCCATGACCGTCTGCTGATCGCGGACGAATACCGTCCGCAGTCGACCCTGCGCGAGTACACCCTCGCCGGCCGCGCCACCGGGCGGCAGATCCCCGGCGACACCTTCGCCTTCGAAGCCGAAGGCGTCTCGCTCTGGACCTGCAGGCGGGGCAAGGGCTACTGGGTCTCGGTCGACCAGCTTTCGCCGCTGACCGTGTTCCACGTCTTCGACCGCAAGACCCTGACCCGCGTCGGCAGCATCACCGGCAGGACCGTCGCCGCCACCGACGGCATCACCCTGCGCACCGCGGCCAGCAAGCGGTTCCCGAAGGGCGCGCTGTTCGCGGTGCATCAGGACAAAGCGGTCGCCGCCTTCGACCTGCGCGACATCGTGGCGGCGCTGAAGCTCGATCGCGGCTGTCTGTAAGGCGACGATGCGCGCGGCACGCCTCGCGCTGCTGGTCTTCTGCGCCCTGTGCGCCAGCGCGCAGGCGTCGTGGACGACATTGCGCATGACCGGGCCGCAGGATCCGCGCGTCGCGGTGAGTTTCGTCGAAGCGACAAGCGGAGACAGCGCGGACATCATCGAGGTCTGGGCCGAGAACAGGCTCGGAGGCCCGGTGGAAGTTTTGCTCTCACCCGATAGCGGCAGCGGCATCGCCGGCGATCCGTCGTTGCCTGCGAGCACGGTGCTGCGCGGATTCGAACGCCGACTCATCACGCGACTGAAGGCACAGCCCGACCGCGGGCTGCGGCTGCAGGTCGTGCCGGGCACGCCCGATGCGACGCCGCGCGATGTCGAATACGCCTATCCGCTGCAGACCTCGGAACTGCGGATCGAACAGGGCTGGGGCGGCGGCTACAGCCATCACGACGTACAGAACCGGCATGCGGTGGATTTCGCCGCCGCGATCGGCACCCCGGTGATTGCCGCGCGCACCGGCACGGTGATGGAAGTCGAAGCCGATTTCGCGCGCGCGGGCCTGGATGCGGAAACCTTCGCCGGTCGCGCCAATTTCGTGCGTATCGCCCACGACGACGGCACGATGGCGCTGTACGCGCATCTCGACGTCGATGGCGTGCGGGTGCGCGTGGGTCAGCGCGTGCGCAAGGGCGAGGCGATCGGGTTTTCCGGCAACACCGGCTTCACCGCCGGCCCGCATCTGCATTTCACGGTGCAGGCGAACCGCGGCATGCGCCTCGAATCGATCCCGTTCCGCATGTTCGGCCCGCAGGGCATCCTGCGGTTCACCGAATCCAAATGATTCTTCTAATGATTCTTCTGTAGAGCGGGCTTCAGCCCGCTGCCCTCTCATCCGCAAAAAAAGGTTCTGTCATCCCGAACGAACGTGAGGGATCTGCTGTTGCTCAGCGGGCTGAAGCCCGCTCTACAGTACTTGCCGCATCCACACCGGATCGAGTTTCGCGACGCGCCCGAACGCCGGGCAATCCTCGCGATGCGCGCCCGGCAGATAGCCGAGACTCATCAGGAACTCGCCGACGATCTCGCCGCCGGTGAAACGGAACCGGGTCTTGAACAATTTCACCCATGCCGCCTTGTCGCGCAGCGCGCCGTCCAGCTGCGCGTGCGCGTCCAGCCATGCGGCGAAACCGCCGTGGGACGCGCGCAGGCCGCGGATCACCCCTGCATTGTGGATCGCGGCCTCCACCTTCAGGCGGTTGCGGATGATCTCGGGGTCGGCGAGCAGCCGGGCGCGTTCGTCGTCGCCGTAGGCCGCCACCGTATCCACGTCGAAGCCGTCGTAGGCGCGGCGGAAGCCTTCACGCTTCTTGAGGATGGTCTCCCAGCTCAGTCCGGCCTGGTTGATCTCCAGGATCAGCCGCTCGAACAGCGCCGACTCGTCGCGGGTCGGAACCCCGTATTCGTGGTCGTGATAAGGCCCGTGAACCGGGTGCCCGGGGGCGAAATCGCAGTAGGTGCTCATGACGCGAGGATAGCGCCAACCGCTGACAGGACATGTCAGCAGGGCCGGCGGACTTTGTGGGAGCGGCGGGAACCGCGATGCTTTACTGGAAACCTTTCCGGTGCCTATCGCGGCTCCCGCCGCTCCCACAGGAAACTTCTGTCCCCAGGGGTTTCGGGCTTGAGGCAAGCCGCGCCCGTATAATTCGCCCCTTCCTTTCGATTCCGGGCGCTCTGGCGCCACTCCCCATGTCCGATGTCTCCACCGAAGCCGCCCGTCGGCGCACCTTCGCGATCATTTCGCACCCCGACGCCGGCAAGACCACGCTGACCGAGAAGCTGCTGCTTTTCGGGGGCGCGATCCAGATGGCCGGCTCGGTCAAGGGCCGCAAGGCCGCGCGCCACGCGACATCCGACTGGATGGCGCTGGAAAAAGAGCGCGGCATTTCGGTGACCTCGTCGGTGATGCAGTTCCCGTACGAGGACTGCATCGTCAATCTGCTCGACACTCCCGGCCACGCCGACTTCGGCGAGGACACCTACCGCGTGCTGACCGCGGTGGACTCGGCGCTGATGGTGATCGACGTGGCCAAGGGCGTCGAAGAGCGCACGATCAAACTGATGGAAGTCTGCCGGCTGCGCGACACGCCGATCATGACCTTCATCAACAAGCTCGACCGCGAAGGCAAACCGCCGATCGATCTGCTGGACGAAGTGGAATCAGTGCTGGGCATCCAGTGCGCGCCGATCACCTGGCCCATCGGCATGGGCTCGCGCCTGAAGGGCGTGGTGCACCTGCTCACCGGCGAAGTGCATCTGCACGAAGCCGGTCGCAACTTCACGCGCCAGGATTCGACTATCTTCGCGTCGATCGACGACCCTGCGCTGGAAGCGAAGATCGGCAACGCGATGCTGGCCGAACTGCGCGACGAACTGGAACTGGTGGAAGGCGCGTCGCATCCGTTCGACAAGGACGCGTATCTGTCGGGCAAGCAGACGCCGGTGTTCTTCGGCTCGGCGGTCAACAACTTCGGCGTACAACTGCTGCTGGACTTCTTCATCGAACACGCGCCGTCGCCGAAGGCGCGCGCCACCACCGGCCGCATCGTGCAGCCGGGCGAAGAAAAGCTCACCGGCTTCGTGTTCAAGATCCAGGCCAACATGGACCCGCAGCATCGCGACCGCGTCGCGTTCATGCGCATCTGCTCCGGCCAGTTCAGCGCCGGCATGAAGACGCTGCACACGCGCACTGGCAAGGACATGAAGCTCGCCAACGCGCTGACCTTCATGGCCAGCGACCGCGAGATCGCCGAGACCGCATGGCCGGGCGACGTGATCGGCATCCACAACCACGGCACCATCTCCATCGGCGACAGCTTCACCGAAGGCGAGAACCTCAGCTTCACCGGCATCCCGAATTTCGCGCCGGAACTGTTCCGCCGCGCGCGCCTGCGCGACCCGCTGAAGCTCAAACAGCTGCAGAAAGGCCTTGCGCAGCTGTCGGAAGAAGGCGCGACCCAGTTCTTCCGCCCGCTGATGAGCAACGACCTGATCCTCGGCGCGGTCGGTGTGCTGCAGTTCGACGTGGTCGCCTACCGGCTGAAGGACGAATACGGTGTCGACGCCTCGTTCGAGCAGGTACAGGTCGCGACCGCACGCTGGATCCGCTGCGACGACGCCAAGAAGCTGGAAGAATTTCGCGACAAGAACGCGATGAATCTCGCTGTCGACGCCGCAGGCCAGCTGGTCTACCTCGCACCGACGCGCGTGAACCTGCAACTCGCCCAGGAACGCGCACCCGCGGTCACCTTCATGGCCACCCGCGAACACGCGCATGCGGTGGCGATCGACTGAACTCGGCGCCATCGGCACGCTTTCAGGGAATCCTCGCAAGCGCGTCGGTTCATCCGGCCCGCGCTACTCGCGCGGGCGTTCGCCGACGCGCGAGGCGGTGCCTCGCAAGCGCGATGACGGGGGGATTTGCTCTTCGCGCGACCACGCCCCAGACATCCGCTTTTCGCTCAGAATGCCGCACCACAGACAGCCATCCGCGCCCATGATCCATACGATCCGAACCTGGTGGCACTACCTTCTCGGCAAGCGCGGCGAACTCGCGCACATGGACCACAAGGATGCTTACATGGCCAAAGTGGTCATGGACATCCACCGCAAACGCACCGGAAAAACACTCGTGCAGGTGCCGCTGGCGCAACTGGAACCGATCCACCGCATCGACCGCGAATCCGCCCTGCGCAGTGCCCGCGAACGCGCCGACGCACTGCGCGCGCATCGCGACGCGTTGCTGACGACGAAGCTGCTCGACAGCGAAGCGCTGCAGACCATCATGCCGTCGGTGTCGCAGATCAAGGTCGTGCGCGACGGCGACCGCTGGCTGGCCTTCGAAGGCAACGGCCGCCTTTACGCGATGCGCGAGGTCTTCGACGCCGACGACGGCATGCAGGTGGAGGTCGAGGAGTATCTGTTCGACGATCCGCGCAGCCTGCAGCGCCGGCTTCGGCGGGTGCGCAAGCTCAATCGGTTGGAGTGATCGGCATCGCCATCAAAGTGTCGCTCACGCGCCCGCAATCACCCGCGCCAACCACTCCGGCTCCGGCTGCTCCTGATCGAAATACTCGAAGATCAGATGGATGCGATCGCCATCGCCGGCGTTCTTCACCGCATGCACGCCCATGTTGTTGACCTCGGCTGCCTCGCCTTCAGGCAAGTGATAACCGATGCCGTCGACGTAGAACGTCACCTTGTCGTTCGTCAGCAGCGGCACATGGATCTTGTGCGGCCATTTCGCGGCGGCATTGGCGTCGCGATGCGGCTTGATCTCACCACCCGGCGCCATCCGCGCCAGCATCACCCGCGGGAACTGGCCGCCGGCATAGCCGTACGGCGCAACCGCCGCCTGCATCACCGGCGCCAGCAGCGCCTGCCACTCGGCCCACGCCGGACGATCGTGCGAGCCGCGCCAATCGCGCGTGCTGTCGACGAAACGGAAGACGATGTGCCGGGTCTTGTCCAGGGCTTCGAACCGGTTCGGCTTGTCGGCGTTCTCGGCGTCCCACACCGCTTCCGGAATCGCCAGCACCGCGGCTTTCAGCGCGGCGATATCGACCGCACCCAGGCGGCGGATCGTGGTGGTCTTGCGCGGGTTGGCGTAGAGGTCGTGGCTCATCGCAGGTCTCTTGTGGCTGGGTCCCGGGGCTCGATCAGAAGGCGTAGCCGAACAGTTCCAGATCGCGGCGGTACAGCTCAGTCACCCCGTCGATCAGCGCCTGATCGTAATACTCGCGGTAATCGCCGCGTTTCGAGCCGTTGATCTTGTCCAGCGCGCGGCTCGGGATACCGATCCTCGCGCAGATGGCGTCGTAGTCGTCCTGCATGCGTTCGACACGGCCGATGACATCCATCTCCAACGCTCCGGCATCGTTGGTCAGCAGCGTGTACTGCGGCTGGAAATGAACGTGGTCCATCGGCCGCAGGTCGAACAGGATCCTGCGCATCGTGCCCTGAGGATCGCGCTCGAATTCGCCGTACTGGCGGGTCATGAAGGCGCAGTACGAGACGAAGCGGTCGAACGGATTGCGCACGAAGGTGAATTTGAAATAGCCGTCGCAGGCCACGTCGCCGAGATACGGCCGCATCTGGCGCACGCTCAGATGGCCATGCCTGATCCGCGCGACCTCATCGAAGGGAAATCGCTTGTTCACGAACAGCCCGACCTGTTCGATGTCGTCCGGGCCCAGATGTTCCCGCAGCGCCTGACGCACCGAATGGGTGCCGGTCTTGGGCATCGCGACGAAAATGTAACGGTGCAGATGGGAAACGATCATGGGCAAACCGGTGGCCGATCCCTCATGATCTCACAGCCGGCCTCCCCCCCGCCGGCATTCGTCCCGCAGGTATTCGAGGTGCCTGCAGGACTTGAACCGGAGATCGTCGACGCATGAGCGCACCGCATACCGCACACGAACCCGCGAACCGCGAAGCCCACATGCGTGAGGAGCTGGCCAGCGCCCTCACCCACGGCGTCGGCGCCGCCGCTGCGCTGGCCGGCGGCGCGGTGCTGGTCACCCTTGCCGCGCTTTACGGCGACGGCTGGCAGCTCAGCGCCGCCATCGTCTTCGGAATCACCCTGCTGCTGCTCTACACGGCCTCCACGCTGTACCACGCGATCCAGCATCCGGTGGTCAAAGGCCGGCTCAAGGTCTTCGACCACTGCGCGATCTATCTGCTGATCGCCGGCACCTATACGCCGTTCACCCTGATCGGCCTGCGCGGCCCGCTGGGCTGGTGGCTGTTCGGCACCATCTGGGCGCTGGCGGTGTTCGGGGTGATCTTCAAACTGTTCTACACCGGCCGATTCAAGCTGGTGTCCACCCTCGTCTACATCGCGATGGGCTGGCTGGTGATCCTCGCCGCGAAGCCGGTGATGCGCGCGCTGGATCCCTGGACCTTCGGCTGGCTGCTCGGCGGCGGCGTCGCCTACACCCTCGGCACAGTCTTCTATCACCGGCCGAAACTGCCGTACTCGCATGCGGTCTGGCATCTGTTCGTGATCGCAGGCAGCGTTTGCCACTACATCGCGGTGATGGCGCAGGTGGTATCGGGGCGCTGATGCGCGCTTGAACCCGTTGGATTCACATCGCCGGGCGGTCGGCGATCCACCGGCTCCAGTAGGAAAGCACCAGCGCCAGCGGTTCGGGGCGCTGGATCGTCGTTCGCGTCAACGGCATCGCGCCGACCCAGTCGTCGTTGGCGATCGCCTGGAACGCGTTCACGGGCGGCTCGCAGAACCCCATGTGCCATCCCGCGAAATGCCGCTCCTTCAGGGGCGTATCCAGCAACAGCCGCAGGGAGTGATGGCGCGACGATGCCGTGATCCGCGCATACACTTCGCGGACGGCGTCCTCGACGCCCTCGAAATACTGGAAAAAGCGGCCGGAATGATGGAACAGCACGCCGGTGACCCCAACCTGCATATTGAAACGCCGCGCGCCTTCCAGCAGCTCGGTCAGCGCCTCCGTGGTCATCGGATACGCTTCGCTCGTATAGGCGATGCCGTGCAGCTTCATGAGTGCCTCCGCATGGCGACGCGGGAGACGACCGAAGACAGCACGACGATGACGGCATGGGGAAGACGCATGATGTCGTTGATGTGCGGAGTTCCGCTGCATGGGGTGGCACACGGTAAGCGTCGCCGTCGCCGACCGCATTAATCCGGATTAACGACCACCTCGCACATCGCGCACCGTCGACGGCCGGGCAACCGATTCGATCGCTTCAGGATTTAGGAAACCAGGTGGTATCGATGCGGAAATGCCGATCCTCGAAATCCACGCTCTGCTTCATGCGCGGCTCGTCGATCAGATCGATTCCGTGACCATCGCGACGGATGAAGCCCTCTGCCTGCATCTGCTTCAGCGCACGACTGACATAGACGTTGGTCAACCCAACCGCGTCGCCGATCATGCTTTGACTGAGCGGCAGATCGAACTGCGTCTTCATGTCGCGACGGGTCACGCGCAGCCGCGACACCACTTCCAGCAGGAAATGCACCACGCGCTCCTTCGCGCCCAGGCGGCTGATGATGCGGATGCGATCGGCCAGGACCGCATGTTCGACCATGCCGATGCTGAAGAGCAGCGCCGACAGGCGCGGCGAACGTTCGAACACTTCATACAGCCCGGATTTCGGGAACGGACACAGCAAACCGTCGGTCGCCGCGGCCAGCGCGGAAGCGGTTTTCGAGAACGCGACGTCCGGGATGCCGACAATGTCGCCCGGGTAGTGGATATGCAGGATCTGCCGGCTGCCGTTGGGCAGGCTCATGTACGTGTAGAACCAGCCCGACTTGACCACGTACAGGTGTTCGGCTGGCACCCCGATGTCGCGGACCATCGCCTTGATGCGGACCGGTTCTTCCGCCTCCTCCAGCTTCGCCAGCAGCGCGGCATCCTGCGGGCTGAGCGGGATGTGGTAGCCGATTTTTTCGACGAGGCAGCTGTTGCTCATGGCGATAGCATAGCGCCTGCGGGTTTGAGTGCGAACGTCATGCCCCACGGCCTCGGAGCGCTTGCGTCACGCGGCTTTCGACGTGGCCCTGCGGGCCGCGGACGCGATGGGGAGACCGATCAGGAATACATGCGGGAACCTTGGGAGATCGGCTTGATGTCTTCGCTCACATGGCGCGGCCGTTGAACTCGTGCACCGCGATGGCCGAAAGATCGAGATCCTCGATGCAGCGCAGGTTGATCGCGGCCATGCGGTTGCCCTTCGGGTCCGTGCCTTCGCCGTACGGGTGGATGCCGCAGGTGGGGCAGAAGCGATGCTGGATCGCGTGTTTGTTGAAGGTGTAGGTGCTGGCGGCGTCTTCGGGGGTGAGCAGGGTCAGCTTGTCGCGGGGGACGAACCATAGCAGGGAGCCTTTGCGGGAGCAGATCGAGCAGTTGCAGGACAGGGCGCTGTCGATGTCGCCTTCTACTTTGAAGGCGATGTTTCCGCAGTGGCAGCTTCCTTTGTGTTTCATGACCGGGTCTCCTAGTCATTGCTTGATTGCAATACTAAAGGCAACTGCAGAGCTTCCGCGCTTTGCGCGGGTAACTTTCTTTGTCGCAAAGAAAGTCACCAAAGAAAACTCTCTAGTGCCGAGGCAAATCTGCCATCTGCGGTGTTGCGGGGATTTTTCGATGCGACATCCTGCCGCGTCGAAAAACGGTGCGCATCCTGCGCACCGCCCTCCGGGTCTACTATCTTGAGCAAATTCGGGCTGGCTGACGTGTCGATGGGACGACGCAACACGTAAAACGCTTTTTGTAGGGCGGGTCTTGACCCGCCGCAAACGGAGCACCGAACTCAAAGTCGCTGAGGGGAATGGGGCGCTGGAGCTTGCATGCCATTGAGCATGGCGAAGCCTTTGGCAGCCATAGCGTTGTCGACAAGGCTTTCGCGCCTCACGAGCCTGATGCACCAGAAACCAGTTCCGCGCCACGTTTTCGATAACCTCCACCGTCCCAACGATCTGTCCGTGCAAGCGAACTTACTCAAGATTGAAGACCCGGAGGGCGGTGCGCAGGACGCGCACCGTTTTTCGACGCGGCAGGATGCCGCATCGAAAAATCCCCGCAACACCGCAGACGGCAGATTTGCCTCGGCACTAGAGAGTTTTCTTTGGTGACTTTCTTTGCGACAAAGAAAGTTACCCGCGCAAAGCGCGGAAGCCTTGCTTCACCTGCACTCGATGGGCTAATGACTGCACTTATGATCATTTCCAGTCGTCTTCTTGTTTTTCTTTAAAGTCAATCATTTTTTTAAGGAGTTCAATCTGCTCAGCATCTGTAAGCAAACCCATTCGAGGAACAGCTATACGCTTAAGAAAGTTGTACACATCCTCATCAGTGACTATCCAGCCAAATTGATTATTTGCAACCGCCGCGGCCAAGATGCGCTGAACCTCTTTTAAGGAGAAATAGCCGAAGTGCTCAAGTTTCTCAATCAGGTTATGCGTGACCACGAACGCCTTTGATTCTGCCAAACTTTCGATCAGAGCATCTTTGTTCTTGTCGTATGAAAAAGCAACACCATCAAAGTTTTCCTTAAGGAAAGATGACAAAGTTCTATAGGCGAATAGTTTTGCGCCCTTCTTGTCGCCCCATTCTTTTTTGAGAAACGGATGCGGCCTATTTTCATCAAGGGTGGAATAGTAATCACCATCTTCACTTATCACATGAAGATTTTCGCCTCGTGGAACAGCGTCAAGCAAGGCGATCCAATTTATTGAGTCTCCCATGGAGCCATTCTTACCGGGAGGATTTCCTAGAAGCATACGCATCTGAGCTTTAGTGAACAGCTCTGGAGTAGTCGGAATCGGATTGCTCTTCGCGAAGATATCTTTGATGAGCGCATCAGTCAAAAGTCCGCTCTCAACCACATCAGAATCAACCTTTTGTGAAATCACCTTAGCCAGCTCCTGGAGCTCTGCACTTTTTTGTCTGATCTGCTCGTATTCTTCATATTGCTTCATGAACGCAGGCAGCTGTGCCGCAAATTTCACATCCTTGAATTTCTTAAGAGCGTCCTTGATTTTATTTTCTCGGTTTCGAAAGAATTCATCGCACACCTGCTCAGTGAGATGCACCGTTGCCGCACCGTGCTCATGTGACGCAAAAACATTGCTCAGCGCGTCAATTTCCTCCTTTGTAAAGTGAAAGAAATTGAGGAGAATATTGGTGTCGATGAATACGTGCATAAAATACCTAACTCGCAATATACCGCTGCAAAGACTCCAACTCCGCCCGCTGATCCTCGATCACCGCCTTCACCAGATCACCGATCGACACGATGCCCACCACCTCATCCCCATCGATCACCGGCAGATGCCGGATGCGATGCTCGGTCATCGTCTGCATGCAGCGGTCCGACGTATCCAGCGACCACGTCGTCAACACATTCGGGGTCATGATCTCGCTCACCGGCGTATCCGACGACGAACGCCCCTGCAGCACGACCTTTCGCGCGTAATCGCGTTCGGAAACAATGCCGACCAGACGCGGGCCGTCCATCACCAGCACCGCGCCGATGTGCGCCTCGGCCATCAGGCGGATGGCGTCGAGGACCGGAGCCTCAGGACGGATCGCGTGGATCGTCGGGCTCTTGGCTTCCAACAACTGACGGACGGTGCGCATGGGGCGTGTCTCCTTCAGGGTCGTCGCCCAAGGATACGCCCGCCGCGGGCCGCCAGCGATCCACCAGATACAGCGGTCGCTGCTTGGATTCCTCATACAACCGGCCCAGGTATTCGCCGATCACGCCCAGCGCCATCAACTGCACGCCGCCCAACAGCAGGATCACGGCCATCATCGTCGGCCAGCCGGCCACCGGGTCGCCCCAGAGCATCGCCTTGATCACCACCCACAGCGCGTAGACGAAGGCCAGCACGGCGGTGAGCACACCCAGATAGGTCGCCACCCGCAGCGGCGCGGTGGAAAAGCTGGTCACGCCTTCCAGCGCGAAATTCCACAGTCCCCACAGATTGAACTTGCTGCGGCCCGCCATCCGCGCTTCGCGGTGGTAGGGAATCGCGATCTGCTCGAAACCGACCCAGCCGAACAGGCCTTTCATGAAGCGGTGACGCTCGCGCAGTTGGCGCAGTGCGGCCAAGGCGCGCGGCGACAGCAGGCGGAAGTCGCCGGTATCGGTGGGGATGGGCGTTTTCGACAGCCGCTGCATCACCCGGTAGAAGCCGTGCGCGGTGCCACGCTTGAGCCAGCCTTCGCCGTCGCGCTCGGTGCGGGTACCGTGGACGTCGTCGTAGCCCTCGCGCCACTTCGCCACGAACTGCGGGATCAGCTCCGGCGGATCCTGGCCGTCGGCGTCGAGGATGATCGCGGCGCCCTCGCGAACCAGGTCCAGGCCGGCGGTGAGCGCGGCCTCCTTGCCGAAGTTGCGGCTGAGCCGCAGCAGCGACACCCGGGCATCGGCGGCGGCGATGTCGTCCAACACCGCCCAGGTGCGGTCGCGGCTGCCGTCGTCCACGTACAGGACATGGCCTTCGACGCCCTCACCCGCCAGCGCGTCCAACGCCGCGGCAATGCGCGGGTGCAGCGCCGGCAGGGCTTCGGCCTCGTTGAAGGCGGCGACGACGACGGTCAGGCGTTCGGTAGACATATAGATAGAGTAACCGGCGGCCCGGTCAGTCGAACGCGAGGTATTCCGGCCCGCCCAGCGCACGCATCTGACGCTCGATCGCCCGGCTGCGACGCTGCACATACGGCCCGGGTTTGGCGGCGCTGTACTTGCGCGGCGACGGCAGCACGGCGGCCAGACGTGCGGCCTCGGCGGCGTTGAGCTTCGCGGCGTCCTTGCCGAAGAACCGGCGGGCAGCGGCCTGGGCGCCGTAGACGCCATCGCCGTATTCGATGACGTTGGCGTAGACCTCGATGATGCGTTCCTTCGGCCACATCGCCTCGATCAGCACCGTGTACCAGACCTCCAGGCCCTTGCGCACCCAACTGCGGCCGCGCCACAGGAACAGGTTCTTCGCCAGTTGCTGGCTGATGGTGCTGGCGCCGCGGACCTTGCGGCCCTTGGCGTTGTTGGCGCGGGCCTTTTCGATCGCCTTGAAGTCGAAGCCGTTATGGACCGGGAAATGCTGGTCTTCCGCAGCGACCAGCGCCAGCGGCAGCTGTTTCGATATCTCGTCGGCGTCGCGCCAGTCGTAGCTCACCGAGAAGCCGCGATCACCCTCGCCCCAGGCTTCGACATAGCGACCGATCATGAACGCGGTCAGCGGCGGATCGACGAAGCGCAGCACCGCCACCTGCAGCACCGTCGCCACCACGAACAGCAGTGGTAGCCAGAAGAACACCCAGCGCAGCCAGCGGCGCCGACGCTTCGGAGCCGCGACGGACGCCTGCGGCGGATCGAGGTTTGAATCTGCGCCGTTCTGCCCCATGTTCTGCCGTCTCCCCGTGGTGGCGGCATTATCCGCGAAGCCGCGCCCATCCATGACATCGTCACTTTGCAGAGCCAGCCGCCGACATGACCGCCGACACCACCCCCGACCGACTCACCCGCTTCCTGCTGGAACAGGCCGGCGTGCGCGGCGTCCATGTCCGTCTGGACGACACCTGGGCGCAGATCCGCGCCCGCGCCGAGTATCCGGACGACGTGGCCGAGCTGCTGGGCGAAGCGGTCGCCGCCTCCGCCCTGTTCACCGCGCACGTCAAAGTGGACGGCCGGCTGTCGGTCCATCTGCGCGGCACAGGCGCGCTGCGCACCCTGTTCGCGGAGTGCACCGGCGCCGGCACCCTGCGCGGCATCGCCACGCTGGCGGAGGGCGAGCTGCCGGGCGCGCACAGCCTCGGTTCGCTCGGCGCCGATGCGGTGCTGGCGATCACCATCGAGAATCCCGGCGTGCGCGGCCAGGAGCCCGCGCGTTATCAGGGGCTGGTCGGGCTGGACGCGGACATACTGGAAAAAGGCGGCCTTTCGGCCGCCTTCGAAGGCTATTTCCGCCAGTCCGAACAGTTGCCGACCCGATTGCTGCTGGCTGCGAGCGGCGAACGGGTGGCCGGACTGATGCTGCAGAAGCTGCCCGGCGACGAGGGCGATCTCGACGGCTGGGAGCGCGCCAGCGCCCTGTTCGAGACCCTCGCCGCGCCGGAACTGCTGGCGACCCCGGCAGAAACCCTCCTGCACCGGCTGTTCCACGAGGACGGCGTGCGTGTGCTGGGCAACAAGTCGCTGCAGTTCGCCTGTTCGTGCTCCCGGGAACGGGTGTCGTCGATGCTGGAATCGCTGGGCGAGGAAGAAGCCCGGGAGGCCGCCGAGGGCAATGCCGGAATTGCCGAGATCCGCTGCGAATTCTGCGGTGAGACCTATCGCTACACCGCGGAGGAGATCGCCGGCCTGTTCACCCCTCGCCCGGCCCACCTGGACGCCCCTGAACGACTGCAATGAAACAACGCCATGCTGCGTGGGTCGTCACGGTTTTTCCGGGTCGGCCGGATTGTTAAAGAACCATAAAACTGATAGCCTGAAGTCCGATGGATCCGCCGAGGAACTGGAGCCGCACACACGCGGTCTGACTGCATCATGCGCACGCCCCCCCGCACATTGCCGATACTGCTGTTGCTCGCCCTCGGCGCGGCAACCTCCGTGCATGCGCAATCGAAGCCGGGCCGTGATCGCGTCGAACTTCCGATCTGGAACAAATCCAGCGGCCAGTTCGAAGGTGCGGTAGTGCTCGAACCCGTCGACAACGCCCATTCGCGAACGCTCGCGCGCTTCGGTGTACGGCATCTCGATACGGCTTTCGGCCTCGGCGCCGGCGACTCGCTGGGCCTGCTCTGCGACCGTAAGAAGGGCCTCACCACAGCCCTGAACAATCTCGCCGACAACTGCGTCCTCGCATCGATTCCCGCTACCAGCAGCCGTACCGGCGCCGCCGCGCTGTTCCAGCGCAACGGCACGCAAGTGGGCATCGGCGCAGGCGCCAGCCGCATTTCGATGCCGGCCTGGCTGGCCCCCGGTTCCGGCGGCAACGGTCGCATCGACGTCAACGATCTCACTATCTTCAGCCAGAAGTCCCTGCCGCGCGAAGGTTACGTCTCGATCGCCGGCACCGTGGCCAAAGCCCGGCTGCAGACCCCGGCCGAGATTCCCGGTTTCACAGATCGCTGGACCTCGCGCCAGCTCAACGTCGGCGGCGGTATCGGTGCCTTCGGCGTGAATGTCGTCGGCGAAGTCGTCGACACCCCCGGCCGCGACCGCTGGGGCAGCCTGGGCCTCGGCCTGAGCTGGCGTACGCCGTGGAGCGGACAGCTCACGGTCGGCGCCGACAACCTGGTCACTCGGGGCAAGAATCCGTTCGCCCCGGCGACCTCCCAGGGCGACGACGAGGGCGCCGTGCCTTACGTCCGCTACGAGCAGGATCTGTAAGTCCGCGGTTTCCTTCCGGATTTACCCGTCATCCGTGCCCGGGTTAACGACACTTTAATTTTTCTGCGAGTGGGGCTACTATCGGCCTCGGCCTGACCTGCTTTGGCGTCTTTCTTGACGGCAGCGGGCAGGTTCCCATGGGAAACCCCAAGACTCGCTTGGAGAGAGAGAGATGACTTTGAAGACCAATAAGCTGCGCGACGCGATTTCCTTCGCGCTCGTAAGCACCACCGCCCTCGCGGGCACGGGCGTCGCGTTTGCCCAAGACACCCCTTCGGATGACGAGCTCGATACCGTCGTCGTCACCGGTTCGCGCATTCCGCGCAGTTCCGAAGTGGAAGGCACCTCGCCCGTCCTGACCATCGACCGTGCGGCCATCGAAGCCACCGGCCTGACCTCGATCGGCGATATCCTGTTCAATATTTCCGCCAGTGATGGCGGCGGTCTGCGTAACGTCACCACCAGCACCAACGGTAGCGACGGCACCCAGACGATCTCGCTCCGCGGCCTCGGCGCGACACGCACCCTGGTGCTGGTCAACGGCCGCCGCTGGGTAACCTCGGGCATCACCAACCAGGCCCTGGTCGACCTCAACACCATTCCGATCTCGGTCGTGGAACGCATCGAAGTCCTGAAGGACGGCGCCTCGGCGATCTATGGTTCCGACGCCATCGCCGGCGTGATCAACGTCATCACCCGCAAGAATTTCGACGGCGCCGAAGCCAACGTCTTCCTCGGCGGCTACAGCAAGGGCGACGGCTTCCAGCAGGCCTACGACTTCACCGTCGGTGCCAACAACGACCGTTGGAACGCCGTGCTCAGCGTCAGCTTCACCGATCAGAAACCGGTCTTTGCCGGCGACCGCGAGATTTCGTCCGTGCCGACCTTCGGCGGCGGCGATCTGGCGTCGGGCGGTTTCTTCGGTTCAGGCAGCAACGCCGGCGGCAACTTCACCCGCTGCGCTGGCGCGCCCACCGCGACCTCGGCCGGCTTCCGGACCTGCACCGCCGTCGCTGGCGGTCCGTTCACACTGAGGCCGGGCGAAGATGGCCGTCAGGCCACCGACTTCCGGCGTTTCGTCAGCTACACCACGAACGGTTCGGGCAGCTCCGATCGCTACAACTTCGCACCGGTCAACTACCTGCTGCAGCCGATCGAACGCTTCAACGTCTACGGCCAGGGCAGCCTGCGTCTGACCGATCGCATCAACGCCAACGTGATGGCGACCTACGTCAAGCGCGACTCCAACCAGCAGCTGGCCGAAGTGCCGCTGACCATGGACATCCGCGGCACGAGCGGCCCGCAGTGGGCGTTCGCGCCGACCGCCGGCAGCGTGTTCAACCCGTTCGGTCAGGACCTCCGCGGCGCCAACTTCCGCTCGATTGCCGTCGGTCCGCGCAAGCCGTACTACGACAGCGACAATACCGCCGTCACGCTCTCGCTCGATGGTTCGTTCGATCTGGGCGGCCGCGACATGTACTGGGATGCCGGCTATTCCTACCTCAACGCGCGTATCACCACCCGCGGCGAGAACTACATCAACCTGTTCAACCTGCGTAACGCGGTCGGCAATTCCCGCCGCAACGCGGTTACCGGTGCGCTGGAATGTCTGGACGCGGGCGGTAACGTCATCGCCGGCTGCGTGCCGTACAACGTCTTTGGCGGCGCTGACCTCGGCCTGGCTGCCGGCGTCATCACGCGTGCCGAATACGACGCGATGAACAACTACATCAGCTACACCAAGAACGAATTCGAAGAGATGACCACGAAGGATTACTTCGCGAATCTCTCCGGTTCGATCGTCGACCTGCCGGCCGGCCCGCTGGGCTTCGCCGTGGGCCTGGAACACCGTCGTACCGCCTACATCAGCCAGCCTGACGCGCTGATTTCCGGCGGCGGTTCGTCCGACAACTTCTCCGAGCCGACCAAGGGCGCCATCAATGTCGACGAAATCTACGCCGAGTTGAATGTGCCGATCCTGGCCGACATCCCGGGCGCGAAGCTGTTGGAACTCAATCTGGCGGCCCGCAAGTCCGATTACGACTCCGCCGGCACCTTCGGCGGCCAAGCGGTCAACCCGGACATCGGCGGCGACACCGCGAAGAAGATCGGCCTGAAGTGGCAGGTGTTCGATGACCTGATGTTCCGCGGCACCTTCTCCGAATCGTTCCGCGCGCCGGACGTGGTCGATCTGTACGCGGGCGGTGGCGAAAGCTTTGCGGCGGCAGCCGACCCCTGCAACACGGTCAACTACGGTCTGGCGATCACCGATCAGGCCCTCTGCAACTCGCAGGGCGTGCCCGTCGGCGTCGGCGTGGTCCAGCCGAACTCGCAGATCCGATCGCTGCAGGGCGGCAACCCGGACCTGAAGCCGGAATTCGGCGAAACCACCAGCTTCGGCATCGTGTACAGCCCGAGCTGGGTCCAGGGCCTGAACTTCACCCTCGACTGGTACAAGATCGAACTCGAGGACGTGATTTCGTTCCGCAACTCGCAGTCGATCCTCAACGCCTGCTACCGCGATCCGGGCGCTCCCGGCGCCGCCGCCGATCCGGCCCAGCGCGCGCAGTTCTGCTCGTTCGTGGGTCGCGACGCAGTCGGCAACATCATCGATCTCCGCCAGAGCCAGTTCAACCTGGCCGAAGGCAAGGTCGAGGGTTACGACTTCCAGGTCAGCTACGCCATGCCGGAAACCGCATGGGGCAAGTTCTCGTTCCAGTGGGACAACAGCTATGTGACCGAGAACACCCTGTTCGGCACCGTCGGCGAATACGCCAACAGTGCTCCGACCTGGCGCCTGCGCTCCAACATCACGACCACGTGGCAGAAGGGCGACTGGGACGCGACCTGGGCGATGCGCTATTACTCGGCTCTGGACGAGGATTGCACCGGCTACCAGAACCTGTTCGAGTACGGCATCACCCCGCAGGAAGTCTGCCCGATCGACATCAACGATTCGAACGGCAACTACCTGCGTTCGGAAAACCGTATCGGTTCGCGGATCTATCACGATCTGCAGGTCGGCTTCAAGACCCCGTGGAACGGCAAGGTCGCCGTTGGTGCCCGCAACCTGTTCGGCAAAGAACCGCCGTACACCTTCGGTTCGTTCGCGCACTCGTTCGACGGCGCCTACGATCTGCCGGGCGGTGGTTATTTCTACCTGCAGTACAACCAGAAGTTCTGATCGCTTCTCGGTTCAGCGTGAAACAGGACGGCCCCCGAAAGGGGGCCGTTTTTTTGCCTGCGCAATTTGAAAAATGACCGGGTCAGGACGGGAAAGCTTCAGCCGCTCCGCTGGAACCAGGCGTTGAAGGCCACCGTCACCCGTTCGGAGGAACCCCGGAACGGCGTGACGTAGTGACCGAGCCACGACGGGAAAAAAACCAGTTGTCCGGGCTTCAGCGCCAGCACGAAATTGCCCTGCGTGTAGGGCCAGCGGAGCGTTGCGTTGGTCGGGTCGATGAACGCATTGGCGCAGGTCAAAGGATGCGGGAAGACCAGACAGCCGTTGTTGGAATGTTCCGGCGATGGATCGCCATCGGCGACACAATAGACGCCCGACCAGCTGGCCATGGGATGGTTGTGATAGCCGAAATACCCGCCGTCGCGGGTGAGGTGGAACCAGGTCTGGCTGGCGATGCTCAGGCCCAGCGGATTCTCGGCGATGCTGGGGTTGACGCCACGGATGAATTCGCCCAGCGCACCCCAGACCCAGTCGCGCAACCGTTGGACAGCAGGCTCCGGACGGGCGAAGAAATCGAATTCGCTCTCGAACAGGCCCTCCGGTTGGTGCACCACCGGATCGGGATTGCGATAGCCGCCCCCCTGCGCCTCCAGCATACGGATCAGTTGCAGGAGGTCGGCATTGAGGGCATCGGGTTCCGGATAACGGATATCGCCCAGCGGAACGGCGAAGGCGGAAGAGATGTTGACGGCCATCTGGGCTTCTTCGTGAACGACGGGATCGCGATAGCTTAGCCGTGCCGGCGCGCCGGTTTTCTGGCTCAGATCAGGCCGTGTGCGGCCAGCCGCTCAAGCATGGGCCCAAGATGCCTTTCGTAGGCGCGCCACAAACCGCCACGGTTGGTCATGATGCCCTTGCGGACCTGATTCGAACTGGCGGTGGCCACCATGCCGGAATGACGCCCGACCTGGAGCATTTCCGGGCGGAAATCGAACCCGCAGTGCGCGGAGACCCTGCGCGCCTGCGCTTCCGGCTCGTTGACCATCGCGTCGTAGTCGACGTCCAGGACGCGTTCGTCCAAAGCGCCGCGCCAGTGCGCCATCAGGTCGTGATACGCCTTGTAGTAGTCGGCCATCTCGACCTGATCGTACGAATAAGACGCTTCGTGGGTGAACAGCGTCCGCAGATTGGAGAAACAGGTGTCGGCGGGATCGCGACGCATGTGCAACAGCTTCGCCTGCGGCAGCGCCTTGGCGATCGGCCCGAGCACGATGAAGTTCGGGTTCAGTTTTTCGGTAATGAAGGGTTTCGAGCGGCTGCGCCAGCGCATGCTTTCCAGGAAGCCCTGCCCGATCGCGGGATAGTCGAATCCGTGGGCGCGTTCGACGATGACAGGATCGACGACCGTCCTGCAGAAGTGGTCGGCCGCCTCGCGCAACTGCGCCGTAAACGTGTAGGTCTCGCCGGCATCGGCGACATCCGGATGGCCGGACAGGATGCGCTCCAGCAGCGTAGTCCCGCTGCGATGCAGGCCGACGATGAAGATCGGCGTCGGCCCTTGGCCGGATACCTCATCGACCGGCGCACCGCGACAGAAACCGGCATCGAATGTCGAGCGCAGCGCATCGAACATGGCGAGCGTTCTGGCGTGGTCGTAGGGCTGTTGCGGCTTACGCACGCGGCAAGTGCGCGCCAATGCGTCCCATGCGTCCTCATACTCTCCAAGTTCATGCAGTTCGTTGTGCAACGCGTGCGCGTAGTTGACCTCGTCCTTCGCCGGCAGGTTCGGCTGCGACAGCAGGCGCCGCAGGGTGTCGACGTGGTTGTAGCCGGCATCGATCTTGGCCACCCGCGACAGCAGCGCATACGGATTGGAGAAGGTCGGGCGTATCTTCAGCGTCCGCTCGAACGCGGCCGCCGACTCCTCGGGCCTGCCGGCGAACATCAACGCTACGCCGTGCATGTTGTGCGCTTCGGCCAGATCCGGGCGCAGTTTCAGGACATGCTCGATCCACGGCAAGGTCATCGCATGATCGCCGGCGCTGGCGAAGAACGTCGCCATGTCGATCATCATTTCCGGGGGAATGCGGGCGACCAGATTACCGTCGTCGATGTAGCGCTGCATTTCGGGCAGCGCCTCGAACTGGCGTAATCGACGCGCCACCACCATGCCGACCATCGGCGGCACCTGTACGGTCTGAGCGGCACGCAATACGGCGCGGCGCGCGGCGCGATAGCCGTCGAGCTTTTCCTTCGCCGAACACAGTTCCAGCCAGGCGGGCACGAATCCGGGATCGTGGTCGACGATCGCCTGGTAGGCTTCGGCCGCCTGGCGCCATTGCTGCAATTGAGCGTAGCGCTGGCCCTGCTGCCAGAGCGCCTGCTGTTTGTTGGATGTCGCGCGAGTCTGCATCGCGGGATTTTAAGCGAACCGCCCGGGCTGCGGGTTCAGGCGTCCGCGCGCGACAGTTCGGTCAGGATCCTCGCCTGTTCGATCTTCAGCGCCGCGGGCATCCGCGGGCCGTAATCGTCGAGATATTCGCCGATGCTGGCGAATTCGGCCCGCCAACCGGCGTGATCGAAGCCGAACAGCTTGGCGTGGGCCTCGTCGCTCAGCGCGACGCCGTCGAGATTCAGGTCCGCCGGTCGCGGCAGCGCGCCGATCGGGGTTTCCGCTGCGGAGGCGCTGCCCTTCACGCGCCCGATCATCCATTCGATGACGCGCAGGTTGTCGCCGAAGCCGGGCCACAGGAACTTGCCGTCGTCGCCCTTGCGGAACCAGTTGACGTGGAAAATCCTGGGAAGAGCCGCCTTGGGCAGCTTCGGGTCATTGTGATCGAACGACAGCCAGTGCGCGAAGTAGTCGGCGAAGTTGTAGCCGCAGAACGGCTTCATCGCCATCGGGTCGCGACGCATCACGCCGACCGCACCGGTGGCGGCGGCGGTGGTTTCCGAGCCCATCGCCGCGCCGACCAGTACGCCGTGGGTCCAGTCGCGGGCTTCGAACACCAGCGGCACCAGCGAGGCGCGGCGGCCGCCAAACACAATCGCGCTGATCGGCACGCCCTGCGCGTCCTCGGCTTTCGGCGAATACGACGGGCACTGCTTGGCGCTGACGGTGAAGCGGGCGTTGGGATGGGCGGCCGGACCACGACTGGAATCGTAGTCATGACCGCGCCAATCAAAGGCGGGCGCGCCATCCAGCCCTTCCCACCACGGCTGGCCATCGGCGGTCAGGCCGACATTGGTGAAGATGGTGTCGTGCTGGATCGTCGCCAGCGCGTTGGGGTTCGACTTGCTGGACGTGCCGGGCGCGACGCCGAAGAAACCGGCTTCCGGGTTGATCGCGTACAGACGGCCATCGGCGCCGGGGCGCATCCAGCAGATGTCGTCGCCGATGGTGGTGACCTTCCAGCCGTCCCGGCGGTAGCCCTCCGGCGGGATCAGCATGGCGAGGTTGGTCTTGCCGCAGGCGCTGGGGAACGCGGCGGCGATGTAATGGGTTTCGCCCTGCGGATTTTCCACGCCGAGGATCAGCATGTGTTCGGCCAGCCAGCCTTCGCTGCGCGCCTGGTACGAAGCGATGCGCAGCGCATGGCACTTCTTGCCCAGCAGCGCGTTGCCGCCGTAGCCGGAGCCGAACGATTTGATCGTCAGTTCTTCCGGGAAATGCATGATGAAGCGGCGGTTCGGGTCGAGTTCGCCAATCGAATGCAGGCCCTTCACGAACGTGCCGCCGGCCAAGCCCTCGCGCTCGATGCGCGCCAGTGCCGGCGCGCCCATGCGGGTCATGATGCGCATGTTCGCGACCACGTAAGGCGAATCGGTGATCTCCACGCCGCAGCGCGACAGCGGGGAATCGATCGGACCCATGCAGTAAGGAATCACGTACAGCGTGCGGCCGCGCATGCAGCCGTCGAACAGCGCGTCCATCTGCGCATGGCCGTCGGCGGGCGACAGCCAGTGATTGTTCGGGCCGGCATCGTCGGCCTGCACGGTACAGACGAAGGTGAGATGTTCGACGCGGGCGACGTCGTCCGGATGCGAGCGGTGCAGCCAGCTATCGGGATGGGTGTCTTCGTTGAGCTTGATCAGGGTGCCGTCGGCCTGCATCTTCGCGACCAGCGCGTCGTACTCGGCATCGGAACCGTCGCACCAGTGGACCGCATCCGGGCGGGTCAGCGCGACCACCTCGGCCACCCAGTCGCTCAGGCTCTGCAGTTGTGTGGGTGCGGTGTCGGTGGCGGCGGCGGTATCGTTGATGGCGCTCGCGTTCATGCAGGGCGGTACTCAGGCTCGTGGGGCGGGAACAGGCGGGATGAGCGTGTCCATGACGTGTTCGACGTAGGCTTCGAACTCGTCTTGTGCGAGGCGCGGGTTGTGCAGCTGCAGCCGCAACTGCAGGAAGCCGACATACGCGGCATAAGCCAGGCGCGCGCGGTGTTGCGCATCGGTGCGCACGAGGCCGGACTGGCGGAAGGACGCGGCGAGGTATTCGAGGCGACGCTGCGAGACCCGCTCGATCACCGGGCCCACCGCGGCATGATCCAGCGCCTTGAGCAGTTCGCTGTAGATCTTGTGCGGCTTCACTTCATGCGCGACGACATGGAACAGCTTGCGCAGACGCTGGCGCGGATCGCTGACCGCTTCGAGCTGGCCGAACACGGTCTCCTGCTCCACCGCTTCCCAGCGCTCCAGCGCGGCGGCGAGCAGAGCATCGCGCGACGGGAAGTGCCAGTAGAAGCTGCCCTTGGTCACGCCCAGCCGCCGTGCGAGCGGCTCGACCGCCACCGCGGCCACCCCCTGCTCGGCAATCATGTCGAGGGCGGCCTGCGCCCAGTCTTCCGCGCTGAGGCGGCCGTTGCGTTCGGTCTTGATCGCGGCGTTATTCATGACAATAGTGTAACCATACGGAACGGCTTGGAAAAGTATCGTGTGACTACGATTTCAATCCGGATATCCAGGCGCGTTCCGAATCGCTCCGGCACATTGACAATCGCGAAGAAGCAAACCCATACTGCTGCGTATGGAACGGCCTGCGGGCCACACCTGTCAGCACGCCCTTAGTCAGTACGCACTGTCAGTCCCGCCTCCCCAATACAGTTCATACGCCGAGCACAGGCTCGCCGGAGCGCCTCATGAGCACTGCCATCCAATATCTCGCTCCCTTCCTCGCACTCTTGATCGCCACCGGTTTCTGCGCCTACCACCGCCTGCGGCTGGCGATCTGGGCCGCGATCACCGCCACCCTGCTGGTCGGCTGCTGGCTGCTGGGGGCGCATCAGACCGCCACCCTGGTCGCCGCAGGCCTGATGCTGCTGGTGGCCGTGCCGATGCTGATCGCGCCGCTGCGCAAGGCGTTGATCACCTCCACCCTGCTGAAGTTCTACACCAAGCTGCTGCCGCCGCTGTCCGACACCGAGCGCACCGCGCTGGAGTCCGGCACCGTGGGCTTCGAGGGCGAGCTGTTCTCGGGCAAGCCCGACTGGGACAAGCTGCTGTCGCTGCCCCGGCCGATGCTGACCGCCGAAGAACAGGCCTTCCTCGACGGCCCGGTCGAGGATCTGTGCCGGATCACCAACGACTGGGAAATCACCCACGTCCGCGCCGACCTGCCGCCTCAGCTGTGGGACTACGTGAAGCAACACAAATTCTTCGGTCTGAACATCCCGAAGGAATACGGCGGCCTCGGGTTCTCCGCGCTGATGAACCACAAGGTCATCCAGAAGCTGGCGCCGATCTCCTCCGTACTCAGCTCCACCGTCGGCGTGCCCAACTCGCTGGGCCCGGCCGAACTGCTGATGCATTACGGCACCGAGGAACAGAAACGCCACTATCTGCCGCGCCTCGCCGACGGCCGCGAAATCCCGTGCTTCGCACTGACCGGCCCGTTCGCCGGCTCCGACGCCACCTCCATTCCCGATTACGGCATCGTCGGCATGGGCGAATGGAACGGCGCGAGCGTGCTCGGCATCCGCCTCACGCTCAACAAGCGCTACATCACGCTGGCGCCGGTCGCCACGCTCATCGGCGTCGCGTTCCGCATGTACGACCCGGACGGCCTGCTCGGCGACAAGAAGGACATCGGCATTTCGCTGGCGCTGGTGCCGCGCGACACCGCCGGCCTGGAGATCGGCCGCCGCCACTTCCCGCTGAACGCGCCGTTCCAGAACGGCCCGATCATCGGCAAGGACGTGTTCGTGCCGCTGAGCCAGCTGATCGGCGGCGAAGATTACGCCGGCCAGGGCTGGCGCATGCTCATGGAATGCCTGTCGATCGGCCGTTCCATCACCCTGCCCTCCACCGCCAGCGGCGGCTCGAAGATGGGTGCCATCGTCACCGGCGCCTACGCCCGCATCCGCAAGCAGTTCGGTCTGTCGATCGGCCGTTTCGAAGGCGTCGAAGAAGCGCTGGCCCGCATCGGCGGTCGCGCCTACGCGTGCAGCGCGCTGGCGGAAGCCACCGCGGCTGCGGTCGCGCGCGGCGAGAACCCGGCCGTGCCGTCCACCATCGCCAAATACCACTGCACCGAGATGGGCCGCGAAGTCGCGCGCGACGTGATGGACATCCACGGCGGCAAGGGCATCATCCTAGGCCCGCGCAACTACGCCGGCCGCGGCTGGCAGGCGGCGCCGATCGCGATCACGGTCGAGGGCGCGAACATCATGACCCGCAGCCTCATGATCTTCGGCCAGGGCGCGATCCTCTGTCACCCGTGGGTGATGAAGGAAATGAAATCGGCGCAGCTGGAAGATCCCAAACAGCGCATCGACCAGTTCGACAGCGCGCTGTTCGGCCACATCAGCTACGCGATCTCGAATGCGGTGCGTGCGTGGTGGTTCGGTTTGACCGGCTCGCGCATCGGCACCACGCCGGGCGGCGAATACACCCGCCGCTGCTACCGCAAGCTCAACCGCTACTCGGCGGCGCTGGCGGTGATGGCCGACACCTCGATGCTGCTGCTCGGCGGCAAGCTGAAATTCAAGGAGTCGCTGTCCGGCCGCCTCGGCGACGTGCTCAGCCACCTGTACATCGCCAGCGCCATGCTCAAGCGCTACGAGGATCAGGGCCGTCCGGTCGCCGATCACCCGCTGCTGGCATGGGCCTTCCACGACGCGATCCACCGCATCGAGCTGGCGCTGTCTGGCGCGCTGCGCAACTTCCCGATCCGCCCGGTCGGCTGGCTGCTGTGGCTGGTGATCTTCCCGTGGGGCCGCCGCGCGGAAGCGCCGAGCGACCGTCTGGGCCACCGCGCCGCCAGCCTGCTGATGACGCCCTGCGAAGCCCGCGACCGCCTTTCCAGCGACTTGTTCCTGGAGCCCTGCGAGAACAACCCGGCCGGCCGCGTCAACAGCTATCTGCCGAAGATGATCCTGGCCGAACCGGTGGAGCGGAAGTTCCTCAAGGCGCTCAAGAACAGCGACATCGAAGCGCTGGACTTCAACACCCAGCTAGACGAGGGCGTCCGCGAAGGCTGGATCACCGCGGAAGAGCGCAAGCAGCTGGAAGAACTGCGCGAAATGACGCTGGATACGATCATGGTCGACGACTTCGAGTCGTGGGAACTGCGTTCGGCCGGCTACATCGACGATGCCAAGCCGAGCGCGCATCGCGAAGCGGCGTAACGCGGGCCACACGCGCGCCGCACCGCATCGACCACACGAACGCCGGGCCAGCCCCGGCGTTCTCTTTTCGAATTCATCGGACATCCAAGGGACCGCACGATGGCCAACAAGACCCTCGCCCTGTACGAACGCATGCGCCGCTGGCCCGCCGGGCACTGGCTGTTCACCCGCGCGATCTGCTTCAAGGCGCCCTACTTCGGCAGCATCTCGCCGCTGATCGAAGTGCTGGAGCCCGGCCGCTGCGTCGCGCGTCTGCGCCGCCATCGCCGCATCACCAACCACATCGGCAGCGTGCATGCGATCGCGATGTGCAATCTCGCGGAACTGGTCGGCGGGATGATGACCGAGGTCAGCCTGCCCGATTCGATGCGCTGGATTCCCAAGGGCATGACCGTCGAATACGTGAAGAAGGCGATGGGCACGATCCGCGGCGTTGCGACACCGGCGATCCCGATCGTCGCGGCCGACAGCGGCTACCCGCTGCCGGTGGACGTGGTGTTGACCGACGATGCCGGCGACGTGGTGTTCCGGGCGACGATCTCGATGTGGATGTCGCCGCGCCCCGCGCGGTGATCACAACGGGACATCCACCAGAATCATCCAAGGATCCGCGCATCCGCGCTCGTAGAGCGGCCTTCAGGCCGCTGCTTCCGACATACAACCGTTTCGTTTCGTCAGCCGTAGGCACGGCCCTGATGTCGTCGCCAGTCGGGTTCTGCCTGGGCTGACCTGAAGGCCGCTCTACAAACGCGATAGCCAGATGGGGACAGGCCCTCAGCCGTACAGCACCGCCGCGATCGCCGCAATCGCCGGCAGGCCCTGCACGTAGAAGATGCGCTTGCTGACGCTGTAGGCGCCGTACAGCGCCGCGACGACGACGCAACCGAGGAAAAACAGCGCGACATCCACCTTGCCGGCGAACGCGGCCCATAGCAGGCCCGCGGCGAGAAACCCGTTGTACAGGCCCTGATTCGCGGCGAGCACTTTCGTGATCTCGGCTTTCTCCGGCGTGTTGCGGAACACCTTCATGCCCTGCGGCTTCGTCCACAGGAACATTTCGAGGACGAGGAAATAGAGGTGCAGCAACGCGACCAGCACGATCAATACAACGGCGATCGACGACATCGGTAAGACTCCTGTCAGTAAACGAAGAAGAATAGTGCGGCAGGCGCGTCGGTCACGGACATCACTGCGGAAGTTTGCGCTGCGCGCGGATCACCTGCCACGCGCTGAGGGTCATGGCGACAGCGATGCCGATACCCGCGGCGAACACCACACGGCTGCCGAACGTCGCCAGCCATTTGTGCAGCCACACATAGGTCAGGTCGCCGCCGCGGTACACCGCGGTATCGATGAAGGCCTTGGCCTTGTAGCGCGCTTCGCGATCGACCCGGGTGTACAAGGTCTCGCGGCCGGGCTTGCCCAGCGAGAATTCGCCCGAACGCGTGGCGATCTGCACCGCCGCCACCAACAGCGGCAGCGGCGACATCGCCAGCAGGCAGTAGCCGAAGGTGATGGCGAAGGCCGGGATCAACAGCACCGGCCCCACGCCGAAACGCCGCAGCAGCCAGCGCGTCAGGAACACCTGGATCAGGATCGTCGACAGGTTGATCAGGAAATCGATCCGCGCGTAATACCTGGTCGCCGCCTCGGACGTGGGATAGAACTGCTTCACGATCGCGGCCTGCTCGTTGTAGAGCAGCGTGCCGACGCCCACGCCGAAGAACAGCAGCAGCGCGAGGCCGCGCAGCAGAGGATCGTTCGCCACCAGCTTGAAACCGGCCCACATCGACCCGCCCATCGCGCCATCGAGCACCTGACCGCTGCGCTGTTCGCGCTGCCGCGCCCACGGCCGCAAACGCACGATGCACAGCAGGCACACCACCAGGAATCCGGCCGACACCAGCAGCAGCGAGCCCACGCCGATGCGGTTCACGAGCAGGCTGGTGATGGACGGCCCCAGCAGCGCGCCGAGGGTGCCGCCGGCGCCGATGTAACCATAGACACGCTTGGCGTGTTCGTTGTCGAACACGTCGGCCATGAAGCTCCAGAACACCGAGACCGCGAACAGGTTGAAGACCGCCGTCCATACGAAGAACAGCGCGCCGCGGCCGGAGACGTTCCGATCGAAGATCCACCAGAAACCGATCAGGCAAAGGATGAAGATCAGATACAGCGCCGGCAGGAAGACCCGGCGCGGGTAGCGCGACACCAGCGCGCCGTAGAGCGGCTGCAGTACCAGCATCGACACGAAGGTAGCGGTGAACAGCGCCTGCAGCACGAAGTCCTTGAGCGCGAAACCATGGCTGAGCGCCCAGGCGGTCCAGGCGTCGGGGAATACGGCGGCGATATCGCCGGACGCGGCCATCGCATCGCGCACCGGGCGCAGCACGTAGTAGCCGCACAACAGGCTGAAGAAATACAGCAGCGCCCACCATAGCGGCGGCGATTCGGCCAGTTCCTGTCGGAGCCCCCGCAGCGCGCCGGCAGGCGGTGCGGAATCTTTCGCGGAGTCCATTTCGGGCTGCGGCGGCATCCGCCGTCCACCTGTGCAATGCGGAGGCGCCACTCTAGCAGGCCAAAGGCGCCGCCCGGCACGGCGGGCGACGCCTGCATTTTCGACTGCACGACAAGCCCTGCGCACACGCAGAGCAATTGCTCTAGGCTGCGGGCATAGTGTCGCCTGCACACGATTTCATAAGGTCCGCGCGTGTTCGACTACATCATCATCGGCGCCGGTTCGGCGGGCTGTGTGCTCGCCAACCGCCTGAGCGAGGACCCCACGGTCAAAGTGCTGTTGCTGGAAGCGGGCCCGCGCGATTGGCACCCCTTCATCCACATGCCTGCCGGTGTCGCCAAACTGGTCAACCAGAAAGGCGTGAACTGGGATTACAACACCGCCGCCGAACCCCATCTCCACCAGCGCACGCTGTGGTGGCCGCGCGGCAAGGTGCTGGGCGGCTCCAGTTCGATCAACGCGATGTGCTACATCCGCGGCGTTGCCGGCGATTACGAAGACTGGGCCGCACAGGGTGCGACCGGCTGGCACTGGGACAACGTCCTGCCATACTTCAGGAAATCCGAAGGCAACGTCCGCGGTGCCGATGCCTTCCACGGCGGCGACGGTCCACTCAGCGTGTCCGACCTGCGCTACACCAATCCGCTGTCGCAGACCTTCATCGACGCCAGCCGACAGATCGGCCTCGCCCACAATCAGGACTTCAACGGCGCAAGGCAGGACGGGGTCGGTTTCTATCAGGTCACACAGCGCGAAGGCGCACGCTGCTCGGCGGCGCTGGCCTACCTCAATCCCGTCCGCCAGCGGCCGAATCTCACCGTGCACACCGGCGCCGTCGTCAGCCGCATCACCTTCGACGGCCAGCGCGCCAGCGGCGTCACCTACGTGATGCGCGGCCAGGCCTTCCACCAGCCGGCGGCGCGCGAGATTCTCGTCAGCGGCGGCGCGATCAACTCGCCGCAGTTGCTGATGCTGTCGGGCATCGGCCCGGCCGACGAGCTGCGTCGGCACGGGATTCCGGTCGTCGCCGATCGCGCCGGTGTCGGCGGCAATCTGCAGGACCACCTCGACATCTGCACCCTGTTCCATTCGACCGAACGGGTGACCTACGACCGCATCAGCGACATCAAAACTGCCTTCGACTATTACCTGCGCGGCCGCCGCGGTCCGGGCACCAGCAACGTCGCCGAAGCCGGCGGTTTCGCGCGCTCGCCGCTTGCTCCGGACGGTCGCGCCGACATCCAGTTCCATTTCGTGCCGGCGATGCTGGACGACCACGGCCGCAAACGCATTCCGGGCGACGGCTACACCCTGCACGCCTGTTTCCTGCGCCCCCGCAGCCGCGGCCGCCTGTCGCTGGTCAGCAACCGCGCCGGCGACAAGCCGCGGATCGAAGCCAACTATCTCGGCGACGCGGAAGGCTTCGACCTGAAGATGATGGTCGAATGCGCGAAGCTGTCGCGCGAGATCCTGGCGCAGAAGGCCTTCGACCGGTATCGCGGCACCCCGATCTTCCCGGCGCGCACCGATCTGGACGATGCCGGACTGGCCGAATTCGTCCGCGCCAAGGCCGAAAGCGTCTATCACCCGATCGGCACCTGCCGGATGGGCAGCGACGCCGACGCCGTGGTCGATCCGCAGCTGCGCGTCAACGGCGTCGAAGGCCTGCGCGTGATCGACGCGTCGGTCATGCCCTGTCTGATCGGCGGCAACACCAACGCGCCGACCATCATGATCGCGGAGCGCGCAGCCGATCTCGTCAAAGCGGCCTGAATGCGGACTCATCGAGGCCGCCGGAGGCTCGCACATCCCGCGTCGGGTCGCAGCAACCCCGCCGAACCGCTAAAATTCACGTCTTGGCCGGACGCCGAACATCGTCCGGTCCCTCTTCCGCTCCCAGGACACTCCGAACGATGAAGATTCTCGTCGGCTACAAGCGCGTGGTGGACTACAACGTCCGCATTCAGGTCAAGCCGGACGGATCCGGCGTCATCACCGACGGCGTCAAGCTGTCGCCCAATCCTTTCGATGAGATCGCGCTGGAAGAAGCCCTGCGGCTGCGCGACAAGGGCATCGCCACCGAAGTAGTGGTGGTGACCATCGCCCCGGCCGACGCCCAGCCGCATCTGCGCAACGGTCTGGCGATGGGCGCGAACCGCGCCGTCCACATCGTCAGCGATGCCGGCATGCAGCCGCTCACGGCCGCCCGCGCCATGCTGAAGCTGGTCGAACGCGAACAGCCCGACCTGGTGATCCTGGGCAAGCAGGCGATCGACGACGACGCCAACCAGACCGGCCAGATGCTGGCCACGCTGTGGGGCCGCCCGCAGGCGACCTTCGCCGGCAAACTGGACATCGCCGACGGCAAGGCCACGGTGGTGCGCGAAGTCGACGCCGGCCTGGAAACGCTGGAAGTCGATCTGCCGGCGGTGATCACCACCGACCTGCGCCTGAACGAACCGCGCTTCATCAAGCTGCCGGACATCATGAAGGCCAAGAGCAAACCGCTGGAGACCCTGCAGTTCGCCGATCTGGGCGTCGAATCCGGCGACACGCTGAAAACCACCCACTACGCGCCGCCGGCCAAACGCAGCAAGGGCGTGATGGTGAAGGACGCGGCCGAACTGGTCGCCGCGTTGAAAGCCAAAGGCCTGCTGTAGGGTGGGCCCCTGGCCCACCATTGCGACTTCCTCGATGAGGTCGCAATGAGCGAAGCCGCTCCGACCCACATCCGCCGCAAACCGACATTCCGCAATGGTGGGCCAGGGCCCACCCTACATGGACACTCCCATGAGCAAGGTTCTGATTGTTTGTGAACATCTCGACGGCAAACTCAATGCGTCCACCGCGAAGTGCGTGTCGGCCGCCAAGGCGCTGAATCCCGAAGCCATCGACATCGTCGTGCTGGCCGCGGACCCGGCCGGCGTCGCCGCCGAAGCCGCGAAGATTTCCGGCGTCGCCAAGGTGCTGACGGTGACCAACGCCGCCAACGCCAATGCCATCGCCCAGGTGCTGGCACCGCAGGTCGCGCAACTCGCTGCCGGCTACAGCCATGTGTTCGGCCCCAGCACCACCTTCGGCAAGGATCTGATGCCCTGCGTCGCCGCGCTGCTGGGCGTGTCGCAGGTCTCCGACATCATGGCCGTCGACGGCAGCCATACCTTCAAGCGCCCGATCTACGCCGGCAACGCCATCATCACGGTCGAAGCCGCCGCCGATGAAGCCGTGGTCGCCACGGTGCGCACCGCGTCGTGGCCGGAAGCCGCCCGCGACGGCGCTGCCGCCGTCGAAGCCGCATCCGTCGATGCCGCGCTGCCCGCGCATACCCGCTACGTCGGTCTGGCCGCCGGCAAATCCGACCGCCCGGACCTGCAGAGCGCCAGCCGCGTGGTCTCCGGCGGCCGCGGCGTGGGTTCGGCCGAGAACTTCAAGATCATCTACGAGCTCGCCGACAAACTCGGCGCCGGCGTCGGCGCCTCCCGCGCCGCGGTCGACGCCGGCTACGTGCCGAACGAAATGCAGGTCGGCCAGACCGGCAAGATCATCGCCCCCGAGCTGTACATCGCGATCGGCATCAGCGGCGCGATCCAGCATCTCACCGGCATCAAGGACGCCGGCACCATCGTCGCCATCAACAAGGACGGCGAAGCGCCGATCTTCGAGATCGCCGATATCGGCCTGGTCGGCGATCTGTTCAAGCTGCTGCCGGAGCTGCAGGCGGCGCTCTGACCTACTTCGTCGCGCAACAAAAAAGAGCCGGGTTTCCCCGGCTCTTTTCGTTTGCGACAACCGTTCTATCGATCAGCGCCCCGGCACGCGGCAGCACATGAGTTTAGCGGTCACGTTCTGGGCATTGGCGCTCAGGCTCCTCACGAAGATCTGCCCGGCATTGCCAGCGGTATAACTGTCCGCGACCAGCACATTCTCGCCCGCGGAAATGGACAGGGCGACGGGCGTGTAGTTGGCGGCGCAGAACAGCGTGGGAAGGGACGCGTAAGCACCGGCGGCCACGTTGGTCGGTGTCCCGGAGACCGTCGCGCAGTCCAGCGCGGTCGCCTGCGGCGGCGCGTAGTAGCCGACGATGTCGGCCACGAAATCAGACGTCGCGAAGGTGAAGATCGTGAAGTCCTTCGTCGTCAGCGGATTCGGCAGCCTGGTCACCACCGTGTTGCTGATGACCGCGCCCGCGGTGTAGTTCACGCTCGACGCCAGCGGTCGCGTCACCCCGAACGGGTACACCGTCGCGAAGCCGGCGCCCGCCGGGGTCACCGCCGTCACGTTGATCACCGCCGCCGCCTGCCCTGCGGCCACGCCGCCGCAGTCGGTGGCGCTGCCGCCCTGGCTGCTGAAATTGCCGCCTCCTCCCACCACCGCATTGAAGTCGCGGCTGAAACCGCCGGCGATCGTGCCGCCCGCCACCCGCGTATCCAGAATCCGGCAGGGCGTAATCGGTGTGTAGACCAGATCGCTCGTGGCTGCGCCCAGCGCTTTCGTCAGATTCGCGGCGCGCATCGACTGTGGCGCCAGACTCGCCCGCGCCATGCTATCGATGACCTGTTCGTCCGAAAGCTTCATGCCGGCGCCGCTCAGCTCCGCAGACGCACCCTCGTAGGTATTGCGCTGCAATGCGCGCCGGAAATTGCCGGCATCGGCGCCGACGAACGTGGGCACCATCCGTTCGGCCCAAACGCTCACAGGGACCTTGTAGACCTTTTGCACGTACGGTCCCCACTTCAGCACATAGGCTCGCGCCAGCGCGCCGCGCTCGGCCGGTGTCGCCGCTCCTGCATGCGTGCGGACGGACGCCAACTTCTGCGCGCCCATGACCGACGGCGACATGCCGAGCGCCAACGTCGCGCTCAACATCAGGAAACCCAGCGAATTCTTCATTTGTATCGACTCCAGTGGTTCGGGATTGGATATCAGGGATTTTCGTGCGCGGAGCGACTGCGGGCGCAGTAAGCGAGCACGGGTGGGTCAGCGCCCGGGGACGCGACAGCAGTGAACCCAGGGCGTCACCACCTGCGCGCTGCTGTCGAGGTTGTAGACGAAGAAGGTACCTGAAGTGGGGCCCATGTATCCGTCCGCCATCACCACCTTCTGCGCCGCCTGGAAGCCCGAATTGGTGGATCCGTAGCCCACGGGGCAGCTCACGCCGAATCCGTAGCCATAGGTGTTGGCCGGTACGCTGGCCGCCGTCCCGCTCACCGTGATGCATTCCAGCGCGGTCGCCTGCGGCGGCGCGTAGTAGCCGACGATGTCGGCCACGAAATCGGAGGCCGCAAACGTGTAGATCGAGAAATCCTTCGTCGTCAGCGGATTCGGCAGTCTGGTCACCACCGTGTTGCTGACGACCGCGCCCGCGGTGTAATTGACGCTCGACGCCAGCGGACGGGTCGCGCCGAACGGATACACCGTCGCGAAGCCCGCACCTGCGGGTGTCACCGCGGTGACGTTGATCACCACCGCCGCCTGCCCCGCCCCCACCGCGCCGCAATCCGTCGCGCTGCCGCCCTGGCTGCCGAAGTTGCCGCCCGCGCCCACCACTGCATTGAAGTCGCGGCTGAAACCGCCGCCCAGCGGGCCGCCCGCAACGCGGGTATCCAGGATCCGGCAAGGGGTGATCGGCGTGTACACCAGATCGCTCTTGGCCGCCCCGAGCGATGCCGCCACGATCTGCGAGCGCGACACCGGCGACACCAGGCTCGCCCGCGCCATCGTATCGATGACCTGTTCGTCCGAAAGCTTCATCCCGGCGCCGCTCAGCGCCGCTGAGGCGCCCTCGTAAGTCGTGCGTTCGAGCGCGTTGCGGAAATTGCCGGCGTCCGCGTGGACGAATGTCGGCACCATGCGGCTGGCCCAGACCTTGACCGGTACGCGATAGACCTGCTGCACGTAACCGCCCCACTTCAGCACATAGGCGCGCGCCATCGCGCCACGTTCGGTCGGGCTCAGGGGGCCAGCGGCGGCCCTCGCTGCGGGTTGCCGCTGCGGGGCGGCCAGAAGGGTCGGCGCGATGCAGGCGAGGACCACGACGGCCATTGCGTTGAGATTGAATGCGCGCTTCATATGCCACCAGAAGACTGTCAGGCAGAAAATTCTGTCGCAGGAAGAACGCGGATCGCCGCAAGCCTCGGCCATCCCTGCGACCAGCAGCCTCAACCCGGATCTCCACATGCCTGGCGCATGATGACAATAGCGTTTGGCGACTCTGCGCCAAAACAGACAGCAAAAAAAGAGCCGGGTTTCCCCGGCTCTTTCCCTTTGCGACTACGGTTGGCGACCCGGCACGCGGCAACAGGTCCGCGAAGCGCGGAGCGTCTGGCTTGACGTGTCGTTATTGCGCGCCGAGCAGGTGCCGCTCTGGAAGAACACGATCGGCATCAACCAGCTGGTAGTCTCGCAGTTGGTCGCAGTCTGGGTGTAGCCGCTTGCGCAGACCGGTGCAACCGCATTTCCTGTGCCACCGTTACCGGCGATGGGTAGATCGGTGTTGGCGGTTTCCAAGCACTGCAGCGCAGTGGCCACCGGCGGCGCGAAGTAGCCGACGATGTCAGCCACGTAATGCGACTGGGCGAAGGTATAGACGGTGAAGTCGAACGAGGACAGCGGGTTCGGGATCTGCACGATCAGCGCATTGTTGACGACGGCGCCGGCGGTGTAGTTCAGGCTGGCAGCGACCGGCTGCGCGTTGCCGAACGGATACGCGGTGGCGTAGCCGGCGCCGGACGGCGTGACCGCGGCCAGGTTGATCGCGACCGCGGTTGCGGCCAGACCCAGCGTGCCGCAGTTGGTGGCGCTGCCGCCCTGGCTGGTGAAGTTGCTGGCGTTGATCGCAACGAAGCTGCGCGTGTTGTTGGCGGCGATGGCGCCGGCAGCGGTGCTGCGGGTGTCGAGGATGCGGCAGGGTGCGAGCGGGGTGAAGACCAGATCGTTGGTCAGGGCGCCCAAGGTTTTCACGGTGGCCGATGATTTGGATGCGCCTGCACTCACCGAGGCGAGCTTGGTGATGACGGCCTCGTCGCTGAGCCGATGCCCGGTGCCGGTCAGCTCGGCCATCGCGCCCTCGAAGGTGTCGCGCTTCAGCGCATTGCGGAAGTTGCTGGCATCCGCGCTCACGAAGTTCGAGACCATACGCTGCGACCACGTCCCCACCGGCACGTTGTAGACGCGCTGGACATAATTGCCCCACTTGCTGACGAACTGGCGGGTCAGTTGTCCGCGTTCCGTGGGCGAAATCTGGGCCGAAGAGGCCGCTGCGCGATTCAGTCGCTCACCAGGAGCCTGGCCGCCGGGGGACTGCGCGGATGCGGATGCAGCGAACGCAACAAGCGCAAACGCGAGCATGCCGCTGGAATAACGTGTGTGTGTCGCCATCTTTTGGTCTCCGGGTGTCTTGGCAAGCATAGTGTTGCCGGTGTGATTAGTTACGTGAAAGGTCGCCGGAATGGGCCAACCATTCCGGCATCGGCGCGGCGCGCAGCAATCCGGATCGACTCCGGCCTCGACGGTCTGCGTCGCCCGCCCCGCACTTTCGAATGTGCGGGCACATCCATCACCCAAAAAAAGAGCCGGGTTTCCCCGGCTCTTCGTTCAACACGTCAGGCTTAGGATCAGCGCCCCGGGACTCGGCAGCACTGCGCCGTGCCTTCGACCGTGATGACGCCCGCAGTGGTGTTCAAACCTGAGCAGTAGGCATCAATGTTGGCGCCATTGCGGTACAGGCCGTTGATGGACCAGTTGGCTTCGTTCAGGCCCGGCGTGCGGCAGCCCGCGCCGGTGACGGTGTAGCCGGTCGGACATGCCGGGATCGGGAAATTGAACGGCGAACTGGCGGCGATATTCTGCGTCGCGAAAGTGGTGACGCAACCCAGCGGCGTCGCCTGCGGCGGCGCGAAGTAACCGACGATATCGGCGACGTAGTGCGCCTCGGCAAACGTGAATATGGTGAAATCCGAAGTTGTCAGCGGATTCGGGATCTGCGCAATGATCGCGTTGTTGACAACCGAGTTGGCGAGATAATTGATGCTTGACGCAAGAGGCTGCGTCGTTCCGAATGGATACACCGTGGCGTAACCGTTGACGGCAGGCAATACCGCGACAACGTTGATCGCCACGGCGGTGGCGTTGAGGCCTAGCGTGCCGCAATCGGTGGCGCTGCCGCCCTGCGCGGCGAAGTTGGCCTGGTTGATGGAAACGAAACTGCGGCTGCCGCCAGCGCCGATCGGACCAGCCGGGGTGTTACGGGTGTCGAGAATTCGGCATGGCTGGACCGGCGTATAGACAAGATCGCCGCTGAGGCTGCCTAGAACCTTTTCACTACCGGCCTTCATGGTCGCGAACTTGTTGATGACGCGCTCGTCACTGAGACGATGACCGCTACCCGAGAGCTGCGCCATCGCGCCTTCAAAAGTATCGCGCTTCAGCGCCTCACGAAAATTGGCGGAATCCGCGGCAGCGAAATTTGCGACCATCCGCTGGGACCATGTCCGCACCGGCACGTTGTAGACGCGCTGGACATAACCGCCCCATTTGGTGACGAACTGACGCGCCATTTCACCACGCTGTTTCGGCGAAACCGAAACGCTGGCGGCCTTCGCGCCACTGCGGTTGCCGGAAGCACCACTAACCTGCTGCGCAGAAGCATCCATGACAAGTGCGCCGAGCGCGAGCGACAGGACCGTCGCCGTACAACGAAGTGCGATTGACATTTGTATTTCCCCAGTAAGAGCAATTGCTGCCCGGCGACTAATATAGCCGAGTTTGCATTGCAGCAATGCCACCCTTCCGAGGGATGCCTTTGGTTAACAATCTCTTAGGATGCCCCTGATGTTTCTTCAGGACATGATGTCTCCGGAACGCAGTCGGCAAAGTGGGCCGTCCCGGTCAAATCGGATCCAGTGCTCTCTAGCTGCTTGGCGGCCATTGACCAGCGGTGCCCGAGATGGAATCCAGTACCTCTTACGTGTCTACGTCTGCAACGCGGATTCGTCGGCCTGAATGCTCCGTTTGCCGACGATGCGCTGATCATCATTCGAACGCTGTTGGCGCATGGGGTAGCCGGCGGTATTGCACGCCCGCTCTAATGATCCGATCGTCGCGTAGCACCCGGTTACCACGCCGTACCGCGGCTGAGCACATGGGCTCCCAGCCGGGCCGGATACCTGAACGCGACCGTCGTCTCCCTGCACCGACGACGGTCGCGACTCGATCCCCAGCCGATTCGGTCCAGGATTGACAACATACAGGCCGCACGGAGCCCGCGCCGGCGTCTTGGCCCCGGCAATCTCACCCATGTCCTCGGACCCACGGATCACACGACCCGCCCCCCGTCCAGCACTGGAGTTGTCGGGAACCACCGGGCTAGAATCGCCCACCCATATCGTGGATGTGGCGAAATGTGAACCCGGTTCGGTTCCGGGTGAGCGCCCCCTCTCAGGCTCCAACGACCAAACACCGGCCGTGGGATGCGACGCCCCCGCACTTGGGGGTATGCTTCGCCTTCACGCTCCGGTCGTCGGGGCACGTTGTCGAGAACCCTAATGCGCAAACTTGCCCTCACCCTTACCGCAGCGCTCGTCGTCGGCGGTTGCACGTCTGAAACGCAGATCGCGCAGGAAGCCTCACTCTCCGGCGGGAAGCCGCGCACGGCGACTGCCCTACTGCCGCAGAACCCGCGGGTCCACACCGGACGTACGGTCGCGTTCGCGTCCTTGCCCGACCGCGGCACGCTGCTCGCTTTCGATCGCAGCAACAAACCGGTCCAGCGCGGTGCCTTTACCTATCATGCGGTGCAGTTGAGCGAGGCGCATGCCATCAACGCCGCCGCCCCCGGCAAATCGATCGATCTGCCGCTGCCGTCCGGCGAGACCATGCGTATCGCCTATCAGCGTCATGAAGAAGCGCTCGACGGCAATTGGTCGTGGATCGGCAAGACCAAGGATGGCCTCGACGCGGTCATCACCTTCGGCGAAGGCGCGGTGTTCGGCCGGATCTATCAGAAGGACACCGAGGCCTACAGCCTGACGATGTCCGGCGGCCGGTCCTGGCTGGTGCAGACCGATCCCAGCAAGCTGCTCGACGGCAACCTCGGCCGCAACCCCGATGAATCCGATGCCCTGATCCCGCCGAGCGTCGCTGCAGCGGTCAGCGCCCGCAAGCTCAGCGCCGCGGCATCGATCGAAGGAGGCGGCAAGGCCAGCGCCGCGAACACCGTCGACGTGGTGCTGGGTTACACCAATGGCCTGGTCACCAAGTACGGCACCGCTGCCAACGCCACGACCCGACTGTCCAACCTGATGGCCATCACCAATCAGGGCTACGTGAACAGCCTGATCACCCCGCGCGTCCGTCTGGTCCGCACCGTGCTGGTCAACTACACCGACAGCAACAGCAACGAGCTGGCGCTGGAAGCCCTGACCGGTTACGACTGCTCCCCGACCAGCTGCACGCCGCAGACGGTGCCGGCCGAGCTGGTCCCGCTTCGCACCGCCCGGGACGAATACGGCGCCGATCTCGTGTCGCTGGTCCGCCCCTTCCAGGCGCCCCAGCACCAGGGTTGCGGTATCGCCTGGCTGCTCGGCGGCGGCGGTTTCGCCATCGACAACACCGATGCGCCCTTCGGCTATTCGATCGTCAGCGACGGCAACGACACCGACGAAGGCGACGGCCGGAATTATTTCTGCCGCGAGGAAACGCTTGCCCACGAGCTCGGCCACAACATGGGCCAGCAGCACAACACCGAGGACAGCGGCGGCGATTCCGGGACCCACCCGTATTCCTACGGTTACCGCGAAGCGCTGACCACCGGCTTCTACACCGTCATGGCCTACCGCCTGGCGAACAGCAGCCAGTTCTCGATCAACTATTTCGGCAACCCCAGCGTCAATTACACCGACACCAATCGCCCGACCGGCACCGCTACCGCCGACAACGCGCGCAGCCTGAACATCTCGATGCCGCTGGTCGCGCAGTTCCGTAACACCGTCGTGCCCTTCGGGAACAAGGTTCACAATGATCTGAACGGCGACGGTCGCAGTGATTTGATCTGGTTCAATGCCACCACGCCGTCCATGGCCTATTGGCTCATGAACGACACGACCACCACATCCACGGGTCTGTTCGGTGTCGGTAGTGTTTATCGCATCGTAGCTACGGGCGATCTCGATGGTGACGGTCGCGCGGACCTGATCTGGCGAGACACCAGCAACAACCTTTATTACTATTGGCGCAGTCGCGGCGACGGCACTTTCGATACGGGCTATCTCGCCTCTGTCGACGGGGCCTGGTCGATTTCGCATACCACCGATATCAATGGCGACGGCCGCGACGACATTCTGTGGATCAACCCCAGCGGCGGCCTGATCGCGTACTGGTTGATGAGCGCACCGGGTACGGTATTGTCCACCAAGGTTTTCCCGGTCGACCAGAGCGCCTATCAGCTCGTCGCTACCGGCGATCTCGACGGCGACGGTCGCGGCGACATCATCTGGTCGAATTCATCGATTCGTCAGATGTATGCCTGGCGCAGTCGTGGCGATGGGACCTTCGATTATCTGGCACTCGGTGGTTACGCGGCTGGCTGGAACGTCATCGACTCGGCCGACATCAATGGCGATGGCCGTTCCGACCTGATCTGGCAGTCGCCCACGCAAGGTCTATTCGCG
The DNA here is from genome assembly GCA_943371935.1 of Chitinophaga pinensis. Classification (GTDB taxonomy): domain Bacteria; phylum Pseudomonadota; class Gammaproteobacteria; order Xanthomonadales; family Xanthomonadaceae; genus Lysobacter_I. The sequence goes on along the minus strand of CALRWS020000009.1, from coordinate 7,920 downwards.
CATTGGTTCATGAACGGCGCAACGACCATCGGTACCGGCGGATTCGCTATCGGGACTTCTGCACGCGTCGTGACTTCAGGCGACCTGAACGGGGATGGCCGTAGCGATATCGTGGTCGCCAACGGCACCACCCTGCAATTGTGGCGCAGCCGCAGCGACGGCGGCTACGACACCGTGGGGCTCGGTGGTGCACCGACTGTCTGGTCGATTATCCGCTGATATCTGCACGTTCCGCCCCGGCCGTCCGGGGCGGATGTACCTGGAAGAATGTTACCGGCGGGCTGGTTCCGCTCATCGGCATTCGACTCGAATCAAATAGATATCCCATCCAGAGCGCGCTTCTAGAAGCGCGCTTTTTTTTGCCTCCGTGGAACACCGCTTCCTCCGGGCCGCCGCACCGCGTGAAGCCACCACGCCATTCGCGCTCAGGGCGTCAACCAGTAAACAGCGTCGGCGAGACGCTCGATCTGGCCTGTGGGCACGACTTCAAGCTCTCCCTCAGGCGCCGGAGACGTATCGGCAGGCCGATACAACAATGTCGTGCGAAGCCCTGCGCGTTGACCTGCAAGAATGTCGGACAACTTGTCGCCGATCAGCACGCAGTCTGGAAGCGACAGCCCCAAATCCCGCTGTGCATCGAATAACATGCCCGGATTCGGCTTCCGCTTCGCGGATTCACGTCGATATGTGCCAAGACCGTGTTCAGGATGGGTCGGATCGAAGTAAACACGGTCGATCGGAGCGCCTTCCGCCGAAAAGCGTTCGCACATGCGAGTCGTCAATACGAGAAAGTCGTCTTCCGTATACAGACCACGACCGATCCCAGCCTGATTGGTGATGACGCATAGCCGATATCCCAGCGCGCGTGCACGTCGGCATAGCTCGAAGATTCCTTCGATGAAAACGAAATCATCCCAGCGACAGGTATAGCCGGTATCGCGGTTGATCACGCCGTCACGATCAAGAAACAGGGCTCGAACCGGCGCGCTCATCCAATACCCGATGCAAAAAGCACCTGTGCGCGGGCGTAATCTTCCGGCGTGCCGATATCGATGAATTCCGCATCTGCGCAATGCATCAGGAAAACGCGACGGGCCACTGCCGCGCGCAGATAGTCGGTCTCGAACGAAAAGCTTTCCGCTGCCGGGAAGTCCTCAGCGATATCGCGCGGCACCACATAACAACCGGCATTGATGAGGCCGGGTCCACCGCTGGCCTCCTTCTCCAGGAAACGCAGAATGCGGTTGTTGTCGTCAATCTCCAGGCGACCATAACGCGCGGTGTCATCGACATTAAGGCCGACGATGATCGGCAGTCCCGATGCCTCACGAAGCGCTTCGGTCGTGGCGCAATCGAGACCGAGATAAGTGTCGCCGTTGAACACATGCGCATGCGGCGACTCGCAGCGTGCGAGCGCAGACCTGATCGCCCCCCCAGTGCCAAGCGGCGCCTGTTCGACGGCATAGTCCAGGCTCAGCCCTCGCCACGAATCGCCGAAATGGCCGCTGATCATCTCCGCCTTGTAGCCGACCGACACCACCACCCGTTCGAAACGATTGCGAGCGAGATGCGCCAACAGCAATTCCAGGAACGGCCGCCCAGCGACCAGCGCCATCGGTTTGGGTACATCAGTCACCACGCTGCGCAGGCGCCTACCGAGGCCGCCCGCCAATACGATCGCTTCCTTCATCACACGGGCTTACCGAAGACCGCCTGCTCGACGAGCCCGCATAGAATGTGACCGAGCACGGCGTGGCCCTGCTGGATCTCGGCAGTCTCGCTGGAAGGCACCCGCAGCAACACGTCACACAGCGGCGTCATCTCCGCGCCTCCCGCGCCGGTCAGCCCGATGCAGAACAGCCCGCTCGCCCTCGCCTTATGCAAGCCTGCGAGAATATTGGGCGAGCGGCCCGATGTGGAGTACGCAATGAACACATCTCCCTTCCGACCTAGCGCCTGAATCTGACGTTCGAACAGCTTCTCGTAGCCGTAGTCGTTTCCGATCGCCGTAAGTATCGAGGAATCGGTGGTGAGCGCGATCGCCGGCAGCCCGGGCCGGTCGAAAGCGAACCGGCTGACGAACTCCGCGGCGATGTGCTGCGCGTCCGCGGCACTTCCGCCGTTGCCTGCGAGCAACAGTTTGCCGCCGCGATGCATGGCATCGATACAGCGCGTCGCACAAGTTTCGAGCTGACCGCGGATCGCGGCATCGTCGGCCAAGGCGCGCAGCACCTGGACCGCACGTTCGAGCCGGTCATCGATATAAGTCTTCATTCGATTCTCCACGCCTGTGTGCCGTTCTTGGTGAAATGACAGTTGCCGACCTCGCCGTCGAAAGCTTTCAGCGCACGAACGACCTCCATGCGCCTGTCCGGGCGAACGAAGAACATCATGAAGCCACCGCCGCCCGCGCCCGACACCTTGCCTGCGAGCGCACCCGCAGACATCGCCGCTTCGTGGATACCCTCTATCCGCGGCGTGCTGACCGTACTGGCCGTGCCTTTCTTGCTTTCCCAGCCCAAGCGCATCGATTCGATGATTTCGCGGAAGCTGCCCTTCAAAAGCGCGACCTTCATCACCTGCGCCTCCTGCTTCATGCGATGCATCGCATCCAGCGTGCCCGCATCTTTCTGCATCACATTCTCGCTCTGGTCCGCAATGATCCTCGCCGACTCCCGCGACACGCCGGAGTAGTACAGCAGCAAGGACGCTTCAAGCTCGCAAAGCACCCAGTTCTTGATCCGCAGCGGATTCACGATGACGCGGTCGTCTTCGTAGAACTCCATGAAATTGAATCCGCCGAATGTCGCCGAATACTGATCCTGCTTCCCGCCCTTCAGCCCGCAATCGATACGCTCGATCTTGTAAGCGAGATGAGCGATGGCGTAATCGTCCAGGGCAAGATTCAGCAGTTCACAGAACGCGCGGATCATCACCACCACCAGTGTCGACGACGACCCCAGACCCGAGCCGATGGGCGAATCGCAGAACGTGGTCAGCTCCACCGCCAGCGCCTTGCCGCCGTTGTGATTGGCGACGATCTCGTTATAGACCGCCTTGTGGAGCGAGAGATGCCCATCGAGGCGATAATGGTCGGCGAGCGGCAGTTCGACGGACTGCTGTTGGTCGCTGGCGATGAAACGCGCCACCGGCGCGTCGAGGGTGCGGATTACCGCGTAGGCATAACGGTCGATCGTTGCATTCAGCACGCAGCCACCGTACTGGTCGCAGTACGGCGAGACATCGGTACCGCCACCAGCGAGGCCGAGCCGAAGCGGAGCGCGAGCGCGGACAATCATGCGAACCTCACAATGGAGCGTCGTTCTGGAACGGCGCTCCACCCTCGTTGGAGGATTTCATCGCGCGCATGTCGTCCCGATACTGGTTGAAATGAAGTCGCAGCTCGCGGTCGGGCAGGTCGGCGGGCCTTTGCCAACGTCCACGCGCTTCCACCTCGTCCGTTGGGCGCTTGCGCACCACGAATTCGATGCCGCACTCGCCGACGGGCGTCAAGGTCTGGTCGAAACGCGGCAGGTCGAAACGATAGGTCGCCGACAATTGCTCGACGCGCACGAGTTCCGCCGCTGGCCCGAGTCCGCGCACCAGATCGAGCACATTGATCGAACAACTGCTCCAGGACGCATGTTTGAAGATCGTGAACGTCCACTTGTGATCCCGATTGAAGGTGCTGGGGAACACACCCTGCTCATAAAGATCCTCATCCGGTACCGTGATCACGAGGTGGCCACCGGGCTTCAGCGCCCGGAACCAGTGCCTCAGACCTTCCTGAGGGTCAACCAGATGTTCGAGGCAATGACTGCTGTGGACAAAATCCAGCGCTTCATCGGCGACGCTGGCGAGATGCTGTGCATCCCCGTCCTCCCAATCCCACGTTTTCACCGATCCCATGCGCGTGAACATGCCTACGTACAACGCGAGCGGATCGGGCTTGCCCCCGATGTCGATGCCGTGACCGACGAAATACCTGTTGCTGAAATTGGGATCAGACAACCGGCGGGCGATCGATTTGCTGCATTCTTTCATTGCATTTCCTGTTCGCGATGGCGCTCTCTCGCGCAGCCAATACGGTAACGTGCCTGCTCAGTGCGCCGACAGTTCACGCGGCACAGCCTTCCACGCCTGGTCGAGCGGGGGAAGCGAGATGTCGGTGATCGTGCCATTTTCGTCGACCCGCCAAGCGCCTACTTGACTGCCAGCAGTCTCGCGCCAGATCAGATCGTTGCGGCCATCGCCGTCCACATCCACCATGCCAGCGAATTCCCAGCCGGCAGCGGCGGGACGCGACACCGATACTGGGCGCGCGGAGTCGGCTCCGCTCCACGCGATCAACTGGCCTGCAGCGCCTTGCCACAGCACATCATCGCCAGCAACGCCGTCGAAATCGGCCGAGCCGAGAATCTTCCATTCAGGGCCTGCAGCGTCAATGTCGTGGATCGTCGCCGGCGACGTGCCGTGCAGCGCCCATCGGGCCGCGTGGTTATCGTCCTCGCTACGCCATATCAGTTCGACCCGGCCGTCGGCATCGAAGTCGCCCGCGAGCACCAGGCGCAGTCCGGCATCGGAGGCACCGACCGATGCCTGCACGACCACCTTGCCATCCTCTAGCGTCCACACGGCCACCCCACCCTTGTCATCGATCCAGACAAGATCGGCATCTCCGTCGGCATCGGTATCGGCCAACGCAGCAACCCGCCATTCATTGCCGGTGTAGGGCACAACTTCGGTGGCTTTGGGCGAGCCGTCGGTGCCGATCCGCCAAAGGCGCAACTCGCTGGTGGCCGTGTTCTGCCAAAGAATCGCGTCATCGCCGCCCCACGCGCTTTCGGCGTAGGCGAGCGCACTCCAACCCGGGTCAGCGGCCTGCACCGGCTCCATCGCGGGGACCTGCCCCGCCGCGCCGAAGCGCCAGCGCTGGTTCTCGCCACTGGAGGGGTTCCGGAAGTAAACGGCGCGCCCCGCTGGCTGCGGCCCCGTAGATGCTGGGGAGGAGGCGGAGCCGATGCCCCGATCGGTGGACGGAACCGCGTCCGGCAACGCGGGGGGTTTGCCTAGGTCGCGGTAGACAAGCACGCCTCCGCCGATAGCCAATACGGCGATCACGATGATGAGTGCCTTTTTCATTGGGTTTCCTCGAATCGATTGGAAGGGACAGAGTCTTCCGAGCAGCACCTGCGCGTCTCGGGCGTTCGGCCGCGGTAAGCCATGCAATGAATCATCCTGGATTCCGGGCGATGCAGAACAGTTGCTCACGGCCAAGGTAGGCGAATTCCGGGGACCAGTAGAACAGCAGTTCAACGTCGACGAAACCCGCTTCGCGCAACAACGCCAAGGCTTCAAGACTGAAATACTGGTAACAGAGCGCCCCACCCTCGGGATCGACAGGATTACCGTGATACTCGGGCTCCAAGTGATGAATGAGGTTGCCAGCGGCATTGTGCTCGGCACGGATCACGTTGCGATCCCGCAGGCGCCAACCTTCGCCGAACACGAACGGCGCCGACCACAGCAGCGTTCCGCCCGGCCGCAGAATCCGCCTGCATTCGCGGAACGCGGCCAAAGGGTCGGGCACGTGTTCAAAGACATCGAACGACAACACGCAATCGAAGCTGCGCCCGGGCCATGTGGTCGCCATGATGTTTTCGTTACGAAGGCCACCGAATTCCTCTCCGAACGCCACTTTGTCGCCGAAATACTCGCTGCCGCGCGTTCCCGGATAGTGCGCGCGCATCCATTGATAGAGCGGCGTGGTCTGCTCGGTGATGTAGATGTCCGCACCGGCAGCAGGCGCGAGCCGGGACTGGAACGCATGCAGCGACGCACGGATGCGATTGTTGAAGCCGCATTGCGCGCAGGCCAGATGCTCGCGCCAGTTCGGCATCGGGCCACCGTCACCGCGCGTTTCGCAGCTGTAGAGATAGCCCACGTGAAACGTCGACGGGCCGCGACACACCGCGCACCACCCGGGAATGTCGAAATCGACATCATCCGGCAGCAACAGCGACTCCTCGTAGGCCAGGCGCTCTTGGAATCGCCCGGAGACAGTCTCGTGATACCGGTCGTATTCTTCCACGTCGCGTACCACGGAAGCAGGGAAGATTGGCACTCCCGACTCGACCTCGCGCATGAAAGCGTCGACGCGCCGCAACCCGGCATCAAGAGAATACGTCTCGGCGACGTATCCAAGACCGGCGGTGCTCAGTCGCTCCCAAAGATCGGCGTCCGTATAGAGTCTTACTACCTGATCGGCGAAAGCGCTTTCGTCGTCCGCGACCAGCGCATGCGTACCGTCGATCAAGTGCATGCCTTCCACGGCGATGGTCGTGGCGACGGAGGGCACGCCGAAACTGAGGCTGGTGCCGAGCTTACCCTTGATGCCGGCGCCGAACCGCAGCGGCGCGATGCTCATCCTGATGCCGTCGAACCACGGCTTCAGATCCTCGACATAACCCACCACATCGACACCACCGATCGCCGCCAGAGCCTGTACCTGCTCATCCGGATTGCTGCCCAGCAGATGCACGCGGATATCCGGAAGACGAGCGCGGATAAGCGGAAATACCCGCTCGCAGAACCACACCGCGCCATCCACGTTCGGTTTGTGCAGGTACCCGCCGATGAACAGCAGGTCCTTGCGGTCATCGAATCCGCCGTTGCGCCCGGGAATGTCGACGAACATCAGCGGCACCAGACGCACACGCGCATCCGGCGCTTCGCGCGCAAGGATGGTGTATTCGTGATCGCTCATCACGATGCAGTAATCGCAGCGTCGGATGATGTCGAGCTCCTGCGCTTTCCAGCGCAACGCTGCTTCGAGCTTCTCCGCCGACCCCTCCAATTCCGCTTCCCGGATTTCGCGCAGGAAATACAGATCCGCAGTATTGAGGATGATTTTCGCGGACGGCGCATAGGCTCGGATCGGGTCGACCCATTTGGTAGCGAACGGCGCGCGGCAGATGAGCGCGTAGTCGTAACCCGTACCCTCGTGGACCAGGTGATCGTGTAACGAACCCACACGATCAACAGAAAGACAGGTGATACCCAGCGATTCGAGCCCTTCGGTGTAATGACCCAGATGGAGCATGTCGTCCGGCGCGAATACAACCTCGTAGCCGATATCGACCAATATCTTCATCAGATAAAAAGCGGTGATGGATCCCGCGTCACAATCCGGGCGAGGAGTGGACCAGTCGATGAACAACAATCTACCCCGGCTCGATCCCCCTCGGACGCTCAGTACGGCTGCAGCTTCAGCCGCATCGATGTACGACGCCACCGGCACAGGACGGTGCACGCCGTTGCGATGCACAACCGGGTAAATGACGTTGAGTTGCCGAATTGTATGGCGCATCAACTGCACGCCACCACGCCGGTACACAGATGCGGCTTTCGCCACCATCGCGCGCCAGCCGCCTGCGTGCGCTTGAGCTCGCCTGAGAGTGATCCAAGCGTTCATGAACCTGTTACGTCGCCCCACACTCGGCATTTCAGGTTTCCTCGACGCTACACCCGTAAGCCCAGGAGCGATCGGCACTTCAGCTGCCTCCATGGCCGTCGGCTCGGGCGTATGTTCGTTCACGCCCGATGCGCCGTGCCAACTGAACGCATACGGCAACTTCGCGTACTCCGCATGCCCGTTCGCGAACACCCGTTCGCGATACTCGCGCAGCAGTTCCGCCGCCTCCCCCGCCGCTTCCATCGTGAAGTTAGGACTATGGCGCGAAAAGACACGTTCATCGTAAAGATTGTTGCCGCTGAAGTGCACGAACACCAGCGGCGCACCATTGACCTTCCAACCCGAAACCTCGCGCGTCACCCGGCGCTGCGGCAGATTCCAATAGGCCACGTTGTAGCCGGGATGATGCAGAACCAGCGTCGACGAGATGTACGAAGGTAGCAGGT
>CALRWS020000008.1:0-137056 GCA_943371935.1 Chitinophaga pinensis | reverse complement strand
AATGCGCCGCAGCTGACGATGACGAAGACCGCGAGCGCGGCGTCGTTCGTGGTCGGTACCCCGGCGAGCTACACCTTGCAGGTGAGTAATACCGGCACTGCGGCCACCACGGCCGCAGCGACGATCACCGATACGATCCCGACCGGTCTGACCATCGGCACCTTGCCGGCGGGCTGCACCGCGGCGGGTCAGACGGTGACCTGCACCATCGCGGCCGGTCTGGCCGCGGGCGGTAGCACCAGCTTCATCATTCCGGTCACTGCGACGCTCGCGGCGACGAACCCGTCGGTGAACACCGCAACGGTGTCCGGCGGTGGCGACCCGACCTGTCCTGCGGCCGCACGTTGCACCAGCAGCGTGACCACGCCAGTGGTCACGCCGCAGCTGACGATGACGAAGACCGCGAGTGCGGCGTCGTTCGTGGTCGGCGTGCCGGCGAGCTACACGCTGCAGGTGTCGAATACCGGCACGCTGGCGACGACGGCGTCGAGCACCATCACCGACACGATCCCGACCGGTCTCACCATCGGCACGTTGCCGGCGGGCTGCACCGCGGCGGGCCAGACGGTGACCTGCACCATCGCGGCCGGTCTGGCCGCGGGTGCGAACACCAGCTTCATCATTCCGATCACGCCGACCCTGGCGGCGGGCGCCAGCGTCACCAACACCGCAACGGTGTCCGGCGGCGGCGATGCCACCTGCCCGGCGAACGCGCGTTGCACCAGCACCGTGACCACGCCGGTCAATGCCGCGCAGCTGACGATGACGAAGACCGCGAGCGCCGCGTCGTTCGTGATCGGCTTGCCAGCCAGCTACACGCTCCAGGTCTCGAACACGGGTACTGCGGCCACCACGGCTGCCGCAACCATCACCGATACCATTCCCAGCGGCCTCACCATCGGCACGTTGCCGGCGGGCTGCACCGCGGCGGGTCAGACGGTGACCTGCACCATCGCGGCCGGTCTGGCGGTGGGCGCGAACACCAGCTTCATCATTCCGGTCACTGCGACGCTCGCGGCGACGAACCCGTCGGTGAACACCGCAACGGTGTCCGGCGGCGGCGATCCGACCTGCCCGGCGGCCGCACGTTGCACCAGCACCGTAAGCACACCGGTCAACGCGCCGCAGCTGACGATGACGAAGACCGCGAGCGCCGCGTCGTTCGTGGTCGGTACCCCGGCGAGCTACACCTTGCAGGTGAGTAACACCGGCACGGCTGCGACCACCGCAGCCAGCACCATCACCGATACGATTCCGGCCGGCCTGACCATCGGCACCTTGCCGGCGGGCTGCACCGCAGCGGGCCAGACCGTGACCTGCACCATCGCGGCCGGTCTGGCGGCGGGCGCGAACACCAGCTTCATCATTCCGGTCACCGCGACGCTCGCGGCGACGAACCCGTCGGTGAACACCGCAACGGTGTCCGGCGGTGGCGACCTGACCTGTCCTGCGGCCGCACGTTGCACCAGCACGGTGAGCACGCCGGTAGTGGCTCCGCAGCTGACGATGACGAAGACTGCCAGCGCCGCGTCGTTCGTGGTCGGCGTGCCGGCGAGCTACACGCTGCAGGTGTCGAACACCGGCACCTTGGCGACGACGGCGGTGAGCACCATCACCGATACGATTCCCGCGGGTCTGACCATCGGCACCCTGCCGGCGGGCTGCACCGCGGCGGGTCAGACGGTGACCTGCACCATCGCGGCCGGTCTGGCCGCGGGTGCGAACACCAGCTTCATCATTCCGATCACGCCGACCCTGGCGGCCGGCGCCAGCGTGACCAACAGCGCGACCGTCTCCGGCGGCGGCGATGCCACCTGCCCGGCGAACGCGCGTTGCACCAGCACCGTGACCACCCCGGTCAACGCCGCGCAGCTGACGATGACCAAAACCGCGAGCGCGGCATCGTTCACCGTCGGCACCGCAGCGAGCTACACGCTGCAGGTCTCGAACACCGGCAGCGCGGCCACCACGGCCGCTGCGACGATCACCGATACGATCCCGACCGGCCTGACCATCGGCACGCTGCCGGCGGGCTGCACTGCCGCGGGTCAGACGGTGACCTGCACCATCGCGGCCGGTCTGGCCGCGGGTGCGAACACCAGCTTCATCATTCCGGTCACGCCGACCGCCAGCGCAGCGGCGAGCGTCGCGAACACCGCGACCGTCTCCGGCGGCGGCGATCCGACCTGTCCGGCGGCCGCGCGTTGCACCAGCACCGTGACCACGCCCGTGGACCGTCCGCAGCTGACGATGACGAAGACCGCGAGCACGCCGTCCTTCAGCGTGGGCACCCCGGCGAGCTACACCCTGCAGGTGTCGAATACCGGTACATCGGCGACGACCGCGGCTAGCACCATCACCGACACCATCCCGACCGGTCTGACCATCGGCACCCTGCCTGCGGGCTGTACCGCCGCGGGCCAGACCGTGACCTGCACGATCCCGGCCGGTCTGGCCGCGGGCGGCAGCACCAGCTTCATCATCCCGATCACGCCGACCCTGGCGGCGGGTCCGAGCGTCACCAACACCGCCACGGTGTCCGGCGGCGGCGATCCCACCTGTCCGGCCGACGCGCGCTGCACCAGCAGCGTCACGACGCCGGTGAACAGCGCCAGCCTCAATATCGCCAAGACCCCGGGCACGGCGACCGGGCCTTCGGTGGGCGGCGTCTACACGGTGACCTACACCGTGACCGTCACCAACAGCGGCACGCTGGCCACCACCTATGGCGGGCTCAGCGATTCGCCGATCTTCCCGTCGAACATCACCGAGACCGGCGTCACCTGGACGACCAGCGGCCCCGGCGCGCCGCCCAGCGGATCGCAGGCGGGCCCGGGCGCCTATCAGCTCGCGCCGGCCAATACGCCGATCGCCGCGGGCGCAACGCATACCTTCAACGTCGCCATCACCTACGGTTTCACCACCAATACCCCGCCCACGGTCTGTTCGGCGACGCCGACACCCGGCAGCGGCCTGTACAACGTGGTGTCGTTGCCGGCGGGCCAGGAAAACGGCGTCGCCACCGATAACGCCACCTGCGTCAACTCGCCCCCGCAGCCGCCGCAATTGACGATGACGAAGACCGCCAGTGCGGCGTCCTTCACCGTCGGCGTCTCGGCGAGCTACACGCTGCAGGTGACGAACAACGGCGGCGTCGCGACCACCGACGCGGCCACCATCGCCGACACGATTCCGACCGGCCTCACCATCGGCACGCTGCCGGCGGGCTGCACCGCCGCGGGCCAGACCGTGACCTGCACCGTCCCGGCCGGTCTCGCCGTGGGCGCCAACACCAGCTTCATCATCCCGATCACGCCGACCCTCGCGGCCGGCGCCAGCGTGACCAACAGCGCGACCGTCTCCGGCGGCGGCGATCCGACCTGCCCGGCGAATGCGCGCTGCACCAGCACCGTGAGCACGCCGGTCAACGCGGCGCAGCTGACGATGACGAAGACCGCGAGCGCGGCTTCGTTCACTGTCGGTGTTCCGGCGAGTTATACGCTGCAGGTGTCGAACACTGGTACGGCCGCCACCACGGCTGCCGCGACCATCACCGATACCGTTCCGGCCGGTCTGACCCTCGGTACGCTGCCGGCCGGCTGCACCGCCGCAGGCCAGACCGTGACCTGCACCATCCCGGCCGGTCTGGCCGCGGGTGCGAACACCAGCTTCGTCATCCCGGTGACGCCGACCCTCGCGGCCGGCACCAGTGCGACCAACACCGCCACGGTCTCCGGCGGCGGCGATCCGACCTGTCCGGCCGATGCGCGCTGCACCAGCACCGTCACCACACCGGTCAACGCACCGCAGCTGACGATGACGAAGACCGCGAGCGCGGGTTCGTTCGCCATCGGCGTTGCCGCGAGCTACACGCTGCAGGTGTCGAACACCGGCACCGCGGCGACGACGGCGGTGAGCACGATCACCGACACCATTCCGACCGGCCTGACCCTCGGCACGTTGCCGGCGGGTTGCACGGCAGCCGGCCAGACGGTGACCTGCACGATCCCGGCCGGTCTGGCCGCGGGCGGCAGCACCAGCTTCATCATTCCGATCACGCCGACAGAAGCGGCGTTGCCCGACGCCACCAACACCGCGACGGTGTCCGGCGGCGGCGATCCGACCTGCCCGGCGGCCGCACGCTGCACGAGCACGGTGACGACGCCGATCACCTTCACCGCTTCGCTGACCATCGACAAGACCGCCGGCACGCCGTCGGGCAACACCGCGGGCAGCACGATCGCGTACACGTTCCTGGTGACGAACACCGGCAACGTGACGTTGACCGGGATCGTCATCAACGACGCCCAGCTCGACGCCGCGGCCGTGTGCCCGGTGACGACGCTGGCGCCGGGTGCAAGCACCACCTGCACGGGCACGCACACGATCACGCAGGCGGAAGTGAACGCCGGCACCGTCAACAACTCCGCGACCGCAACGGGCACGACGCCCGGTGGCGGCACGACGACGAGCCCGCCGGACACCACGAGCACGCCGATTGCCGCGACGCCTGCGCTGACCATCGACAAGACTGCGGGTACGCCGAGTGGCAACACCGCGGGCAGCACGATCGCGTACACGTTCCTGGTGACCAACACCGGCAACGTGACCCTCACCGGTATCGTCGTGAACGACGCCCAGCTCGACGCCGCGGCCGTGTGCCCGGTGACGACGCTGGCCCCGGGTGCAAGCACCACCTGCACCGGTACGCACACGATCACGCAGGCGGAAGTGAACGCCGGCACCGTCAATAACAGCGCGACCGCAACGGGTACGACCCCGGGCGGCGGCACGACGACGAGCCCGCCGGACACGACGAGCACGCCGATCGCCGCTGCGCCTGCGCTGACCATCGACAAGACCGCCGGCACGCCGTCGGGCAACACCGCGGGCAGCACGATCGCGTACACGTTCCTGGTGACGAACACCGGCAACGTGACGTTGACCGGGATCGTCATCAACGACGCTCAGCTCGACGCCGCGGCCGTGTGCCCGGTGACGACGCTGGCTCCGGGCGCCAGCACCACCTGCACGGGTACGCACACGATCACGCAGGCGGAGGTCAATGCCGGTGTGGTGAACAACTCCGCGACCGCGACGGGCACCACGCCCGGCGGCGGCACGACGACGAGCCCGCCGGATACGACGAGCACGCCGATCGCCGCCAACCCGGCGCTGACGATCGACAAGACCGCCGGCACGCCTTCAGGTAACACCGCGGGCAGCACGATCGCGTACACGTTCCTGGTGACGAACACCGGCAACGTGACGTTGACCGGGATCGTCATCAACGACGCTCAGCTCGACGCCGCGGCCGTGTGCCCAGTGACGACGCTGGCTCCGGGTGCAAGCACCACCTGCACGGGCACGCACACGATCACGCAGGCGGAAGTGAACGCCGGCACCGTCAACAACTCCGCGACCGCAACGGGCACGACGCCCGGTGGCGGCACGGCGACGAGCCCGCCGGACACCACGAGCACGCCGATTGCCGCGACGCCTGCGCTGACCATCGACAAGACTGCGGGTACGCCGAGTGGCAACACCGCGGGCAGCACGATCGCGTACACGTTCCTGGTGACCAACACCGGCAACGTGACGATCACGGGTCTGGTGATCAACGACGCCAACCTCGACGCCGCGGCCGTGTGCCCGGTGACGACGCTGGCCCCGGGCGCCAGCACCACCTGCACCGGCACGCACACGATCACGCAGGCGGAAGTGAACGCCGGCACCGTTAACAACTCCGCGACCGCGACGGGCACCACGCCCGGCGGCGGCACGGCGACGAGCCCGCCGGATACGACGAGCACGCCGATCGCCGCGACGCCTGCACTCACGATCGACAAGACCGCCGGCACGCCGTCGGGCAACACCGCGGGCAGCACGATCGCGTACACGTTCCTGGTGACGAACACCGGCAACGTGACGATCACGGGTCTCGTGATCAACGATGCCCAGCTCGACGCCGCGGCGGTCTGCCCGGTGACGACGCTGGCACCGGGCGCAAGCACCACCTGCACCGGTACGCACACGATCACGCAGGCCGAGGTCAATGCCGGTGTGGTGAACAACACCGCGACCGCAACGGGCACCACGCCCGGTGGCGGCACGACGACGAGCCCGCCGGACACGACGAGCACGCCGATCGCCGCTGCGCCTGCACTCACGATCGACAAGGTCGCGGGCGCTTCCACCGGCAATACCGCGGGTAGCACGATCGCGTACACGTTCCTGGTGACCAACACCGGCAACGTGACTCTCACCGGTATCGCGATCAACGATGCGAACCTCGATGCTCCGGCGGTCTGCCCGGTGACGACGTTGGCCCCGGGTGCTTCGACGACCTGCGCGGGCACGCACACGATCACCCAGGCGGAAGTGAACGCGGGTGTGGTGAACAACACCGCGACCGCGGTGGGCACCCCGCCGGGCGGCGGCACCACGACGAGCCCGCCGGATTCGACGAGCACGCCGCTGGTGGCTGCGCCTGCGCTGACTGTCGACAAGACCGCCGGCACGCCGTCGGGCAACGCTGCGGGCAGCACGATCGTCTACAGCTTCCTGGTGACCAACACCGGCAATGTGCCGCTGACCGGGATCGTGGTGAACGATGCGCAGTTGGATGCACCGGCGACCTGTCTGGTGACGACGCTGGCGCCGGGTGCGAGCACGACCTGCACCGGTACGCACACGATCACCCAGGCCGAAGTCGACGCGGGCGTGGTGAACAACACCGCGACCGTGACTGGCACGCCGCCGGGCGGCGGCACGACGACCAGCCCGCCGGATACGACGAGCACGCCGATCGCTCGGTCCCCGCTCATCGTCGCGACCAAGACCGCGACCCTGACCACCGATGGCGGCATCGTCGGTCTGGCGGACGCGGGCGACGTGATCACCTACGCGGTGAGCGTGCGCAACAACGGCAACGTGACCCTGACCGGCCTGACGGTGGCGGACAGCTTCGAAGGTGGTACGCCGACGACGCTGACCTGCGCGCCAACCACGCTGGCGCCGGGCGCGACCGCGACCTGCAACGCCTACACGCATACCGTGACGCCGGCGGAAGCGGCGGCGGGCGGTACGCTCGACAACGTGGTGACCGCCACGGCCACGTCGTCCACATCGACCCAGACGGTGAGTTCCACCAGCACCGCCGTGGTCGCCGTGAACGGCGCGCCGGCCGCGATCCGCATCGTCAAGACCGCCAGCCCGCGCGACGTGAATGTCGGCGATCTGGTCCGCTACACGCTGACGCTGGACAACACCAGCCTGACGCCGATGACCGACGGCACGCTGATCGACACGCCGCCTGCGGGCTTCACCTACGTCGAAGGTTCGCTGGCGGTGGCCGATGCCGACAACGCCGGTCGCCTGGTCGGGACCTACCCGATCCGGGTCGACCAGATCGACATCGCCGCCGAAGGCCGCGCCACCATCACCTATCTGCTGCGCGTCGGCGCGGGTGTCCGTCCGGGCGTCCACACCAACAGCGCGTATGTCGAAGACGACGGCGGCGTGGTCTCGAACGTGGCCACCGCGAACGTGCAGATGGTGGCCGATCCGGTGCTGGACGACTCGCTGATCATCGGTACGGTCTGGAACGACCGCGACGGCGACCAGTGGCAGGATGCGGCGGCCCTTGCAGGCGTCCGCGTCCAGGGCGGTTTCGCGGCGGATGCCTACGTGCCGGGTTCGACCACGCTCGATCGCGGTACCGGCCCGACGCCGGAACCCGATGCCAGCGCGCCGATGCTCCACGGCATTGACGTGGGCGCGATCACCGGGCGTCAGTCCGAAGCCGATCCGGTCGCGAAACACACGGTCGTGATCCGCCAGACGCTGCGCGAGCTGCGCTTCACCGACGACTTCGTGCTGACCTCGGCGCAGGGCGTCACCGTGCGCATGGCCGCCGACGGCAGCACCCGCGTCGAGAAGAGCGGCGAAGCGGCCAAGGGCCTCAACGCGGCAGAGCCGACGGTGGAACGCCGCGTCAGCCAGGTGGCCGCCGGCTACCAGGTGGACTACGTGATCGCCAACGCCGGCATCGACGAACGCGGTATCCCCGGCGTGCGCATCGCCTCGGTGGAAGGTCTGCTGGTCGAGACCGACCAGTACGGCCGCTACCGTCTGGTGGGCATCGACGGCGGTCGCGAACGCGGTCGCAACATCATCCTCAAGGTCGATCCGGCCACGTTGCCGCCGGGCAGCACGTTCACCACCGACAACCCGCTGGTGCGCCGCGTGACCCCGGGCCTGCCGATCCGCTTCGACTTCGGCGTGAAGATGCCGGTGACGGTGCTGGAAGACGGCGAGCGCACGGTCGAGATGGAGATGGGCTCGGTGATGTTCGCGCCGGGCAGCGCCGAGATCCGCGACGAATACACCACCGCCATCGACAGGATGGCGGAAACCGCGCAGCGCTACGGGCGCGGCGAGGTGGTGATCAAGGCGGACGCCGAATCGGAGGCGCTGGCGTACAAGCGGGCGGAAGCCTTGCGCAAGGCGCTGGTCGAACGCCTGTCGCCCGACGTGGCGGCCGCCACGCCGGTGAGCCTGCGGACGGTCGTCGGCGATGCCAGGACCACGCTGGTGACGCTGAGCGAGACGCCGGTGCTGGGAACGGTGCTGTTCGATACCGACAGCGCCCGGATCAAGCCGCAATACCTGCCGCTGATCCGCCAGATCGCCGCGTCGCTGCAGGCGCGCGGCGTCACCCAGGTCGCGGTGGTCGGGCACGCCGACAAGCGCGGAGCGGAGGATTACAACGTGGCCCTTGGCATGCGTCGCGCCAAGGCCGTGTACGAGGCGATCGCGGAAGCACTGCCGACGGACATGCGCAGCAAGTTGCGCGTCGATTTCAACGAAGATCCGGCAGCCCCTGCCGGAATGAACGGTCAGTGAGGGGCGCCGTGATGAAAATGAAACTGCTCGATTACACCTTGATCGGCATTCTTGCCGGTGGCTTCGCAGCGAGCGCTTCGGCGCAGCAGACGCCGACGCCACCGCCGGCCTCCGCCGACGGCACCCGGTGCGGCAGCGAAGGCTGCGCGTCCGACGAGGGCGTGCTGTTCAAGATCCGTACCCGCGGCGAAGAACGGCCGGTCACCGGCGCCACCACCGGACAGTCGGATTCCGGCACCCTGCAGCCCGATCGCCGGGTGACGGTGGAAGCCGAACGCGTCGACGCGAAGAACAACGTCGTGCTGCAGCCCGGCCAAGCGCTGGCGATCGGCAAGTGGTCGACCGATGTGCCGGGCGGCGGCGTGATCTGGGCCACCGAAGATCCCAACCTCGGCCAGCCGCAGTTCAACCTGTCGGCGCCGTCGCGGCTGGCGTTCGACGGCGGCAAAATCACCAAGCCGGTCCGCTTCTACGCCTTCAGCAACTATCCGGCCTTCATCCAGCGCGTCGAAGTGCTGATCTACCGCGCCAGCGACACCGATCTGGTGACGCCGCTGGCCAAGGTGGATCTGCCGGTGGGCGCGGTGAGCGATGTCGAGTGGGACGGCGCGCTGCCGGCGGGCTTCGAAGCCCGCGCCGGCGACGAACTGCTGTACCTCGCCCGTGCATACGCCGCCGACGGCAGCATCGACGAAACCTACCCCAAGCGCATGCAGCTGGTCACGCCCGATGAAGTCGAGCGCGGCAACCAGATCCTGCGCCAGTCGGTGGAACGCAGCAGCGGCCTCGCGCTCAGCGCCGAGGAAGCCGAGCAGCGCAGCCTGGTGGAAGGCATCTTCGGCCAGAACTCGCTGCGTCAGCAGAACATCCCGATCTACGGCTCGCGGATCCGCATCCAGGGCCGCGATCTTCCGGACGGCTACAGTGTCACGATCAACGGCCAGAGCCATCCCGTCGACCTGCAGCGCAAGCTGGTCGCGGAATATCTGGTGCCGGTGGGCCGCCACGGGTTCGACATCGCACTGCGCGGCCCCGACCAGGGCGCGCTGAACCGCCGTCTGGACATCGACGTCAGCGGCAAATACATGTTCGCGGTCGCCATCGCCGATCTCACGATGTCCAGCGGCAACGTCACCGGTTCGATCGAACCGCTGGCCGGCGACGAACGTTACGATGACAACTTCCTGGTCGAAGGCCGGCTGGCGTTCTATCTCAAGGGCAAGGTCAAGGGCAAATACCTGATCACCGCCCAGGCCGACACCCAGGAACGCGAGGTCTCCGAACTCTTCAAGGGCTTCTGGGACGCCGACCCGCAGGACGTGTTCCGCCGCCTCGATCCGGATGCCTACTACCCGGTGTACGGCGACGACTCCACGACCTATCGCGACGTCGATACCCAGGGCCGCCTGTACGTCCGCGTCGACTGGGACAAGAACCAGGCGCTGTGGGGCAACTACAACACCGGGATTACAGGCACCGAATACGGCCAGTATTCGCGTTCGCTGTACGGCGGCGCGTTGAGCTGGCGTTCGCGCCGCGCGACCGCGCTGGGCGAACCGGGCAGCGAAGTGAAGCTGTTCGGCTCCGAAGCGCAGACCGCGCCCGGCCACAGCGAATTCCTCGGCACCGGCGGCAGCCTGTATTACCTCAAGCACACCGACGTGCTGCCGGGTTCGGATCGCCTCGTGCTGGAAGTGCGCGACAGCACCACCGGCCGGGTGGAGCGTCGCGTCGATCTGGCCCGCGGCGCGGACTACGAGATTGACGAGTTCCAGGGCCGCGTGCTGCTGACCCGTCCGCTGTCGCAGATCACCCGCGAGAACATTCCCACGCTCACCCGCGACACGCCGCTCGACGGCTTCGCGCAGGTGCTGCTGATCGATTACGAATACGTCCCCAACGGCTTCGACGCCGACGAGTTCACCGCCGGTTTCCGCGGCAAGCACTGGTTCGGCGATCACGTCGCGCTGGGCGCCACCTGGATCGACGAGAACCGCGCCGGCGACGACTACGCGCTGAAGGGGCTGGACCTGACCCTGCAGGCCGGTCGCGGCACGTATCTGAAGCTCGAACAGAGCCGCACCGAAGCGACCAGCGCGCCGATCTTCTTCTCCGACAACGGCGGCCTCAGCTTCACCGAGACCAATGCCGGATTCGGCGCCCGTCAGGGCGATGCGCGTGCGATCGAAGCCCGCGCCAATTTCAAGGAGCTGGGCTGGACGAATCTCGACTGGTCGGCGGGCGCCTGGTGGCGCGATGTCGATGCCGGGTTCTCGGTCGGCCGTTTCGACACCGGCGCCGACATCCAGGAACACGGCGCCGAAGTGCTGGGCCAGTTCGCGCCCAACGTCAACGTGCGCGGCCGCTACAGCCGTGCCGAACGCGGCAGCGAAGCCCTGACCCAGACCCAAGTCACCGGTGAATGGCGGATCAACGATCACAACAGCCTGGCGGCGGAACTGCGTCGGGTCGATGAAGAGCGCGTCTCCGGCGACGCCGTCGGCACGCTGGCGGCGCTGCAGTACAAGCACCGTTTCGGCAGCAGCCTCGACGTCTACGGCACCGCGCAGATCACCGTCGACGACGACAGCGGCAATTACGTCGACAACGACGCGCTGACCCTCGGCGGCAAGTATCTGTTCGGCGATCTGTCCAGCGTCGGCGCGGAAGTCACCACCGGCGACCGCGGCGACTCGGCGCAGGTCAACGGCGAATACCGGATCAGTCCCGAACACACGCTCTACGGCGGCTACACCTATTCGACCGACCGCAGCGGCTACGACCCGCTGTTCAACGATCGCCAGAACTCCGGCTGGACGCTGGGCCAGCGCTGGCGGTTGTCCAGCCAGGTCAACGTGTTCAACGAAAGCCAGTTCCTCAAGGCGCCGAACGAATCCGGTCTGGCCCACACCTTCGGCATGGATTTCTATCCGGGCGTGGGTTGGACCCTCGGTTTCACGCTGCAGCAGGCGAATCTCGACCGTGCCATCGGCAACGTCGACCGCAACGCGGTGAGCGTCAGCGCCGGCCGCACCTCCAACGACACCCAGTGGCAGAGCAAGCTGGAGTGGCGCCGCGACACCGGCGCGGAGCAGCGCGACCAGTGGGTGACCACCAACAACTTCACCCACAAGGTCAACGAGAGCTTCCGCATCGCGGCGCGCTTCAACTACTCGAAGACCGAGGACGAGCTGCAGGCCACGGCCGGCGCGAAGTTCATCGAAGGCAACTTCGGCTTCGCATGGCGCCCGTTCGATTCCACCAAGTGGGCGCTGCTGGGCAAGTACACATATCTGTACGACGTGTCCTCGCTGCCGCAGATCGGCGACAACGTCGCGTTCTACGACCAGCGCAGCCAGGTGCTGTCGCTCGAAGGCATCTACAAGCCGAACCAGCACTGGGAATACGCCGCCAAGCTGATGCGTCGCGAAGGCGAAGTGCGCTTCGGCCGTCTTGCCGGGCAGTGGGCCGATTCGGGCGCGACCTTCGCGGCCGGCCAGGTGCGATACGGGTTCGCCGACAAATGGCACGCGCTGGGCGAGTACCGCTGGCTGGGTGTGGAGGACGGTGGTGACCGCCAGGGCGCGCTGCTCGGGATCGATCGCGATCTGGGCAAGAACCTGCGCATCGGCGGCGGCTACAACTTCACGACTTTCAGCGACGACCTGACCGACTTCGATTACGACCACAAAGGCTGGTTCATCAATCTCGTCGGTTGGTATTGATCGCGATGGATCGTGTCCGCGTGCGGACACGATCCTGCGGCGATCAGTCCCTCACGGGAACGACGATGTCGAGCACATACACGATCGGCGATGCCTTGCATCTGAATGCAGGGATGGCGGGCGGTCAACGAAACTGCGTTTTACATAAGGAAATCGAAATGCCACTGGTGATGAAGTATCGCGACGCTTTGCGGATGGGCACGATGACGGCCTTGGCCACCGCGCTGTGCGGCGCGATGGCGATGCCCGCGCAGGCGCGCGTCCCGGGCAAGGATGGTGCGCTCACGGTCGGCGTCGCCAATACGATCGTCAACAGCTACACCACGCTGAGCGCCGGTGCGGCTGCCGGCGCCACCACGCTTTCGGTGGCCAGCGCCGTCGGCATCACCGTTGGCGATGTGCTGCTGGTGTATCAGGCGCAGGGCGCGACGATCAGCAGCGCCAACGCCAGCACCTACGGCGCGGTGACCGCGCTTGGCAACGCGGGACGCTACGAATACGTGAGCGTCGCCGCGGTGACGGGTACCACCATCACCCTCGGAACCGCCTGCGACACCACGCCGCTGCGCTTTTCGTACAGCAGCGGCGCGCAGGTGGTGCGCGTGCCGCAGTACAGCACCCTCACCGTCAACGCCGGTGCGTCGATCGTGCCGCAGGTCTGGAACGGCAGCACCGGCGGCGTGGTCGCCGCGATCGTCGACGGCACCGCGACCGTGAACGGCTCGATCCACGCCAATGCCGCGGGTTTCCGCGGCGGTGCGATCGACAACGACACCACGGCGGCGGGCACCGATGTCCCCGCATACGTCGCGACCACGACCGTCGATGGCGCCGAAAAGGGCGAGAGCATCGCCGGCAGCCAGGCCACCTACGACGGCCTCGGCGGCCGTTACAACCGCGGCGCGCCGGCCAACGGCGGCGGCGGCGGCAATGCCCACAACGCTGGCGGCGGCGGCGGCGCCAACGGCGGTATCGGGACATGGAACGGCCAGGGCGTGCCCGACAACAGCAACGCCACTTGGGCGGCCGCGTGGAACCTCGACGGCACGCTGACGTCTTCTACCAACTCACCCGGCGGTGGTCGCGGCGGCTATACCTACGGTGCCAGCAATCAGGATGCGCTGACCTTGGCACCAGGCACCGCTGCCTGGGGCGGCAACAGCCGTCGCGAACGCGGCGGCCTGGGCGGCCGACCGCTCGCGAACAATCCCAGCATCGTCGGCGATACGCGACTGTTCTTCGGCGGCGGCGGCGGTGCGGGCGATGGCAACAATGGCGCGGCGGCGGCTGGTGCCCGCGGCGGTGGCCTGGTGCTGCTGGTCGCCACCGCGGTAGCCGGCAGCGGCAGTCTGCAGGCCAGCGGTGCCACCGCGACCAATACGCTACCCGCGCACAACGACGCCCCCGGCGGCGGCGGCGGCGGTGGATCGGTGGTGCTGGTCGCCCCCAGCGCCGGCAGCCTCGCCTTGGCGGCCACCGGCGGCAATGGCGGCAGCCAGCTGATCACCGGAAACGAATCGGAAGGTCCCGGCGGCGGCGGCGGCGGCGGTTTCATCGCCTCGCCGGCCGGCACCGGCACCGTCACGGCCGGCGTCAACGGCACCACCTCGTCGGGCGCGGTCACCGAGTTCATTCCCAACGGTGCGACCCGGGGCAACACCGGCAATGCCGCGACCGCGCCGTCGCTGGCGAATCTGCCGCTGTGCAACGTGTCCAACCTCGCCGATCTGAGCATCGCCAAGACCAACACCCCGCTGTCCGGCCCCGACGATCAGGCCGCCGATACCGTGGCGTCCGGCGCGCAGAGCGCCTACACCGTGGTCGTGACCAACAACGGCCCGGGTCCTGCGGTGAATGCGGTGATCAGCGACACCCCGGGTGCGGGTATCACCTGCCCGGCGGCCAATGCCGTGACCTGCGCCAGCCCTGCCGCTGGCGCTTGTCCGGCAGGCCCGCTGACCGTGGCCAACCTCACCGCCGGGGTCACGCTCGGTACTCTGCCGGCTACGGTGGGTTCCAATACCGTCACCTTCACCTTCGATTGCACGGTGCAATAACCCCAGCATTCTTTGGAGTCTACCGTTGATGCACGTCACCAAACGCCCTCGGGTTTGTGACGCATGGAAGCGCAATATTGTTGTCGCCGTTCTGACCTTCGGCGCAGTTTTTTCCACCGCAATCAGTACAGTCAGCGCGCAAGTCTGCGCTTCGCCCGGCAGTACTGGCATTGCCACGATTTCCGGCACCGTCAATACCTATTGGACGCCCGGAAACGGCAATTTCAGCGGCAACGGCAGCATTTCCTTGAGCAATCAGCGCGGTGCCGCCGCGACCTTGGCCGAGGGCGATCTGGTGCTGGTGATCCAGATGCAGTGCGCAGACATCGACAGCGCCGACAGCCTTGCCTATGGCGATGGCGTCCTGGGCGAACCGGCCGCAGGCTATAGCGATCCCGCGGGCACTTGCCTCGCCGGCCGCTATCAGTTCGTGCGCGCCGGTGCGGGCACCAGTAGTGCCGTATTGGATCTGACCGGCTCGCCGCTGACGGCGACCTACACGCAGGCGGATGCGACCGCGACGGCAGGGCGCCGTACTTTCCAGGTCATCCGCGTGCCGCAGTACGCCAATGTCACCCTCGGTGGCACGATCGTTTCCCCTGAATGGGACGGTTTCAGCGGCGGCGTGGTGGTGCTCGACGCCGCGTTCACGCTCGACTTCAACAACCAGCTGATCGATGTGGACGGCGCTGGCTTCCGCGGCGGCGGTGGTCGCAACCGCGATGCCGCCGACGCCAACGAACGTTTTCGCTGGGACGACGACACCCGCCACGCTGTCAAGGGCGAGGGCATCGCCGGTACGCCGCGTTACGTCAGTCTCAAGCGCAGCCCCGATACCGGCGCGACGGCGGGCATCGTCGATTTAGGCGCCACCTGGGGCGGCTATCCCACCGGCACCGCGCGTACCGGCGACTTCGCGCGCGGCGCGCCCGGCAACGCTGGTGGCGGCGGCGCGTATTGGGACGGCGCCAGTGATAACGGCGGCGGCGGCGGCGGCGGCAACGGCTCTGCGGGTGGTCGCGGCGCCGCCGGTTGGCGCAGCGCGGGCTATGCCGGCATCCTCGCCGATTACAGCAATCTGCCCGACAAGAAATGGGGCTTCGGCGGTGCTTCTTTTGCCGCTGCTAGCGCCAGCCGCCTCGTGATGGGCGGTGGTGGTGGCGCAGGCGACAACAACAACAACAGCCAACCGCAAGAATCCAGCGGCGCGGCCGGCGGCGGCATCGTCATGGCGCGCGCAGTCACCGTCACCGGCAACGGTGTCATCCGTGCCCGCGGTGGCCGTGGCCCGGACAACTCGGCAAACGACGCCTCCGGCGGCGGCGGCGCGGGCGGCAGCGTGCTGGTGGTCGCGACCACATGGACTGCAGCGCTGAGTATCGACATCAGCGGTGGCCGTGGCGGCGATGCCTGGGTCGCTGGCGGCTCCGCACACGGCGGCGGCGGCGGCGGCGCTGCGGGCGTGGCGATTACCACCGGTGCGGCCAGCGTGACCGCTAACGGCGGAGCGCCCGGCCAAACCAACACCGCTCAGGGCCAACCGGGCGGCGGCAGTCATGGTGCGACCAGCGGCGGTAGCAGCAGCGGGCAGGTGGTAGCACCCAGCGCGGACACCCCCGGCAGCGATGTCGGCCGTACCTGCAAGGCAGATATCCGCATCACCAAGACCAATACGCCCGGCGTCAACGGCGAAGTCGATCAGGGCGCAGACACCGTCGATTCCGACGCCTCCACCGTGTACACCGTCGCGGTGACCAATGACGGTCCCAAGCCGGCGGACAACGCGCTGGTGGTCGACCCGGCGCCCACGGGCCTGGTCTGCACCACCGCCACCTGCAGCGCTGCAGGTGGCGCAGTGTGCCCGGCGCAGACGGGCGCCGCATTGGTTGCGGCATTGCAGGGCGCGGGCGTGACTGTGCCCACGCTGCCTGTCAATGGCAGTGTCAATTTCTTGTTGAGCTGCACAGTTCAATAGTTGTTTTCACCCGACATCATCGATAGAGATAGTTGCCGTCTATCGGTGCTCGACCCGGCGTCCACGGGCCTGGTCTGCGCCACCGGCGCCGCACTGGTCGCGGCATTGCAGGGCGCGGGCGCGGGCGTGACCGTGCCAACGCTTCCTGTCCATGGCAGCGTCAATTTTTTGTTGAGCTGCGCGGTTCAATAGTTGTTTCCATCCAATATCATCGAAGAGATAGCTGCTGTCTATCAAATGACGGCAATGCATGCTTGCGCGGGTGCGATAATGCGCAAAATCGAGCTGTTTTCCCGCTAAATCCAACCTGCTATTAGTGACAGTGCTGGCGCGATGACCAACAGGCCTATCGTATCCGTTCATCCGCTGACGAGCCGGCCTTCATCCGCTTGATATGGAATCACGCATGCGTTCCGCCATCCGCCGATGGTGGATCGTATCCGCAAGTACATATCGGGCAGACAACGGCCGCCGGTGGAGCGATACGCCGTACGACGGAGGTGGCCATGCACGCGAGTCGGAACTGGATGGATGGTGCGCGCGCGCTAGCGGCACGCAGCGGGCGCGTGATCGTGCGGTACGGGGCTGCGGTCTGCGCAGCGTCTCTCATGTGGGTGGTGCCGTTCCCGGCCGCGCACGCCGCGCAGGTGCAGAACCTCAATACGCAGACCGCCAACGCAACAGGCGCCGGCGTCGCCGGCACGCCCACCATCGGCAGCTTCAATATTCCCGCGGGCAAGAACCGCGCGATGTTCGTCTGGGCCACCTTCGAGCGCGATCACTGCTCGGCGGCGGACGGTACCGGCGGCCTGTGCGTCAGCGGCAACGTCGCCGGCACCGGCCTGGGCGACAACTATCCGGAGCCGCGCATCGGCACGCCGCCGGCCACCACCAGTAACAACCAGATCACCGCCCGGGTCATCGGCCCCGCCGGCACGGTCAACAAGCAGAACGCGCTGGTCATCGGCGGTACGCCCAGCGGCGATACCCGCTTCATCAACATCAGTACTTCGCCCAGCGGGTCGCCGGCCGGCACGTCGTTCTTCAGCGTGAGCAGCTTCCACATCGTGCTGTTCGAGAACGACATCGACATCCTGCTGGGCGGCGCCGCCTCGGGCACGGTCAGCGTCACCTTCCCCGACGTGAGCACGCCTTCCAATCCCGGCGATGACGCGCTGCTGATGGCGGCGATCTTCCAGAACGTCGAACAGACCCCCACGGGCTTCGTCCGCAACGCCACCGCCACGGCGCAAGTGGTGGCCGGAACGCCCGGCAATTACGCGCTGGCCCCTGTCGCCTACGATGCCGGTCAGGCGCCGGATGAAGCCGACGACGGCAAGCTGGTCATGGCCGCAAGCTCCGATAGCGCCGGTTTCGTTCTGCCGGCAGGGCATGTCACGCTCGCGGCCGCGGGGTTGGTCACCGGGAACAGCGGCGGCACCTACGACACCCCGAACGGCAACATCAACAACGAACCGAACGGCATGTCCGGCGCCGCCTATTACCGCAACGGCGGCGCCACGCCCGGCGCGCTCTACACCGTCACCGCGGGGGGCGCGGCCGCGACTCTGGTCTACGGCGGCACCAACGCCTCGTTCCTGCTCGAATCCGACAACGCCGACGTCGGCGACGCGCCGGCGAGTTACGGCAATCCCACCCACACCATCACCGGCATCCGTCTCGGCGCCAGCGTCGATGCCGACGGCAGCCTGCTCAACAACGCCACCGCCACCGGCGACGACACCAACAACACCGACGACGAGAACGGAGTGACGCTCACGCCGCTGCTGCCGACCGGCGAAATCACCATCGTTCCGGTCGATATCCAGAATGCCAGCGGCTTCCTCAGCGTCTGGTTCGACTGGAACGCCGACGGCGATTTCGTCGATGCCGGCGAGCAGATGGTGACCAACCAGGCGGTCGCGGTCGGCACCATCAATCTCAACATCGCGGTGCCGCTCACCGCGATCATCGGCCCCACCTTCGCGCGCTTCCGGGTCTGCACCAACAACACCGCGCTGGACAATTGTTCCACCCCGCGCGGCACCGTGCAGAGCGGCGAAGTCGAGGACTACCAGTTCACCGTTTCGCGCAGACTGACCCTGTTCAAGACCACGCTCGGCGGCGTCGGCGGGCCGTTCGGTTTCACGCTGACCAATACCGCGCAGACCACCGGCACCGTCACCACCACCGCGGTGAACACGCCGACCCAGGTCGACGGCAACACCGCCAGCACCGCGACCCTGGCCTACACCATCGTCGCGCCGACCACCGCCGTGACCATCAACGAAAGCAGCCTGCCTGCCGGCTGGTCGCTCACCGGCGCGACCTGTGTCAATGCAGCAAGCGCGACGGTCGGCAGCCGCAGCGGTTCCACCTACACCATCACCGGCGCGGAAATCGGCGCCAGCGTCAGCTTCGCCTGCACCTTCACCAACAGCAGGCTGCCGATCCTGCGTCTGCAGAAGGCGCTGCCGAACGGCCGCTTCGTGGCGACCGACCAGTTCGCGCTCAACATCGCCGGCACCGGCGGGCCGGCCACCGTCACCACCACCGGCGCGGGCAACGTCGCCAACGGCGTCGCGACGCTGAGCCCGGGCGCGATCGGCGCGGTCTATACCCTCAGCGAAACCGGCGCCGCTGGCGCGGTCCTGACCAACTACGCGACCACGTACGCCTGCACCAACGCCCTCGGCGGCGGACAGACGCCGTCGGGCAGCGGTGTCACGTTCAACATCACCGCGGTGGTGGGCGACGATCTCACCTGCACGCTGACCAACGTGCGCAACAACCAGGCCGATCTGCGCCTCACCAAGACCAACACGCCCGGCGTCAACGGCGAAGTCGATCAGGGCGCGGATACCGTGGTGTCCGGCGCTTCGGCCAACTACAGCATCGTGGTGACCAATCTCGGCCCCGATGCGGCGAACGGTTCGGTCGTGGCCGACCCGGCGCAGACCAATCTCACCTGCACTACCGCCAGCTGCACCGCGGCGGGTGGGGCAGCCTGTCCTGCCCCGACCGGCGCGGCGCTGGTCGCGGCGCTGCAGGGCGCCGGTGCGACCATTCCCACCCTGCCGTTGAATGGCGCGATCACGATCACGCTCACCTGCACTGTCGACTGATGTCGCAGTGCAGCATCCGCCCGGCGATCGCTGCCGGGCGGCAGCCGTGGCCGACGCCTGCCGGTTTTTCCGTACCATGAAAAACGCTGCGGCTACCCATGGCCGCGACCTTTTCGTGCGGACGGGGGGGCGATGACGGTCAGCGCAGGAAGCCAGCGGCAACTCGAACGCGGCGCCCGGGCGCGGCGTCACAACCACGCGCTGGTCGCGCTCGGCCGCCGGGTCTGGCACGAGGACTGCACGTTCGAATCCGCGGTCGCCGAAATCTGCGAAGTCGCCGCCGAAACCCTCGGTGTGGAACGCGTGAATGTCTGGCGGGTGGATACCGCGATCCATCGACTGCAGTGCATCCACGCCTATGCGCGCAGCACCGGCATGCACAATCCGGCCGGGTTCGACGAAAGCCTGCCGCTCGATTCCGAATACGGCACCCAACTGGACGAAGTGCGCGTCATCGACATCGCCGATGTCGCCAAGGACGCCACCGTCTCCGCATCGCAGGAAGCGCTGGGCGCCTACCTGCGGCTTCACGACGTCCGCTCGCTGCTCGATGCGCCGATCCGCGCCGAAGGCCTGCTGATCGGCGTGATCTGTCACGAACACGTCGGCAGTGCGCGCATGTGGTCGCCGGAAGACCATGCCTTCGCCGGCAGCATCGGCGACTACATCGCGGTCGCCTACGAAGTCAGCCGTCGCCGCGAGATCGAGAGTCGCCTGCGTTTCCTGGAGCGCCACGACGCCCAGACCAACCTGCCCAACCGCGATCATCTGCTGGAAGTCGCGCACACCGCGCTGCGGCCGCTGCACGACAACGATGCCGGTCTCGCGGTGATCCATCTGCAGATCGATCCGCCGGCCGGCAACGAACCCCTCGATGTCGAAGGCTTCCACCGGTTCCTGGTCGACTGCGCTGAGCATCTGCGCGAATTCACCGCCGACAACGCGGCGCTGGCGCGCGTGCGCGAGGACGCCTTCGCGATCATTCCGCATCGTCACCTGCGCGAAGTCGAAGCGCTGGAACTGGCCGAGCGCTGCATCGATCTGGTGCAGACCGACGCCGCCGCGCCCACGGGCTATCCGGCCACGGTGACCGCCGGCATCGCGTTCTCGCGCGATCTCGCCGCGCCGTCCGCCGACGCGCTGCTGCGCAATGCCGAAAACGCCAGCCTGCGCGCGCGCGCCAACGGGCAGGGGCGCTGCAAGATCTTCAACGCGGTCCGCCATCGCGACCTGCTCACCCGCATGCGTACCGAGCAGGCGCTGCGCGACGCTTTCGCCGATGGTCTGCTGATGTTGTATTACATGCCGGAAGTGGATCTGCGCGACGGCCACTGGCGCTCCGCCGAAGCGCTGCTGCGCTGGCGCAAGGGCGACGGCCGCATCGTGCCTGCCGGCGAGTTCATCGAAGCGGCGGAGAGTTCCGGCCTGATCGTCCGGCTCGGCCGCTGGGTGCTGCTGGAAGCCTGCAACGCGGCGATGCGCTGGCCTGCGCGCAACGGCATCGCGCCGATGCTGCGCGTGAACGTCTCGGCGCGGCAGTTCGAGGAAACCGGATTGGCCGCCGATGTCGACGCCGCGCTGGCCGAGTCCGGGCTGCCGCCGGAGCGGCTGTGTCTGGAACTGACCGAAACCATGCTGCTGCGCGACGCCGATGCCGCCGCCAAGATCCTCGCGCGGGTGCGCGCGCTGGGCGTGCGCGTGGCGCTGGACGACTTCGGCACCGGCTTCTGCTCGCTCGGCTATCTGAAACATCTGCCGATCGACACCATCAAGATCGACCGCGGCTTCACCGCCGGGCTGCCGGAGGACCGCGCCGATCTGGCGATCGTCAGGGCGCTGGTCGGGCTGGCCACCGACCTGGGCATCGACGTGGTCGGCGAGGGCGTCGAAACCCAGGCCCAGGCCGACTGCCTGCGCGGCTGCGGCATCCATGCGGTGCAGGGTTATCTGTATTCGCCGGCGATCGACAACGATGCGTTGATCGAGGGTTTCTGCGCTAACGGCTGATCGGGGCTGCGCCTGATCGGGGCGGGTTCACGGATTGGGATCGCACATGCTGCGAAGTGCCAGAGCAAATCCCCCGTAGCCCCCTTTTCAAAGGGGGCGAAGCAAAGGCGACAGCGCATTTGCTGTTTCCCCCTTCGAAAAGCAGTCGCTGATCTCACCTTTGAAAAAGCAGTCGCGGTTCTCTGCTTTGAAAAAGCAGTCGCTGTTCCCCCCCCCCTTTGAAAAAGGGGGGCAGGGGGGATTTGCTCTTGTAGCAAACGGATCCACGACCTGTCTCCGCAGCGGACGCGTTACGCTGTGCATTCCAGTCCCGAGGCGGTTTCCATGCGCACCCTGTCGATGAGCTTCGCATTCACATGCCTGCTATCCGTCGTGGCTTCCCATGCGGAAGCGGCCGACCGCGTCACCGGCAAACCCTTCGCCACCCGCAGCGAGATCTACGCGCCGAAGGCGATGGCCGCCACCTCGCATCCGCTGGCGACCCAGATCGCGCTGCAGACGATGCGCGACGGCGGCAGTGCGGTGGATGCGGCCATCGCCGCCAACGCCGCGCTGGGGCTGATGGAGCCGACCGGCAACGGCATCGGCGGCGATCTGTTCGCGATCGTCTGGGATCCGAAAACCAGGAAACTGCACGGCTACAACGGCTCCGGCCGTTCCCCGAAAGCCTTGACCCTGGACGAATTCAAGCGTCGCGGCATCAGCGACATTCCGGCGCACGGCCCGTTGCCGGTCAGCGTGCCGGGCACCGTCGACGGCTGGTTCGCGCTGCACGGCCGGTTCGGCAAACGCACGATGGCGCAGAATCTGGCGCCGACGATCCGCTACGCGCGCGACGGCCATCCGGTGCATGAAGTGATCGCGTATTACTGGGGCCGCAGCGTGCCGGTGCTGTCGAAGTGGCCGGGCTTCGCCGAACAGTTCACCGTCGACGGCGGCACGCAGGATCAACGCCGCGCGCCGCGGAAGGGCGAAACCTGGCGCAACCCGAATCTCGCGAACACCCTGGAGAAGATCGCCGACGGCGGCCGCGACGCGTTCTACAAGGGCGAGATCGCGCGCAGCATCGATGCGTATTTCAAAGCCAACGACGGCTTCCTGCGCTACGAGGACATGGCCGCGCACCGCGGCGAATGGGTCGAGCCGGTCAGCACGAATTACCGCGGCTACGATGTGTGGGAGCTGCCGCCGAACGGCCAGGGCATCGCCGCGCTGCAGATCCTCAATCTGCTTGAACCCTACGATCTGAAGCGCTACGGCTTCGGCAGTCCCGAGCATGTGCATCTGTTCGTCGAAGCGAAGAAGATCGCGTTCGCCGACCGCGCCGCCTCGTATGCCGACCCCGCGTTCTACGATGCGCCGGTCGAACGGCTGATCTCGAAAGCCTACGCGCAGGAACGCGGCAAACTACTGTCGATGGAGCGCGCAGCGCGCAGCGTCGAGCCGGGCATCATTCCAGAATTGAACGAAGGCGACACCATCTACATGACCACCGCCGATGCCGACGGCATGATGGTCTCGCTGATCCAGTCGAACTACCGCGGCATGGGCAGCGGCATGGCGCCGCCGGGGTTGGGTTTCATCTTCCAGGATCGCGGCGAAATGTTCGTTCTGAAGGGCTGCGATGCGAAGGCCGCTGATGCCAAGTCGGCGCACCCGAATTGCTACGCGCCGGGCAAGCGCCCGTTCCAGACCATCATTCCCGCGTTCGTGACCAGGGACGGCAAGCCGTGGCTGTCGTACGGCGTGATGGGCGGCGCGATGCAGCCGCAGGGGCATGTGCAGATCCTGATGAACATGATCGATTTCGGCATGAACCTGCAGGAAGCCGGCGACGCGCCGCGCATCCAGCACGACGGCAGCACCGAGCCCACCGGCCAGAACACCGCGATGACCGACGGCGGCGAAGTGGATCTGGAGACTGGTTTTCCTGTCGAAACCATCCGCGCGCTGATGCGCAAAGGCCATAGCGTGCGCTACGCCGACGGCCCGTATGGCGGCTATCAGGCGATCATGGTCAATCCCGAAGGCGGCTACGTCGGCGCCAGCGAATCGCGCAAGGACGGACAGGCCGCGGGGTATTGAACGCAGGTGTTCTTTGTAGGGGCGGTTCTCTTGTAGGAGCGACGGAAGTCGCGATGGATTACGGAAGATCTCTCCGCAGCCTGTCGCGACTTCCGTCGCTCCTACAGAAGGCATGAACTGACCCCATGGCTTTCGACGCATTCGCCCTGATCCTCGCGATGCTGGCGCTGGGCTACGCCTTCCAGCGCCTGCGCGTACTGCCCGACAACGCCGCGCAGACGCTGAATCTGGTGGTGCTGTACGTGTGCCTGCCGGCGGCGGTGTTGCGCTATGCGCCGCGGCTGCAGCTGGAGCCGGCGCTGTTCGGCGTGGCTGCGGTGCCGTGGCTGCTGCTGGCGGCGACCGTCGTGCTGGTGCATGCGCTGGCGCGCTGGCTGAAATTCCGCGACGACGAACGCGCCGTTCTGCTGCTGACCGTCGCGCTGGGCAACACCAGTTTCCTCGGCTATCCGCTGACCCGCGCGCTGATCGGCGAACACGCGCTGCCGTATGCGGTGATCTACGACCAGTTCGGCGCGTTCCTGATTCTGTCGACCTTCGGCCTGTGGGTGCTCGCGCGCTACGGCGGCAGCATTCCCGATGGAAGCCCGCGCCCCACCGCGCGCGGGATGCTGCTGCGGGTGTTGAAATTTCCGCCGCTGTGGGCGCTGATCGTCGGTTTCACGATGATGCCGGCCGAGCCGCCGCACTGGATCGCCGGTGCGCTGCAGCGCCTGTCCGACGCCCTGCTGCCGCTGGCGATGCTGACCATCGGCCTGTCGGTGAAGCTCGCGCTGCCGCGCGACGAACTCAAGCCGCTCGCGACCGGCCTGGTGCTGAAACTCGCGGTGATGCCTGCACTGGCGCTGCTGCTGGTGCCGCTGCTTGGCCTGCACGGCGACATGGCGCGCACCACGGTGTTGGAATCGGCGATGCCGTCGATGGTCACCGCCGGCGCGCTCGCGATCTCGCACAACCTCGCCCCACGCCTCGCTGCGGCGATGGTCGGCTACGGCCTGCTGCTGTCGCTGCTCACGCTGCCGCTGTGGGCGGGTGTGGGCTGAGGGCGCCCATGCGCAGAGACTGCGCTAGCGCCAGACCGGAATCTCGACGTAGCTGCCGCCCAGCCATTCGATCCGCATCGGGGTCGCGGCATCGGCGACGGTTTCTGCGGCGACATCGCCGCCGCTGCCGTAGTTGATCTGCATATCCGCCTGCTTGTTCACTCGCAACACCACGACGATGCGGCTGCCGGGTTCCAACCGTCGGCTGGTCAGCCGTTCGCTGCGGAACGTCAAGCGCTGACGTTTGCCCGGCTGCACTAATTCGCGACGGCTGCGATCCTTCGCGTAACTGGCGCGGCCCAGGTGATGGCTCAGCAGGAAGTGGCGGCCGTCCGCCATCCGTTCGTAAAGTTCGACGGTCACGTCCAGATCGCGCTTGTTGACGACAAAATCGAGTGCGCCGGAGAACAGCCCACTGATTTCGGTCGGCGCGTCGATGGGATCGCCGACGAACACGAGTCCACCATGCGCGTCCAGCGTCGGCGTGAGTGACAGCGGCGAAGGCGTCCAGTCGGCGTCGCTGCGATCGGCGAAATCGATATGTTGTACCAGCGATGCGCTGCGCGGCGGCGCGGTCGCGACGAGCCGGTGCATCGCGTCGTCGCGCTTCTCCGTCAGAGGATCCGCCCGCAGATACAGCCGCAGCGAACCGTTCGCCATCGCCGCCACCGACGGCGCGTGCTTCCACGCATCGGCGCCCATCACCTGGTAATTGATGCGGTCGCGCAGCAGTTCCGGTTTCGGCGCCCCCTTCAGCACGTGATCGAACCACGCGTAGCGCAGTGCCTGGAGATCGATCAGCGCCGAAGGATCGACGTCGTAACCTTCGATGTTGCGCGCCACGCCGGTCTGCATGGTCAGGTGACCGAACGGCCCGATCACCATGGTGTGGTCGGCGCGCGGATTGTGCCGCGTATGTTCGTCGAAGTAATACTGCACGCCGACGCGACCGCCATCGAAATAACCGGTCGTCGCCAGCACCGGGATGTCGATGCCCGCGAATTCCTCGCGGTAGGGAATCATCGCCTGCCAGTAGGCGTCGTAGCCGGGATGTTCCAGCCAGCGGCGGAACACCGGATTCGGCGTGCCATCGATGCGATCCATGTCGCGATAGGCGCCACCATCCATGTACCACTTGCGATCGAGCGCGCCCCAGCGCGCCTGATCGCCATAGGTGGCGTCGTCCAGAGTGCGGTTGTTGGTGGTGTAGAACGGCCACGGATACATGAAATTCATGAACACATTGCCCTGCATCGGTACGTCGATGCCCGGTGCAGCACTGGCCGAGGTCATCAGCGCTTTCAGCGCGGGCGGCCTGTGCTTCGCCGCGGACCACTGGGTGAAGCTGTTGTAGCTGCCGCCGTACATGCCGACGCGACCGTCGCTCCACGCTTGCTGCGCGATCCAGCCGATCGTCGCCGCGGCGTCCGCGCCGTCGCGTTCGAACGGCATGACAGGCTCGGTCGGCGCGGCGCTGCCATCGCCGGCCAACGACTTGCCGCGGGTGACCGCCACCACGCCCACATAACCGTGCGCAGCCACGGTCCTGGCATCGGCCAACAGCCAGTCCGGGTTCGCGTAGATCGTGAAACCGAGCAGCGTCGGCAGCGGGTCTTTCATCGATGCGGGACGCACCACTATCGCTGAGATCCGCGCGCCGTCGGGCATCTCGATCCACACATCGCGCTCGATGAGGTAGCGCCGCGCCTCGTCTTCCGCGAACAGCGCCGGCACCCGTGGCACCAGTTCGGAAAACACCTGCACGAACTGGTAGCGACGCATCAGCTCCAGCGCTTCGGGCAGATCCAGTCGCCCGCGTTCGGCGACCGGCACAAGCGCCTTGCGCAGATCGTCCCGCGCGCGCGGCAGGCCCGCGTCGAACGATGGCTGCACGCGCAATGCGGTGCGATCGTCCAGCGCGCCGTACAGCGTGCGGAAGGCGTCGCGCAGCGCCGTGTCCAGCGGCGCGCCCGCAGCTTCGGCGACTTTCGCCGTGGCGAAGATTTCGTATTGCAGATACAGGGTCGCGGCGGACGCATCGCCCGCCTCCATGCGCATCCGCCGCAGCGCGTGGATGGTCGCGATGGCGCCGACCATATCGCCCGCCACCATCTGCAGGCGGAAACGCGCGACGCGCTTGCGGTCCGGGTCTTCGTCGCGATGGACCTGCGCCACCGCCACCGCCAATGCCGGCATCGTCTTCGCCAGCAGCGCGTCGTCGCTCGCGGCTTCGCGCGGGAACGCGAAAGAGTGCGCGGCGGGCTGGGCGAGGGCGGGCAGTGACAGCGCCAGCAGGAAGAGAAGCGCCGTGCGCGTGAGTATGTTCATGGAAGTGGATGTCCCGAGGAGGTTCATTTTTGATCTCGGCGGCGCTGCTGCGCAAGAGTACGTTCCTGCCCGTAAGGCGCTGACGTTCGTGCAGGAGTTTCCATGTCGCGCAGCAAGCCCAAAGATGTTCCCTCTCCCCGTGCCTCGCGCGGGGAGAGGATTGCCGCAGGCCCAGAGGGGCGCTCTTCGGGAAGCATTGCGATTGCGTTGGCCCCTCATCCGGCGCTGCGCGCCACCTTCTCCCCGCTGTGCGGAGAGAAGGAAAACCTCATCAGCGAGCGTGTTGAATCGTCGGAATCGCGATTTGCTCCCTCCCTTTCGCGCAGCGAAGGCGAGGGCTGGGGTGGGGGTGTTTTTCAGAAGTCGGCAGCGCGCGACTTTGCCTCGACCCCCCGGCCTGCCGTCGATATGTCCCGCAGCTTACGTTCTGGATCGACGATGCCTTCGATGGCAACGGCCTTTCTATCATGAGGCCTCGCGCTGCCGCGCCAGCCAATCGCGCGGAGACACGCCGACGCGCTCGCGGAATACGCGCGACAGCGCGGTGGCGTTGGCGTAGCCCAGTTCGTTCGCGATCAGATTCAGCCGCCGGCCGCGGTCCAGCTGCTGCTTCGCGACCGCGATCCGCCAGTCGGCCAGATACTGCGCCGGCGTGGTGTCCAGCACACGCCTGAATTTCGACGTGAACGCGGTGCGCGACATGCCGGCCGCGGACGCCAGCGATGCGAGCGACCACGCTTCGCCAGGCGCGGCGTGCATCGCGGTGAGCGCCTTGGCCAGCTGCGGATCGGCGAAGCCGTGGATCAGACCGCGTTCTACGCCGAGCCGCTCGGGATGGTCCATCGCCCAGCGCAGCAACTGAATCATCGCCACTTCGAACAGCTTGTCGGCGACAAGCCGGTGACCGCAGCGCACGCGATCGGTTTCCGCGAACAGCAGCCGCAGCACGTCGTCCAGACCGTCGATGGCGTCCAGCGGCACCACCAGCACGTTCGGCAGCGCGCGCACCAGCGGGTGCCGGTCGCCCTCCTCGAATTCGATACTGGCGCAGGTGAAGTCGGACCCGTCCTGCAGCCGGTGGCGGAACTGATGGGCTCTGGCGCGCGGATAGAACAGCAGGCTGGGCTGGTCGATGGAAAAGCCCGCCGCCCGCCCGCCCGGCCCGGGTTCTCGCACCTCCAGCGCGCCCTGCCGCAGGATATGGAGGAAGCCGCGGCCCGGGACTGCCTCGAAATCCTGGATGCCGCACAGCCGGCCGCTGTGGAACAGGTGGGCACGCATGCGGAAACGGTCGAAGAGATCGGAGAGCCGGTCCATATTCTGTACTTAATGGTCGAAAAAATGAACTTATCGTACCAATAAGTACAAAGGTTTGCGGAAGAATGTCCTCCACGCGATGTCGATGCGACATCGCTCCCTTCGAGGACAGTCCCATGCGATTCTCCCTGTTTACCGCCTGCATCCTTGGCGTATGCGCCACCGCCACAGTGTCTCCTCCTGCGAACGCCCATGACGGCGTGCATGCCGGCGGCATCTCATCAGCGCCCGGCAAGGCGACATCGGCGCCGTTCGATCTGGTTCACACCCGTATCCGCACCGAAGGCAATGTGGCGGTCTTCCACATCGCGGTTTCCGGCAATGCCGGCGCTTCCCGGCCGGCCAAGTCGGGCAAGCTCGCCGGCAGCAGTGTGTTTTCCTATGTCTGGCCCACGACCCTCGACCCGGCGACGGTCGGTTTCGAAGCCGCTTCTGGCATTCTCGCGTTCGCGGTCACCGCGCATCCGGATTTCGACGACACCCCGCTGTTCGACGAAAACGGCGACGGCGATGCGGCCAACGACGGCGACCTCTGGCATTCCCACTGGGTCGTGCTGACCCCTGACGAAGCCTGCGGCAAGGGCGCGTTGAAGGTGGTCGACATTCCCGAGGGCTCGAAACCGCGCCTGCCGAAGACATGGCCCGGATTGCCGCTGCTGATCGACAGCCCGGGCTGGCAGCCGCGGTTCGCGCGCGACTCGCTGGAAGTCCGCGTGCCGTTCGACGACATCGGCGCGGTACGCGCCGCCCGTTACGACGGTGTCGCCGCGGCGCTGCGGGTCAACGCCAGCGTGCACAGCCCGATGCTGTGCGTGAGCGATGTGTTCAAGGTCGCCTCGGGGGATCTGTCCCTGCCGGGCGTCGTGAGCGAATGAATCAACCTTTCCTTTCCCATCCCCACTGGAGTCAACGATGAACCGTGTTCCCTTGATCGACCGCAATCAGACCACCCCAGACCGCAAGGCGCTGCTCGAC
Organism: Chitinophaga pinensis; assembly: GCA_943371935.1. Lineage (GTDB taxonomy): Bacteria > Pseudomonadota > Gammaproteobacteria > Xanthomonadales > Xanthomonadaceae > Lysobacter_I. The sequence goes on along the minus strand of CALRWS020000008.1, from coordinate 107,512 downwards.
GATGTCCACGCCGCGTTCGGAACGGTGCCCAATATGTTTCGTGCGGTCGCCAATTCGCCGGTTGCGCTCAAAAGCATGTGGGGCGCGTTCGGCGCGCTGGGCGGCGGGCGCCTCCCCCCCGCGCTGGGCGAACAGATCGCGGTGGCGATCGCCGACCGTAACGCCTGCGAATACTGTCTGGCCGCGCATACCGCATTGGGCAGAAAGGCCGGTGCCAGCGCCGAGGAGATGCAGGCGGCGCAGGCCGGCCGTTCCGCCGATCCGAAAGCCGGAGCGGCGCTGCGCTTCGCGCTGAAGCTCGTGTCCGACCGTGGCCAGGTCTCCGCACAGGACCTCGAAGCCGTACGCGCAGCAGGATTCGACGACGAGGATCTCGTCGAGATCATGGCGCACGTCGCGCTGAACCTCTTCACCAACTACGTCAACGTCGCGTTCGCCACGCCGGTCGATTTCCCGGCGGTGAAGCTCGCCCGCGCCGCATAGCGTCTTTTCGCACCGGCGCGACGATCTTCGCGATCGTCGCGCCGCTGTCCCATTCCGAGGTCGACGCGTATGAACTCCGAACATCCATCCAGCCATGGCGCAGCCCCCGAACTCATTGTCAGCCAATGGTTCAATACCGCCGCGCCGCCTACGCTTTCGACCCTGCGCGGAAAGGTCGTAGTGATTGAAGCCTTCCAGATGCTCTGCCCGGGCTGCGTATCCCACGGTTTACCGCAGGCCGCACGCGTGCGTGCAGCCTTTCCTTCATCGGCAGTGGAGGTCATCGGTCTGCATACTGTGTTCGAGCATCACGACGCGATGACGCCGGTGTCGCTGCGCGCATTTCTGCATGAATACCGCATCGGCTATCCGGTCGGCGTCGATTCGCACAGCACCGAAGGCATGCCGCAGACGATGTGCGCCTACGGCATGCGCGGCACGCCGACGCTGATCGTCATCGACCAGCTAGGCATGATCCGCGGGCACTGGTTCGGTCAGGTCGCCGACCTGAAGTTAGGGGCGCTGATCGGCGATCTTCTTCATGCCGACCGCAGCCGCACCGCTGAGGGACCAACGCCACCGGTGGGTGGCTGCGGTGATGCGTGCGAGGTCGTTGTCGGGTGACGTATCCCCCGCTGGCAACCGCGTCTTTCGTGTCGGGAGTGGGTGTACGAATTTCATGAAGCGGCCTATCTCGCTGGCTCGATGTCGGCGATGAGGTGCGGGGCGGCTTCAATCCGCCGGCACCGTCCTTGGCCCCGCCCACTCGCGAAGCGCTTCGACCTGCTCGCTCATCAGCACCGACAGCGGCCGCGTATTCTTCAATTCCGAACGCAGCTGGAATTCGCTGAGCGGTTGATTCACCGCATGCGCGGAGTAGAGCGCGGCGACGATGACCTGTTCGATCTCCGCGCCGGAGAATCCATCCGCGGCGGTGGCCAGCGCCGGCAGATCGAAGCCCGCCGCGTCCACGCTGCGGCGCTGCAGATGCAACGCGAACAGAGCGGCGCGGGACTCGGCGCTGGGCAGGTCGACGAAAAAGATCTCGTCGAAGCGGCCCTTGCGCAGCAGTTCGGCCGGGAGGTCGTGGACCTGGTTGGCGGTGGCGACCAGGAACACCGGCGACTTGCGTTCGGCCAGCCAGGTCAGGAAGGTGCCCAGCACGCGACGGGACACGCCGCCGTCTTCGCCGCCGGAGCTGGCGAGGCCTTTTTCCACCTCGTCGATCCACAGCACGCACGGTGAGAGCTGTTCGGCCGAGGCCAGCGCGTCGCGCAGGTTCTTCTCGGTCTCGCCGTGGAATTTGTTGTAGAGCGCGCCGAAGTCCAGGCGCAGCAGCGGCACGCCGAAACCGGCGGCGATGGCCTTGGCCAGCATCGATTTTCCGCAGCCCTGCACGCCGAGCAGCAGCAGGCCTTTGGGCGGGTCGAGGCCCGGCGGCGCGTTGCCGTCGACGAAGGCGCTGCGGCGCAGTTCGATCCAGCGCTTGACCCGCTTCGCGCCAATGACGTGATCGAGCTTCACCGGGTCGAATTCGTAGTGCAGGTGGCCGCTGCGGTTGATCAGCTCGAACTTCAGCTTCGCCAGTTCGGGGAGGTCGTTGGCGTTCAACACGCCGTCGCGGAAGATCAGGTGCCGGGTGATGCGGCGGGCGTCGGTTTCGCTCAGGCCGCGCAGGTTGCGCACGATCTGCTTGACCGCCTCGGCGTCCACTTCCACGCGCTTGCCGCCGTGCTCGCGGGCGTAGGACGCGGCTTCTTCCTTCACCAGCTTCAGCATCGCGTCGCTGTTGGGCAGGCGCGGGCGATAGCGCACCGCGTGCGCTTCCAGGTCCTCGGGCAGCTCGACCTTGTTGCCAACCAGCACCAGCACGTGCGGCAGGCAGTTGCGACGCTGCAGGATGTCGCGGACCTGGCGCTGGGTGCCGGCGTATTTCAGATACGGCGCGAAATCCAGCAGCAGGAACACGCTGCGCTGGTCGGACTTGTAGATCGCCTGCAGCGTGGCGCCGGCGTCCGGGGCCACGTCGGCCTCGTCCTCGCGGTCCATGTCGATGCGGCGCAGGCCCTCGGTGATGGACCAGCGGAACAGCGCCCGCCAGACATGCATCAAGGATTGCCGGAACATTTCGACCACCCGCGGTTCGTCCGGGGTCTCGATCACGATCAGTGAGGTATCGGCGCGGATCAGCGCCACAAGGTCCTGCAAGCCGCTCATGGTGTCCTAAGGAAAGGGTGAAATCCCCCGAAAGCAGCGAAAACGATAGCAAAGGCGGGTCATCGCCGTGCGCTGCGGATTCCAAGTGATTGATTCGCATGGAAACGCCGCGGGGAGACTTGCCCGCGCCAAGCAATTCCGGTGCTAAGCTGCGGGCTCTTCACTGCGGAGGTGCCGATGAAAACGGTTCTGGTCGCCAGCTCGAAGGGCGGAGTGGGCAAAACCACCATCGCCACGCATCTCGCCGCACAGTCGGCCCTGGACGGGCACCGCACCGTCCTGATCGACGCCGACCCGCAGCGGTCGTCCACCCGCTGGGCCGAACGCCGGTCCGATCTCGAAACCGCGGTGCTGCCGATCGACGGCACCCGCAAGGCATGGTTGAAGCAGATTCCCGACGACACCCAGCGCACCGTCATCGACGCGCCGGCCGGCGCCACCGCCGACAGCCTGGAAGCCTTCCTCGAACACGCCGACGCGCTGGTGGTGCCGGTTCTCCCGTCGACGCTGGACATCGACGCCACCGTGCCCTTCCTCAACGCCATCGCCAAGCACCCGCGCGTACGCCGCGGCCAGCTGCGCGTGGGCCTGGTCGGCAACCGTCTCAAACCGTGGACCAACGCCTCACAGCAGGCGGTGGAGCTGCTGCAGCAGTGGCCGTATCCCGTGGTCGCGCAGCTGCGCGACAGTCAGGCCTACGTGATGCTGGTCGGCCTGGGCCGCAGCCTGTTCGATTACCACTCGCAGCAGGTGCGCGAGCATCAGGAAGACTGGGCGCCGTTGTTGAAGTGGTTGAGGAAGGGGTGATTGCTCGGGTGAGATTACTGTCGTTGTCGTGCTTGTTTTTAGGTTTGATGTGGTCAGCCGCGGCAGTTGCTTTGGAGCCAGACGCTCATGAGCGTCCTTTTTTGTTGCAGTTCACCGATGATCGGGCGCGCGTCGCACAGATCGGGATTCTTGGAGAGTCGCCAATCCCGGAGGGACAGCGCGAGATTCGGATATGGATTGGCTTCGGCATCTTGCGCATCGAGCGGATGATGCGCTTGCGCGTTGGCGCCGACGGCGAGGTGACAGGAGATGTCATCAATTCTTTCAGGATCTCGGACTTGCCGGCAGAAGATGCACAGGAACTTCGTGCCGGCATTCTCAAAGGCTGCGCCGATTGGAAGCAGGGAATAGAAACGGAAACGTGCATTTCTCAGTTTCGGTGGCGTCAAAACTGGAGCCGAATTCACCAAAGGCTGATCGACTTGGGGATCTACCGACTTCCCGACGAATCCGAATTGCCAGAACCCGAGCTTCAAGTGAACGACGGTGTAGCGATGGTCGTCGAAATTCGTGATGGTGCGCGCTACCGTGCTTATGGATATTCGAATCCTGGTTTCCGCAAAGAGCCAGAGGCCATTGCTGCATGGAAAATCATGCAAGAAGTATCGAATACGATGCATAAAAGCAAGCCTGTCTGGTAGCAAGTCTTTCATTGCTGCTCTAATTTTTATTGCATGAGCCAAGTCATTACTTCATCGGCACCACGTCCGCATCCCGTAGAAACCGTGTGCCCAGCGCGATGCTTTTGGCGCGGTCCTCCATCTTCATTCAAGCCGAAGCCACTTTGCGGCGCGGAGTTCATTGGTTCTGTGGGAGTGGCGGAAGCCGAGATAGGCAACCGAAAGCCTTGCCTCAATCATCGCGGCTTCCGCCGCTCCCACAAGAGCGATGGTCAAGCAATCAATGCCATTACTTTGCGGGCAACGCGCCCGCATCCCGCAGTAACTGTTTGCCCAGTGCGATGCGATTGGTGCGGTCGTCCATCTTCTCCAATTCGATGCCCAACACGAAACTCGCTGCCGGCGCCTGGCCGCCCTCCACCCATCCGATCCACCACGCGTTGCCGATGCCGTCGTCGAAATGGGTGCCGGTCTTGCCGTAGATCCGCCGGCCATTGATCTCGCTATCGAGCATCGCGGCTTTCACCGTGGCGATGGTCTTCGCCGAAAACGGCAGATCGCCGCGGCGCAGGCGATCGATGAAGGCGAGCTGTTGCTGCGCGGTGACGGTGAGCACGGCGTCGTGCCAGATGCGGGGCGGGTTGGTGCCGACGCGACCGTTGCCGTAGCCGACGCGCTGGACCCATTCGGCCAGACGTTCGTGGCCGATGCTCGTGGCCAGCGTGCCGAAGTAGTTTTCGCTGGAGGTCTGCATCGCCTCGCGCAGCGCCATGTCCTTCTGCCACCCGGGTTGGCTGGGATAGCGCTTGCCGTCCCACTTCACCACTTCGTCCGCGCTGCGCAGGGCACCGGTCTCGAGCGCGACCAGCGACAGCATCACCTTGAACGTGGACGCCGGGCGCAGCGGCGTCGCGGCCCAGGCATCGTCGTGCAGGATCTGCGGCGCGGCGCCGTCGCGCTGCAACAGGAAGGTGCCGGGGTGGCCGTAATCGGCGAAGCGCGCAGCGGCGGTCTGCGTTGCGGCATCTTTCGTCGGCGGTGTCGCGGACAGGGTGGGGGACAGCATCGTCAGTACGACGAGCGTGGTGCAGAGACGGATGAATCGTGACATCGGGCAACTCCAGTGGCGGGGCGTGCGTCGCAGTGTCGTCGCGTCGCGCGGTCATCCCAAGCGGTGGCGATGTCGCGCGCGTCACGGCCGTAACGGCTGTCACCGCGCCCGTCCGGGCGTGCCAGACTGCGCCACCACATCCGCACGAAACACGAGCGCATGACTTTGAGCCGCACGCCCCCCTGCCGCACGACGACAGACCGCATCGAGATCGAGCTGGGAACGCCGCCGCGGGTGCAGGGGCAGCCGGTGCGGCACCAGTCGCTGTGGATCCTGCTGCGGCTGTGGCTGGCGGCGCAGTCCGGCGAGGGCTGGCTGCGCGAGACCCAACTGCGCGAACAGTTCGCCAATACCCGCAACCTGCGGATGGTGATCAGCCGCGCCTACGCCGACTTCGCGCGCCTGGGGCTGCGCGTGGGCTGGGGCACCGACCGCAGCCGCGCCCCGGACCTGCTGCCGCTGGCGGGGCGCAATCGCGGCCCGTACTGGCTGGCCGATGGCGAAGCCGCGCGGCTGGACATCGCGCTGCACGACGCCCCGGCGGGCGTCGATGCGGTGGTGGCGTGGCTGGGCGCGGCCTCCGCGGCGCGGAGCGTGGCCGGGCCGGAATCGGTCAGCACCGCCAGCCCGGACTACTGGCACGCCTGGGCCGGCGCGCGCCGCGACATGCTCGACGGGCGGCTGATCCTGGATCGCGACCACGGCGCCCTGGCCGGCTACCGCCGCGCGCAGACCCTGGCGCCGGACCCGTGGCTGCAGGCGCTGGCGCTGCTGCAGCAGGCGATGGTCTGGCGCCGCGCCGGCAACGCTGACGCCGCGCGCGCGGTGCTGGCCGAACTGGCCCGCCACTGGCACGACGAACAGGCCCCGGAGCACGCCTGGCTGGGGGCGATGGCGGCGATCGTGCAGGCGTGGTGCGCCTACGCCGGCCGCGACCCGCAGGCGGCGCGGCAGATCCTGCGCCAGGCCACCGAGGATCCGCGCTGGACCGGCCTCTTCCAGTACCACCCGCGGGTGCGCTGCGAACACGCCAACCTGCAGGCGCTGATCCACCGGGCGATGGCGCTGGACGAAGGCACCGAGCCGGCGGAGCGCACCGGGGCCGCGCGCACCGCGCTGCTCTACTACCGCGCGGCGCTGGCGCTGGCCAACGAGGCCGAACTGTTCGATGCCGCGGCCTCCACCGCGAGCAATCTGGGCTGGTCGCTGTGGCTGTTCCAGCGCTGCGGGCTGGACGTGCCCAGCGACGACGGCCATCCGCTGAAATGGATCGGGCTGGCCGCGTGGCTCAGCGGCCGTCACGGCGTGGGCGGCGGCTGCTGGAACACCATCTACCTGCTGCGCATGGCGCGCGGCGGCGGTCCGGAAGCGCCGCATCCGCGCGCCGATGCCTTCCGCCGCTGGCCGGTGATCCCGATGGAGGAATTCCGCGCGCGGATCGCGCCGATCGAATTGACCGTGCCGTGGACCAGCTGGCGCGGCCTGGCGACGACGATGCAGGCCGATGTCGATGCCGGCCGGGTCCAGGTGGACGCGCTGCAGCGCGCCAACGTACTGCTGGAAGTGGCGTGGTACGAAGCGCACGACGGCGACGCGCAGCGCAGCGCCGAGGCCGCGGCGCGGCTGCGTCGGCGCCTGCGCGAACTCACCCCCGCGGATCGGCTGTTCTTCCGCGATGCGCTGCGGCGGTTGCCGGAAGCCACCGGTTGAGCGCCGCGCGATCCGCTTTTTATTGGAGCGACGGATGTGGGGCAACTTGTGGGAGCGGCGGAAGCCGCGATTGATGACGGAAAGACTTTCTGCACGCCATCGCGACTTCCGTCGCTCCCACAGGGCAGTTCGACGGTCCCGATCGTCGACGGTTCGCGCTAAGCTCACCCACATCATCCCGGGCCGAAGACTGAAGCGCACATGCGAACCCTGATCCTGCTCCGCCACGCCCATGCCGAACCCGTCAGCGACGGGCAAGCCGATGTCGATCGTGCATTGTCCGCGGAGGGTCTGGCCGAGGCGGAGGCCGCCGGGCGCTGGCTGTCCGCGCAGGGCCTCGTGCCCGACCGCGTGCTGTGCTCGCCCGCACGGCGCACCCGCGAGACCCTGGAAGCGGTGCTGGGCAACGGCGTCGGTTTCGTCGAACAGCGCCTCGTCGACGCCATCTACGAAGCCACCGCCGGCGCGCTGGCCGAACTGGTCGACGAGCATCACGACGTCGAACGACTCATGCTGGTGGGCCACAACCCGGGCCTGGAGCGCCTGGCCGCGCTGATGCACAGCGGCCAGTCCGGCGACTACCGCGGCATGCCGCCCGGCAGCGTGGTGGTCCTGGATTTCCCGACCGATGCCGCAGTGGAGCCGGGCGTCGCCAGCCTTTCCGCGTTCTGGTGGCCGTGAATTACGCGGGAATCTCCGCTACGCCGCTGTTCGCCCTGTTGCTCGCGGCCAGCGTGGTCGCGGCCGCGACCGCGACGGCGGAAGCCGCCGATATCGATCCCGCGCATACCCGGATCGGCTTCACCCTGAAAACCCGCTGGGGCCAGGGGCTGCAGGGGCGGTTCCCGCGCTTCGACGGGCGCATCGAAACCCTGGACGACGGCCGCTATCGGGTACATCTGCGGATGTCCGCGCGCGAGGTCGAGATCGTCGGCCACCCGAACTACACCGGCATGACCCGCGGCGAGGGCTTTTTCGAAGCCGACCGCTTCCCCGACGTGACATTCGTATCCGACCCGTACGCCTCGGCGCTGATCGCGGACGGCGGCAAGCTCACCGGCGCGTTGACCATCCGCGACGTGACGCGGCGCGAGACCTTCATCATTCTCAAGAGCGAATGCGCGCGACCGGCGTACGACTGCGACGTGCTCGCCAGCGGCAGCGTGCGCCGCACCGATTACGGCGTGGACCGCTGGATCCTGGCGGTGTCCGATCATGTCCGCTTCGTGCTGCGGCTGCGCGTGCGCGAGGGCGACGAGTGAAGCTCGACCGATGACACCACTGCGCGCGCTGTGCCTGCTTGCGGTGATCCTCGCCCAGACCGCCTGCGCCTCGCTGTCCGCCCCGCAGCAGCGGCAGGTGGACACGCTGGTCGCCGCCGCCCGCAGCACCGAGAACACCTGCGGCCGCGCCGACAACTGCGCGCGGCCGTCGCCGCTGCTGGAACTGGGCATGCGTGCCGCCGGCGGCATGCCCGCGCCAGCGTCCACGCCGATCGCCGATCCGTCTGCGGTGCCGGTGGCGTCTTCGGCGCCCGAATCGGCCGTGCCGGTCGTCGATCCGCCGCCCGCCGCGCCCGCGACGGTCGATGCTGCCCGCATCGTGCCCGCACCTTCCGGCACGCAGCACTACGCGCTGATCCTCGACTACGGCCAGGACGCGCTGCTGGCGCGTCTGGATCTGATCCGCGGCGCCACCCGCAGCATCGATATCCAGACCTACATCTTCGACGAGGACGACGCCGGCCATCTGATTCTCGACGAGCTGCTGATCGCGGCGCGGCGCGGGGTGAAGGTGCGGTTGCTGGTCGACCAGCTGGCCGCGCTGCGGCGCGTCGACACCCTGGCGGCGCTGGCCGGCGCGCACGCGAATTTCGAGATGCGTATCTACAACCCGGTGCTGGGGCGGGCGCGGATCAGCTACCCGATGTATGCGCTGGCGTCCGCCTGCTGCTGGCGCAGGCTCAACCAGCGCATGCACAACAAGCTGCTGATGGTGGACGGACTGGTGGGCATCACCGGCGGCCGCAATTACCAGAACGACTATTACGACTGGGACGCGTCCTACAACTTCCGCGATCGTGACATCCTCGTCGCCGGTCCGGCGATCGCCAGCATGGACGCGCATTTCGAATCCTTCTGGGAAGCGCCGCTCAGCCGGCCCGTGACCCGGCTGACGGACGTTGGCCGCCTCGTGCTGCGCCAGGGCGTGCCGGCGGTGGACCACCCGGCACCGGAGCGGCCGCAGCGGATCGAGGCCATGGGTCGCGACGCCGACGACGCCGCGCTGGTGCGCAGCCGTCTGGTCGATGCGGCGATGCCGGTACGGTCGCTGCGCTACATCGGCGACTCTCCGCGCAAGCACCAGGCCGAGACACTGCGCTCCGGCGTGTCGTCGCGGCTGCTGCGCGACCTGATCGTGTCCTCAGAAAGCCGTGTACTGCTGCAGACGCCGTATCTGGTGCTGTCGAAACCGGCGCAGCGCATGTTCAGCGAGCTGCAGCTGCGCGACGCGCCGCCGCGGGTGATCGTGTCCACCAACAGCCTGGCCGCCACCGACGCCTTCATTCCCTACGCGCTGTCGTACAAGTACAAGCGCCGCTATCTGCGCGATTTCAAATTCGAGATCTACGAATTCAAGCCGTTCCCGCAGGACGCGCCGATCGACGTGGAAGCCACCGGCACCGTCGGCATCGCGTGGCAGGACGACGGCACGCCGATCGTGCTGGACAGGTTCGGTGCGTTGCCGGCCGAAGCGGAGCCGCGTGGATTGGCACTGACCGGTTCTTCGGGACTGGGATCCTCGGCTGGAGGCTCGTCCGGTGCCGGGTCGTCGAGCGGCATGGCCTCGGGTTCGGACGGGCCGGACATCGGCGGCAGCCGCTCACCCGACCGGCCCACGCCGCTGGCGCGCGAATACTCCGCGCTGCGCTACTCCAAGCGCGGCGCCAATGAACAGGTGCCGCTCAAGCGCGGCGGGGTGCGCTTCGGCCTGCATGCGAAGTCGCTGGTCATCGACGAACGCGTCGGCGTGATCGGCACCCACAACTTCGACCCACGGGGCGACACCTACAACACCGAATCGGTGGTGGTGATCGAAGACCCGGCGTTCGCGCGCGCGCTGGCCGCCAGCATCGAGCGCGACATGCTGCCGGCCAACGCATGGATGATCGCGCGCCGCGACAAGCCGCCGGTGTTCTCGGGGCTGGAATACTCGCTGTCGAAAATATCCGAGCTGCTGCCGCTGTTCGATTTCTGGCCGGTGCGCTACGCCACCAGCTACGAGTTCAAGCCCGGCCCGGACTGCCCCGAGCCGATCTCCCCGCGGGATCCCGAATTCCGCCGCTGTTACGAGCCGGTGGGCGATTTCCCGGAAGTGGCGCCGGTGATCCGGCCGCTGACGCGGATCTTCACCGCGTTCGGCGCGGGATTGGCCCCGATTCTGTAAAGCCTGCCCCGGACTTGATCCGGGGCGGACGCATGGCCGCCATCGCGGCCTGTCCGATCACTCCGCAGATCGCCAGAGCCGCTCGATGCATGCCGGATGTGGCCTGAATCTGCGCAATCGTTCCCCCAGAACCTGCCTCATCGGCGAGTCAGGCGGGGCTCATTGCGACCGTTCGTCGGCTCGGAAAATGTCGAAAATCAATAAAAACAATCACTTGGACCCGTGGCGAGAGTGGGGTGACTTCCGGCATGTCTGTTTTGGTAGGTAGGTGTTGTAGATTACCAACACACCAAATCACAAGCACACACGGAACCCGCCATGAACGTCTCCACCACCACCACCCACACCTCGGCCGACACCACCAACAACGTCGTCTCCATCGCCAGCAAGACCCGCCGCACCTATGGCGCGCGCAGCTTCGGCGTCGGCTACGGCAAGAGCAGCGGTTACGCCGCGGACAAGCGCTACACCACCGACTGGGGCCAGATCCGCTTCCGCTGCGCCTGATCGGCCCGGTCACCCGCTTCCGTTCCACCAGTGTCCAGATCCGCATCCACCACGCAACGCCCGCAAGTCATCCCCCGCACGAACCTCTCAGGATCACCATGAACACCTCGCAGACCCACGCCTCACTCGCCCCGCGCACGCCGGTCGCCGTGCTGTCGCAGGTCGAGTCGAACCCTTCTTCGGCCCGCTATCGCGAACGCGATTTCGGCATCGGCTACGGCGCCAGCAGCGGCTATGCCCAGGACAAGCGCTACACCAGCGACTGGGGCCAGGCCCGCTTCCGCTGCCGCTGAGTCCAGCGACATGGTCCGGCCGCACGGCCCGGCCGCGTCAGCCCCGAACCGCTTCGATGCGTCCCGACCGCAGCGCATGACATCTCTCCCATGCGCCTGCGGCCGGGCCGCCGCCGGCAGGCTCGGTTATCCTGACGCCATGAGTACCCCCGCAGCCTCCGCTTCCAGTCCGTTCCGCCGCAGCACCACGCTCGAACAGCTCAACGCGATGTCCACCGACACCGCCATGGCGCCGTTGGGGATCGTGTTCACCGAGATCGGTCCCGATTACCTGCGCGCCACCATGCCGGTGGATGCCCGCACCCGCCAACCGTACGGCCTGCTGCACGGCGGCGCCTCGGTGCTGCTGGCGGAGACCCTGGGCAGCAGCGCCGGCATGCTGTGCTGCGCCCCCGACCATCTGTGCGTGGGCATCGAGATCAACGCCAACCACGTCAACGGCATCCGCGAAGGGCGGGTCACCGGCACCGCGCGGCCGCTGCACGTCGGCAGCCGCACCCAGGTCTGGGAAATCCGCATCGAAGACGACTTCGGTCGCCTGATCTGCGTCTCGCGGCTGACCCTCGCCGTGATCGCGCAACGCGCCTGATCCCGCGTTCTGATCCCTCGCGTACGTCCCCGCATCCGACATGGTTCAAAGCTCTAATCCGCTTCGGTATGGTGGCGTCATGACCGATGCCACCCCCGCTGCGCGCGCCGCCAGGCTGCTGCGTTATTCCGTGCGTACGCCGATGCTGGCGTGGCATGCGCTGGTGCATCTGCCGATCACGTTGATCCTGATGTCGCCGCCGTTTGGTGGCATTCTTATCGGCGATGACCGCCTCGGTCACCGCATGGTCCGCTGGTGGCAGGGCGGCCTGCTGCGGGTCTTCGGCTTCCGCATGCGCCGCGTCGGCACGCCGCTGCCAGGCGCGGTGATGTTCGTCGCCAACCACGTCAGCTGGATCGATATCACCGCGCTGCACAGCTACCGGATGATGGGCTTCGTCGCCAAGCGCGAAATCGCCGGCTGGCCGGTGGTGGGTTGGCTCGCGACCATGGGCGAAACCATCTATCACCAGCGCGGCAGCCAGGAATCCCTCGGCGGCGTGCTTCACGAAATGCTGGCGCGGCTGCGCGAAGGTCGCGCCATCGGAGTATTCCCCGAAGGCCGTACCCGCGGCGGCGAGGAGATCGGCCCGTTCCATGCGCGCATTTTCCTGGCCGCGGTGGAAGCCGAAGTGCCGGTGCAGCCGGTGGCGCTGCGCTACGGCGACGGCGCCTCGCGGCAGACCGTGGTCGCGTTCGGCCCGACCGAAAGTTTCGCCGCCAATGTGCTGCGTCTGCTCGGCGAACCGGGCTGCAACGCCGAAGTCGTATTCCTCGAACCGATCCTTCCCGGCGACGCCGAAGGCCGCAGGAGACTCGCCGACACCGCCAGGACGCGGATCGTGGAGGCGATGGGGGAGGGATGAAGGCCCGTCTACCGTCATCTCGAGCGCAGCGAGGAACCCGCTTGTTCCACGCTTCAAATGCCAACAGCAGGTTCCTCGCTGCGCTCGGAATGACAGGGCGGAGTTGCGGATGAAGACGCATTCCTCCCCCTACAACCCCCCACGCTGGCTGCGCAGCCCGCATCTGCAGTCGCTGATCGCGACCAGTCCGCTGCGGCGCGCGCGCGGCGCGGTGCTGCTGCGGCGCAGCGGTGCGGTGAGCAAGCCCTACATCGTCGACGGCGGCGATGGGGTGCGCCTGGAGGGCGTGCACAGCCGTTTGCCGGGCGTGGCGCCGCGCGGACTGGCGCTGCTGCTGCACGGTTGGGAAGGCAGCGCCGAATCCAGCTACATGCGGCTGACCGCGGCGCATCTGCTGGGCGCCGGGTTCGAGGTGTTCCGGCTGAATTTCCGCGATCACGGCGATACCCATCATCTGAATCAGGCGCTGTTCCATTCCAATCGCATCGATGAAGTGATGAACGCGGCGACCGATGTCGCCAACCGCTTCCTTGATGGTTCGCCGCGGCCGATGGTGGTCGCCGGTTATTCGCTGGGCGGCAATTTCGCGCTGCGGGTGGCGATGCGCGCGCGTGCCGCCGGGCTGCCGCTGGTGCACGCCGCGGCGGTCTGCCCGCTGCTGGATCCGGGCCTGACCATGACCCGGATGGAGGAAGGTCTGCCGTTCTACATCCGCTATTTCGAACAGAGCTGGCGCGCGTCCCTGCGCCGCAAGCGCGACAACTTCCCGCAGTTCTACGATTTCGACGACAGCGTGCTGAAGCTGGGCATGCGCGACCTGACCCGCTGGATGGTCGAGCGGCACACCGATTTCGACACTCTCGACGATTACTTCAACGGTTACTCGATCGCCGGCGAGCGTCTGGCCGAGTTGGACGTTCCGGCCGACTTGCTGACCGCCGCGGACGACCCGGTGATTCCGGTCGCCGAATTCCATGCGCTGCGCCTGCCGGACATCGCGAAGATCGAGATCGCGCAGTGGGGCGGGCACTGCGGCTTTCTGGAAACCAACCGTCTCGACGGCTACGCCGAACGCTGGGTCGCGGCGCGGCTGTCGGCGGCGGTGGACGCGCGGTCGCCCGCCTGAGGGCGTGCCCGGCGCTGCGGCCGCGGACGGTACAATCGACGGTTCCGGGCCCAGGCCCCGCAGTCCCAGAACATTCCCATGCAAGAACGAATTCTCGCCGCCCTGCGGCGCGGCGCCAACGCCGAAGCCCTGTCGCTGGCCCGCGTGGCCGTGGCCGGCGCCCCGCACGACGCCCATGCCCATGCGCTGCTGGCCCATGCCGAGCGCGCCAACGGCGACGCCGCCGCCGCCCAGCACGCGATCAGCCGCGCCGTGCTGCTGGCCCCGGAAGACGCCGAGCTGCACTTCCAGCGCGCCGGTTTCCTGCTGAAGGAGCACAAGCTCGACGAGGCCCAGGCCGCGCTGACCCGCACCATCGATCTCAACCCGAACCAGTTCGACGCCTACATCCTGCAGGGACAGATGGCGGTGGGTCGCGGCGCCATCGACGAGGCCGAGCGCCTGCAGCGTTCCGCTGCGCGCCTGCAGCCCGATCACCCGTGGGTCAAGACGCTGGAAGGCATGGTCGCGCTGCGCCGCGGCGACGGCGCGCGCGCGCAGACGCTGCTGACCCGCGCCGCCGCGCGCATGCCGAACGATCTGCAGGTGCTGTACGCGCTGGGCTTCGCACATCTGAGCCAGCAGCAGTTCGCGTTCGCCGAGCAGGCGTTCGCGAAGATCATCGAACTTTCGCCGGACATGCGCGGCCTGCGCGGACTGCTCGCCGATGTGCTGCTGCAGCAGCAGCGCCCGGACGAAGCCCGCGACGTGCTGCAGCCGCTGCTGGACAACCCCGAGACCGCGACCCCGGCGCTGAAGCGCATGACCGCGGAGCTCGAACTGATGCTGGGCCGCCACGAACAGGCGCTTGCGCTGCTGCGCGAATCGGTGGCCGAGGATCCGCGCGACCCGCGCGCATGGGCGATCCTCACCGATCTCTGGCGCCGTACCGGCGATTTCGCCGATGCCCGCGTCACCCTGGAAAGCTCGCTGGCGCAGCATCCCGAGGCGACCTCGCTGTGGCAGCTGCGCCTGGCGTTCGAAGCCGAGGGCAGCGACGAGGCCAAAGCCGTGATGGACCGTTGGCTCGCGGCGATGCCGGACAACACCGACGCGCTGGATGCCGCGATGCATCTGCACGAAGCCCGCGGCGACGCCGAAGCGGTCGACGCGCTCGCGCAACGCATCGTCGAACTGGAACCCGGCCGCAGCAGCGCCGAAATGCGCCTCCTCGACCGCATGATCCGCGACCAGCCGGAGGCGGCGGTCGCGCATGTGCAGGGACTCATCTCCAAGGCCGCCGACGACGCGGCCAAGCGCGGCCTGATGCTGTGGCTGGGTTACGCCCAGGACCGCGCCGGCCGTTACGGCGAGGCCGCGATGACCTGGCATGCGGTCAACAGCGCCGAAGCCGCGCGGCGCTGGCCGCTGACCGTGCCCGGCCATGCCGGCGGCCCGTGGCCGGACGCCGCGACGCCGCTGCCCGGCACCCCGCCGGTCGCCTATCTCTGGGGCGTGCCGGGCTCGGGCGTCGAGAAGGTCGCCGCGGTGATCGCCCACGCCGGCTACCCGCTGCGCGGCGACCGCTTCTCGCAGCGTCCGCCGCAGGATCCGCTGCAGAATCCCGACACCATCGCCGCGCTCAACGACGGCTCGCTCACGCCCGAACGCCTGCTCGCCGAGTGGCGCGCCGCGCTGCCGTCGCGCGGCGTGAACGACGGCATCATCATCGACTGGCTGCCGTACTGGGACAACGCGCTGCTGAAGATGCTGCGCCCGCTGCAGCCCGAAGCGATCGTGATGATCCCGCTGCGCGACCCGCGCGACATGCTGCTGGAATGGATTGCCTTCGGCAGCCCGATGCCCTTCGGCATCACCACCCCGACCGACGCCGCGCTGTGGATCGCCCGCCAGCTGCAGCACGTGGTCGCGCTGCACCAGAACAACCTGCAGCCGCACAAGCTCGTGCGCACTGATCACGCCTTGGCCGATATCGAAGCCTTCGCCGCGGAAGTCGGCGGCGGCCTGGGGCTGGAAGAAATTCGCGTTCCGCCCGCATCCGCGCTTGGCACCCAGCGCTTTCCGTTCGGCCATTGGCGGCAGTATTCGAAAGCATTGGCCGAACCGTTTGCGTTGTTGTCGGATGTGGCGCAGAGGTTGGGGTATCCGGGGGAGTAGTCCTTCTTAAATATCGTTGATGTCAGGAGGTGGCGCTCATGTCCGACCAATCTATTGCTCGTTCTGTACTTTCCGTTTGGGGTGCAAAAGTTGAGGCTGTGCCCACATCAGAGAAAGAAGAGTCTGACTGGCTTGCGACACTTGACGGATTCCGTTTGCTTGTTGAAGAGAAGACTAAGCTCGAAAATCCAGACCAAGTCGCAGAACGAAACCTTGCTCTTAAATTCGAAGGGTTTCACGGCAAAACCGCATCACTTGGTCCAAATAACCGCATATCAGGAATTGTTAGAAAAGCCGAGAGGCAACTCATCTCTACAGCGATGGACCTTGAGCCGGATGCTCGTGTTGTCTGGCTTACGTCAGTTGGATTAGACAGGGAGGCAAAAGACCGTCAGGCATACAGCACACTTTATGGCGCCACGAAGGTGTTTAATCTTGATGTAAGTAAGTCCATGCGCGATTGCTTCTTTTTTCACAATAGTGATTTCTTTCGCTACAACAAATTAGATGGCGCATTTTTGGCTACTGCGAACAAAGGAGCTGCAACCATTCGCTTGTGCTTAAATCCGTTTTCCGAACGATGGAGGGCACTAAGAGATAGCCCTTTCGCAAGTAGGCTGAATAGTGGATTGGTCGATCCTATCGCACGAGAAGCTGCTGGAAAGGCCATGATTGCAGACACAGATATTGACCGCCGTAACCCTGATGCCGTGCTCGATTATCTGCGGCTGAAATATGGCATTAAAAGACTTTGCAATATGGATATGATCATGGCGTCGGCAACCGTATCTATTCCGAATGAGAGGTAAAAATTCGTGTATAGGAATGCCCTTGCAGAGCGTAGGGTGGGGGTGAGCGCAGCGATGCCCACCCAAACCGTTGACAAAGCTTGATGTTGTCTACGTGCTGTTCTTGCTCCGTTCAATGCTTGCGTCATTTTGCGTGCCGGGATGGTGGGCATCGCTGCGCTCACCCCACCCTACGATGCTGCGAATCCTTTTTCATGGTCTTCGTCCACGCGATCATTCCGAGCCGATGGATCAACGCATAATCGTAGACCCAGAGGGCGGCGCACAGGATGTGCGTCGTTTTTCGACGCGGCAGGATGCCGCATCGAAAAATTCCGGCCAAGCATCCGATGGCAGATTCGCTTCGTCACTGAGAGTTTTCTTTGGTGACTTTCTTTGCGACAAAGAAAGTTACCCGCGCAAAGCGCGGAAGCTCTGCAGTTGCTTATCGGTGGGTATCGCTGTGCTCAACTTATTCTGCCTGGCTGAGAAACCGGCTTACTGATTGATCGTGGCGGCCCGCCCCCCTCCCAACCTCCCCCCGCGCTGCGCGCAAGGGGAGGGGCTGAGCGGCGCAACTGATGCGGCGCGGCAAGTTCTACAATTGTGTCTTGATGGATATTGCTACGCTCACCCATCCTGACGCACGTGTATGCCGCTGCCCTGCGAAGCGGCTTTATACAGCCGTCAGCGACATCCAAAGGAACTTCAATGCTTCTCGTCGTTGCAAGAATAATCGTGGCGGCTGTCGCCATCTACTTCCTGGCGCTCGGCGCAATCGCGCTGGTTCGTCCGCAAAGCGCACGTGCGTTTCTGCTCGGTTTCGCGGACACATCATTCAAGCACTATGTGGAGCTGGCCATACGACTCATCGTGGGCGGCGCCATGCTCCTTGTGGCGCGCGATTCGGCTTATCCCACGGCGCTCGCGGCGTTCGGCTGGATCCTCGTTGTCTCCACCGCCTTCATGGCCCTGATGCCATGGCGCCTTCATCATCGCTTTGCGCAGTCCGCTGTGCCCAGGGCTTTGCGATACCTGCCTTTGATTGGTGTTTCGTCTCTGATCATGGGCGGACTGCTCTTCTGGGTCGCCGTCGCAGGCAATGCCGCCTGACAATTCATCCGAAGCGATCTATCTTCACGAGTCGGTTCAACTCGGGCCGCTCGACTCAGGAGTCCCCATGCGCATCACCAGCGACAGTTTCGAACACCGCCACCGCATTCCCGCCGAATTCGCGATGGGCACGCCGGTCGGCTTCGGCGGCAACCGCAACCCGCATCTGCGGTGGAGCGACGCGCCGGCCGGTACCCGCAGTTTCGCGCTGCTGTGCATCGATACCGATGCGCCCACCGACGGCGCGCTGGTCGCCGACGCCGCGACGCCCATCGCCGTCGATCACCCGCGCGGCGATTTCGTGCATTGGGTGCTCGTCGACATTTCCGCGGACGTGCATGAGATCGCGGCCGGCAGCTGCAGCGACGGCGTGACCGCGCGCGGCAAGTCGGCGCCTGGCGGCCCCGCCGGCGCGCGTCACGGGTTGAACGATTACACCGGCTGGTTCGCCGGCGACGCGCAGATGGGCGGCGACTATCTCGGCTACGACGGCCCCTACCCGCCGGGTCACGACCTGCGCCTGCACCGCTATTTCTTCCGCCTGTTCGCGCTGGATGTCGAACGCCTCGACCTGCCGGCGACGTTCGCGGCCGCCGATGTGTTCCGCACCATGCACGGCCATGTGCTGGCGGAAACCGCGATTCACGGCATCTATTCGCTCAATGCCGCAGTGAAGGGCTGAGTCGGGCCGGCGGGTGCCGCAAGGGCGGATGCGCCGTGGCGGATCCCGACTGCGTGCTCCCGCACGGATCGCCGAAGCCGCCGCGGCCGGCACGCCGGTGAGCCCACAAGGTGGGCACAAGTCGTTTCCGCATTGCGATCGACGCAATGCATCTCTCGTTTTTCTCTCGTCGAACTCTTGCCCGGAAAAATCGTGACAGCGCTCGCAATTTGATCTTTCGCCGCACTCCTAGACTGCGGGCGCGGTGCGGGACGGGTCAGCCGTCCTGGCCAAGCATGGATCGTGATCGCGATGTCAGAGAGAAGGCAAGCCGCCAGTTGGATCGCCGATGAGTACGGCGGTTCCTACCTCAACAACCCCGAGCAGCAGAACCGCGATCTGGCCGCCGCCAACGACATGGCGATCCTGATCCAGCGCATGGTCCGCGACCGCAACGGCGGCGAGGCCGGCTATCGACGCGCCGGCGAACTCATCAACGAGACCCTGGACGAGCTGCGGGGCCGCGCGCCCTTCGGTTTCGTCACCCCGGCCTTTGCCTTGGGCACCACCCAGGTGCTGCTGGAAAAAGCCAACACCATGGACGGCCCGCAGTTCCTCCAGTACCTGGAGGGCATTCGCGACCGCGACAATCCGCTGTTCTTCTGGCAACAGGCCACGCTCGATCCGCTGTTCGACGCGGTGAAGGAGCGCACCCGGGCACATGTCGAAGAGATCTACGGCAAAAGCACGTTCACCGTCTTCGACGCCCTCAAGGGGCAGCGCGGGCCGGTGGCCTTCTCCGCCGGCGCCGCGGATGCCGTGCTGGACGAAGTGGGTACCGGTGGGCGCGGGCTGATTCTCGGTGCCTCCAATCCGGTGGAGGCCGGGCGGCAGGCGGTGGACATGCTGCGCAACCTCGACCGGGTGCCGCAGGCGCTGCAGCAGCAGGTGCGCGAGGCCCAGCAGCTGATCCAGGCGGCGGGCCTGGACGATTATCACAAGGGCTTCCTCACCGTGCGCGTCGCGTTCATAGCGCTGGACGCTGCGGACGTGGTGGAGGCCGGCCTGTCGGTCGGCAATCTCGCCCGCCGTCTGCGCAACGGCGAAATCCACAACATCGGCGATGCCCTGCGCGCGCTGGACGACGGTCCGCAGGCGATGCGCCAGCGCGGGCAGGCCGGCGATGCCAACGATCTGTCCGCCGGCGACATTCCGGCGCGTACGCGCACCCCCACCGCGTCGCCCAGCGCCCAGGCGGCGACGCTCACCGATCAATTGGTGAACGGCCTGCCGGCGAATTACCGCGAGCCGTACCGCGAAGCCTTCACCCAGCTGCTGCGCGCCAACAACTACGACACGCCCGAGGAAGTCGCCGGTTTCTCGCGCTGGCTGAACGACAACCCGGACCACGCCGTGACCCGGCGTTACCACGAGATCGCTCAACAGACCATGCAGCAGCAGGTGGTCTCGGCGTATCCCGACCGGGTGGAATTCGCCTACCAGCGCGCGCTGGACGATACCTTCCGCGACGCCGGTGCGAACACGCCGCAGGACCGCATGGCCTACATGCAAGGGTTCACCGGCGCGAATGCAGCCGCCTTCCGCACGGCGCTGGACGAACGCGCACTGACCCACGTCGTCGACAATTCGCTGCGCCAGATCCCCGACAACGTGCGCGACGCTTACCGCGGCAGCGTGGCGAGCATCCTCAGCGAGCAGGGCTACCTGGGCCAGGGACGTTTCGACCCCAACGGCGCGCAGCAGTACATCGACAACCTTGCGGGTGCGCCGGGCGGGCCGTCGGCGATGGCGGTCCACAACCGCGCGATGAACATCGTGGTGAACGGCGCGGCGGACCGGTTCCCCGACGGGACCGAGGCCTATTACGCCCGCGCCTACCGCCAGACTTTCGAGGCCGAGAACATCCGCGACCCGAGCGCGGCGCAGCGGTACATCGACAACCTCGACGGCGCACCGAACGGCCAGGCGATGCGCGCGGTCCACAACCGCGCGGTCGCCGCCATCGTCAGTGATGTGGTCGACGACCTGCCGCAGAACGTGCAGCCGGCCTATGCCCGCGCGCTGCGGCTGTCGCTGGACGCCGCCGGCAAGGATTCGCCGGCGGAAGTGCTGGATTACGTCCGCAACCTGACCGACGGCCGCCAGGTGCAGTCGATCTCGGCACTGCATCAGCGCGCGTTCGACAGCGTGGTGCAGTCGGCCGTCTCCAGCATCGACGAGCCGTCGCGGCCGGCCTACACCCAGGCCCTGCGCGAATCGCTGGATGCCGGCGGGCGCGGACCTGCGCGCAACGCCGACGGCAGCCCGGCGTGGGATTACGGCAGTGTCGAGCGGGCGCAGCAGTACGTGATCGATCTGGCCACCTCGCCGCAGGCGATGCAGCGCATCCACGACCGCGCCGACGAAGTCCTCGGCCGCAGCCGGACACCCGACGCGACACCGCCGGTACAGACGCCGCCGCAGGACCGCGTCGACCCGCCGAACAGCACGCAGCCGCCGGTGCAGACGCCGCCGCAGGACCGTGTCGATCCGCCGACCAACACTCAGCCGCCGGTGCAGCCACCGCCGCAGGATCGTGTCGATCCGCCGAACAACGCTCCGCCTCAGAATCCGCCGCCGACTGATCGGCAGAATCCGGATCAGCGGTCGTTGCCGCCGTCCTCGCAGCCGAACGATCCGCTGCTGCCCTTCCACGCGATCGACCGCGAGCAGCGCATGCGCGCGCCCGAGCCGCTGGTGGCGCCCAACGGGCAGCGTTTCGACGTGATAGGCGTGGGTGAGGACGGCCGGGTGCGGCTGCGTCCGGAAGGGCAGCGCGTGGATGCGCTGCCGGCCGAAGCGATGTTCGAGATGCGCGCGACCACGCCGCAGACGCTGGCGCAGTCGGGCAACGCGGTGATGTACGGCCGCGAACCCTGGCTGACCGCGGGCAGCAACGAGAACGGTCATGTCCTGCGCGACCCGCAGAACGCCGAGCGCACGATCGTGGTGCCCGAGTCGCGCGCCGCCGAGATCGTGACCCCGGTCGGTCGCGAGGTGAGCTATCAGGGCGAGACCCTGCGGTTCCAGGCGCTGCAGTCCCCGGGCTGGCAGCCGGGCGTGGACCGGCGCGGTTTCCAGCTGGTCGATCCTGACAATCCCGAGCGCACCGTGTTCGTGCCCGAGAATCGCGCGACCGACATCCGCATGCGCCTGGGCGAGGACGGCGAATACCGCTTCGGCGATGTGCGCCATGGGGTGATCCGGATGCTGCCGATGAATCCCGACGGCGAGATCAGCATGCCGCTGACGCCGGGAATGACCTTCGAGGCGCGGCTGCGCGACCGCGAGATGGAAGGCGCCTATCGCATCAACGTGGGAGAGAACGGCGATCTGACCGCGACCGGCCGCATCCGCAACGGCACCGAAGTCACTCAGCGCATCGAAGCGTCCGACATCGCGCCGCGCTATGTCGACGTGCGTTCGCCGGACTTCAACGACAGCTTCCAGGTCGACAGCTTCATCCATCGCGAAGCCAATACCCGCAACCGTGCGATCTCGACCGAACCGACCGGCCTGCCGCTGCGCGACCCGGCCTTCGGCAATCTGGACGGCACGCCCAGCCCGCAGCTCGCGCTGGGCGCGCAGTCGCTGCAGACCCAGGCCGACTTCATCCGCCGCAACGCCGGCAACCTCGACGCCGGACAGTCGCCGGGCCTGACCGTGTTCAACATCGCCTTCAACAACCAGGGCGAAGCGCGCCAGGTGCTGGACGCGATGAGCGATTTCCGGCAGATGCATCCCGAAGCGCCGATCCGGATCGTCGCCTACGAGCCGAGCTTCCGCTCGTTCGAGGGCAGGGACGGTTACGACGAATTGCAGCGGATCATCCAGCGCGACCGGATCCAGGTGGAGTTCTTCGGCAACGATCCCGCGCAGCGCGAGGTGATCCACGCCAAGGGTGTGGCGGTGAACGACCAGGTATTGTTCAGCACCGGCGCGGTGATCGACGGCTCCAGCCAGAAGGCCGACATCAGCGTGCCGCTGCCGCCCGACGCCGCGCGCGCCTTCAACGCTTATCTCAACGAGGCGGTGATCGGCGACGCCAGCGTCGCCCGCCGTCAGGAGCTGACCGCCAACGCCGCGCGCGAAGGCGTGCTGATCAACGATCCCGAAGCGCGCCTGCCGTACATCGCCCGCGCCCAGGATGGCCTGATCCGCGGCGCCGAGCGCGAACTCACGGTCAGCGTCAGCGAGCTGCGCAACCCCGAGACCACGCGCGCGATCATCGAGCGCGCCGAAGCGGGCGTGAACGTGCAGGTGCAGTTCCGCGAAATGGATCCGGAATCGCGGCAACTGCTGGCCGACGCCCAGCAGCGGCTGCCGAACCTGAAAGTCGAGGACGCGTCCGCATGGCAGCCGCGCCCGCACTACAACGCCATCATCGCCGACCGCGAACAGGCTTACGTCGGCACCGCTTACCTGTGGCAGAACCAGCAGGACATGCTGCAGCATGGCCGCTCGTTCGAGAACGGCGTGCTGCTGCAGGGCGAACCGGTGCGCCAGCTGCAGTCGCAGATGGACGCGCTGCGGTCTCTGCAGCCGGCGAATCCGGGCCAGCGCCTGCTCAATCCCGCGCCGGACGACGCGCCCGACGTGGGCGTGCGGCTGCGCAACGAAACCACCGTTTCGATCTCGATCAGCGCGCCGGCCGGCAGCAGCATCGGCGTGGACGTGCAGAACAGCACGACCGGCGCGATCCAGACCGTCTCAGGCAGCGGCAACGTGCAGGTGTCCGGCAACCGCCAGACGTTGGGGACAGCCGCGGCCACGTCGCCGGACGCCAACGGCAATGTGCAGGTCACCGACACACCCGGCCTGCGCATCGAGCTGCAGAATCCCGGCACCTCGGGCCGCACCGGTACCGATGTGCGCATCGACAACAGCACCGTCAACGGCGGCGTGCAGTCGATCGTCGGCAACGACAACGTGCAGATCGACATCAACCAGGCGCGCATCAACGGCGAACGCCGTCAGACGGTGATCGACGGCGACAACAACCGTCAGACCCAGAATCTCGGAGGCAACGTCACCGCCGATAGCGTGACCCAGACCATCGACGGCCGCTCCGATTCGCGCCAGCAGGTGGGCAACGATGTGCCGTCGCCGGTGCCGCACACAGCGGTCGAGGGTTCGGTGTCGCGGGTGGTGGGTAACGGCAACGCTGCGGTGACGACCGAAGGCGGTCGCAACGTCGTCGACATGGGCCGCGGTGGCGATGGCGTGGCGATCGATGGCGTCCGCATCGATCCAGCCAACCATCCGGCGCCGCCTGTGGAGGGGCGCGTGTCCGGCGGCATCCAGAACGGCAGCACGGTGTCCGGCTCGGTCTCGCTCACCGAGGGGCACGACAACACGACCGTCATGGCTACCGGCGGCGACCACACCGTCCGCGTCGGACGCGGCGAGGAGGAGCGCAAGCTCGAAGTCGTCGACGAGCGCGAGATCCGCAGGTCGGGATCGTCGCATCTCAACGGTCAGAGCGTCGCCTACACGCCGCGCTTCAGCACCCATCACGATCTGACCGGCGACGGTGCGGGCACGTACACCACCATCTCCGGGCATGGCGTGCTCGAGACCGACCGGGTCATTCCCCCGATCGGCAACAGCGTGCAGCGCGATACGTTCGTGGTGCCCGAAGGCGTGAACCTGCATTTCCTGGGGTTGCCGGGGGGCGTCATCACCGACCGGCTGGGCCAGCGTGCGGATGTCGGCGGCGATCTGTCCGGCGTGCCCCTGCTCAAGCTCGGTACCGGCGACACCGCGCCCGACATCCTGATCACGCCCGCCTTCGGCACGATCAACATCCAGGGCAATCCGATCACGGTCGACAACCCGCAGGGCGTGCGCCTCAGCCAGCTGATCCGCGATCACGACCTCAGCGGCAACATCGTCGTGTCCGCTTGCCTGCAGCAGTCGGTGTCGCAGGGCAACCGGGAACACTGGCAGGGCATCACCTTCGATCTGCCCGACCGCTATCCCAAGCCGGATCCGCCGGACCTGTCGAATCTTCCGCCGCGGCTGCCGATCGATCCCAACTTCCATACCCAGCATGGCCTGACCAATACCGGGGAAGGCACCTACACCGCGATCGGCGGCAACGCCGGGCTGTCGGGCGTCAATCCGCACACGCATCTGCCGTTTCGCGACCAGACCTTCACGGTGCCCGAAGGCGTGACCGTCTACTTCCCGTCGTTGCCGGGCGGTGGCGTGCACAACCGCTTGGCGGAGGCCATCGAGAAAGGCGAGGATCTGAGCCGCATCCCGCTGCTCAAGGCCGGCGCCGGCAGCACTGCACCCGATCCGCTGCTGTTGCCCGGCAACTACGAGGTTGCTGGCAACTTCGTGCGCGTCACCGATCGCGAAGGCCAGCGTTTGAGCGAGGTGATCAAGGAGCAAGGCCTGACCGGTAACGTGGTGGTGGCCGGCGGGCTGGAAGGGCGTAATCGGCCGCACAGCAACGTGCTGTTCGATGTGCCCGAGCATTACCCCGATCGCGACGTCCGCGGCGGCACCCGCGGCTTCGGCCTGAGCGTGGAGCAGGTGATCGGCCCACAGTCACGCACGATGGAGTCTCCCTCGCAGCCGCCCGCCTCGCAGCCGCGCGACCAGACGTCGCCCGCGAACGACGGACGGCAATCGTCGCTGCCCGATACGGCCGCACCGGTGTCCGGTCGCGGCGATCCGGGCCTCGACGACCCGCGCCATCCGAATCACACGATGTTCGCCAGCGCGCTGGATCGCATCCAGACGTTCGAGCGCGGCCGCGGCATCGACTCGGGGGACTTCGCGCGCAATCTGGCCGGCAGCCTCACCGTCAGTGCGGTCGAATCCCGCCTGCCGCAGATCAATCACGTCGTCTTCAACGCCGAGGGCACGCGCGCCTTCGCGGTGGACACGCCGAACCTCGATGCCGAATGGCGACGCGTGGCCTACACCGACGTGGCCGGCGCCGGGCAGCAGACGCTCGCCGCCAGCAGCGAACGGTTGCGCGAGCTGCAGTCCCCGGCGCTATCGCCGGCCGCCGCGCAGCAGGACATGCAGCAGCGGCCCGATGAGCAGGCGCGCAACGCGGCAAGGATGGTCTGATGAAGGGGCGGTGCAGGCCTCGCGGGAAGGGGCCTGCGTTGCGGTCATTGCATCCACTGGCGCGATCCGATCAGAGCTGGATCGGTTTCGCCTGGAACACCAGCACGTCGCCGCTGTCGCTGGTCAGGCGCATGCGGTAGGGCTGCGGCTGCAGCAGTTCGACCTTGAACGACTGGCTCATCAGTTCGCTGAAACGGCGGTCGGCGAGGTTTTTGTCGTCGCTGCAGGACATGCGGGTGGCGATGTTCAGGGTCATCTCCAGGCGCTTGCCGGAGATGACGTAGCTGCCGCTGAGTTGATTGCAGCCGCCTTGGGCGCTGACGTTGCCGCCCGAGAATGTCATCGCGAATTCGGCGCCCGCGACGCGGACCTCGGCGATGCCGGCGCCGTCTGCGGCGGCAGCGGATTGCAGCGTCCAGCCGCCGGTGTTGACCAGTTCGTCGCGGTTGAAGGTGGCGGTGCGCTCGCGTTCGGCGCCCGTGGCGGCGGCGTTGCCCGATGCTTCGGCAGCGGCGCCTGCGGCGGCATCGGCGGGCGAATCGCCGGTGCCGTTCGCGGATGCGCAGGCGGTGGTGGAGAACAGCAGTGCGGCGGCGATCATGACAGTGCGGACAGACATGGGGCATCTCCTGGAGCGGGGCGATGGAGCGTGGTGACGACGATGGCGAAGCGATGCGGCATCACGGCCCGGCCATTTCGGATTCGATGATCGTGTCGAGTACGTAGCCGACCGAAGGCGCGTCCATCGGCGGGTTGGCGATGGTGAAGCGCTTGACCCGCAGCACGGTGCGGATGCCGTCCTCATGGGTGTAGCCATCGATAGTGCCGTGGAACACCAGCCATGCCCCGGGTTCGCCGACGCGCAGGCCTTCCGCGAACTGGACATCGCGCACTTCGAGACAGGTTTGCGGGTTCGGCATCATCGGGTGTTTGCACGGTTTGGTGCGTGCGGCGACTTCCATGAAGACCGTGGTGCCGGCGCTGCCGTAGCGGGTTTCCGGCGTGGGCGCGCCGACGAACCGCAGCACATCGCCGTTGGCGGCGGTCCACAGCAGCTGCGGCGGGTCGCTTTCGAGCAGGCGGATGCGCGCGTCGCCCTGCAGGCGTTTGCCGATCTCATCGTCCAGCGCCATCACCGCCGCATCCATACAGGCCATCTTGGTGGCGCGCAGTGCGCTGACGCGGACGGTATCGCCGTCCAGGCGCACGTCGCCGCCGATGCTGTTGCAGGCGTTGGCGACGCGGATGCGGCCGTCGACAAAATCGAACTGCAGCGGCAGCTCCGGTCGCGCCAGCAGCGCAGCGATGCGCTGACCGCGGGGATCGGTGGCGTCCTGCAGGCGCCAGTGGTAACCGCCGAGGGTGGCATTCATGGCATTGGCGGCCTGCGATGGCGATGAAGACGACGGTGCGGGCGCGACGGCCGCTGGGTCCGGGTTGGCGTTGGCATTGGCGGGGGATTGCGCGCAGCCGGTCACGGCCAGCGACAACATCAGGGACGACAACAACAGGGACGACAGGGGATGGCTCATCGGCAGGCTCCGCGAAAGGACTTCCATGAACGTGCGGTGGGATGGGAAGGGGTCCGTGCGAGCGGCGGGCGCGCCTGAACGATACACCGCAGGCCGTATGTGGGCTTGCGCGCGTGCGGTCAGTGGGCGCGCGGCCGCAGCAGCAGGGCGATGCTACCGGCGATCAGTCCCCAGAACGCTGAACCGATGCCGCCGAGGCTGAACCCCGATGCGGTCACCAGGAACGTGATCAGCGCGGCCTCGCGGTCGCGGTCCTCGCGCAACGCGGCGGACAGGCTGTTGCCGATGGTGCCGAACAGCGCCAGCCCGGCCACCGCCATCACCAGCTCTTTGGGGAAGGCCGCGAACAGCGCGGCGACGGTGGCGCCGAACACACCGGTGAACAGATAGAAGATGCCCGCGAACACCGCCGCCACATAGCGCCTGGACGGGTCCGGATGCGCCTCGCGGCCGCTGCAGATCGCGGCCGTAATCGCCGCCATGCACAGCGAGTAGGCGCCGAACGGCGCGAGCAGGACGTTGGTCGTGCCTACCCAGCCGATGGTCCGCGACACCGGCGGTTCGTAGCCCGACGCGCGCAGCACCGCGATGCCGGGAATGTTCTGCGAGGCCATGGTCACCACGAACAGCGGCAGCGCGATGCCGAACACCGCCGCCAGCGACAGCGACGGCAGGGTGAACACCGGCTGCGCGAGGCGCAGCTCGACATCGCCCAGATGCAGCAATCCCGATGCCCCAGCGATGGCCATGCCCAGCAACAGCGTCGCCAGCACCGCGTAGCGCGGAAACCAGCGCCGCCCGCACAGATACACCACGAACATCGCGAGGGTCATCGCCATCTGCGTGCGCATCGACACGAATACGTCCATGCCGAAGCGCAGCAGCACGCCGGCCAGCAGGCCGGACGCCAGCGACAGCGGTACGCGGCGCATGCCGCGCTCGAACACGCCGCTGAAGCCAGCTAGCGCCGTCAGCAGCGCGACCGCCACGAACGCACCGATGGCGTCGGAGAGCGGTACGCCGGCATTGGTGGCGATCAGCATTGCCGCGCCGGGCGTGGACCACGCGGTGACGATGGGAATGCGCCAGCGCAGCGACAGGCCGATGCAGGTGACGCCCATGCCGATGCCCAGCGCCCACAGCCACGACGCGATTTCGGCTTCCGACGCGCCCAGCGCCTGCGCGGCCTGGAACACGATCACCGCCGAACTGGTGAACCCGACCAGCACGGTGACGAAACCGGCCGCGACCGACGACGGCGCGATGTCGCGCAGCCAGGAGCCGCGCGGTGCGTCGGCGTCGGGCGGCATCGTGGTCATCCGGCTGCGCTCATTCCCCGGCCGGGATCATCATCAACAGCACCGCGCCCAGCACGAAGCGGTAGATCGCGAACGCGGTGAAACGATGGCTCTGGATATAGACCAGCAGCCATTTCACCGCGACGAACGCGGTGACGGCCGAGGCCACGAATGCGACCGCCAGCGCTGTCCAGTCTTCGTTGGCTGCGCTGCCGTCCCTGTACACGTCCAGCAGTTCGTAGGCGGTGGCGGCGAACATCGTCGGGATGCCGACCAGGAACGCGAATTCGGTGGCGGCCACGCGGCTGGTGGTGCCGGCGAGCAGGGCGACGAAGATGGTCGCGCCCGAACGCGAAGTGCCGGGAAACACGCCGGCCACGACCTGGGAGACGCCGACCAGGATCGCGACCGTCCAGCTGATCGAGGTGCGCTCGCCCAGCGCGGCCGCGCGCTTGGCGGCGAAGTGTTCGGCCAGCAGCATCCAGACGCCGCCGATGATCAGCGCCCAGGCGATGGGCCGCACGTCATCGGGCAGTTCCCAGCCGAGCTTTTTCATCGTCAGCCCGCCGACCGCGGTCACGCCGAACGCAACGCCGAGTTTGAGCGCGTAATCGAAGTTCTCCTTCTGTCTGAAGCCGACCAGAAGATTCCACAGCCGCTGCCGGTAGATCGCGACGACCGCGAGGATCGCGCCGGCCTGGATCGCGACGTTGAACAGATCGCTGCGATGGCCCAGCCAGCGTTCGGCGATCAGCAGATGGCCGGTGCTGGAGATCGGCAGGAATTCGGTGATGCCTTCGATGATGCCGAGCAACAGGGCGGCGAGCAGGTCGGTCATGCGCACGTTCGCGGGAGGAAACGCGAAGTGTAACGGCCAAGTCCGGCGCTCGCCGCAGCCGCAAAAAGACACCCCCGGATGGCCGGGGGTGTCGGGGGAAAGACTTCGTTCCGCCATGGATCAGGGCGAGACCACCAGGGTCAGCCCGGGGTAATTGGCGAGGATCGGCTGCAGCGGCTGGTAGAAGCTGGAGGCCGAACCCGGGGGCAGCGGCGTGGCGCAGTTGTCGCTGGTGCCGCTGAAGAAGCTGCCGCCGGAGGTCACGCCCTGCGCCTGTCCCTCGGGCGTGACGAACGAGCCGCCGGAATCGCCGCCGCCCACGCAGGTGGTCGACGTCGACAGATTGAACACCAGGCCGGAGGCGCCGTAGTTCACCGTGACCCCGGTGGCCAGCAGCGTGCCGCAGTGCGCGCCGGTGCGGGCACCCGAGCGGCACACCACCGCGTTGAGCGCCGCGGGATTGGCGCCGACGATGTTCAGATTGCCGCCGAAGGCGTAGGCGTTCACCCACGGCCGCGGAATGCCGAGCGGGTTGGTGTTGTGGACCACCGCGAAATCGCTGCCCGGAAACACCGAATTGAAGATGTAGCCGAGCGATTGGCCGGCGGTATTGGTCACGGCGGTGTTGGCGGTGCCGCAGTGGCCGGCGGTCACGAAACCGTTTTCGCCGCCGAGGGTGACCGCGAAGCCGATCGAACACCAGCCGCCCGGCAGGTTGTAACGATCGCCGCCGCGCACGTCGAAATTGGCCTGCTGCGCGAGCTGCGGCCGGCTGTCCGCTTCCACGAAGCGCACGGTCCTGGCGTCGGCGCCGCTGGCGGCGACGAAATCGAGCGCCGCGCCGCGGGCGCCGCGATCGGTGGTGACGACCACGCGGTTGCTGATCGGATCGACGTGCCAGGAATGGATGCCCGGATCCAGCTGGCGACCTTTGCCCGATGTGCGCAGCGTGGCGACCACGCCGTCCAGCCGTGCCTGGGTGGCCTGCAACTGCGCCAGGCTGTGCGCGACCACGCGGACCTGCACGCCGAGCGTGGCCGCCTTGCCGGTTTCGTCAGCGCCGGCGACCGCGACCACCGGTTCGTATTCGCCGTGGCGGTTGCGTTCGAGCCAACTGCCGGCGTAGTGCTTGCCCAGTGCGCTGCGGGCCTTGCCTCCAGTCTCGGCCATGCGCTTTTCGGCGCGCAGGTACTGCGGAATCTGGCCGGGCATGATGCCCAGGTCGCGCTGCATCGCGAAGCGGACGTTGGCCGGAATGTCGGAGCCGGGCGTGCCGGTGGCGGCGTTCGCCCGGGGCGCGGCGAACATCGCCGACGTCGCGAGCGCGAGAGCGGAAACGGCGAGCGCTGCCGCGCGCGCGGTCATGTGGGTATTGCGCATGTGGAACTCCTTTTCGATGGGGGATGCGGCGCCTCGTTTCCTTCAGGGGGCTGGGCGATGCGCCGGCCCGCAGGGTCTCCGCCCGGACATCCTCCGTGGATGTCGCTATCGTTCAGGCGGACGATCGATACACCCGTCCGCCATGGGCGCATTCCATGCGTAGCAGGTCGATCCTAGTCGAGCGCGTTGCGCCTTGATCGCGATGCCGCACGCCGCTTTCCGACATGTCGACGGCAGTCACGTTCCGGTTCCGCTTCGCTGGGTCTTCGTTCAGACAGACGCGCGGCGTCGGAAAAGAAATACCCCCGGAAGACCGGGGGTATTTCGTGTGTCATCGGGCGTGTTCGATCGGAAGCCTTCGATCACGCGCCCGAGGTGCTGGTCGCCCAGATCGGCTGGCCCAGATAGTTATAGATCACCACGTTGCCGTCGTCCTGCACCCGCAGGATCGCGCCGTTATTGCCGTAGGTGCCGGTGTACCAGACCGGCTGGCCTGCGCCGTTGTAGACCACCAGATGACCGTCGGTCTGCATGTGCAGGGTGTGGCCGCTGCCGAAGACGCTGTTGTACCAGATGGCGCCGATGCCGGCCTTGTACAGCACCAGATGGCCGTCGCCCTGGATGACGAGGGTGAAGCGGCCGTCGCAGGAGGTTACCGAACCGCCGTTGGGCAGCACGCGTCCCGGATTCATGCGGCCGCAGGTTTCCATCGTCTGCAGGGTCAGGCCGTAGGCATTGAGGATCGGCTGCAGCGGCTGGTGGAAGGTCACCGGCGCGGCCAGCGAGCAGTTCTCGTTGGTCTGCGGATTGAGCTGTCCGCCGGAGGTGACGCCCTGCGCTTCGCCGCCGGGCGTGATGAACGAACCGCCGGAATCGCCGCCGCCCACGCAGGCGCTGGAGCGCACCAGGTTGTAGGTCGGCCCGGCGCTGTAGTTCACGGTGACGTTCTTCGCGGTGACCGTGCCGCAGCGATAGCCGGTGCGCGCGCCGGAGCGGCAGATCGCGGCGCCTACCGGCGCTTCCAGGCCGCCGATCACGCCGAGCGTGCCGCCGCTGTAGTTGTTGACCAGCGGCTGGATAGCCCACGACGCGCTGGTGTTGCGCACCCAGGCGTAATCGTTGCCCGGGAACGTGGAGCCGGCGAAGTTGCCGATGGCCACGCCGTTGCTGCCGCTGACCGCAGTGCCGGCGGTACCGCAGTGGCCGGCGGTGACGAAACCGGTGTTCGCGCCCTGGGTGACGGAGAAGCCGATCGAGCACCAGCTGTTCGGAATGTTGTAGCGGTCGCCGCCGCGGATGTCGTACACCGGCTGCGGGCGCTGCGGCGAGGCGACGTAGCGCACCAGCGACGGATTCACGCCGCTGGCTGCGACCAGCGCCTTGCCGGTCGCTTCGGCGCCCGGATCGGTGGTCACCACCACGGCGTTGTCGCGCGGATCCACGAACCAGGAATGCACAGCCACGTTGCGGGCGGCCTTGGCGCGCTGCCGGTCGAGTTTCGCTTTCGCGGCGTCCAGCGTGTCGAGGCTGTGGCGCGCCACGCGGACGTCGGCGCCCAGCGCGCGCGCCGCGGCGACGCGGTTCTGCTGGGTCGTGGCGACCACCAGCCTGAACTCGCCGCTCGCGTCGCGTTCCAGCCAGCTGCCGGCGTAGCTCGCGCCCAGCTTGCGCCGGGCTTCGCTCTGCTGGCGCGTCGCCATGCGTTCTGTCTCCAGATAGCGGGGGATGGCGCCGGCGGACAGGCCGAGATCGCGCTGCAGCGCCTGACGCATCGCTGCGGAGACGGGGAGGCGCGGGTCGTCGGCCGCGAATGCGGGTGCGGCCAGCGCGGTGCTCAACGCGAAAGCGAGGCCGAGCGCGACGCGATGGGAGGAACGGGGGGCATGGATCCTGCGCATAAGACACTCCTTGTGTCGAACGGGGGGATACGGTCCGTGCGGGGGCGCGTACCGGCCCGCAGCGGATCCCTGCGCAATGGCCGCGAACAGGAGCGGCCGCCTGCGATCCGTCGCGTGGCCGGCGCAGGTTAGCACCGGCTCATGACCGGAATCGTGCGCTCGGCAGCGGATTCGGCGCGGCCGCTTCAGCGCAGGAGATTCAGCGCAGCAGATTCAATACGGCTGTCCCAGGCGCAGGAACACCGCCTCTTCGCCCTCTTCGGCCAAACCCAGGCCGAAGTAGATCGGCCCGATGGGTGTATCCAGCGCGGTGTAGACGCTGCCGCCGAACATCGTGCGGTCGAACGACCACGCCTGACCGCGTCGCCACACCTGTCCGGCTTCCAGCGAACCGCCGACGAACAGCGGGTATTGCAGCAGCTGCGCCAGCGGATAGCTGACCTGCAGCGTGGTCAGCGCCGACCCGGTGCCGCGCAGGCGATCGATGCCGTAGCCCGACAGCCGCAGCGGGCCGCCAAGCAGCGCCACGTCCTCGTACGCACTGCCCCGATGGTCCTGTGCCTCTGCGCCGAGCTGCCAGCGCGCGCCCAGCGCGGTGAACGCGTACGACGCTTTCGCGCGACTGGTGAAGCCTTCGGTGTCGGCATCGAGGATCGACAGATAGCGCGTGTGCCGCGCCTGCAGATACCAGCCCTGACCCGGGAATTCGGCGTCGTCCTGGGTGTCGAGGGTGAGCGCGAGATCGACGCCGGCGCTGGTGCTGGTGCGCGGGATGCCGGTCGGCAGCGAATCGCGGCGCAGATCGAAATGATTGCGGCGTACGAACGGCGCGGCCGACACCTCGCCCCAGCGGCCGAGGCTCACGCCCAGCGCGGCGCGCGCGTCCCAGCGGTTGTAGCGGTAATCGCCGCTGAAGTTGTCGTCGTCGATCAGCGATTCGTTCTCGCCGACCCATTCCAGCGCCGGCCGCACGAACAGGCTGCGCTGCAGATGCAGCGGCTGGTGCCATTCGGCGAACGCGCGGTTGCTGTCGCCCAGCCGCGCTTCCAGCAGCAGATCGCCGCCGAAGCGGTTGAGTTCGCGTTTGCCGTAGCGCGCGCCGAGCAGGTATTCGCCGCCGCCCTCGAAATCGTCCTGCATGAAGATGCCGAACTTCAGCGTGCCGTCTTCTTCCCAGCGCCGGCTGCGCGCGACATAGGTCAGCACGGTCTTGCCGCTCTCGTCGTTGTTGACCGTGTAGTAGACCCGCGAGAATTCGCCCAAGCCGTACAGTTGCCCCAGATCGGCTTCGATCTTCTTCGCGTCGATGCGATCGCCGGGCTGGCTGTTGAGATACGCACGCAGCGCCTCGTCGTCCATGGTCGATGTGTTGACCAGTTCGACGCGATCGATGCTGCCGATGGGCTTGAGTTTCGCCATCCGCGCATCGCGCCAGGCGGCATACGCTTCGGGCGACACCCGCAGCGACTGCATCTGCGGCAGCGCGGCCTGCGTCGCCTGTTCGCCCAGCAGCACGCCCTGGTCGAGCGCCAGGGTGAAATCGGCGGACCCCAGATCGCCTAGTTCGGGAATGATCAGCACGTCGCCCGTGCCCAGACGTTCGCGCTGGCGCTTTGTTTCCTTGAGCATCAGCGCGGTGACCATCTGGTCGGTGATGCTGAACGGGTCGAGCAGTTGTTCGCGCTTCTTGAGCGGCGCGGCGATGTCCACCGCGATGATCCGTCGCGCGCCCCAGCCCTGCGCGATTTCCACCGGCAGATTCATCGCCACGCCGCCGTCGATCAGCGAACGCGCTTCGTAGCTCACCGGAGAGAACGCGCCCGGCACCGCCATGCTGGCGCGCACGGCGTTGACCAGATCGCCGCGATCCATCTCGATCGCGTCGCCGGTTTCCAGATCGGTGCCGATCGCACGGAACGGAATCGGCAGGTCGTCGAAGCGTTCGATATTCGCGATCGGCAGCAGCGCCGATCGCAAGGCCACCGCCAGCCGCTGGCCTTCGAACAGCGACGGCGCCACGCCCAGCTTGCCGTCGCGCAGACCGAAGCCGCCCTTCGCCAGGAAGCTGCGGTCTTCGGCCTTGCGCCGCTGGGTGAAGGCGCGGCGGTCGATGCGGTCGGCGAACATCGTGTTCCAGTCCAGCGCGCGCAGCTGGGTTTCGATCTCGGTCGCGCTCAACCCGCTGGCGTACAGGCCGCCGACCACCGCGCCCATGCTGGTGCCGACGATGCAATCCACCGGAATGCGCTCGCGCTCCAGCACCTTGATCACGCCGATGTGCGCCATGCCGCGCGCGCCGCCGCCGCTGAGCACCAGGCAGGTGCCGTGGCCTGCGTTCTGGGCCAGCGCGGGCGCGCACAGCAGGGACAGCGTGAGCAGGGTGAACAGGCGAATGCGCATGGCAGGGTCCGTACCGCCGCGGTCCGGCGTGGCGCAAGTTTAGCGGCGCCCGGACGCGCCTGCCGCCTCAGTCCGGCAGGCGGGCGCGCGCCGCGACGGTGTCGACGTCCTTGGGCTCGGCGAACGGCAGCAGGAACATCCGCCACAGCGGCGGCTGGGTCGGGCCGATGCCGGTCTGCAGCACCCGGCCGCGGCTGTAGGTGCCGAACAGCCGGTCCCAGAGGATCGCGTTGCAGGCGTAGTTGGTATTGCTGTCCTCGAACACCGCCGAATGGTGGCGCCGGTGCTGGTCGCTGCAGGTGAACAGTGCGCTGAACAGCGGGGTTTCCATGCGCACGTTCGCATGCGCCAGGGTGGCGTTCGACAGCAGCAGGATGCCCGCAGCGCCGACCGCCCCGTCCGGCGCCCCGGTGACCACCGCCAACAGCACCAGCGGCAGCGCCAGCGGCACCAGTTCGAAAGGATGGCTGGCCCCGGCGTTGATCGCGTGCAGATTCTGGAAGCCGTGGTGGAAACCGTGTCCGCTCATCCGCCACAGCAGCGGCCAGCGGTGGATCGCGCGATGGATCCAGTAATAGATGAAATCGGACGCGAAATAGAGCAGCAGCGCCTGCACCAGCAGCGGCCAGCCTGCCGGCCATAGGGTCGCGCCGATCCGTTCGCGAGCCCCCGCCAGCGCCGCCGGCAGCAGCGATTCGTAGGTGGCGATCAGCGCGCCGGAGACGATCAGCCCCAGCAGATACAGCGCCCCCAGACGCAGGGTCGCCCCCAGTCCAAGGCGCCATGCCGGTTCCGCCGGTATCAGCCGTTCGAGCAGCATCGACACCACCAGCACCGATGCCAGCGTCGCGAGCATGGCATCGTCATTCGCGCCCAACGCCCACCACAGGCCCAGCGCGCCGCCCAGCAGCAGCGGATGCCCCGCGGCCGCGACGACGCGCGCGAACGGATTCGGTCGGGTGGCGGCGGTGTCGTCCATGCGGGCTGACTCGCGAGGCGGTGTCGTTCGAGTCTGTCGCCAGCGGCGGCCCGACGAGGAGTGCCGTTGGTCCCGGATTGCGCCCGTGCTGTCCCTGTAGGAGCGACGGAAGTCGCGATGGTCTGCAGCAGAGCTTTCCGTCAGCCACATTTATATTCAAAAGCGTTCGTCCGCTGCGCGGCCGGTTCATTTCTTTTGTTGGCCCAAAAGAAACGAACCAAAGAAAAGGGCCTTCCCCGACGAAGCACATCTGCCAAGCCAATACGGCCGGGATGTTCCGACTCGCCAATCCTTGGCTCGGTCGGAACACGACGCACATCCCTGTGCGTCGCCCTGCGGGTCTGGAGGCACGGTCGATGATTCGTTTCAGGGCGCATTGCCGTGATGCCATTGTGGGAGCGACTCAAGTCCCGACGCCCCGCAACAGGGTTACGGCTGACGCTAGAGCTAAAACGGTGCGTTTCAAACAAAATGCACCATTTCAGTGCAAAAGAAATGAATAAACGATGTGTAACTTTCAATAAATCAATGACTTAATTGATCTTCGCGACTGGCACGCACCTTGCAAAGAGGAACACATCCTTCAAACCCATCGGAGCTTCCGAAGATGTCCCTCGAGCACGTCGAAAAACTCATCAAGGACCACAAGATCGAATTCGTGGACCTGCGCTTCACCGACATGCGCGGCGTGCAGCACCACGTCACCTTCCCGAAATCCATCGTCGAGCCGGCCCTGTTCGAGGACGGCAAGATGTTCGACGGTTCGTCGATCAGCGGCTGGAAGGGCATCAACGAATCCGACATGGTGCTGCTGCCCGACGCGTCGACCGCCGTCATCGACCCGTTCACCGCCGATCCGACCCTGATCCTGACCTGCGACATCCTCGACCCGGCGACCATGCAGGCCTACTCGCGCGATCCCCGCGGCGTCGCCAAGCGCGCCGAGGCCTATCTCAAGGCCAGCGGCATCGCCGACCAGGCCTTCTTCGGCCCCGAGCCCGAATTCTTCATCTTCGACAGCGTCCGTTTCGCCAATGAAATGGGCCACACCTTCTTCCACATCGATTCCGAGGAAGCGCACTGGAACTCGGCGCGCGAATACGAAGGCGGCAACACCGGCTACCGGCCGATGGTGAAGGGCGGCTATTTCCCGGTCGCGCCGCTCGATTCGCTGCACGACATCCGCGCCGAGATGTGCAAGGCGCTGGAAGAAGCCGGCATCGAAGTGGAAGTGCATCACCACGAAGTCGCCAACGCCGGCCAGTGCGAGATCGGCACCAAGTTCAACACGCTGGTGCAGAAGGCCGACGAACTGCTGACGATGAAGTACATCATCAAGAACGTCGCGCACCGCAACGGCAAGACCGCGACCTTCATGCCCAAGCCCATTGTCGGCGACAACGGCAGCGGCATGCACGTGCACCAGTCGCTGGCCAAGGGCGGCGTGAACCTGTTCTCCGGCGACGGCTACGGCGGCCTGTCGCAGATGGCGCTGTGGTACATCGGCGGCATCTTCAAGCACGCCCGCGCGATCAACGCCTTCGCCAACTCCACCACCAACAGCTACAAGCGCCTGGTCCCGGGCTTCGAAGCGCCGGTGATGCTGGCCTATTCGGCGCGCAACCGCTCGGCCTCCTGCCGTATTCCATACGTGGCCAATCCGAAAGCGCGTCGCATCGAGATCCGCTTCCCCGATCCGATGAATTCCGGCTACCTGACCTTCGCCGCGCTGATGATGGCCGGCCTGGACGGCATCAAGAACCAGATCGATCCCGGCGCGCCGAGCGACAAGGATCTGTACGACCTGCCGCCGGAAGAAGAGAAGAACATCCCCACCGTCTGCCATTCGCTGGACCAGGCGCTGGAAGCGCTGGACAAGGACCGCGAGTTCCTCAAGGCCGGCGGCGTGTTCACCGACGACTTCATCGACGGCTACATCGCGCTGAAGATGCAGGAAGTCACCAAGTTCCGCGCGGCGACGCATCCGCTGGAATACCAGATGTACTACACGATCTGATGCTCTTCCGTAGGCTGGGTCGTATGACCCAGCCTGCAAGGTCTGTCATCCCGAACGAGGGCGAAGCCCGAGGAGGGATCTGCTGTTCAAGACGTCAAACGCAAAACAGATCCCTCACATGCGTTCGGGATGACATTGATGGACATCCGTATCGATGACCTGCAGGGCGACGCGATCATCGCGCTGCTGCGCGAGCACAAGGCCGATCTCGCCCTGCATTCGCCGCCGGAAAGTTGTCACGCGCTGGATCTCGATGTTCTGCGCCGTCCGGAGGTCACGTTCTGGAGCGTCTGGGAAGCGGCCGAGCTGTTGGGCTGCGGCGCGTTGAAGGAACTCGACCCCGCGCACGGCGAGATCAAATCGATGCGCACCGTGCGGGGGCACGCGCGCAAAGGGGTGGCGACGCGATTGATGCGCCACATCCTGCAGGAAGCCAGGCGTCGCGGTTATCGGCGCCTGAGTCTGGAAACCGGTTCGATGGCGGTATTCGAACCGGCGAGGGGGCTGTATGGGCGCTTCGGCTTCGAGCCATGCGGTCCGTTCGCGGACTACGTCGAAGATCCGTACAGCATGTTCATGACGATCGCGCTCTGAACGCGCGACCGTCGTGGAAGCGACATCGGCGGTTATGGTTTTTGCAAGACGAGGCACGGGAAACGCATACGCAGCTTCCTTCCCCACGTCGGAATGCGTAGCGGTTCTCTTCATCGGCCGCCGGCACTGCGGTGCCGGCGGTCATCCACAGCGAATATTCGCCAACGGGGAGAGCGCATGAAACTGATCACCGCCATCATCCGGCCGTTCAAGCTCGACGAGGTGCGCGAAGCCTTGTCCGAGATGGGCGTCTCCGGAATCACCGTCACCGAAGTCAAAGGCTTCGGGCGACAGAAGGGACATACCGAGTTGTATCGCGGCGCGGAGTACGTCGTCGATTTCCTGCCCAAGATCAAGGTCGAGGTTGCGGTGGCGAGCGATCGGCTCGACGCGGCGATCGAAGCGATCCAGCAATCTGCGGGCACCGGCAAGATCGGCGACGGCAAGATCTTCGTCACCGCGCTGGAACAGGTCATCCGCATCCGCACCGGCGAAGTCGGCGCGGACGCGCTCTAACCCACACTCGGAGACATGTCCCATGAAGACTGGATTTCTGTCCGGGTCGAGAACCCGTACTGCCTTGCTCGCGCTGCTGGTCGGCGCGATGAGCTTCGGCGCAACCCTGACCGTCGCCGCGCAATCGACGGCGGCCACCGAAGCCGCGGCAACCACCGCAACCACTGAACCTGCCACCGAAGCGGCCACGCCGGAAACAACGCCCCCCGAAACGATCGCCGCACCCGCGGAAGCCGCCGCAGACACCGCCGCTGCCTCCGTCGCCGAGCCCGCCACCGCCGAGCCGGCCGCTGCACCCGCACCGGTTGCCGACAAGGGCGACACCGCGTGGATCCTGGTGTGCTCAGCGCTGGTGATTTTCATGACCCTGCCGGGCCTCGCGCTGTTCTACGGCGGCCTGGTGCGCAGCAAGAACGTGCTGTCGATCCTGATGCAGTGCCTGGTGGTGTTCTCGCTGGTCGCGGTGCTGTGGGTGACCTACGGTTACAGCCTCGCGTTCACCGAAAACAACGCCTTCATCGGCGGCGGCGCGCGCCTGTTCGGCGAAGGGCTCAACGGCGCGATGGCCGCGACCTTCACCAAGGGCGTGTACATCCCGGAGCTCGCGTTCTTCGTCTTCCAGGGCGCGTTCGCCTGCATCACCTGCGCGCTGATCATCGGTGCCTTCGCGGAACGCGTGAAGTTCGCCGGCCTGTTGGTCTTTACTGTGATCTGGTTCACCTTCGCGTACGCGCCGATGGCGCACATGGTGTGGTTCTTCCCGGGCCCGGATGCGTTCACCGGCACCGATGCGGTCGAAGGCGCGCTCGCGAAGTCCGGCTTCCTGTGGGCGAAGGGCGCGCTGGATTTCGCAGGCGGCACCGTGGTGCACATCAACGCGGCCATCGCCGGTCTGGTCGGCGCGTACGTGATCGGCCCGCGTCTGGGCTACCGCCGCGAAGCGATCCGTCCGCACAACCTCACGCAGACGATGGTCGGCGCCTCGATCCTGTGGTTCGGCTGGTTCGGCTTCAACGCCGGCTCGGCGCTGGAAGCCAACGGCGTGGCCGCACTGGCGTTCGCCAACACCTTCCTCGCCACCGCGGCCGCGGTGCTGACCTGGAGCGCGGCGGAATGGCTGGCGCGCGGCAAGCCGTCAATGCTGGGCGGCGCCTCGGGCGCGGTCGCGGGTCTGGTCGCGATCACCCCGGCCGCCGGTCTGGTCGGGTTGATGGGGGCACTCGCCATCGGTGCGATCGCCGGTGTGGTCTGCTTCTGGGGCGTGACCGGGCTGAAGAAGCTGCTGCGCGCCGATGATTCGCTGGACGTGTTCGGCGTGCACGGTGTCGGCGGTATCGCCGGTGCGCTGCTCACCGGCGTGTTCGCGGCGCCGTCGCTGGGCGGCGCGGGTATCTGGGATTACGTCACCGAAACCGCGCTGGCCGATTACAACATCGGCGCGCAGGTCTGGATCCAGCTGCAGGGCGTGCTGGTGACGGTGGCGCTGTCGGGCGTGGTGTCGTTCGTCGCGTTCACGCTGGTGAAGTACACCATCGGCCTGCGCGTCAACGAGGAGGCCGAGCGCGAAGGTCTGGACATCGCTTCGCACGGTGAAGCGGCGTACGAGAGCTGAGCATCGTCGCTGCGGCGAGCCGCAGGACGCATGCGCAACAAACGACGGCGCCGGGATTCCCGGCGCCGTCTTGCGTTGCAGCGATATTTCAGAGATTGCAGTTGGTCATGAAGCCGCCGCCCGGACGGCTGTTGCACGTCACGTAATACTGGGTATTGGCCGGGCCGAAACCCATGCGCTGTTCGATCAGCTGACCGTTGAGGTACAGATAGGTCGCACCCCACGGATCGGCCTGGCGCCAGTAGTCGATGATGTCCTGCGCGCTGCGGAACGGGCCTTCCGCCGGGCAGCTCAGCTTGATCAGTGCGTCCTGCGGACAGACGAAGTAGTAGCCCGATGCGGCCGGGCCGAAGCCGTAGCGCTGGAATACGAGGCTTCCGTCGACGTACACGTAACCGGCGCCCGCCGGATCGAACTGTTGCCAGGCCTGGACCAGGCCCTGGACGCTCTGGAACGGACCTTCCGGAATCTGCTGGGCCTGGGCACGGCCGCCGAACAGCAGCGCGCCGAGCAGAAGCAATGCGGGGAATACGATGTTTCGGATCATGGCAAACGTCCTGGAGGCGAGTAGACGGTGCTTTCCGGCACCGGTGGATCCGTGGGTGGATCCACTCACCTGAGCGTATTGCGCGGTGCGGGAGGATCAGTGCCGGTCGTCGGCGAGGCACCTTCGTGCGCGCGCAACGCGGTCCCACGGTCCAGGCGCAGCGTTGGTCGGGGTCGTTCGTGCCCATCACCGCCAGCGTATGATCGATCCGGAAGATTCGCCGGGAGTTGTCGATGGAGCGACCCGAACAGGCAGCCGATCTGCGCATGCATGCGCCGGCCGATACGTTCGATGCGGACATGCCGTGCGCGCACGACCTG
The DNA here is from genome assembly GCA_943371935.1 of Chitinophaga pinensis. Classification (GTDB taxonomy): domain Bacteria; phylum Pseudomonadota; class Gammaproteobacteria; order Xanthomonadales; family Xanthomonadaceae; genus Lysobacter_I. Next base: position 65,917 of record CALRWS020000008.1, on the reverse strand, counting down.
CAGCGGCTCGCCGCCGAACCGATGGCCTGCCTGGACCGTTGGCGTCGCGAACTGGGCGACCTGTATCGCCTCGATCACGCCGGTCCGTTGCTCACCCGCGACGAGGATTGCCCCGGCGTGGTGGTGGTGTTCGGCGAGGCGCATCAGCGTGCGGTACTGACCGATATCGAACGCTTCGTGCTGCCGGAGTCGGCGGCGCGGACGCTGGGCCTGCCGCCCGCGCTGCGCACACTCAACGCCGGTCTGCACGGGATGCGCGGCGATCGTCACGAACACCACAAACAGCTGCTGGCGCGTATGCTCGCCGCCGTCGACGCGGAGGCGATGCGGGTCGCCATCGCGCCCGCGGTGCGCGCCGTCGCGACGCGCATGCGCGCGGGTGCCGCTGCGCTGGTGTCGATGCGTGCGTTGACGCTCGAAGCGTCGTCGCGATTGCTGTTCGGCCCGGCCGGCAGCGCGATCGTCGGTCCGGAGCGCTTGATGGCGTATTTCCAGCTGCGACGCGAAGCGGCGGCGCCCGGTCGCGCAGTCGATGCCGCGACGCGGACGCGGCTGATCGCGCTGGGCGAAGCGGTGGACGCGGGTCTGCGCGGCTATCGGCGGGACGCACGCGCGGTGTCGGGCAATGCCACCGACCATGGCGCACTCGCCGCGCTGGCGATGGCGGACGACCTCGACGAGGACGCCTTCGTCGGTCATGCCAACGTGCTGTTCATTTCCTGCAACGAACCGGTGGCAGTGGCGCTGACCTGGACGCTGCTGGCGATCAGCCAATTGCCGCGACTGCAGACGCGGCTTCGCGCCGAGTCCGCTGCGAACGACAGTCGCGATGGCCGCACAGCCCCGCCCATGCCGTTGCTCGAATCGGTGCTGAGCGAATCGCTGCGGGTGCTCACGCCTAATGCGCTGATGGTGCGCGTGGTGCGCGAACCGGTGGTGCTGGGCGGGTATCGATTGCCCGTGGGCTGCGAAGTCTGGCTGTGTCCGTTCCTGTCGCATCGCGATCCGCAGTGGTTTCCCGAACCACAGCGTTTTTCGCCATCGCGCTGGGCGGGGTTGCGCCCTTCGGCCTACGCGCACTTTCCGTTCGGCGCCGGCGGTCACGGCTGCGTGGGTCGCGCGCTCGCGCTGCGCATGCTGCACACCGCGCTGTCCGCGCTGCTGCGCGAAGGCGCGATCGTGCTGGATGGCGATGCGGACGTCGACTGGCGCGTGCAGGTGATGCTGATGCCGACGGTCGATCCGATGCTGCGGATGTACGACGCGTCGCCGCCGATGCGCGGCAGACTGCATGGCGGCATCGCCGATATCGTCGAGCTGTCGGACGAGGCGTGTTGACAGAGGGGTGTTGACAGCTTCGCCGAAGGGGTTCAAGTTTCGGCACAGCGCGCCCTCACGCATCGCCACGCGCAAGGATACTGCAGTGTCATCGCCGGGTTCCGCATGGAGCCCTTCACACGCAGAAGAGGAGCAGGGAAATGGCAACAACCCGTAAGCCGGGCACGAAGAAAACCGCAGCCAAGAAGGCACCCGCCAAGAAGGCCGGCGCCAAAAAAGCATCGCCGAAGAAAGCAGCCGTCGCCAAGGCCGCGACGATCGCGCTCTCGGGCACCATCCCGAAACTGCAGTTGAACATGCCGTTGGACGCGAAGAAGATCGCCGCGATCCAGCGTTGCATCGCGAAAGGCACCTTGACCGTCAGCCTGAGCAAGGTCGATCTGACCGGCGGCAAGCTGGGCGGGCCCTGGCTGTACGACTGAGCGTCGCGGCTCCGGCTCCCAAGGGCCGGAGCCGTCAACGTGGCGACGGATCGATGTTCCGTAAACGCGGGACACCGGCGTCGCCTTCGCTTCGCGGTCGTCGGCTCGAGGATCCATGCGAATGAAGTATTTCCGTTCCGATCCCGCACGGACCCGGCTCGGTCTGGCCTACGGACCCAGCGCGCTCGCGTATCTGGACGCGCATCCGGATGCGCTGGACTACATCGAAATCCCGTTCGAGCAACTGCGGCATACGCCCGAGGCCGGCGCGCTGCAGGCGCATATCCCGCTTGTGCTGCACTGCGCCAGCGTGTCGGTGGCCGGCACGGTCGCGCCGTCGCCGGAGACGATGCGTGCGATCGTCGATGCCGCCGCACGCCTGCGCACGCCGTGGGTCGGCGAACACCTCGCGTTCGTCTCGGCCGAACCGCTGGGCGGCGAAACGGATGCGGAGATCGACCCGACCACGCTCACCTACACCGTCTGCCCGCAGCTGAGCGAAGCCTCGGTCGCGCGCGTGGCAGAGAACTTCGCGGCCGCACGCCGCCAGCTCGGCGACACGCCGCTGCTGCTGGAGAATTCGCCTCAGTATTTCGAGATTCCCGGCAGCACCATGCCGATGTCGGATTTCATCGCTGAAGTATTCTCGCGCTGCGACGCCGGGCTGCTGCTGGATCTCAGCCATTTCCTGATCACCTGTCTCAACACCGGCGCCGATCCGGAGCGTGAACTCGATCGTCTGCCGCTGTCGCGAGTGGTGGAAGTGCATATCTCCGGACTCAGCGTGCAGTCGGGGATCGCCTGGGACGACCATGCGGTGCCCGCGCCGCCGCAGGTGTTCGAGCTGCTGCGCCGGGTGCTGCGCGACGTGCGCCCGCAGGCGCTCACCGTCGAATACAACTGGTCGGCGGCGTTCCCGCAGCCGATCCTGCACCGCCATCTGCAGCGCGTGCGCGAGCTGCTGGAGGCGGCGTGAGTCTGGCGCGCGTGCATGCGGTGATGGCGGCCGGCGTGGACCAGCCGCAGTTGCTGGAACGCTGGATGGAAGACGCCGCGCAGCTGCGCGCACTCGGCGTGGAGCCGGACGGTTTCGATCTGCAGGCGCTGGCGAAGTTCGCGGGTCTCGGCGTGAAGGTGCGCCACAATCCGCTGCGACCGATGTTCCCGCTGGGGTTCCGGCTGATGAGCGTGGCCGCGATCGAGATCGACCTGTTCTCCGCGTACGCGTTGCAGCGTTCGCGCGAAGGCCGCGCCTTCGCCGTCGACATGGCGCAGCGCGCGCGCGATCTGGTCGCCTTCGTCGGCGGATGGCACGATCCATCCGTCCGCGCGCACGCGCTGCTGTGGGACGCGCTGCGCTACGAACTGGCGGTGGCCCAGCTCCGCGAACCGCAGCCCGCAACGATCGCCGCTCCCGTTGCGTCGCGCGTGCCGTGCATCCGTGGCGACATCGCGCTGCATGAGCTGCAGTCCGACCCGCGCGTACTCGCGGACGTGCTGCATGCCAGTGCGCCGGATCTGGAGGACGTGCCGCTGCAGCCGCAGGCGTTCTGTTTCTGGCGTGCAGTCGACGACGATAACGGTGACACCTCTGTCATTGCGGTCGACGCGCTCGGCCATTATCTGCTGTCGCGCATCGACGGCAAGCGCAGCGCGGCCGCACTGGCGCGCGAACTCGGCGGCGGTCGCGACGCGGAGCGCGCGGTCGCGATCGCGCTCGACAGTCTCGCCGCCATCGGCATCGTTGCGCTGCCGCAGCGTCGAGCGCGCGCCGCATGCGCCTGAGCCTGATCGACAATCTGGTGATGCCCGAAGAGGGCGACCTCGCGCTGCTCGACGTGCATCCGCATCTGGGCCTGCTCGCACTGGCCGCCGCGGCCGAAAGCGACGGCCATCACGTCCGCATCTACGATCCGAAACGTCTTTTACGCAGCGGTGAGCTGCACTACGACGACACCCTGTACGAACGCGCGGCGGCGTCGATCCTCGCCGACCGGCCGGACGCGGTGGGCTTTACTTCGCTGGGCTGCAGTTTCCTGTTCGCGATCAACGTCGCCGCGCAGCTGCGTCGGCAGGAGCCCGATCTGCCGATCATGCTCGGCGGACCGCACGCGACCATGCTGGACCGGCCGATCATCGAGCGCTTCCCGCAGTTCGACCTGATCGTGCGTCACGAAGCCGACGAAATCTTCCCGGGCGTGCTGCGCGCGCTGGAGAACCGGCATTTCATTTCCGTGCCCGGCCTGAGCTGGCGCGATAAGCGCGGCGAATTCCGGATGACGCCTGGCAAGCCGAAGGTCGAAAACCTCGACGCGCTGCCGCTGCTGCCGTATCACCACTATCCGATCGAGGAACTCGGTCTGGATCTGCTGCGCATCGAAGCCGGGCGCGGCTGTCCGTTCGCATGCACGTTCTGCTCCACCGCCGGTTTTTTCCAGCGCAGCTTCCGGCTGAAATCGCCGGAACGACTGGTGCACGAGCTCGAATTGCTCCGCGAACGCTACGGCTACAGCGAGTTCAAGCTGGACCACGACATGTTCACCGTCAACAAGCGCAAGGTGCTGGACTTCTGCGACGCGGTGCGCGGCCGCGGCTTCCGCTGGCGGGTATCGGCGCGGGTGGACTGCGTGAATCCGATGCTGCTGGAACGCATGGCCGACGCCGGCTGCATCGGCCTGTATTTCGGCATCGAGACCGGTTCGGCGCGGATGCAGAAGATCAGCCAGAAGCGGCTGGATCTGGATCTGGTGGAACCCACGCTAGCGGTCTGCGCGGACCTCGGCATCGACGCTACCGCGTCGTTCATCACCGGCTATCCCGAGGAAACCCGGCAGGACCAGGACGACACGCTGGACATGATCGGCCGCTGCATCGCGCCGAACTGCCTCACCCAGTTGCACATCCTGCAGCCCGAACCGGGCACGCCGATGTATGCCGAACGCGGCGCCGACGTGCGTTACGACGGTTATTCCAGCCCGTACAACACCTTCCTGCTCAATGCCGGCGACCGCGAGCTGGTGCTCGGCACGCCGGAGATCTTCCAGACCTATTTCCACTATCCCGCCGAACTGCCGCGCGAGGAGCACGTGTTCGCGGTGCTCGCAGTGGATCTGCTGCGCCGGGTCGGCGCGGACGTGGTGAGGTATGCGCTGCGTCGCTTCGATGGCAGCCTCGGCGCGCTGATGGCCGCGTTCCGTGATTTCGCCCGGCAGACCGACGACGGCGGCGACGTCGCAACACTGCCGACTCCGGATGCGGCGCTGCTGTCGGCGTTCGTCGACCGCGCGTTCGGCGCGCGCCATCACGTGGCATCGCTGTTCCGTCTGGGCTTGGGCCTGCACGGCGAGCGCATGCCGCCGCCCGCGTCCGCGCCCGCATTCGCCTACGATCCGCCGCAGCCTTACGTGCTGAACGCACGCGTGCGCATCCTCAGCGATCTGCACGATTGCGACGCGTGGCTGGAACGCATCCGCGCCAGCGCGCCGGACGCCGGTCTGCTCGAAGAAATCGATGAAGACGATAGCGACGACACGCGCATGAGCTATCTGCTGCATCTGGGCCGCGAAACGCCGCATGCCTATCGCATCGACGAAGGCGTGGAAGCGATCCTCGGCGTGTTCGCCGAGCCGCAGCGCTGCGACCGGGTCGCGGCGATGATCCGCGATAGCGCCGGCAGCGAGATCGGCGATGCTTTCTTCCGCGAGCTTGTCGCCGAAGGCATCCTGGTGCCGTGGACCGGGCATGCCGCCGCGGAGCATGCCGAGGTCGCTGCGGAGCGACGGCATTGAGCGACGAAGCCGCCGCCTCGACGCGCTGGTCGGCGCTGGATCTCGCCGAAGGCCTGCAGCTGGGCCACGCGCTGTCGACGCTGCAGCATCTCGGCGTGCTGGATGCCTTGACGCGACCGCGCAGCGCCGACGATCTCGCCGCCGAGTTCGACCTCGATCCCGCGCTGCTCGCCGCGGTTCTCGAATTCGTGGCCGCACGCAGCGACGCCATCGACAGGCGCGGCCGCCGCTTCGTACGCGCGGCCGCCGATACGCCGGAAGCGCGCTTCGTGACCGAACTGTATGCCGGCGCGTTCGCCGCGAATGCGGTCGCGCTGCCGACGCTGCTGCGCAGGCCCGCGCGTGCGGCCAGCGCCGTCGATCGCCCGCGTCACGCCCGCGCGTTCCTGTACGCGCCGGGCGGCGCCGAACAGGTGCCGGCATCGTTGCTCGCGCAACTGGGCGTGCGTGCACTGCTCGATCTTGGCTGCGGGCCGGGCCACCTGCTGCGCGCGATGGCGCAGCAGGATGCCGGGTTTCGCGGCTGGGGCATCGACGCCAACCCGGGCATGTGCCGGATCGCCCGCGCCGGACTGCGCGACGCCGGTGCGTCGCGGCGCGTCCGCATCCTGCAGGGCGACGGCCGCAGGCCAGAGCGCGTGCTCCCGGCATCCGCGCGCGCGAAGATCGATGCGATCGTGGCGGGCGATTTGGCCAACGAACTCTGCGCCGCCGACGGTGCGGCCGTCGAATGGCTGCGCCGCCTGTCGCTCGCGTTCCCGCAGCGCTGGCTGCTGGTCAGCGACTACTACGGCCGCCTGGGCCACGGCCGCGACGCGCGCCGCGAAACCCTGCTGCACGATTACGTGCAGGCGATCTCCGGCCAGGGCATTCCGCCGCCGGACCGCAAAGCCTGGCAGGCGCTGTATCGCGCCGCGGGCGTGCGTCTGGTGCATTGCATCGAAGACACGTCCACCACGCGCTTCCTGCATCTGCTGCGTCTGTAGGCCGGCGCTGCACTTACGTCAAAGTCAACGGCTCGGGCGACAGCGACGCGAGGAAATCGCGCGCATCGAAGGCCTGACCCGCAGCGACGATGCCCGTCGCGCGGCTGCGTCCATCCGTCAGCCGCTGCAGCGCTTCCACGATCAGCGGCGCGGTGACCGCGTAGATGTCGCGGCCCTGCGCGCCGGCGCGTTGCGCCGCCAGCGTTTCGCTGGAGAGCGCGGCACCTCAGAGGGCCAGAAGGGTGGGGAACACTTTCGTCTGAGGGGTTTCCGCCGGGATGGCATGGAAGCGACGGGCCGGTTCTGCGCCCGGCGGAGCGAGCCCGACCCGACGGGCCGGGCTCTCCATTGCCGCAGCGGAATCCCGAGGAAAGCAGGATCATCCGCCGCATGCGCCCGCGGCGACGGGCCGGGCGCGCATGCCACCCATGGCCATCGCGGCGATCGGATCAGTCGTGCCGCGTTGCCGAGAGCGTCATGTTGCTGAATTCCAGGGCGCGGTCTTTTTTGAAGGCCGAGGCGTCGACGACGTTGTAATCGAGCAGTCCCATCGACAGCGTGCTGGCCCACTGCCGGGGCAGTTGTGTGGTGTAGAGCACCTCATCGGTCGGGCCGAGTAGTTCGAAGACGACATTGATGTCGTACGCGTCCAGCTCGGGGCCGCTGTCGATGGGTCGCGTCGCGGTCTGGGTCCAGCGCAGGCCCATGGCGGTCTCCCGCCGGCTGTCCGGCAGCGGAATCATCGCGACCAGGCGATCGATCGGCCGGATGATGACGTTGTCCGAAGGCGTGCGGGACTCGATGATTTCGATGCGCGCGTCGCCGCTGCCATGCTGGACCTTGCGCACCCGGTAGATGCTCGACACCGCCTGCGAATACTTCATGCCGGCCGATCCGTTGCGGAAGAAATCCATTTGCACCACGTCCAGCCAGTCGGCCGGGCCCGGCAGCAGGTCGTTGTCGACCGTGAAGTGCAGCGTGTACTCGACGCTCAGGCCATCGGTGGCGACTTCCGGCAGATAGGGCAGATCGATCATGCCGAAGCCGCTGTCCGGCGCGTAGTCCGGATCGAGTTGGAGTACGCCCCCCGACGTGTGGGAATTGCGCACCGGCAGTCCGTCGCGGTCGCGGCATTTGCCGGTGTCGGGATCGAGGGTGGGCGCGCTCCCGCGCTCCGGCGCGATCTGGCCGATGACGATCGGATTGCCGACCAGCGCGTAAGTCGCCCTGAACCACGGCTCGCCGTCGTCGACGACCGAGGCTGCGATGCCCGACGCGGTCACTTCCCCGGGCGGCGGTCCATAGTCCATCGGATCCACGGGGCAGGGCGGGAACGCCTGCGCCTGTGGGATCCAGGCGGCCAACAGCGCGAGGGGAACGAGTCTTTTGATCATGGCGGTCTCCGGGGGAATGGAATGTGCTTGTCGATGGTCGAGCGGTGCATTCCCTGCGTTCGGATCCTGCCGTGGCGCGGCGGGTCGCCCTTCCGGGGCGTGAAACGAGGCCGGCTTGCGCCTGCTGTCACGGGGAGCGCAATCCGCGAGCGGAGCGGATCATCCGCCTTCGCCGGCCGCCGCAAGCGAGCGCTCCACCGCGCGCAGCGCCTCGGCCGGCCTGCGAGGCAGCGGCTTACCCAGCCGCCGCCACAGCGCGTTGACGACGTCGATCTCGGCGCGGGCCTGTGCGGGGAGCCGCAGCGCGACCGCGGCCTTGGCTAGCTCCAGGTGCAGTTCGCTGAGCCGGCCCGCGTCCTTGATGTCTTCGGGATTGCCGGGCGGCGCGGCCAACTGCTCCAGGCAGGCGCGATGCCGGCCCAGCGCGTTGAGGGTCCTGGCCCATTCCAGTTCGAACTTCACCACGTCGGCATGCGCGCGCGACGACACCTTGCGGCCGATCGCCACCGCCTGCGCCAGGTGCGGCTCGGCTTTGTCGGGCCGGTGGCGGAACCCCAGGTAGTAATGGGCCATGACGAATTCGGCGCGCGCGCGCGCGGAAGACACCGGCGGCAGCTTCGCGCGCTGGATGGTGTAGGCCTTCTGCATCAGCGTCTCCTGTCGCTGCGGATCGGTCGCGACGCCCACCGACCAGACGTAGGCGCTGGCGGCCTGGATCGAATCGCTGCCGTAAAGCCGTTGGGCCGTGTCCTGCCGGTCGCCGATGGCCTGGATCAGGGCGTCGCGGTTGGCTTGGCGCGTCGCTTCGTCTGCATCGCGCGCATCGCTGCGGCTCTCATCCCGCATGCTCTCGTCCCGCACGCTCTCGTCGCGGACGCGCGCGTCCAGTTCGCGCACGATCAGCGCCAGCGCGAGGATCTGCAGCGCGGGATCGTGCCCGCGCAAGGCCTTGCGGTCGATGTTCTCGCAGATCCGGCGCGCATCGTCGGCGCGGTCGGCACTCAACAGCGCTTCGCCCAGATTGATCCGCAGCCGCAGCTTCGAGGGTTCGTCCAGCGCGGCGGAATGCCGTCGCCATGCGTTTTCCAGGATCTCCGCCGCGCGGCCGAACTGCGAGCGGCGCACCGCCAGGCGCTCCTCCTGACGCGCCACCTGCACGTGCGCTTCCGGGGTGCCGGCGAGCCGCTTCAGCGCCGCGAGTTCGGCATCCAGCTGCGGACCGTCCGCGGCGAGTTCGCGGCGGTTGGAGAACCGCAGCAGGCTTGCGCGCCAGCGCACGTCCGGGTCGACCGCGGACAGCGCTTCGATCGCCGGCGCATGCGCGCTGAAGGTCGCGTCGCTCTCGCGCAGCAGGCCCATGCCGGCGTCGATCTCGGCCAGCAGCAGCGCTTGTTCGGCCTGCACGTCCTTCTGGCCGTCCAGTTCGCCGAGCCGGCGCTTGCCCTGTTCGATCAGTTCGCGCGCCAGCAGGCCGCCCGCCGATGCGTTGCCCGGATCGGCCTGCTCGAAGGTGCCGCGCATGAACGACGCGACGGCGCGGGCGCGGTCGCGATCGCTCTCCGAGCGCGCCCGCGCCTGCTGCGCCGCGTCGCGCTGGGCGCGCAGTTCCGACGCCTGCCACAGCGTGACCGCCAGTGCGATCAGCACGCTGCCCGTCGCCAGCGCGACCACGGTTGCGCCCACCCGGTTGCGGCGCAGGAATTTCCCGACCCGATACAGCCGGTCGTTGCGCGAAATCGAGATCGGATGGCCGGACAGCCAGGCGCGCAGATCGCGCGCCAGATCGCCGACCTCGGCGTAGCGTTCGGACGCGTCCTTGCGCAGGCAGTGCGCCACGATCGCGTCCAGTTCGCCGCGCAGCGCCTGCGGGCCGACCGATGGCGCCGGCAGCGCGCCCGTCGACGACGACACGGCGGCGCGCTCGCGCGCCAGCACGTCGCTCATCCGCGGCGGCACGGTGTCCAGGATCGCGCGCTGCAGTTCGGTGGGGTCGCGCTGCGGCCGCTCGAACGGCAGCACGCCGCACAGCAGCTGGTGCAGCAGCGCGCCCAGCGCGTACACGTCTACCGCCACCGTGGCGCGTTCGCCGCGCAGTTGCTCCGGCGCCGCGGTCATCGGCGAGAAGAAACGGTCCTGCAGCGCGGTGTGCCCGGCGTCGGCCATCGCCGCCAGCGATTTGGCGATGCCGAAATCCAGCAGCTTCACCGCGCCGCGCTCGTCGATCATCACATTGCTGTCTTTCAGATCGCGATGGATCACCAGATTGCGGTGCGCGTACTGCACCGCGTCGCACAGTTGCAGGAACAGCGCGATCCGCTCGCGCACGCCGCTGCCATGGCGTTCGCACCACGCGCACAGGTTTTCGCCCGGCACGTATTCCATCGCCAGCCACGGCGTGCCGTCGGCCAGTTCGCCGCCGTCGAGGATGCTGCAGATGTTCGGATGCCGCAGCTGCGCCAGGATCCTGCGCTCCTGCGCGAAGCGTTCGCGGCTGGCGTCGTCGATCGCGAAGCGCGGCATGATCTTGATCGCGACCTGCTGCTCGAAGCCGCTGCGGCGTTCGGCCAGATACACCACGCCCATGCCGCCGCGGCCGATCTGGCGCACCAGTCGGAACGCGCCGATGTCGCTGATGTCGCCCAGCGGATCCGGCAATTCCGTGACCAGCACGCTGCGCGCGGTATGGGTGCCGTAGGCTTCGTCGATCGCCAGCAGGCGCCGCAGCCGCGACGAGAGTTCCGGGTGCGTCCGGTCCAGTTCGATCAGCCGCTGCGCCTGCGCCTCGGGCTCCAGCTCGCACAGCGTTTCGAACAGTTGCGCTTCGTCGATGGCGTCGTCTTCGCCGCCGCCGTCCCTGGTCGTCTGGTCTTCCCAGCGTTCAACCATCCGCGCCGGGCTCCGCGCCGAAGTGGTCGATCAGCCACGCACGCGCGTACCGGTAATGACGGATCACGGTCGCGCGCGACAGCCCCATCGCTTCGGCGATCTGTTCGTTGGTCAGGCCGGCGAAGAATTTCAGTTCGACCACCTGCGCGGCGGCTTCGTGATGCTGCGACAGCACGGTCAGGGCCGCGTCCACCGCGATCCAGTCCACGGTGTCGTCGATCGGCGCCGCCACCTCGTTCTCGATCCTGTCCAGGCGCTCGAACGGCAGGCCACTGCCGCGCTTGTCGGCGCTGCGCCGACGCATGTAGTCGACCACGATGTTGCGCACGATCCGCGCCGCCAGCGCGTAGAAATGTTCGCGGTTGTTGAATCGCCCGGGGAACTCGTGCATCAGAGCGATGTAGGCGTCCTGCGCCAGATCCGAGGCCTGCAGGGTCAGGCCGCGGCGGCCCTGCAGCTGGTGCGCTGCGAGGCGCTCGAGTTTCGGCCACAGCGCCGCGGCCAGTGCTTCCAGCTCGGGTTTTTCCACCGATGCGCGCCGATTGATCAGATCGGTGAGATTCATAGCGTCGTTGCCCGTGCAGTGCCGCGTGAAACCGGTAGAACGCCTGCGGAAGCAGCGATCAGCCGGTCCATCGGCCCTGTACGCATATCACCGGTCCATGGTGTCGACTCGAAGCCGCCGTCCCGTCCGAAGCTGCCCGGGCGAGTGCCGGGCGGTCGCGGAGCGATCATATCGCGTCAATCCACGCCGGTGCCCAGTTCGCGCAGCAGGCCGTCGGCATGTTCCACGTCCTTCAGCAGCCACAGCAGATAGCGGATATCGACGCTGATGTTGCGCGACACCGCCGGATTGAAGCCGAAGTCGCCGGCGACGTTTTCCCACACCCGGTCGAAGTTGAGGCCGACCAGCGCGCCGCGGCCGTCGATCACCGGGCTGCCGGAGTTGCCGCCGCTGGTGTCGCCGTCGGCGAGGAAGTTCACCCGCATCGCGCCCGCGCGCTGCGCGGCGTCGCGGACCGTCGCCGGCACTTCGAAGGGCGGTTTGCCCGTGTCTTTTTCCAGCACCCCGGCCAGGGTGGTGAAGGGTGTGTAGCGCACGCCGTCGCGCGGCGCGTAGCCCTGGACATGGGCGAAGCTGATGCGCAGCGTGCCGTTGGCGTCAGGGGCGATGGGTTTGCCCGCCGCGGCCGCCACCGCGCGCCGCCACACCGGGCGATGGATCGCATTGCGCGCACTCCAGTCGCGCTCGCGTTCGCGCAGTGCGCGCAGGTCGCGATTCCAGGCGATGCCGAAATCCAGCAGCGGATCCTTGCGTGCGGTCAGCGCGTCGATGGTTTCGCCCAGCATCGTGTCGCGCGCGGCCGCGTCCAGCAGCGGCGAATTCGCGTACATCGCGGCGATGGCGGCATCGATCTGCGCCGGCGACAGCCCGCCGAAGCGTGCGTCGACCGCGGCGATGCGCTGGTCCTGCGGCAGCGCCAGCGCGCGTCGCACCAGCGCCGCGAACACGCGCTGGTCGGCGGCGGCGAAGTAGTTGCTCTGCTCGCGGCGCAGGCGTTCGCGCAGCTTCGACTGCTCGGCTTCGGTATAGCCCGCCGCGCGCGCGGCATCCGGCTTCGCGCGTTCGTGCGCGTTGTGCGCCAGGCTGGCGCCGTAATACAGACTCTTCGGCAGCGGCGGAATGCCGCCGGCCACGCTTTCGGCGCCCATCGGAATGAGATTCAGCAGGAAATCGCGCTCCCAGGTGCGTTCTCGTTCGGCCAGCACCACGCGCAGCGCGTCGCGCGCGCCCACCGCCGCGGTGTGTCCGGGATGCTGTGCGGCCCACGTGGCCACGGCGTCGTCCTGCACGCGCTGCTTGTCGACCATCCGGCCGCGGTCCAGTCCGGCGATCTGGCCCTGCGCGTTCTTGTAGCGGTTGAGGATGCCCTTGAGATTCGCCGCGACCGCGATCTTGCCCTGTGCGTCGTCGGCGCTGCTGCGTTCCAGATGCGAAATCCATTCGCCGAACACGTCTTCGCGACGCACGAAGAAACGTTCGCGGCGCTCGCGCATTTCCTCGGCGATCAGCGACCGGTAGGTGATGCCGGGGTAGCCCAGCACCATCACGAAATCGCCTTCGTCCAGGCCGCGCTTCGAGATCGGGAAGAAGAATTCCGGCGCGTACGGGCGATTGCCCTCCGCGCGTTCCGCCGGACGGCCGTCCGCCCCCACCCAGGCGCGGGCGATGGCGAAATCGCCGGTGTGCCGCGGCCACGACCAGTTGTCGATCTCGCCGCCGAACTCGCCGATGGCGCGCGGCGGCGCGTACACCAGACGGATGTCGCGCAGCTCGATCGATTCGATCAGCGTGTAGGTCACGCCGTCGTCGAAGGCCGCGACCTTGCACTTGGTGTCGGGCTGCTGCTGGCATTCGGCGACCAGCGCCTTCTGCTGCGCATCGATCGCCTGCAGCCTCGCCAGCGGCTCGGCGCCGGCCGGCACCGCCGCCAGGATCTTCGCGGTGACGTCGGTAAAGCGCTTCGGAATCTCCACCCGCATCGTGCTGCCCGGCAGTTCTTCGGCCTGGCTGCGCGCCAGGAAGCCGTGGGTGATGAGGTCGCGCTGCGGCGTGCTGTGTTCCTGCACCAGCCCGAACAGGCAATGGTGATTGGTCACGATCAGGCCGGTATCGGACACGAATGCGCCAGAACAGCCGGCGATGTTCACCGTGCCGGTCAGCAGCCCGGTGCCGCGCCTGCCGTCCCACAGCGCCGACGGTGGCAGCTTCAGCCCCTGCTGCTTCAGCCATTTGGCGTCGATGTCGAGGACCTGTTCGGGGGTCCATTTGCCGTCCAGCGCCAGCACGGGCGGGGCGGTGGGCGTGAGGGCGATGAGGGCGGCGAGCGCGAGGCGGGTTCGATTCATGCCCGGAGTGTAGAGCCGGTCCGCCCGCTTTGGCATGGGCGGGTAGGCACCTCCACGCCGGCCGCAGCCGTGATCGGGGTCGGAACCCGCGTACTGCGCTGTGGCATGATCCGGTCAGCATGATCCAGTCAACACGTTCAGGACGCCGGCCGATGACGACCGCTACACGCAGACAGGGATGGCATCGCCGCGCTTGTGTCGCACTCGCGATGATCGCGCTGTGGCCGGCGCTGGCGATGGCGCAGTACGACGAGACGTGGTCGCCGCTGGAGCGCGCGCCGGAGGATATCGAACGTCTGCTGCTGGGGCTGAAGACCGCCGATTCCGGGCTGCCGCTGGCGGCCCGCCGCGGCATGCTGCAGCGCGCCGAAGTCATCGTAGTGCCGAACGAGGACGGGCCAGCGGACCGCTACCTGCGCCTGAAGCACGAAGCCGACGGCCTTTACTTCAGCGCGACCGTGCGCACCCTGGCCGGCGTGCGACCGCAGGACACCGTTTATCTGCTGCAGACCGGCAGCGAGATCGACGGCTGCGTCGGCCTGAAGGCGTTGCTCGTTCCGGGCGAACGCGTCGGCCGCAAATTCTGCGTCTTCGACGAGGAGCAGGGCGCCGCCCGCATCCAGGCCGGCGCCGCGCCGCGCTTCGGTTTCACCGCCTATCGTCTCGACGGCCAGCGCGTCCATGACGTCACCCGCCGGGTGCTGCCGGACGACCCGCTGCTGCGCGCATCCGACCGCGCAAGCTATGCCGTCCACGACGAAACCGGCGCGCATCCCGGGGTGTCGGTGGACATGAGTCGCCTGCCCGAAGTCCCTGTGCTGCGCCTGTACGTGGAACTGGGCGATGGCGGCGGCCTGCCGCGCGACCATCCCCGCGCGTTTTCCGCCGGTTATCCCGGGGACGTGCATATCGCGCATTTCGGGTTCCTGGTCTGGAACGGGCAGCGTTTCGACCTGCGCAACACCGTGCCGCGCGCGCTGTGGCCCTGCACCCACGACGCCCGCTTCTCGCCCAGCGGCCAGAGCTGCCTGGATCGCGATCCCGATCCCTTCATCGCGCCCGCCACGTCGGCGCCCTGAGCAGCGCAACCGTCTGGTCGACAGCGATCGAACAAACACGATAGATCGAACAAGGAAAGGAAACCGCCATGACCGAACCCTTCGACATCAGCGCCAGCGCCGACCAGGTGGTGGCCCTGCTCAACGCCAACCGCGCCGCCGATGCGATGCGCTTGCTGGAACAGCAGCGCCAGGACCAGCCGCAGGCGATCCAGGAATCGCTCGACCGCATGGTGTCGTCGCGCGGTCAGGACGCCATCGGCCGGCTGCAGCAGGATGTCATCCGCAGCACCGATCCGATGGCCAACCCCGACGCCGGCCTGATCCACGCCGGCATGGAACGCCTGGGCGCCGCTGGCGGCCCGCCGCGGTTTCCCACCGAAACCGAAATGACCGCGCTGACCGCCACCCAGCGCTACGACGTCTACGCCAGCGTCATCGAAACCCGCGGCAACGACGCCGCGCGCGAATCGCTGCGCAACGGCGAACGCGTGGTGCTCGGTCTGCGCCAGGAGAATTCCACCGTCGATTCCGCCACCCGCGAGGCGCCCGGCGTGGTGGCCACCGACGACCCGGCGACGCGCGTCAACGAATCGCGTCGCGGCACCGGCGTCTATGACGATCGGATCGTGGTATTGGGGGCGCGCGCACCGGAAGGCGGCCAACCCGAGGTGTGGCAGTTCAACCAGTCCACCACCGAACCCACCGCGCAGTACGACGCCCACGCCCAGGGCCGCACCCGCGAAGAACCCTACACCGACGTCGCGCGCCGACGCGCCGAGGGCGTGGACGCCAATGGCGATGGCGTGGCCGATCTCGGGCGCCTGCGCGAGGGCACGGTCGAAATGCTCGCCACCACCCATCCGCGTCCGGGCGGCGGCGCCGACGACTTCTCGCTGCGGCCCACGCCCGAAGCGGTCGCCGCCAATCCGCAGGGCGTGCAGCGCGACACCAACGCCGATGGGCGTTTCGACGCCAACGACGTCAATGGCCTGCAGCCGCTGAACAACACCTTCAAGATCCACCGCGGCTCGGCGGGCAACACCGACTCCGCCGGCTGCCAGACCATCCGCGGCGCCGATTACACCGATTTCGCGCAGGCCGTGCAGGGCAACCCCGGCCAGACCCGCTGGCAGTACGTGCTCACCGAAACCACGCCCGGCCAGCAGCCGGTGCAGGGTCAGCAGCAGGGCCAGCAGGGCGAACAACCGCAGGAAGGCAGGCCGCAGCCTGGACAGCCGCCGCAGGAGGGCCAGCCGCGCGGCCAGCAGGCGCCGATCGAACAGCAGCTCGCGCCGCCTGCGCCCGCGAACGAACGCACCAGCCAGCTGCCGCGGGATTCGTTGATGCAAAGCATCGAGCAGACGCTCGACCGCAGCGGCAGCGCCCAGGGCCTGAACGCCCAGCAGCGCGACAACGTGCTCGCCGCGTCGTACAACGCGCTGTCGCAGCTGCCACGGGTCGACCACATCGGCATCTACAACGGCAATGTCGTCGGCACCTACGCGCCCAGCGGCCTCGGCACCGAGCCGATGCACAACGTGCCGGTCAATATCTCGCAGGCGCAGAACATGCCGGCGGCACAGAGTCTGGCCTCGGCCGAACGCAATCAGCAGGAGCGCGTGCAGACCGCGCAGCAGATCGAAGAGCCCCGCGGCATTGGCGCGCGCGCGGCGTAACGCGATTGCGAATACCGAACCGCCGCATGTCTGCGGCGGCTCGAATCACTCGGCGGGCGTCGCCGCCGCGGCCTCGCGATCCTTCCGCAAAGTGGCGGCCGCGGGCGTTTCCGGCGGCTTGATGGATTTCAGCGTCTGGGTATTGCCCAGCACTTCGATCTTGCCGCCGGCGCGCTGGAATGCAACCAGATCGTCGGCGATCTTTTCGTGCGTCAGCGCGCTGCGCTTGTCTTCCTTGGGTTTGCGGAAGATGTCGCCGGTGCCGGACTTGGCGGCGGTCGACGGCGCAGGCGCCGCCTTGGGTGCAGGCTTGGCGGCGGGAGCGGCTGCATCCGTGACAGCAGCAGCGTTGGCGGGAGCGTTTGACTTGCGGGGCATCGATAAAACCTCTCAGCGCACCAGAGTGATGGGAACGGAATGCTGCGCACGACTGGCTTCGGCGCGCACATCGCGGCAATAGGGCCCGGCCATCGTGAACTTGCGACAGATCGCCGGACGCGTTTCGTAGATGCCGCAATTCATCCGCGCGTTGTTCAGCGCGACGCACCAGCCGTCGGCATCGCGTGCCATCACCGTCACGCCCTGGTCGTTGCGCTCGGTCAAGTGCGCCGGAATGGCGTCTTCCTCGAACAGCACCACGGTGAGGCGGCAGCACAGGGCATCGCAACTGCTGCAATGCACCCCTTTTTCGCGGGCGACCGCGTTCAAGAACAGACCGCGATGGTGCCTTTGGCAGCAGAGACGAACGGAAAAGCGTAGATCGTGGGCATGGTGGCTCCCGGTGGGCGTCGTCCCGGAGGGGGTGCGGACGCAGGAAAGGGAGCGGAGCGAGCCGGAAGAATGGGAGGGCCGTGGATGCCGCGGGGCCGTCTGGAAGTCGGGACGCAACGCGCGAATGCAGCGTTTTGTCCGGCCATCCTACAGCATGCGGGCAAATCCCGCCCGGGCCGGCCATTCTGTTCAGATTCGGAGGCAGCAGCTTGGGCGTTTCTGCGCAGGATTTGGGACTCGTGCGCCTGCTTTTATTGACCAGACTCGAATATGTTTGAATTCGATGGCTCTGCTCACGCAGGAGGGGCTTCAGCCCCGAGCAGGTTGGTTTATAGGGAGTTAGTGTCCCCAGCGCCGGGCAGTCGACCTGCGCGTGATCCATCTCATCCTCAAGCGCGCCGCGCCGCAGGCCCAGGAAACCATGAGGTGGGGAAACCCGTTCTTCGTCTAATCGCGGTTCGTGTACGCGTTCTCCGTGTACAAGGCTCACCTCAGCTTCGCCCCGCCCGCCGCGGCGTTGCAGCACTTCGGCAAGGCGTTGGAAGCGCACGACACCACGGAGGATATGTTGCGGGTTCGCTATGATCAGGCGCTGCCGGAGGAGCTGATTCGGAGGATGGCTGACTACAGCGTCAAGATCGTGAGTGAACGGGGGAGGTACACCGGGCACCCACATGCGTCGATAGAGCTCGTAGGGCGGGTGAAACCCGCCACCTCGAAGCGGTAGTGCCGCGGGTTACGATGAATCGTGGGGCAGCGTGACCTGGTCGTATGCGGTGCTCTAATTGCAAAAGGCGGGTTATCACCCGCCCTACGATGCGGCAATATCTTCGAACGTCCATGGGGCGGTCGATTTCGTTCAATTCGTATCGTTGCGGATATGGCGGGATGGTGGGGTGCGCTGCGCTTACCCCACCCTACGGCTTCCCCACAAAATCATCGAACGTTTTCTTGGCGCGCAGCGGCATCAGGGTTTGCGCGATGATGCCGGTGGGCACGGTCTCCAGTTTCATCACGCCGTATTCGTCGGGCCAGGTGTTCGCGGGTGGGCGTTTGAAGGTGCCCATCAGCATGTCGACCAGCGGCAGGTGGATGGCGTAGTTCACGTCCATGTAGTCGGCGTGGCGCGCGTGGTGCCAGTGGTGGTAGCGCGGCGTGACCAGCACGTATTCCAGCCAGCCGAAGTTGATGCGCAGGTTGGCGTGGGCCAGCACCGCCTGCACGCCGACCAGGATGACGTAGCCGTTGATGGCCGGCGCGGAGAAGCCCAGCACCACCAGCGGCGTCAGCACCGCGGAGCGGGTCAGCAGGATTTCGATCAGGTGGATGCGCGAGCCGGCCAGCCAGTCCATGTGCCGGCTGGAATGGTGCACGGCGTGGAAGCGCCAGAGGAACGGCACGTTGTGATAGATCCGGTGCAGCCCGGCCTGGAAGACGTCGGCGACGAACACAGCGAGGATGAACTGCAGCCAGATCGGCCAGGACTGGATCGCGGCTTTCACGCGGTCGCTGGCGATCAACGCATCCATCGTCGTCGTGGACGCGGTGACCGCGATCAGGATGAACTGCACCAGGATGTGGCCGACGAAGTAATACGCGAGATCGGTCCGCCACTCGGGGCGCAGCGGCGACTGGTTGCGCACATGCAGCATGCGTTCGATCGGCACGAACACGATCGTCGAGAAGAACAGCGACATCACGAACCAGTCGAGGCCCAGCGAGTAGGGCGTGGATTCGATCTCGTTGAAGTGGACGGTGGCGCCGCCCAGCAGCACCGCCAGCGCAGCGGAGATCACTCCGGTCAATGCGATGCGCCGGTTGCGGTTGCGCAGGATCGCGAGCGTGCCCATCGCGAACGCCGCGATCAGGCCGATCAACAGCAGATTGCGCGCCAAGGTTTCCGAATACGTGGCGCGGAATTCCTTGCTGGTCAGCAGTTCCGGAAAGTGGAAACACAGCACCCCCATCAGCGACAGGATGCCCAGCCCGGCCGACATGTGCGCCATCCATGAGCGCGCCGGATTCGGGGCGACGGTGTCTTTGTAGGTCATGCCGATATCCGGAACCGGGTGCTGTCGGCAGTGTAGGTGCGGTGGCGGCGGAGAAACAGGGGCGGATGGTTCGAAGACGCCGCATGCCTTCGCAGGAGGGCCTTCAGGCCCGAGCTCCTGGCCGCGAACCCGATGATCAAAAGAGCTCGGGGCTGAAGCCCCTCCTACGCAAGCACAGCCATCGGTTCCGGACACATCCGTAGCGGAATGCACTTGTAGGAGGGCCTTCAGGCCCGAGCTCCTGGCCGCAAACCCGATGATCGAAAGAGCTCGGGGCTGAAGCCCCTCCTACGTATCAGAACACCCAGGTCTGCCCCGGCGCCAGCGTCGCCTGTTCGCCCAGCATCTTCTTGTCTCCGCTGAGTTGCTCCACGCGGTCGCCGCGCAGCGCTTCGGGCACATCGAGGGTCGCCGATTTCGCAGGATCGAGATTGATCACCACCCACGTGTCACGACCGCTGCCGCCGGCCTGCAGCACCCAGACGTTCGCATCGGCGACGGGATGGTAGTGCAGGGTCTGCGGCTGCTGCAGGTTGGGGTTCTGGCGACGCACCGCGAGGAGACGTTTGTAGTGGCGGTAGAGCGATTGCGGGTCGGCCTGCTGCGCGGCGACCGAGACGCCCTTGCCGCGCTGCTGCTTCCAGTATTTCGACCACCACGCGCCCTGGTCGCCGCGATAGCCGCGCGGTGCGCGCAGGTCGATCCAGTTGCGGCCGCTCGCGTTGAAGCCGGCGTTGGCGTCTTCGGTCCACTGCATCGGCGCGCGGCGATAGCGGTCTTCTCCCGTTGCGTACTGCGACAGGCCGATCTCTTCGCCGTAGTACAGATAGGCGGTGCCGGGCGAAGTCAGCAGCAGGCTCGCGGCGATGCGCGCTTTGCCCGCGTCGCCTTCCAGCGTGTGCATGATGCGGTTCTGGTCGTGATTAGTCAGGAACGGTGAGAAATAACCCATCGGCGCGGCGGCGGCGCGCTGCTGCAGATTGGCCCACAGGCTCTCGCGCTTCCTGCCGGTGTCGGTGTCGCTGAGCGTGCCGAAATCGGCGCGGCGGGTGGCGTCGGGTTTGAGGAGATTGATGACGATATTGCCGAAGTCGAAATCGAAGCCGGCGTCCAGCCCGCGGCCGCCGTTGCGATAGCGGCCGGTTGTGTCCAGCGCGGCCCAGGCTTCGCCGACCAGCAATGCGTCGGGGTTGATGGCTTTGACGCGCTGCGTGAAGCCGGTCCAGTAGTCGATGGTCGCCTGCGTGTCCGCCTGCTGCGACAGCGGGCCGTCCTCGATCGCGTAGCGCACGGCGTCCAGGCGGAAGCCGTCCACGCCTTTCTTCAGCCAGAACGCCGCGAGCCGGTCGAGTTCGTCGACGACTTTCGGATTCTTCAGGTTCACGTCCGGCTGCGAGCCGCCGAACGCGCCGTAGTAATACGCCTTGCGCGCCGCGTTCCAGTGCCATACCGCTTCGGGATTGGGCTGGTTCGACCACGCCTGGCCCCAGCCTTCCGGGCGCTCATCGCGCCAGACGAAATAATCCTCGTAACCCGGTTCGCGGCGCGCGGACTTCAGGAACCACTCGTGCTTGTCGGAGATGTGGTTCAGCACCAGATCGAGGATGACCTTGATGTCGCGCTTGTGCGCCTCGGCGACGAAACGCTCGAAGTCGGCCATCGTGCCGTAGTCGCGCTCGACGCTGTAGAAATCCTGGAAATCGTAGCCGTGGTAGGACGGCGCCTCGAACACCGGCGTTAGCCAGACCGCATCGACGCCGAAGTCCTGCAGATAATCGAGCTTCGCGGTCATGCCGTTGAAATCGCCGTTGCCGTCGCCGTCGGAATCCTTGAACGAGCGCGGCCAGATCTCGTAGACGGTGGCGTGGTCCCACCATCGCCCCGTGGCGGGTTCGAGGGTCAGCGTGCGTTGTTCGGGCGCGGGCGCCTGCGCGCGGACCTGTGTCGCGAAGCCGAGCAGCAGCGTGGTCGAAAGCAGCATGCTCGAAAGCAGCGTGTACGAAAGCAGCACTGGAGCGATGGATTTCACCGGGAATACTCGAAAGGCGACAGCGTCGGTCGCTGCACCTTGCCACGCCGTGCGGTGGCTGTCAGCGCCGCGGGCCGCCATGAATTCGTTTGCAGCGCTTTGCGCCCAATGGTGCGGCGCAGCGCGTTCAGCCTGCGGGCCGCGCCGGGTCGCGCCACACCATGTAGACGTTGGCGCGATCGTAGTGCGAGTCGGGTTTGATCGACGGCTGGTGCTCGAAGCCCATGCTCTCGTACAGGCGCACGGCCGGCGTGAGCTTGCTGTTGGTTTCCAGGAAGAGCCTGCGCCCGTCGCGGCGCCTGAATTCGTCGATCGCCGCTTCCATCAGCGCGCGGCCGATGCCCAGGCCCTGGCGCTGTTCGTCCACCGCCATCTTGGTAAGTTCGTAGGTGCTGCCAGCGTCGGCGTCATCGGCTTCCGGCATCAGCGCGCAGGTGCCGACGACCTCGTCGCCCAGCATCGCGAACAGGATGGTGCCGCCGCGCGCGATGATTTCTGTTTCCGGATCCGACAGCACGCGGTGGTCGATTTCCTCGACGTAGAAATACTTGCGCAGCCAGGCTTCGTTGAGCCGGTAGAAGTGATCGCGCAGTGCCGGATCGAACGCCACGATGCGCAGCGCGGAGCGGTCCTGGGTGGCGGCGCGTTCGACGATGGCGCCGGCGAGCGTGGGCGCAAGCACGTTCTCGAAGGTCGCCAGCGTATGCAGCAGGTCGATGCCCTGTTCGCGACAGTGGCGCGTGAACAGATCCTCGATCGCGCGCCACAGCGGCTTGGCCGCGCGCAGTTCGGTCTCGGCGTGCGCGGTCAGCGCCAGCCGGCGGCGGCGCCTGTCGGCGGGATCGATCGCCACATCCACCCAGCCCAGATCGGTCAGCTTGTCGGCCAGCTGGCTCACCGCGGAGTGGGTCTGGCCCACTGCTTCGGCGATCTCGCCCACGGTCTGCGGCCCGCGGTCGTGGAGGATGCGCAGCAGCGGCAGCCAGCGCCCCTGTAGTTGCAGGCCGGAGGCCCGATAGACCTCGTCGGCGGTGGCGTAGAGACGGTCGCTGATGGCGCGCATGCGGCTGCCAAGGGCGACGAGGCCGAGCTGGGCGATGTATTCCATGGGAATTCGTCGTTATTTATGTAATGGCTAACATATTTGTCCAAAACGCGATCGTCAAGCCCGGCTGATCCTGCGGAATGGCCCCTTCGAGCGCGGCAACCGGCAGCTGAAAATCGCCGGGGCGCTTACAGGTGCCCGATGAACTCGGGCGCGGACTCCCAGCGATCGTGCATGCCGTCGACATACGTGATCGGGATGTGCGACAGGAAGTCTTCCGCACGCCATGTTCACCATTCAGGCGATCGCGGCATCGATCGTCATTCGGATCGCCAGATAACACGTGCGTCTTTCGCCTCGCCGGGCAGGAGTACGATCTGTTCGCGACCGCGCTTGTCGAGACCTGTCGCGATCAGAAGCACCTTGTCGTCCGCGCAACCCGACAGATGCACGCGTGCGGTATGTCCGTCGATTGCGATGGACTGCGGAGCAAGATCACGGAAAACATCGGAAATCCCGGTGCCGGCATCGAGATGCGCGCGATGCTGCCCGGAGGCGGTGTCCAGTGCCTACAGGTCGCGAAACAGTTGCGCAAGCGTGGGCTGCGACAGGCTGCGCGCCGATGCGATCGTATCTTCGTTGGAACCGCAGGAGCTGCATGCTGCGAGCAGCGCGGTTAGCGCAAGAACCGCGCCGCGGAGTGGATTCGACTGGAATGCAAGAGCATGCGTCTTATCCATGATCGTATCCGGTGATGTCGACGTGGATGATGCAATCGCCGTGTGCGACCAGAACGCCCCGGAACGCCCACCAGGGAGATCCATCGGGATTGGAGGTGAAGTCGAAGACATAGATCCGATCGGACGCCGTCAGGCGCTCTTCGACTAACGCAGAAAGCGGATAGAGCAAGACGGTGGTCGCCCCGGTTTCCTGCACTTCCTGCTTCGAGCTTGCCTCCATTGTCTTGAAGGAAGCCAGCGTATGCGGCCCGATGACATCCATCCGCGTTTCAAGCGCCGCTACGCTGCCGCCGGGGCACTCCGGGGTTGGCGGAGATAATCGTGTGAAGTCATCGCTCCAGCGGCTCCTGTCGGAAAGAAGATCCGCGCCGGAGGCGGAACATCCTCCGGCCGCGCATGCGATGAGCAGTGAAGCCAGCAAAGGGAGCGGGTAGTGCTTCATGTTCCCCAGAGGATCACAGCGAGCACGAACACCACCACCGCAGCCGCGGCCAGGAACAGAAGCGCCAGCAGGTTTCGGCCGCCCGCGCAGTCCGCGCAGATGTTGGAGGATACGCCTCCGCCGGGAAACACAAAAAACAGAAGAATGGTGTACCAAGGCAGGACCCCGGCCACTGCCGGCCGTTCCTTACAGTAGCTGCAGAGTTTTTTCATGAAGACGGATACCTTGTGCGTCGGCGTTGACGTGCGCGATCGATCCGGTGGGACATGTTCGAATCGATCGCTCTTCTTGCGTAGGAGGGGCTTCAGCGCCGAGCTTTTGATCGGTCCTTCGGGCAGACGCTCGGGCCTGAAGGCCATCCTACGAAACATTACATCGTTGAAACTGCCCTGAACCGGATCAAGGGTGCCGCAGGATCCCATCCAGCGCCTTTCCCTTCGCCAGTTCGTCGATGAGCTTGTCCAGATAACGCACCTTCCGGATCAGCGGATCTTCGACGTCTTCCACTCGTACACCGCACACCACGCCGGTAATGAGCGAAACGTTCGGATTGAATGATGGCGCTTCGTCGAAGAAGGTCTCGACGTCGACTTCACGTTCGATCCGCTGTTCGGGCTGCGCCTGATCGTAACCGGTCAGCCAGCAGATGATCCGGTCGACCTCATTCCCGCGTGCGCTGCTTGCGTTCGACCTTCTGCACGCACATCGGATAGACGCTCGAAAATTATCATTCGATAGATGCGGTGCTCGGCCATCGTTATTCCTCTATCCGGTCGAAGTATGTCGCAGGACCCGCGGTTTTAAAACGAGCCAACAATAAAAGGGACTGGCTTGAGTGCGCCGATTTATTGCGCACTTCTGCGCATTATTCAGCGGCTCTGCAGCAGATGGCCGCAAGTGCCATCCCGGGATCTATGCGTTGATCGGAAGCCGGTATCAGTCGTGAAATTACGGCCCGTTGTGGACCTCGCCGGAGGCCTGCCCGACAACGGCGTGGCGCAGAGTGAACTGACCGCAGCCGTCCTGGGCGTCGATATCGATACGAAGCCTTCGAATCCTGCCGGTGGTACCTACTTTGGGAAGTGCGCGCAGGTCCAGCAGTCGCCTGCCGGTCTGGAACGAAAGGCGGAGGCTGTGCTGTTCATCGAAGTATCCACGGTCGCCGTCCAGCCAGAACAATTGCAGCGGAACCGAGGACGTGCCGTCATCGCATTCGAGTTCGATGGCCAGATAGGGAGTCTGGGCGGTGGAAACCGCTTCCGGGAATGCGAAATCGACGAAGGGGTCCTTGCCGTCGATGCGATAGGCGATGTTCGAGCCCATGTTCTTCAGCTGATTAACCCCGAATACGGTCGCGCTGCGCGAAGGCTGGAAGGAGCCGTCGTCCGCGACCAGTGCGGGTGGCGGAAACGCAGCGAACCACGGGTTTCGAACCCCTCTCTCGACGACTGTAATGAAGACGTAATCCGGCTTCCATTCATCGATCAGCCGCGGTAGGTGCCCACCCGGATTGATCGCTTCGCTCCAGTGCAGTTGCACGACATCGCTGAATGTGTGCGCCATCAAAGGAGACATCGCCGACCCGAACGAATCCCGCAGCCATAGGACTTTCACCTTGTTGAGGGCGCTTGGCGATCGAACCAGCAAGGGGCTGTAGGGCGTATCGACGGGCGGATTGCCGCTTTTGCTCACGAGCCGGTGGGTAGCCAGATCGTGCTGCGACGTCTCGACCGGCACCGAGAACATGTGGGTAATCGGCTCGAAGTCCTCGAAGCCCGATTTGATATGCAGAAACCGGGCCAGATCGCCGGGGCCGCGTGGGTCGACGCGCGTAAGCTGGTACACGTCGTCCGCCGGCCACTTCAGTTCGGGTGCGAATCGGGCGGTGGTCATGCCGAATGCTCGAAAAGCGAGCGCAGCGCCGTAGTGATTCCAGTGGGTGTCGGTGGAGTAGTACAGCGCCGTAGGCTGAGCACGTTTGGCAGCAAGCAGCGGCGGACGCAGATCGATATAGATCTGCGGATCGGTTGCGGCGAACAATGCGTCGATGCCGCTCTGCGGCGGATGCAACGCCCACTGCGGGACATGTTCCGGATATATCGATCCCTTGTTTGGGGCGACCATGACCCGGAAAAGCCTGACTCCCTTGTTTTTCAAGTACTTTTCCCACGACCTGGATGCCCCGCCGATCTCACCGATGAGTTTGAGATCGGCGTCGCTGGGGGGCAGCCGATCGACAGTGAGCGTTTCCTGGTATTCGTCGCCGAGATACAGCCACCGATCGCGTCCCACGATGACTTTCTGCGGAGCGGTGCTGATGCCCAGGGGAAACAGCAGGCGTGAGGCGAAACCCGAGGCGAAGTCGACGTTGTACAGAAACGACTTCTCCCGCCATTTGATCTCATCTCGACTGGGCGCCTTCACAATGTTGATGATGGGTCCGGCCAGAAGCAATGCGAGAGCGATGGCGAAGAAAATGGAAATCCGGTGCTTCATGCGCATTCCCGTCAAAAATTGAAATAAAGGAACACGGAGGAAGTAGCCGCCAGCGTAAAGTACATCGCTACCGCGAACAGAATCGCAGCGCAGGCCATGCGCCCCGATCCCATGCGGCCTTCCGCCAATTCCATCGAGTTCCGCTGGCGGAGCAGCACGAAACCGACAATGATCGCAAGATAAGTCGGCGTATGCCCGATCAGCGCTGCGGGCATGTACGCCAGCATGGTATCGGACAGAAAACCTCCCCAGGCGACATCGGAAGTCGGTATCGTTCTGGCTGTGTACGCCAGCGCCGATTCGATATCCAGCATTCCTCGTAGTACGCGCTCCGCATCGTCGATCGTCTTGGCGCGGAAGAAGACCCAGGCGAGATTGACGAAAAGAAACGTCAGCAGCCACGCCAGCGGCTTGGGCAGCGGCATATTGAAGCGCTTCCACAGCCGATGGATCGCAAGTGCGCCACCATGCATCGCGCCCCATATCACGAACATCCAGGTAGCTCCGTGCCAGAGACCGCCGAGCAGGAAAGTGATGAAGATGTTGAGGTAGGCGCGGTACTCGCCCATGCGATTGCCGCCGAGCGGGATATAAAGGTAATCGCGGAGGAAACTGCTCAGCGTAATATGCCAGCGACGCCAGAAATCCTGGATATCCAAGGCCTTGTACGGCGAATTGAAGTTGATGGGCAGCCAGATGTTGAACAACAAGGATGCGCCGACCGCCATGTCGCAATAGCCGCTGAAGTCGAAATAGAGTTGGAATGTGTATGACAGACTGGCAGCCCAGGCGGCGAAGAACCCCAGCGCCTGACCACCGTCGAATCCCGCGTCCGCCCATATCGAGAAAGTGTCGGCGATGACGACTTTCTTGAACAGCCCGATCGAGAAAATGAATAAGCCCTTCGCGATATTGGAATGGCGTACGGTCAGCGTCCAGCGTGATGCGAACTGCGGCATTATCTGCCGATGGTGGACGATCGGGCCGGCGATCAGATGGGGGAAGAAGGTTACGAACAGCGAATAATTCAGCAGATCGTACTCATGCGTCTCGCCGCGATAGCTGTCGACCAGATACACGATCTGCGTGAAGGTGAAGAAGCTGATGGCCAGCGGCAGTACGATATGAGGCAATGCGTAGCTCGTTTCGAGCAGCGCATTGAGGTTGGCCACCATGAAATCGGTATATTTGTAGTATCCGAGCAGTAGCAGGTTCGCGGTTATGCCTGCGGCCAGAACGAGCTTGCGGTTGATGATGCGCGAGGATGGTTCGGACAGGCCGCGGTCATGGGTTCTGGAAAGCCCTGTGCCGATGGCGAAGTTCATCGCGATCGAGCCGAGGATCAAGGGCAGGTATTTCACATCCCAATAAGCGTAGAAGAACAGGCTGGCGGCGACCAACCAGACCTTGCCTGCCGTAATCAACCGCCTCTGGTTCAGCCAGAAGTAGAAGAAGAGCGTGATGGGCAAGAACGCTAGAATGAACTGCCATGAGCTGAAAAGCATGTCGGGCGAAACCGTCAGGGTGGATGAGGCTGTAATCCCACAGGCCTAGGTGCACTGGTCATGGCGCGCGGAAAGTCATGATAATTTCTGGCGTCTGGCGCGTCACCATTGCTTCGAGCGCGCAATCGACCTGGAAAACCCTTGCGCTAGACAGGACCATGACCGGCATTCTGCCCGTTTTTCCAAACTGTGCCGATGAGACATCCCGGTGTTCACGGCGGAATGGAGTGCTGAGCGCCTCCTGGGAACAGGAACACCGTGCATTCTATGAGGGAATGGACTGATAGGCGGCGTGTCGACCTTGGCTTTTGTCAGTCGGCCGAACGTGGGCATGTTCAGGACATGATCGATGGAGGATGAGCCGGCCGTTATTGGCGCCAAACCCTTTTTGGATTTGTCAAGACATCAAACGCATGAGGAACCATGCCGGCACGCCGACGTAGAACACCAGTCGGCCCAGGAATTCGAGCGTCCTGCGCACGTCGATGGCGCTGGCAGGACGCTGCATGAGCGACAGCCACGTGCCCGCTTCGATCGCGACGCGCAGCGCTGCGGCGAACATCGCCAGATGGATCGCCCAGGTGGCCCACCAGATCAGCAGCGCGATGAGATAGGCCTGCAGGCCGAAGCTGTGGTACTCGCCGAAGGTGCCGCCGAACGCGATGTGCTGGTGCAGGCGGAAGGCGGGCAGGGCGGGTACCAGCGGGAACAGCACGAACTTCAGAGCGATGCGATCGATCGCCTTACGCGGCACGGCCAGACGCGTGCGCATGTAGGCCGCCGCGCCACCGGTGAGGGTGTCGGACAGCGCCGGCCGCGCGCCGGCACGGACAAGTGCATCGATCAGGGCCGCAGGATCGCGCAGCGCGATGCCCTGCGCCCAGCGTCGCCCGGAGTCGAGCGTCAGCCATACACCGGTGGCGGGAATCGGCAGCGTCCACAGCGTCGCTGATGCGATGTTGTTGACCGGAATCTCGGTGCGTCGTTCGCGCTGTTCCAGCACCAGCGCATCGTCCTCGATGCGCAGCGTCTCGGCGAAGGCGCGCTGGATGCACCACGCGGCAAGCTCGGGCGCCAGCACCAGCGCGGCGAAGGTCCAGATCTGGGTGAGACGATTCGTCTCCGGGTTGTCCAGCAACAGCAGCGCCGCGCCCATCCACAGCAGACTGCCGCGGGCGAACACCTGCAGCAGACCCGCTGCGATGCGCCATGCGGGCGCAAGCACGACGACGTCGGCCCGAAAGTCTTCCGGTGATGTCGTTATCGATGTGGAAAGCTCCGCATTGCGTGAGGCGCGCTTCGTCAGCGCCGCACCGACGGCCGACAGCGCCATCAACACGAGGAACGCGAAACCCGCGCGACCGACCCAGTCGCCCCAGGCCACCATCAGCGTCGCGGGCGGTTCGCCGGTCTGCACTTCGCCGATCAGGATCTTCTGTTCGTCCATCGCCGTGCGGGCGACCACCGTTCCGGTCGCGTCGATGACCGCGCTGACGCCGTTGTTGGTCACGCGCAGCTGCGGCAGCCGGGTTTCGATGCTGCGGAACGCCGCCACCGCCAGATGCAGATTCGCGCCGGCCGGATGGCCGGTGAACCAGGAGTCGTTGGACATGCCCAGGATCGCCTGCGCGCCCAGCCGTCGGCCGTCGATCGCAAGAGCGCTGTTCACGTCGTCGAGGCAGATCAACGGCGTGACCGGAATCTCGCGCCCATCCGCCAGCTGCAGCGGGAACACGCGCGCGCCGTCGCCCCGCGTCCAGGTGCCGGCCCATGGCATCCAGCGCCGGAAGGTCGGCCCGTCCAGCCACGACGGCACGTATTCGGTGAACAGGAACAGATCGGTCTTGCGATAGAAGCCCAGCGGCGCCGCCTGCGGCCGCAGGAAGGCGGCCGCGTTGTATTCGCCGACGGCATCCAGATCGTAGGTGCCGAACACCAGCGGCACGCCGGCGGCGGATACGAACGCCTGGATCTCGCGGTCGAGTTCGGCGCCGCCTTCGCTTTTCGGATTGCCGAACGTGGTCGGGTAGACGGTCTCCGACCACAGCAGCGCGTCGACCCGATGTTGTTCGACCGCCTCGTGCGACATCGCGTAATGCGTGTCGAGTACGTGGCGGACCACTTCGTACGCGCCCATCTCGCGGCGCAGGCGTTCGTAGTCGACGATGTTCGACTGCACCATGCCCACGCGCAGCGGTTTGTCGGTGCTGGCGGGCGCCGCCGACAGCATCGACAGGCGCACGCCGCCGTACCCCGCCAT
Organism: Chitinophaga pinensis; assembly: GCA_943371935.1. Classification (GTDB taxonomy): domain Bacteria; phylum Pseudomonadota; class Gammaproteobacteria; order Xanthomonadales; family Xanthomonadaceae; genus Lysobacter_I. The sequence goes on along the minus strand of CALRWS020000008.1, from coordinate 36,117 downwards.
CAGGATCACCACGCACGCGGCCATCGCCAGCGGCTTCATGACTGCACGCATGCCATCGCGGCGGCGCACGACGGCGGCGGCCACGGCTTCGTTGGCGAGGATCAGCAGAAAGGTGATGCCGGCCGCGCCGCCGACATCGGCGATCTGGCGCAGCAGGTGCGAGGGATACAGCCCATGACCGAGTGTGTCGCCCAGAAGTTTCGGGAACAGCCATTCGGCCGCGACCCACGCCGACGCACCGGCCAGCGCGCGCACCACCGCGCCGTGGCGACGCCCGACGAAATGACGCACCAGCGCGAAGGCGATGAACTGCGGCTGCAGCAGCGGCGAAGACGCCAGCACGATCAGCAGCCCGATTGCGGAGTCCGCGTCGGCGTAGTGGGCGATGGCGAAGCCGAACCACGCCAGCACCGCGACGACGAAGCCGAGGCTCATCGCCAGACCGCTGCACGCGGCGCCGCGGACGCTGCGGGTGGTGTCCAGCGCCAGCAGCCACGGCACCAGCGCGACGAAGCCCAGCAGATAAACCAATGGAATGCTGGCGAACGCCGTGCCGGAGGCGTACAGGCCCAGCAGGGCCGCACTGGCAGCGACCGCCGCGAGTCCGCGCCAGACGGGGTGGGAGCGCAGGATCGCGTTCAGATCTAGGGTTTCCCCGGTTGCAGCGGCGGCGGGATCTTGATCGGCCGCGCCGTCAGTCCGTCCGGCGCCATGCCCGGCGGAACCACGCGGTTCTCCGGGATCTTGATCGGTTTGCCGGACGCGTCGAAGAATTGATAGTCGGGCGAGAACATCAGGATCGGTTCGATCCGCTGGCCGTCGTCGGTCGCCTGGAAATGGCGGACATAGCCTTCCGGCAATGCGTAATCATCGGGAACCGCCAGTCCCACCAGCGGCGGGCTGGTGCCCGGCGGCGGAAACGCGCCGATGCCCGTATGGATGCCGGCTTTGTTCAACTCGGCGATGACCTCTGCGCCGGACGGCTCTTCGCCGGGACGCACGATGCCCGACAGCGCGTCGGCCAGATCCGGCGTAGGGCCACTGCCAGAACCATTGGACTGCGCGCTCACCTGGCGAAGCGCCACGGCGGCCGCTGCGGATGACGCGGAATGCGCAGCGCCGTTCGCGTTCGCGTCGGCGATGCGGGTGTCGGCAATGTCGTTTGTGGCATCGGCCTGTCCGGCATCCGAAGCCTTGTCGCGGTTGAAGAGATAGGCGCCGCCGAACAGCGTCGCGCCGACCATGACCAGCGCCAACGCCTTGTACAAAAGCGCCGGGCGCCTTTCGGCACCCGTGCGCTCGACCACGCGCACCCCGTCGCCGTCCGTAGCGGACGGCGCGGGATGCGGTTTGTCGCGATCATCCATCGACGCTGACGTGCGTTACGGAGCGATCGGGCTGAAGGTCGACAACGACCAGCCCATGCGCTCATGACCGAACTGGTTCCAGATCGGGCTCTTGCCGCCCGCGAAAGACGTGTAGCGCGGTGCGCCGGTACCGGTGCTGCCACCGAAGAGGCCTGCGGACACCGTACCGCCGGTGAAGGTCGGGTGGGTGTCGTCCGACTGGATGTAGTCGTAGCTGCTCGACGAGGACACGAAGTGGGTGTTGGCATCGCGCAGCGTCGGACGCAGCGTACCGGTGATGCGGGCCAGGTAGCTGGCTTCGCTTTCGCCGGACACATACTTCAGTGCCTCGGAATCGATCTGGCCATCGCCGTTGGTGTCGTAGTCCGCGCCCATGTACTCGGCGAAGCTGTCCACGCACTTGAAGCCCTTCTGACGCGCGTATTCGCAGGTCCAGTAGTTCATCTGCGCGATCGCCGGCAGGAACTTCTCACGCAGGTTCACCTTGGCGCCGGTGGTCGGATCGTTGCACCCGCTCTGCACGTTGTCGGCGTTGTAGCCGGGGTAGTACAGATTGGCGACGACCTTCAACTTGACGCCGGAATAGGCGTTGGCGTTGATGTAGTCCATGCCCGCCGCGAGATACGTCTTGCAGTTGGCCACCGCCGTGCTCAGCACGTTGTAGTTGCAGGTGCCGGTCTGGCCCTTGAAGGCGGTGCGCGCCTGCAGGCCGTCGTTGCCGCACATCTCGAAGGTCACCACGCGGGTCGAAGCGGCCTGCATGTACGAACGTTCGGCGACGATCTTGTTGTTGTAGACGTCGGAGGCCACGGCGCCCGACTTGGCGCGACGGATGCTTTCGATGTCCGCGCCCCACAGTGCCGACAGGTATTCGGAATCGACCGTGGGCGCCGCGTACTTGGCGGCGTTGGAAACGGAGCCGTTATAGCCCGCATAGATGGAATCGCCGTACGCGACGACGCGGTACTTCGCGGTGGTGCCGGCACGGTCGATGGTCCACGACACGTTCTGGTTCAGCGTGCTGGCCATCGACGGCCCCGCAACGGCGGCCAGAATCAGGGTCGAGAGCAACGCACGCGCATTCTTGCCGAATCGGTTGATCATGATCTGCATCCTTGTTGTAGTGTGTCTTGCGAGAAGCCGAGGGACTTCTGATCGTCCTTGCCCCGTTTGACCGCCATCCGAACCCGTACGGTCCGCCCCAGGCGGGGCTAACCCTAACGTGTCCCATAGACAGGGTCAACACGGCGATATTGTCGCGGTGCAGCATTCCTGTCGGTGTTTCAGGCGTGTGACAGGAGTTGGATTTGTTTGCGGTGGAACGTGCTGCGACGTTGCGTTGCAAGGCCGATCCGTTCGTCGTCGACATACAAGACAACAGGAAGTCGCCTGCGATGTCTGGAACAAAGGTCGACGTTATCGATGCCAAGTTTCAGTTTCTTGTAGGCTGGGTCATCGACCCAGCAGAAGCATGTCGAAAGCTTGCTGGGTCGATGACCCAGCCTATGGGCTTGCTATCGATGTCCGCTTTCGCCATCAGGCCGCATCGCTTTTCGTAGCCCGGGTCTCGCCAACGGCGAGACCCGGGAATCTTCCCCGGCGACCATATGCTTTGGTTGCGAACATGCGTCTCGAATAGGTGTGCCGAAGCGGCCGTCGCAAGGCATTGTTCGCTGTGGCATGCTCCGCGTGCCGTACTCAGCGGATAGGATGTCGAAACGCTGGGTCGATTACCTAACCTGCAAACGTATGCTTATAAGGTATGGTTTGCTACTCTACTGGCGGGGCGGGCGACAAGCCTGCAGTTCAGGGCGTGCTTTCGCGTCCGCCATCGCGGTATCACTTGCTTCTCCTGGTTTGCGCCCGCCCCACTTATGAGTATTAAAAAATTCTCGCCGAAGCTGTCTGCACCTAGAACCGTTGATCAGCTCGCGCGCGCGCTTGGCATAAGTACGCCTGTGTTTGAAATTATTGCTCAGAACAAAGAGCCGGAAGATTTGTATTTTTTGCACCGCATACCAAAGCGGGCACCGCCTAAGAATCTGCCTGAGGAGTCAAGCCAGTTTCCTGGAGTACAAGTTTTGAAGTTGCCAGACTTTCGACTTGTGTGGGAGCCTAGATATCCACAGATAAGGCTTGCTCATAGATCGGCTGCAGGTGCTATAGATTCATATCTAATGAATAATTTTCCAGGATATCCGCATGATAACTCGTATGGATATGTGCGTGGGAGATCTACTAAAGCAAATGCCGCTAGACATCTAGGTGCTCGTAGACTGCTGGGTGTCGACATAAAAGACTACTTCCCCAGTATTAAAATAGGAAAGATAGAACTTGCACTAAGAATGGCAGGCTTCGATGCCAAGGTCACCAAGTCTTTGGCTTCGTTCCTGACTATAAATGGTGGTTTACCTTTAGGTTTAAATGCAAGTCCAACAATCGCCAATCTTGTTTCTCATAAAATGGACGTCGATTTTACGGAGATTGCTAATTCGATAGGCTGTGTTTATACAAGATATGCCGATGATTTAACTTTTTCTGGGTTGGGAGATTTGCCTTCTAGGGAAATGGTTGATGAGGTTTTGAGAAAGCATGATTTTGTTCTGAATGTATCGAAATATCGAGAGTCTAAGCGTGGTCAAAGGCACTACGTTACAGGCCTAAGTGTGGCTGACAAGGCTGCTCCTCATATACCAAGAAAAATCAAAAGAAGATTAAGGCAAGAACTTTTTTTTATTAAGAAATTTGGACTTGATAATCATGTTCGTCGCCTTCATGGGGAGCCATATTTACAAAATATAGTTAATAGAATTGACGGAACAGTTAGTTATGTCGCCAGCATTGAGAAGAGGACTTCTCACGAATTAAAAAGTGCTTGGGCAGAAATTTGTTTGAATGAAAAAGTTGAGAGATCGTTTAGTCCGAGACCGTATCTTGAGCTGCGTGACTCGTCTTGGTTTGTTGATGAAGCCGAAATTTTGATGGCGGATGGCGCCCGAGCACTTGCTGTCTGCGCTGTCGAGATTCATGGCGACGATCATCTGGATCAAAAGCTGGCTTCTTTCTTTGAAGATGAGGCCGGAGATGCCTATGGGCAAGGGTCTTCAGATGAAATGCGAAAAAAAGGGATTCACTGGTCATATGCAAACCTGAGTCAGCGAGAAAGGGCTGTAAAATTGCTTTCGATCTGCCCTGTACGTGCTTTCATTGCGATTAATTATTTAGGTTCTTCAGATGAATACTCTTCACTTTATATGAATTTGTTGCGAAGGGTTTTAGATGTGGCTTTTAAAACGTGTGACGATGCAATTATGAAGGTATTTATCGAATCAAATTCGTCTAAAGTTTCGGGAAAGAGTATCGTCAACCTTCTTGAGGGCGAATATAAAAAACTCGTAGAAAAAAATGAGAGGCGACCGCTTGATTTGCCACAGTTTAATGTGGTGGACAAAGGGTTTCGGCCTTGTCTTGTGGTTCCTGATGTGATTCTCGGTGCTTTAGGTGGGTATATTCAACATGCAGGTGCTGAAAGTAAAGGAAAAAATTCAATTCAATTTCTTCTTTTTGAACATTTGAGACGAAAGATTGAAGTTATTTTTGATGATCGCGTCGGCGTAATCTTCAATTCGAGAAACCCGTTCAAGGTTTCCTAGTGGATACAAGGCCGCGAGGCAGAACGCGCGCAGCAGATTTCTACGTCAATTAGCGATCATGCTTCACGGCGGAATCGCCTTCGGCGCTTCCGCCCTACGGTGTTACCGTAATTTCCTTAGCTATAGCCCCACTCTGGAACCCCCATGACCCACCTCCTCGGCATCTCCGGCAGTCTCCGCGTCGGTTCCTTCAACACGGCATTGCTTCGCGCCGCACAATCACTTGCCGGCCCCGACGTGCGGTTCGAGACCGCCACGCTGCACGGCATCCCACTCTACGACGGCGATCTCGAAGCGCGCGACGGCTTGCCCGCTGCGGTCGTCGCATTGAAGGACCGCATCGTCGCCAGCGATGGCGTGCTGCTGTGTACGCCGGAATACAACAACGGCATCCCCGGGGTGTTCAAGAACGCGATCGACTGGCTGTCGCGTCCCGGCGACGACATCGGCCGGGTGTTCGGCGGGCGGCCGTTCGCGGTGATCGGCGCGTCGCCGGGTGGCTTCGGCACGCTCCTGGCGCAGAACGCGTGGCTGCCGGTGCTGCGTACGCTGGGCGTGCAGTTCTGGTCGGGCGGGCGGCTGCAGGTGTCGCGCGTGCACAAGTTGCTGGACGCGGACGGCGAACTGGCGGATGAGGCCACGCGCAAGCTGCTGGCGGAGTTCGTCAGCGGGTTCGCGGCGTTCGCGCGCAGGTAAGGCTGCAAATTGCATTCATGGGGTGGGACCCGCGAAGCGGATTCCGCCCCCGACGCTATCGATCCGGTACGAATACGTTTGAATCCGTCGCTGTGCTTGCGTAGGAGGGGCTTTAGCCCCGAGCAGGCTTTTGGTCGGGTTTGCGGGCTGGAGCTCGGGCCTGAAGGCCCTCCTACGTAGGGATGCCGCGCTCAAACGTCTCCTGATCGGATCAATGGTCGATCCACGCCAACGTAGCGTCTCCGCTCACTCCGCTGCGATCGCTTCCACCTGGATGCGCAGCGCGACGCTCATGTCGAAGCCGTAATCCTTGCCCGCGGAGATGCCGAATTCGTCGCGCTGCAGCGTGGCGAAGACGTCGGCGCCGCAGACTTCGCGTTTGAGCATGGGATGCGGCATGCACTTGAAGCTGCCGATGTTCAGCACGACGGGCTTGGTAACGCCGCGTAGGGTGAGGTTGCCGGTCGCGCGGGTGGGCTTGCCCTGTTTGAAGCCTTCGAGCTTGCCGGTGAACGTGGCCTGCGGATGTTTTGCGACGTCGAAGAAGTCCGCAGCCTTGGCGTGCGCGTTCATCGCGTCGTGGCCGAAGTCGATGCTGTCGATATCGATCACGATGTCGAGCGTGCCCGTGCTTTTGGCCTTGTCCAGCACGACGTCGCCGGTGGTGCGGTTGAACTTGCCGCGCCAGACCGACAGGCCGCCCATGTGATCGGCTTCGAAGCTGGGGAAGGTGTGATCGGGATCGATGCGGTAGGTCGTGGGCGCAGCATCCACCACGAGGGTGGCGACGGTAATGGCAGCGCCCAAGGCGGCGGCGGACAGGGAGGGGCGGCGCATGGTGGTTTCCTTTTTCACTGGGGGCGATGACGTGGCGACTGCCATGTACGGAAGATAGGACGTTCGAGCGGTCCGCGAATCGACATGTCGGCCGGGCCGCGAATCGTATTCGCAGCGCTCGCGCTCCCGGCCGGCTTGCACTAGATTGGTGCAATGTCCGCCGACCCCAGCCCCATCGCCGCGCTCGATACCGGCGCCTTCGACGCCCTGACCACGCCCATCGCCTGGTGCGACGCCGGGGGCCGGGTGGCGGGCGGCAATCTGGCGTTCGCGCGCTGGCTGGGCGTGAGCCAGCGGCGCTTGGCGGGCGTGCCGCTGGCGGCGTTCGAGGTGGAAGGCCAGCGGCTGGCGCGGATGCTGGCCGAGCCGCCGGCCGGCGAGCAGATCCGGCTGCGGCGCCTGCATTTCGGGTTCCCGGGCAGCGAGAATCGGCCGTATGCCGACGCCCTGCTGTCGCAGCGCGCGGACGGCGGCTGGTGGATCGAGGCGCATCCGGTCGACGAATTTCCCGGCGAGGATCCGGCGTCGGTGCTGCCGTCGGCGCTGTCGGCGGCGCTGAAGGGGCTGGCGCACGAGCTGCGCAATCCATTGGCCGGGCTGAAGGGCGCGGCGCAGCTGCTGGCCCGCCGGGTCGAGAGCGACGAGGCGCGCGAACTCACCGAACTGATCGAATCCGAAGTCGCGCGGCTGACCGAACTCATCGACCGGCTGCTGTCGCCGCAGCCGGCGCGCGCGCACGAGCCGCTGAACATCCATGTCGTGCTGGAACGCGTGCTGCGGCTGGCGGAAAGCGACGCCGGGTGGGCGGTGAAACTGATCCGCGACTACGACCCGTCGCTGCCGGAACTGCCCGGCGACGCCGACCGCCTCACGCAGGCGCTGTGGAATCTGGTGCGCAATGCGATCGAGGCCGGCGCGGCCAATGTGAGTTTGCGCACGCGCGTGGAGCACGGCGTGCGCATCGGCGACGTGGCGCATGCGCGCGCGCTGCGGCTGGAGATCGCCGATGACGGCCGCGGCGTGCCCGAGGCGCTGGCGGAACAGGTGTTCCTGCCGCTGGTCAGCGGTCGCGCCGAGGGCACCGGCCTGGGCCTGGCGCTGGCGCAGCAGGTCGCGCGCGAACATCGCGGCTCGCTGAGCTACCGCTCGCGGCCCGGCCATACCGTGTTCACCGTGGTGCTGCCATTCGCGCCGCTGCATCCGCACGAGGATGCGGAATCCATGAAGGAACATATCGATGATGCATGACGTCGCAACTGATGACGCCGCGTCGGTCTGGGTGGTCGACGACGACCGCTCGGTGCGTTTCGTCCTCGCCACCGCACTGCGCGAAGCGGGTTACGAGGTCACCGCCTTCGACTCCGCGCGCGGCGTGCTGGATGCGATCGCCGGTCGCGCGCCGCCGGAGCTGCTGTTCACCGACGTACGCATGCCCGGCGACGACGGGCTGGTGCTGCTGGATGCGATCAAGGCGAAGCACCCGCAGCTGCCGGTGATCGTGATGAGCGCCTACACCGACATCGCCAGCACCGCGGGGGCGTTCCGCGGCGGCGCGCATGAATTCCTGTCGAAACCCTTCGATCTCAATGCCGCGGTCGCGCTCGCCGCGCAGGCGCTGGCGCCCGGTCGCGCGCGCCGCGCCGACGCGCTGTCGGTCGAACAGACGCCCCAGATCGATACGACCGTCGGCGATGCGCTGGTCGGCGACACGCCTGCGATGCAGGCGCTGTTCCGCGCCATCGGCCGTTTGGCGCAGGCGCCGCTGGGCGTGCTGGTGACCGGCGAAACCGGCACCGGCAAGGAGCTGGTGGCGCGCGCGCTGCACCGCGAATCGCCGCGCGCGCGCAAGCCGTTCATCGCGTTGAACACCGCGGCGGTTCCGTCGGAACTGCTGGAAAGCGAACTGTTCGGCCACGAGGCCGGCGCGTTCACTGGGGCCGCGCGCCGTCACGTCGGTCGCTTCGAGCAGGCCGACGGCGGAACGCTTTTTCTCGACGAAATCGGCGACATGCCGCTGCCACTGCAGACGCGGCTGCTGCGGGTGCTGGCCGAGAACGAATTCTTCCGCGTCGGCGGCCGCGAACTGATCCGCGTCGATGTGCGGGTGATCGCCGCGACCCACCAGAATCTCAACGCGCTGGCCGCCGAAGGCCGCTTCCGCGCTGATCTGCTGCATCGCCTCGACGTAGTGCGGCTGCAATTGCCGCCGCTGCGCGCGCGGCGCGACGACATCCCGCGGCTGGCCGAACGCTTCCTGCGCGCGGCGGCGCTGAAATTCGACGCGCCGGTCAAACGCTTCGCCCCCGCGGCGCTGCAGCGGATGCTCGCGCACGACTGGCCGGGCAATGTGCGCGAACTCGAAAATCTGTGCTGGAGGCTGGCCGCGCTGGCGCCGGGCGATGTGATCGCGGCGGCGGATCTCGAGGACGTGTTCGCCGATGCGGCGTCCGCGGTGAATGCATCGTCGTCATCGCTGTCGTCCGACTGGGAAGCCGCGCTCAGCGCGTGGGCGCGCGCGCGCCTGGACGCGGGCAGCGTCGATCTCAACGCCGAAGCCCGCGCCATGTTCGACAGGGCGCTGTTCGATGCCGCGCTGGCGCACACCGGCGGCCATCGCTCCGAGGCTGCGGCGAAGCTGGGCCTGGGCCGCAACACGCTGACCCGCAAGCTGGGATCGGGCCGTAAACCGCGCAAGCCGGTGTGAATGGGTGTTTGTGTGCTCGGCACGCTTGCGATGCTAACCACGAAAACACAGTTCATCCCCTGTAGAGCGGCCTTCAGGCCGCTGCTTCCGATACGAAACCGTTTCGTTTTCGTCAGCCGTGGGCACGGCCCTGATGTCGTCGCAGATAGGGTTCTGCCTGGGCCGGCCTGAAGGCCGCTCTACGGATTTGATTCGATCGGCAGAAAGGCGCCGGACGATCGTTCCGAATGCATGATTCGGACGAAGCGTTTCCCGCGGGTGGCGATACGCTCATCCAGCGGCGCTTATGATCGACTCCCCCGCATCGCAGGAATTGTCCGCATGACACCGACCCGCATTTTCGTGGTTTCGATCCTCGCCGCCTCGCTCGCCGCCTGCGGCAGCGCGCCGCCGCCGAAACCCGCGCAGCCTACGCCGCAGCACCGCGTGCAGCGCGCGCAGGCCAACATCGCGCCGGCTTCGGCAAGTCTGGTCAGCGGCAGGCTGGCGATCACCGCCATCGACGGCGGCGTGCGCATCGAAGGCGAGCTCGGCGGTCTGGGCCGCGGCGGCACCCACGCCATCCATGTCCACGAGCGAGGCGACTGCAGCGCCGCCGACGGCAGCAGCGCCGGCGGTCATTTCAATCCGTCCGCATCCGCGCACGGCCGCGCCGGCACGCCGGTGCATCACCTCGGCGACATGGACAACCTCACGTCCAACGCCAGCGGCGTGGCGCGCGTCGATCTGCGCTTGTTGGGCGTCACCCTGGGCAGTGGTGCATCGAACGACATCCTCGGCCGCGCGTTGGTGGTGCATGCCGGCCCGGACGATTACAGCAGCCAGCCGGCCGGCAATTCCGGTGCGCGGGTGGGCTGTGGGGTGATCCAGATCGCGATGTGACGCAGGCGATATGAAGCCGGCAATGCGAAGCCGGCAATGCTAAGCCGGCTCAGCCCAGCAGCGCGCGCGGATCCTGATGTGCGGGGCAGGGCACGGAATGCACATCGAGTCCGTGGACTTTGAGGATCGCCGTCAGCTGCCGCTGGCGTGCCTGGAAATACGCGTAGCGACGGTGCGTGTGCTCGTTCGCGGGCTGCGCGCGTTCGCGTTCGAGCGGGTCGTGCCGACGCCAAGCGTCGAAATCGAGCTGGGCCATACGCACGGCGCCGTCGACATAGCGCAGCAGCGGCTCCGGCGGCGCGTCCAGCCAGGCGTTCTGTTCCGGCGCGAGCAATGCGGTTTCCAGCAGCGGCCACAGCGCGTCCAGGCCGACGTGGCGATACTGCAGGGCCATCATCGCGGTGAGGTCGTAGACCGTGAGGTAGCGGGCGTGCTCGACCTTGGCATCGAACGCTTCCTGCGCCAGCAGCGCGGTGTCGGCCTTGGCCATGCCGCGCTCCAGCAGCGCGTGCTCGAATTCCGCTGCCACCGCGGTGGCGCGTTCGGCGCTGCCCACCAACAGGAACGGCAGCACCCGCAATGGGCCGCCGTGCAACTCCAGCTCGGCGCGCAGCGGCTGCGGCACCACGCCGCGTTCGTCCGCGCCGAAGGCGATGATCCGCGCACTTTCTCCCGCCTGCGGTGCCCGCGCATGCAGCTCTTCGAGCCGCCGGTGCATCGGCCAGCCCGGACGCAGCACTTCCGCGGGGTCGTAGTGCGCGCCGGCGAAGACCAGATCCAGGCCGGCCGCGTCGGCCGCGAACGTGGCCAGATCGCGCCCCACCAGACCCGCCAGCGCGCCGGCATCGGCCTGGCCCAGCGCGGCGCGGCCGGGTTGGGTGCCCGGCACAAGCTCCAGCGCCAGCGCGCCGCGCACCACCATGCGTGGGGAATTTCTCTGCGTATCGTGCGGATTTGCGCTCATCGTCTCGTTGGCCGGGCCATGTTGCGGCGTTACACTCGCACATTATCTCTCCATGTCCGCCGCGCGCCCGTGCCTGCGGACCAATCCCCACGAGGTGTCTGATGCTGCATGGTCGTCCCGTCGCCGTTCTGGGTGGCGCCCGCATTCCCTTCTGCCGCCAGAACACGGCCTACACCGATGTCGGCAACCTCGGAATGTCGGTCCGGACCCTCGGCGCGGTGGTCGAGAAATTCGGTCTGCACGGCCAGCAACTGGGCGAAGTGGCGATGGGCGCGGTGCTCAAGCACAGCAGCGACTGGAACATCGGCCGCGAAGCCACGCTGTCGTCGGGCCTGTCGCCGCTCACGCCGGGTATCACCCTGCAGCGCGCCTGCGGCACCTCGCTGGACACCATCATCACCGTCGCCAACAAGATTTCCACTGGGCAGATCGAGGTCGGCATCGGCGGCGGCTCCGACACCACCTCCGACGTGCCGATCGTCTATGGCCAGAAATTCCGCCGCCGGCTGCTGTCGGTGGCTGCGGCCAAGACCACGATGGACAAGCTGGCGCGCTTCACCAACGGGTTCTCGTTCAAGGAACTGAAGCCGGAACTGCCCGGTGTAGGCGAGCCGCGCACCGGCAAGTCGATGGGCGAGCACTGCGAGGACATGGCCAAGGAATGGAAGATCGACCGCGAGTCCCAGGACGCGTGGGCGGTGTCGTCGCACCACAAACTGGCCGCTGCCTACGAGCGCGGCTTCTTCGACGATCTGGTGGTGGGGTTCCGCGGCGTTTCGCGCGACAACATCCTGCGTGCGGATTCTTCGCTGGAAAAACTCGCATCGCTGAAACCGGCGTTCGACAGGACCTCCGGCCGCGGCACGCTGACCGCCGGCAATTCCACGCCGCTGACCGACGGCGCTTCGGCCTGCCTCATCGCCTCCGACGAATGGGCCGCGCAGCATGGGCACGAAGTGCTGTGCCACATCCGCGACGCGCACGTGGCGGCGGTCGATTTCGTGCATGGCGAAGGCCTGCTGATGGCGCCCACGGTCGCGGTGGCCGAAATGCTCAAGCGCAACAACCTCACGCTGCAGGATTTCGACATCTACGAAATCCACGAAGCCTTCGCCGCGCAGGTGCTGTGCACGCTGCGCGCGTGGGAAAGCGCCGATTACTGCAAGACCCGCCTCGGCCTGGACGCGCCGCTGGGCAGCATCGACCCGGCGAAGATCAACCCGGTGGGCTCGTCGCTGGCCGCGGGCCACCCGTTCGCCGCCACCGGCGCGCGCGTCGTCGCCACCGCCGCCAAGCAGCTGAAGGAACGCGGCGGCGGCCGCTGCCTGATCTCGATCTGCACCGCCGGCGGCATGGGCGTGGTTGCGATTCTGGAACGCTGATCCCGCCGCGCGCATGCGGGACGAGGACAACCCGTATCGTTCTCCGGATGCGCGGATCGCCGACACGGTTCCCGCGGCAGGCGCGGATGAAGAGACCTGCTGGCGTCACGGGCGCACGCTTGTCGTGCTGCGCGACCGGCCGCTGCCGCCGCGCTGCGTGAGATGCAATGCCGATGCCCATGAAGGCATGCGGCTGCGCACATTCTCGTGCGTGTCGCACTGGAGCTATTCGCCCTTATTGGTGCTGCCGCTTCTTCCGTTCCTGGCGGATTTCGTCTCAGGGCGATGGCTTTTGGCCGTCGTGCCCCTGGCGTTCATCGTTTCGTTGATGGCGAACCTGTTCCTGCGCAGAAAAACCACCCATGCGGTGGGGCTCTGCGCGCATCACCAGCGATTGCGCGCGCGGGTGACATGGATCGCCATCGCTTTTTTCGTTGCCGGAATTCTGGTTCCGGTCCTGACCGGGATGCTGGCGCCGATGTTCGTGCTGCTCGGACTGTCTGCGGTGATCGGATACGGCGCGCCGCTGCTCTCCGCGAAGCGTATCGATGCGCGCCATGCGCACTACAGCGATTGCAGCGAAGCGTTTCTGCTCAGCCTGCCCGAACTGCCGGACGATCGTTCGTAGGAGGGCCTTCAGGCCCGATCTTCAGGTCGCAAACCCGATGATCGAAAGAGCTCGGGGCTGAAGCCCCTCCTACGCAAGCACACGCGCGGATACGAACATGGGTCGTACCGGATCGACAGCCGACAACCCGTCATGTGGTGACGCCGGTTACATCAGCCCGTGGCCGCTTTCGACTAACCCCGCGATCCGATCCGGTACGTTCTGATCACGCGCACTGCCCATCGCGCGCCGCCATCCCGCCGCGACCGGCGCCCAATCACTGATCGATCACCGGGGAATCACCATGCGTTCCATCCGCTCGAACCTGTTCGTCTGCGGCCTCACCGCCGTGCTGTCGTTGACCATCGCCGCCTGCAGCAAACAGAACGACGCCGCCGAAAGCGCCGCATCCGATTCGGTGGCGATGGAGCGCAGCGCGGAGAAAGCCATCGGCGGCGCGATGCCCGCATCCGCGCCGATGCCGCAGGAAGCCGCCGCCGCCGATGCTTCCGCCGACTACGAAACCAAAAGCGCCGAGCCGCAGGTCGAAACCCGCACCACCGTCGACGCCGCGCAGGTCAGTTCCAGCGCCGCCACCTTCGACGACGGCCAGCGCAAATTCATCCGCACCGCGCAGGCGCAGTTCCGGGTGAAGGATGTCTACACCTCGGCGCTGGCGATCGAGGATGTCGCCGCGCAGCAGGGCGGTTTCGTGGTCGACAACGACATCGCCGCGCAGACGCTCAGCGTGCAGCGCCGCCCGGCCGACGACGGCAAACTGCTGGAACTCGCCGAATACACGGTGCGCGGCACGCTCACCGTGCGCGTGCCCAGCGACAAGACCCAGGCCTTCCTGCGCGCGATCGCATCGCAGATGGAATTCCTCGACCAGCGCGGTTTCGACGCCGCCGACGCGCAGTTCCAGATGCTGCGCCAGCAGCTCGCCTATCAGCGCGAACAGCAGGCGCAGCTGGAGCTGGGACAGGCGCTGCAGTCGGGCGACCGTCTCGACCGCAAGGCCGACGTCATCGCCGCGCGCACCGGCTCCAAGCTGCAGCGCGACGAAGCGCTGATCCAGCAGAAGGAATTCGAGGACCGGGTCGCCTTCAGCACCATCAATCTCACCCTGTACCAGCTGTCGAAGATCCGCCAGACCGAGATGGTCGATGTCGAAGCGGTGTTCGAAAAGCACAGCCCCGGGTTCTTCTGGCGCCTGTTCAGCGCGCTGCGCGTCGGTTGGTACGGTCTGCTGGATCTGCTGCTGGCGTTGCTGCAGGTGTGGCCGCTGTGGGTGGCCGTCGGCCTGGGCGTGTACGGCCTGCGCCGCTGGAACAACACGCGTCGCGGCAAGCGTCCGCCGCCGCCGCCCGCAGCGGAATGAAAGCGGTGGGCATCGCATCGATGTCCCGTTGATCTGGGATCGCATGAGGGGCGCGCTTCGGCGCGCCCCTTGCGTGTGGACCGCCGCGTCGCCCGATCGCCGCGCTGCCGGCGGTTCCCACCGATCGCGGCGCGGCGCATGTAACGCACGTGTAAACGGGTGCGGGACGCTCTAGACTCGGGCCAATGCCACCAAGGGATGGGTTAATGGGATCGGGCACCGCGTCCGTGTTCACCGGGTTCAGGCTGGGCTCGCTGGTGATTGATCTGGATCACGGTGCGGTGTCGTCCGGCGAGTTGGGACCCAGCGGTCTCACGCCGCGCGCGGAAGCGTTGCTGCTGTTGCTGTCGCGCCGCGCCAACACCCTGGTGTCGCGCGAGGAAATCCTGGAAACGGTGTGGGCCGGACGGGTGGTGGAAGATGCGGCCATCACCAACGGTGTCTGGCAGATCCGCCGCGCCCTCGGCCCGACGGGCAAGGACATCCTGCAGACCCGCAGCAAGCGCGGCTATGTGCTGGTGGTGCCGGACGAGGCCTGGATCCGCACGGTGCCGTTGGAACCGTCCGCGCCTGCGCCCGCGGTGGACGCGCAGGCGTCTTCCGATTCCGACAGCCGTTCGACCGTCGAAGCGCCGCACGCGGCTCCGGCATCGCGCAGCCGCCGATGGCGTCCGGTGCTCGCGGTCGCATTGGCGGTGTCGATGGCGGTCGCGGCGATTCCCGCATGGCGGTGGATGCAGGCGCAGGGCGGCATCGCGCTGGATCCGCAGATCGAGATGACCGCTGCGGTGGTGGCGCCGCCGTCGCTGGCGTGGCTGCGCGAAACGCTGCTGCGCAAGACCATCGAACAGGCGCATCTGCGCGATGTCGATGTGGTGGTCTTCCAGCGCGCGCAGATCGAGAATCCGTTCCGCGGCCCGCATCTGCAGGTGCGCATCGACCGCGCCGACCGGCAGACGCTGGACGCGGAGCTGACGCTGGTGCAGGGGCGCGTGCGCATCCGCGAGCAATATCGCGGCCCGGCCGTCGGCCTGCCCGATGCGCTGCAGACCCTGCTGAGTCGACATCTGTCCGCGCCGACCCGTTCGCCCGGTCCCGCCACCGATGCCTATGTCGCCGGCCGGCTGGCCGAGGCGCGCTTCGATCGCGCCACCGCGCTGCTTGAATTCCAGCGCGCGCTGAACCTCGACGCGCGGATGACCGATGCGCGGATCGCAATGGCCGGCCTGCTGTTTGATCAGGGGCGCGCGGATGAAGCGCGCGCGGCGGCGCGGCCGCTCGAACCCGCCGTCGATACCAGAGCGGTCGAAACCGATGCCGTCCGCCGCTGCCGCATCGATCGCCTGCTGGCGCGGATCGCGCCCGATCGTCTGGGCCGCAAGCCATGTCCGCGCGCCGGCATGGTCGCGCGCGTCGAACGGCTGCAGCTGCGCGATGCGCTGCGCGAGATCGAACGGCTGTACGCGCAGCCCGCGGGCGCGGGCGAGTGGCTGGAGCAGGAGGACGCGCTGATCCTCGCGCTGCTGCGGCTGCAGGAACTGGAGCGCGCGAAATACGAGATCGAGCGCGCGCGGACCATCGCCGAGCGCGCCGGGTGGCCGCATGCCGCGCTGCGCCTGGGCGCCAATCTCGGCCCGCTGCATATGCATCGCGGCGAGCGCAAGGCCGCGGCCGAGGCCCAGGCCCGGATCGCCGAAGGCTTCGCGCGCCTGGGCGATCCCGCGTCGGCGGCCGAAAGCCGGGTCTGGGTGCAGCGCGCCGAGCCGATCGTCCCCGGGCCGGCGCTGGCCGCGCGCCGCACGCAGCTCGGCGCGATCGTCGAACAGGCCCGCGCGTCGGGTCATCTGCGCGCGGAAATCGAGGCGCTGCTGCTGCTGGCGCGCATGGATCGCGACCGCCCCGCGGCCTGGCGCGACCACCTCGACCGCGCGCGCCAGCGCATCCGCGACGCGCGCCTGGACGGCGGCAACAGCCTGCATCCGTATTTCGTGGCCGCCGAGGTGGTGGGCGCGCGGCGCTACATGGACGGCCTGGCCGAAGTCCGCGTGCTGCAGCGGGCGCCGCATCCGCATCCGCGCGCCCTGGCCTGGGCGCTGTACCTGCAGGTCGAATCGCATTTCTGGCGCGACGAGATCGGCGCCGCGGTCGAGGGCATCGACGCGATGGAGCGCGCCGGGCTGGACATCACCGCCTCGCCCAATCCGTGCTTCTACGCCTGGGTACTGACCGAAGCGCGCCGCCGCGATCGCGCCAACGCCTATCTGGAACGCTGCAACGACGGCATGCGCAGTCCGGAGCAGACCGACTTCGGTCTGATCGCTGCCGCCCGCCAGCGCGTGCTCGACGGCGAGCCCGCGGGCGCCTGGCGGCTGCTGCGGCCGCGGGTCGATGCGCTGCTGGCCATCCGCGAACCCAGTCGCCAGGAAGCCGAAGCGCTGGTGTTGATGACGCGCCACGCCGTGGGCCTGCCGGGCGCCGATCCGCGCCGGCTGCAGGCGGCGCGCCGGGTCGTGGATCGGGTGGCGGCGCTCGATGGTGCCGGTCCCGGTTTGCGCCTCGGCGCCGAGCTGCTGCGCGGCACGCTGTGCGAAGCGGCTGTCGACGGCGGTTGCCCGGCGCGCGCGCTGCCCGAATGGGCGGCCGAAGATCGGTTCGCGGTGCGGCTGGTCGAGTCGCGGCCCGCGCTGCCCTGACGTTCCGCCCGTCAATTTCCGCGAACGCTGTCACTGTCCCTTGGCCAGATCTGCGCGGCGGGCATCGCGACGTATCGCGGCGATTTCGCCAAGTGCTTGATTCGATTGAAGAATAAATTCAAGAGCTTTTCGGAAGCCCGTTGAGAGGATTTGTCCTGCCACGCATGCCACACAGGCCCCGCGCGGATCTGTGGCTGCGGTCCGCGTTCAACGCGCATCGCGCGCAGCGCAGACAGAAAGGATCCTCACGATGTCAGACCCCTACAGCAAAGACGCACAGATCTTCACCTTCGGCGTCCATGGCACCAACAACACGCCGGACAATGTCCGTGAAGTAACCAGCCGGATCAGCGCGGCGGTCGGCCGCACCACCGAAGGCGCCAATCTCTGGGACAACGGTTTCGATTGGCGCGCCCGGCACACGACCCACGAATACAGCGACGAAATGGGTCGGCCCCAGCAGGTCCGGGTGCCCGTGGCCGGCACGGCCCATCAGATGAATGGCACGAACGATCGCGAGATCGCGTCCGAGCGCCTCTCCGCGCACGTGCTGCAGCAGGTCGACAAGGCCCTCGAAGCCGGCACCCTTGATCGCGAGAAGCCGCTGACGATCAATCTGGTCGGCTTCAGCCATGGCGGCAATGTGTCGATCCTCGCGGCGGACAACATTTCCGAGGGCCTCAAGCAGCGCGGTATCGAGTCCGCGATCCATCTGACCACGCTGTCCACGCCCGCCTACACTTGGGGCCCGGAGAATCCGGACACCGCGCGTAATGCGGTCCAGGCCGATGGCGTGCAGTTCGCGCATACGCATTTCAATACCCCCGGCGATGGCGTCATCCGCCTGGCGGCGGCGCGTGCGAACTACGACACCGAGATCACCCGCAATTACGACTTCCCCAATGCGCCTTTCGGCCTCAACGGTCTGGCCAATCACGGCGCCGTGCAGAACGTACCGGAGATGATGGACGGCGCCGCCGAAACAATGCGCCAGCGTTTCAACGGCCTGGCGCCCGCGCAGCAGCGCAGCAGCGCCGAAACCGATGTCCAGGTCGCGGGCATCACGCCTTCCAACACGGGCGCGAACGTCAACTGGCAGGACTTCAACAACAATCCGATGGTCCAGCAGGCGTCCGCGGCGCTGCATCGCGCGGTGCCCGATGTGCCGCAGGAAAACCTCAATCCCAGCATGGTCGCCGGTGTGGCCGGCGTGGCCGCGGAGAACCGCTTCAACACGATCCAGGACGTGGCTTTCAGTCAGAACGGACAGACCGCCTTCGTGACCGATCGCGAGAAGACCGACCCCGCCGCGCGCGTCGCGCCGGTGGACATGGCGCTGGCCAACAAACCCGCCGAGGAAGTGGTGCAGAAGTACGCAGTGGCGATCGACAACGCGCAGACCACGCAGGTCGCCACGCAGGATCAGGAACAGCAGCGCAAGCAGAGCGGGCCGTCGATGGCCTGATGCGAAGTGGCGTCATGCGCGGTGCATGTAGTCGTGCAGCGCGATCGCGCAATCGAAACCTCGTCGACGAAACGTCGTCAGCCGGTTTTTTTATCCAGAGACATCATCAGAAATCCAACGCTTCGGCTTTCATTGCCGACTGAAAGGAAAAGTCATGGCCAATAATCAAGGCAACTCAAGCAATCCGAATAGCTCGCAGCAAAATGCTGCGAATTCCGGCGATGGCGTCGAACTCGCTCGTCGTTTGCCGAACGACACGGAAGGCCGAGTCACTATCGAAGGAAGTGCGCCGTGGAGGCAAGGCAAGCTGTCGGTCGCCGGGCAGCGCTTCTATTCGCCGGAGTTGGGAGACGCCGGAGAAAAATTTCCGGGCGGCGGTATCACTCATGACGTACGCAATACTGCGGTGATAAAGATCGATGTCCAGGTTCTCAAGCAGAATGAGCTCGGACTTCTGAATGCGACAGGCGACCAGCTGCAGACGAATCTGGCGACGGCCATGCGCGAAAAGCAGGCTGAAGATCTCCGTAAATACAAAATGACGCCCGAGCAGATGGTGGAGAAGTCGAAGGAATTGGGTTACTACGGTACCGGCGCGCATCAAGCGTGGGCCGAAGCCGCCTCTGCCCGCACCGGGGGCCGCGCATCGCCGGAATACATGATGAAGCTCGATCCTTTGGGCGGCACCAACGGCAATGGCCCGAACATCGAAAAGGGCGGCATTTATCCGCACCCGCTCTCAAAAATCGCCATGGCGCACGATACGGATTGGAGTCTGGGGCGTTACTTCAACGCGGGCCCCTTGAACGGGCTCTACAAAAACACGGGAAAAGATGCCGATCTGGGTATGTATGGACTACAGCATCTGCAGATCGGCGGTGGGCGCAGTCCTATCGATCCTCAGCCTAAAGCCCAGTATGCGGGCGTCGGCGGAAACGACGTGTGGAAAGTTGAATTCAATAACCACCCGACCAAAGTAAAACGTGCCGGCGTTGACTCGGACGACGGCATGTCAGTTGCCTCTGCGGATGTTTCAAGGCCAGACCCCAAAACGAGCCTGAACGACAATCTACGCGTTTCGAACGAGTCGCCGGCACTGGTACCGGGCAATGATCGTCTTAATGCCCAATTCGGCCAAGCGTTGAAGGGCGCTGGCGGCAATTGGGATGCGGCAGCCCTGGCTGTGGACACCATCAGCAAGATGCCCGGCTACAAGCCCGATCAGGACATCGCTGTGGTGCAGGGCAGGAATGGCAACTTCATCGCCACGCAAGGCCAGGGCGAAGCCGCATTGAACGTCGCCGTCCCGCCGGCGCAGCAGGGCGATTTTGAACGGGTCGCCACGCAGATGGCGGCGCAACCGCAGCAGAACCCGCAGGTCGCAGTGGCGCAGCCCACCGAGCAGCAGGAACGCAAACCGATGAGCGTATAAGACCGATCCCCCACGGTCGGATGCACGATAAACCCGCCGGAAGGCGGGTTTATCGTTTCCGCATGGCTGCCGGCCGGCACGCCGGCGCGGGTGGGCGACGGCAGGGCCGGGAAGCATGCGCGTCCCGCCTGGGCCGCATCGCTGCGCTAGACTTGGCTCGACTTCATCACAAACAACGATCAATGACTGGCGCTTCGGGCAACAAGCGATCGCATCGGTTGAGTCTCGGCCCCTGGCGCATCGACCTGGAGCGCGGCACGGTCATCGCCGATGACGAACAAGGCAAGCTGCTCCCGCGAGCGGAATCTTTGCTGTTGCTGCTTTGCCGGCATGCAAACGAAGTCGTCGGCCGTGAGCAGATTCTCGACAACGTCTGGGCCGGGCGGGTGGTCGAGGATGCTGCGATCAGTCACTGCATCTGGCAGATCCGGAAAGCCCTCGGCGATCGCGGCAAGGACGTGCTGCAGACTCTGGCGAAGCGGGGTTATGTGCTGGCTGTGCCGGAGGACGCGTGGCTGATCGATGATGATGCGGCCGCACAGCCGATGGACCAGGACTCGCCATCGCCCGGGGTCTCCGGTTCGCAAGCGACTCCCGATAAGGATTCATCGGAGGCGCGCGACGATTCGCCGCCTTCGCGGTCGCGCTTTCGTATCCTGCGTATCGCAGGCATCGGCGCTGCGCTGGCCCTGATCGCGCTGATCGGTTTCCTGGCGTGGCAGTCAAAACGCGCTGCGCCGGCGCGCATCGTATTGCAGCCGGAGGTCGAGATGACCGTCGCCGTCATCGCGCCGAATGCATTGAAATGGGTTCGCGAGCCGGTGCTACGCACTGCGGTCGAGAGCGCTTATCTGCGCGGCGGTGCGGTGATCGCTTTCGAGCGCCCGCAGCGCAGCAATCCGTTCGCCGGCCCGCATCTGCAGGTCGAGGTCGCGCCCGGTGCGGGGCGCGAGGTGATCGCCGAATTGAGCCTGCGCCATGGTTCGACAAACGTGCGCGAGCATTTCCGAGGGCCCGGCAGCGCGCTTGCCGCAGCGGTGCGGACGTTTCTCGAACGCTCGCTGGCCCCCACCCTGAAAACGCCGACGCGCGCCGAAGACGCGCTGATCTCCGCATTGACCGCCAATCTGCTGTTCGATGACCAGCGCGCGCTGATCGAATTCCGGCGCGCGCTGGCGCGCGATCCGGCGAGTGCCGCGGTGATGATCCCGATGGCGGTATCGCTGTTCGACCAGGGCCAGGGGCGCGAGGCCTTGGCCCTGATCGAGCGCGTGGGTCCGGATACCGCGTTGGACCCGGCGCAGCGCTGCGAACTGCAGTCGCTGCTGGTGCAACTCGCGCCCGAAAAAAACACGCAAGCGTTGTGCGTGCGTGCCAGCCGGCTGTCCCGCTTCAAGCGCCTGGAGATGCGTGAACTATTGCGCGACATCGATGCGGAGCAGGGCCGGCCAAAAGGCGCAGGGCAGTGGAGCTTCGACGAAGTCATGGCGGTGCGCGCGCAGATCCGTCTCGGCGAGACCGCCGAAGCGCAAGACCGGATTGCGCAAGCCCAGCGCACTGCGTTACAGGCCGGTTGGGAATTTGCTCGCCTGAATCTTCAGGCGCAGCGCGCAGCGATCGCGATGAGTCAGGGCCGCGAAGCGCAGGGCGTGAAGATAGGGATCGATACGGCCGATGCGATGGACGCGCTGGGCAATGTGCGCAAGGCGATCGACATCCGCACCTTCGTGCTGCGGTTCGTACAGGTCGCACCCGGCGCGCTCACCGCCGAGCGCCGCGAGATGCTGCAGGCACTGGCGGACCGTGCCCGTGCTGCCGGTAGCGTCCGTGGCGAGATCGCCACGCTGCATCTACTGACTGCGCTGGAGCGCGATCGCCCGGACGCGTCGCGTCCGCATCTGCAGCGCATCCGCGAATTGATCGATACGGCGTACACCCCGGCCATGGGCGTCCAGGACACCCAGATCGTGCTCAACGAGATCCGCTACGGCCTGCGCTACAGGGAAACCCTGGACGGCGTGGCCGCGCTGGATCGCGCGGGGGCGACGAACGCCCAGGCGCAGCTGTGGAATCTGACGCTCCGCGTCGAAGCGCATTTCGCCCGCGACGAGCTGCAGGCGGCCGTCGCCGCCGTGGATGCGATGGAGCGCGAGAACTTCGAGCTGAAAGAAGCCCATCCTTGCTTGATGGCGTGGCTGTTGGCCGAAGCCGGCCGCTCCGATCGCGCCCGGCTTTTGCTCAAGCTGTGCCAAGCGACGCCCTACGACCGTATCTCGCAAGCGAGCCGCGGCGATTTCGGTCTTCTGGGCAAGGCCAGACTCTATCAATTGGATGGCGAAGCCGAGCACGCCTGGCCCGTGTTGCAGCCGCGGATCGACACCCTGCTGGCCACGCCCGAATTGAGCCGGGAGGAAGCCGAGTCGTTGGCCCTGCTGGCACGCCATGCCACCGCGATGCCCGGCGCCGACCATGAGCGTCTGCAGCGTGCGCTGGGTATCGTCGAGCAGATCGCCGCCCGCGACGGCGCCGGCCCCACCCTGCGCACCGGCGTGCATCTGCTGCGCTGGCGGCTGTGCACCATCTCCGGCCGCGGCGATTGCGGGCCGGTGCTGCCGCCGTGGGCGCCGGAGGAATTGTTCGAACAGCGGATGGCGCGCGAGGCTGCGGGCGGGTAGAGCCTGTTCGGTCCGCGTTCGCACCGTCGTTGGCCGATGTTCGAGAGCACTTGCCTGCGCGCTGCTCTGTGACCCCTGTCGCGTTATGGCTGCCAACCGTCTCTTGGCACTGTACGCCCGGCTGCACTTCCGGCGGTGCGAATCATGCGTAATCGTTTGATTCTGCGAAGAAAAAAAACCGAGAGATTTCCGAGAACCGATGCAAAGGACATCGCCCGGCTCCGCGCGTCAAAAAGGAGGGGTGTTCGCAAGCGCTTGCGCGCCCACTACCTCTGACGAGCGGCGCAATGGCCCGTAGCGAGGCAAGGCTGCTGCGGCCGACCTGAGCGAGGGTCGGCGGTCTGCCTGGAGCGGGATCAATCCAATGTCCTTGACCCATAGGAAAGCAGAAGATGTCCTACCCATTAGATTTTTCGAAGCTGGTAAGAGATGCAGCAGCGGCGGCCGTGACCAAGGAGGTGCCTAACGAGGTACCTAAGGAGCTGCCTCGTGGCGCAGTGCGCGGGGGCACGAAAATGGTCGACTTCTCACCTTCTATGGAACCTATTGAGGGGGGGCACGTCCGCGTCGGTCCACCTCCAGTCGGTGATGGAGCTCGCCCAGAAGATTACCTTTTC
Organism: Chitinophaga pinensis; assembly: GCA_943371935.1. Taxonomy (GTDB): domain Bacteria; phylum Pseudomonadota; class Gammaproteobacteria; order Xanthomonadales; family Xanthomonadaceae; genus Lysobacter_I. The sequence goes on along the minus strand of CALRWS020000008.1, from coordinate 12,762 downwards.
CGCAAAATTGTAAAAGATCGCGGCGGTGAAATAGCAGCAAATATCACCACCGATTTTTATCATAGTCGAAACGGATTCATAAGCCAATACACTGCAGGTGCTTCGGCCGTTGTCAGCGCCGGTACCACCCATACGCCGGGAATTCCTGCCGATGTCAGGAACGCGATTGACCGCAGATTCGATATTGATTTCGCGAAAGCGGTAATAGACTGGTGCGATACACCGAGCAACAAGAACGGTGCGCAGTTAAAGGTCCCAGATGGAGCGCTAATCGTATATGACAAATCAATGGTGGACGAAATTCGAACCAATGCAAACAACCTCCTGAAGGTAATCGAGCCAAAAAAAGAGAACGAGCCTACTAACAAAGACTACAACCCAGACTTCATGAGGTCTGGGAGATTTCGTAACAAAGGCCTCCAAAGTGAAAACTCTCTTGACGACCAGGAATCGCCTAGCTACTCCATCACCCACACGACCGGCAAAAACATCAGTGCGCTCCCTTCCGCAACCCTCGACATACAGAACAACGCTACACAGACCAATAGTACGCAATCGTTCGAGTTGTTCAAAAACAACCCGACAGTGCAGCAGGTCTCCGCCGCTATGGAGCGCAACGGCATTGCTCCTGAGAGTCAAAATCCCAGCTTAGTCGCAGGCTTGGCCGGTGCTTCTGCCAGTCTGTCGAAGGTGCAGGACGTGGCGCTGACGCCGACGACCGCGTTCGCGCTCGACCGCGACAAGTTCGATCCGGCGGCGAACCGGGCCTCGGTCAGCATGGATGTCGCCAACAAACCGTTCGATGAAGTCTGGAAGACAGCCTCGGTCGCCTTGCAGCAGACGCAGGCTCCCGCTGTCGTTGCGCAGGCTCAGGATCTGGAACAGAAGCAGAGCCAGAGCGCGCCCAGGATGTGACTGTCGTGTCCGGTATGGCTACGCGGCGAGCGACGCGGACGACATGATAAATCTTCGAGCGGACGCAAATCGCTGATATCGAAGCTGTTCGCCCGGCGTGTGCGGGATGGATCCTTTTTCTTGATCATGAGGTAACGACCGATGTCCGACGACAGACTGCCTTACGGAAGGCCTTACGGCGGCGAAAAGCCGCAGATCTATACGTTCAGCATCCACGGGACTGAAAACACAGCGCAGAATGTCCGCGAGGTAGCGACGGCGATCAGCAAGGAATTCGGGCCTATCGGCAAAAACGGCAACATGCTCGATACCTTTTTTCCATGGGACAAGCTTTCCGGTATCACCAACGGCACGAAAGAGCGTGAGGAAGCATCCAAGGCGTTTGCGAAGCATGCCGTCGATAAGATCGTGGAAGCTGTGGATGCAAAGCAGATCGACCCTAAAAAAGGACTGGCCATCAATCTGGTCGGGTTCAGCCATGGCGGCAACGTCGCGATTCTTGCGAGCGACGATATCGCTGAGGGGCTCAAGAGGCATCCACAAACAAAGGATATGAATGTAGGGATCCATCTCGTCACGCTATCGACGCCGGCCTACACCACGGGGCCCGAGAGCCCCGCCGCAGCAATGGCTGCTGCAGGGAAACACGGCGTGACCGTGAAGCACACGCATTTTTCGGTTATCGGTGATGGCGTTGTGCCATTTGCTGTAGGCAACGCGCACTACGACGAAAGAACGACAAGGAACTTCGACTTGTCTGCACCTGGCTTCAACGGTTTTGCAAACCATGGTGGACCACAGGACTTTGGCGAGCACATCAGGTTTATCAAGGATGTCGTCCGCGAGCGCGTCGAGGATTTCAGACATAGTCGCGCGGACCTGGGCCGCGACACTGCGATCGCTTCCGCAACCGGCGAAATACAGTCCAATAGCACGCAGTCGTTGGAGTTCAAGAACAACCCTAGAGTGCAGGAAATCTACGCCGCACTGGACCGCAACGGCGAGAACCCATCCCCCAGTCTGGTCGCGGGCCTGGCTGGAGCCGCGGCCAATCTGTCGAAGGTGCAGGATGTCGCCTTGACGCCGCAGACCGCCTTCGCGCTGGATCGCGACAAGTCCGACCCCGCCGCGAATCGTGTGCAGGTCAGCATGGATGTCGCCAACAAGCCGTTCGATGAAGTCTGGAAGACGGCCTCGGTCGCCTTGCAGCAGACGCAACCCCCCGCGGGCGTCGCGCAGGCACAGGGCCAGGATCTGGAGCAGAAGCAGAGCGCGCGTACGATGTGATCTCTGCGCGTTCCGCAACGCGTGGCGACGAAAACATTCGTCGTGACGCTGTTGTCTGGAACATGGCCCAAGAAAACAAGGCACGTCCGATACAGGCTGATTCCATGAAAATATTCAACCGGACATATCTGTGCATGCTGCGTCATGCATTCGTCGCAGTGTTGGCAACCGCCAGCGCCAGCGCCACCGCCGTCGCAGCCGCGCCGATCGTGCTGCCCGTGGAGGTGCTGGGTCCGGTCGGCACGACCCGCGCCGTGACCGTCGATACCGTCAACGCCACCAATACGTTGTCGCTGCGCCTGCACGGCGTGGCGCATGCGCGGATGATCGAGGTCAAGGTCGACGACCGGGCGTGGATCCCGCTGACGAATACCACCGCCACGGTGTCGGGCCTCGCCCGCCGTTACGGCGGCATCGGCGGCGCCTACACCACCCTGGACCTGCGGGTACCGCTGGCAGCGCCTGCACTGCCGGCCGGCCGCCACACCATCGCCTTCCGCTTTGCGATCGGCGACGGCATCACCATCGGCTTTCGCGTATTGCGCCTGAATCTGCTCGACGCCAGCGGACAACCGGCAGTGCCTGCGCGCGATTTCATCAACGAGAATCCCGCCACCTGGAGCGCGCCGCTGCCCAGCGCCGCCGATCGCGCGGCAGGCGAAACGCTGTGGCGCACTGCGACCATCATCGACAGTCCCGGCGGCCCGCCCATCCGCGCCCGCTGCAGCGATTGTCATGCGCAGAGCGGCCACGATCTGGCGTACTTCAATTTTTCCAACCATTCGATCGTGCAGCGCAGCGTCTTTCATGGCCTGAGCACGCTGCAGGGGCAGCAGATCGCCAGCTACATCCGCAGTCTGCCGGGCGCCTCGATTTATGGGCGCCCCTGGAACCCGCCCTATCAGCCCGGGCCCGAGCTGGATACGCGGCCCGTGTCCGAATGGGCGGCCGGGGCCGGGATCGATGCGGTGTTGGCCGAAGACGCGGAAGGCGTGTCTGCGCTTCCGTTCATCAGCGCCCGCCTGCGGGTAGCGATCGAAGGGGGAGCGCAGAGCAGCGAGGCTTACGCGACTGTCGCACCCTCCGCCGACGTGGGTATCGACCGCATCGGCCGCGATGACAAGGGTTGGCAGATCGCGAGGGACTGGTCGCGGAAGCATGCCGGCAGCAGCCCGGTGTCGGCCGGCAGCGCCGATGCGCTGGCTGCGCCCGCGGGCGGACGGTTCGCAAGGCTTGGCATACGCGCACTCATCGATACCGATGGGCGCATCGTCGATATCCCTGTCCATGAATTGCCCATCGCCCTGCAACTGCTGGATTGGAACCACTGGCTGCCGCGCGTGCATCCGCTGGACGTTCCCAACTTCGATTTCAACGCATCGGCCGCCAAACAGCAGTACCAACTGCTGCGGCAAAAACTCTCGGCGCCGGACGGCGAGGAGTTCTTCTACCGAAGTTTCGATCTTAACCGGCACGGCTCGGGGCGGTCGCTTCTGTTCGATGGCTACACGACCGCGATCAGCGATCTGAAGCGTGGTGTCATTCCCGCTGCCGGCAACCCGATGACCGCGACAGAAGCCGACCGCACTTACAGCGCGGCGCTGCTGGGCGTCACCAAGATGTGGGAAATCATGCAGGAGTTCGGGCTGGAGGGCCGGGGCCGCAAGGCCTACGGCGTAATGGCGCCCGAGCGTCTGTGGTACTCGAACCGCTTCGTCTTCGATACTTCGCCGTTTCTGCTGGGTATTTCCCCGTCGACGACGCTCATCGGCGATCCGCAGACGCCCAGCATTGCATTTCCCTATCTGAGTAACGCGTGGTATGCGTTGGCGCTGCAGCTGAATGCCGGTTCGGGAAGCCGCAGCTCAGGCGGTCATCGCGTCATCGACTGGGGATACATGGGGGGCTTCTTTGGGGACCTGGAGCGCGCAACCGGAGAAGGTGAGCCGGTCCGCAGGGCGATTTTCGCGATGGTCAGCATGCAGCAGCACGACAGCGGTACCGGGCCTGAGTATTCCGGTGACGGAAATCCCGGCGGCAATGGCTGGGACATGACGACCAGCCCGGTCGTGTTGATGGATTGGAGCGCCGCCTACTGGCGCAATGTGCCGCAGTCGAAACCTGTCGTGCAGGCACTGCTGCATGCGCTTGCAGAAAAGAGTGCGCGCTATACCCCGGCGCAGTGGGCGCTCGCCAAAGGGCACGATGGCAACAACATGCCGGCGCCCAACTATGTGTTGGGCACGGATCAGGGCGAGGCTTCCGAGCGTAACGTGGCCGAACGGTATCTGAATGCGTTGGTCAAAGCGCGGACCATTCACGGCATTGATGAGCCGGTCCGCAATGGCATGGCAGCCGTCGGGGCGTTGGTCTGGCCGAACAACAACTGGTCGGTGCATCGTTCCGCGACCGCAGTGATCGCGGCACCTGCGCAATGCACAGCGACCGCAGGAACCCGCAGTGTCCAGATCAGCTGGAGTGCGGTGCAAGGTGCGACCAGCTACAACCTCTACCGGGCGGTGTCGGCGAACGGGCCGTTCGCGCCGCTGCAATTGATGACCGCGGGCACGAGCGCCCTCGACCGCGGGCTGAACGCGGGCGCGACCTGGTATTACCGGGTCAGCGCGAATATCGACGGCAAAGAGGGGCCTGGGAACAGTCCGGTGGCTGCCGCCACCGCGACCACGGGACTGGTGGCGCGCTGGGCTTTCGACGAGACAGAAAGCGCGGCGATCGTCGACAGCAGCGGTCAGGGCAATCACGGCGAAATGATCGGCGGCGCCCAGCGCATTGCCGGTCGCAGGGGCGGCGCGATGCGGTCCACGGCTGTTCGCCAATTCGCCAGCGTGCCGCAGGATCTTTCGCGATACCTCGACAAGAACGATGTCACCGTCACCGCCTGGATACGCAGCGCCAATCTGCCCACGGGCTTCCGGAAAATGGCGATACTCGGCAGCGGCAATCTCTATGGGATGGTCGGCAGCGATGGCAAGATCGGCATCAAGGTCGGGGACCAGGGCGAAATCTACAGCGCCGCCTCCGTCATCGACGGGCAATGGCACCATGTGGCGATCAGTCGCAGAAGCGACAACGCGATCAAGATATGGATCGATGGCGTGCTCAGCAAAAGCGGTCAGACGACTGTCCCGAGCCAACCTGAGATGTTCACGGTGAACGATCTGGGCCGTGGCGCGTATTTGAACGGCGACAACACCGCTTGGCTGGGCGATCTGGACGATATCCGCATCTACGACCGCATCCTCGATGGGCCGGAGGTGGGGCTGGTGATGGCGGATCAGTCGCTTGGACAGAGTGCGGTTCTGGCGGCCGAGGCGATCGCACCGAGTCTGGTGCATGCCGCTGCAGGTGACGGCATGCGTCCGCAGCAGGCAGTCGTTGCGGCACCCGTTTTGAATCGAAGCGATAATTACCGCGCGACGACCCGTACAGGCGTGGAACGTCGCGCTGGCGGGTCGAGTGTTGTCGGAGCGCTCGCAGTGCTGTCTTTGCTCGCGATGCTGCTGTACATCCGGCTGGGATTGGCTGGACCCCTGTGGGCGACAACGCTGCTGCAGAAATTACGCATGACAATGGGGTTTGCAAATCCCTGGCGCTGACGCGGCGGTGCATCGCTCGTTTCGACTCAAGTCACCAGGCGTTTTTCGCCTGGATACGCGGGAAGAAAACAATGCTGCGTTGCCCGACCGTCGCCTTGCTGATGATGTTGGCGGGATGTCGCGTCGGCGCCGGTGCTCTCGATCCTCACCGGCCGCAGGAACCGAAACCTTCGTATCCTTACGAAGCGTGGGAAGTCTGCTATCCGAACCAGGTCGCATGCGCGCAGTTCTGAGGCACGCTGACCTTGCCGCATGGTCGAAGCAAAGCACCTGCATGATTTCGGCTGCGGGCAATTGCAGCGCGATGAGGTCGTCGTTGCCAAGCACAGGATCTTTCTGGTGCTCGCGAGCCCCGCGATGAGGATGACATGCAGTGTCTGCTCAAAGAAGCATCAACGCTTCTTTGCGGAATCGCGCTGCCCCTCGCTCAGCGTCCAGTCGATCAGCTGCGTCGTCGCCTCGCCGAGGCTGCGCTGGAACGCGCGGTTGATCTGCACGACATCGGTGCCGTCGGCAGGCGTGGCGATGTCGAACACGCGGCTGGCGACCACGCGGTTTTCGGCGTTGTGCACCAGGCGGACGCCGAGTTCGATCCTGACGTTCGGCGTGACGCCGCCGTTTCCGTAATCCGACTCGAAGCGGCGCAGGTCGAGCAGAAGTTGGTAGCGTGCGCTCACGCCGTCGCCGCGTCGGCCTACACCGGCCAAGCGGCCGCTGTCGGTGAATGCGCGCAGCAGCGTGTCCTGCACGATGTCCGGCGCAGGCTGCACCCACGCCGCGCCCCTGTAGACCTGCAGTTCACCGGGCTCCGGGCGCACGAGGATGCGCGCGGAGTCGTGCATGGTGTCCGCGTACGGGCGCGCGATCTGCAACTGCCAGTCCACTTGCGGCGCTGCGACATTCGCGGTGTCCTGCGGTGCGCTGCGCTGCGGCGTGGGATCGTACAGCGCCAGCGTTTCCTGCTTCGGCAGGATGCCGCAGCCGGTGAGCGCGGCGGTCGCGACGGCGAGCGCGGCGATGCGCAGGGCGCGGCGCGTCCTTGCGGAGACCATTCGTGCGGAAAGTCTGCTCATTTCGGCTCGAACTCCTTGGGTTTCTGGCGGCCCAACACATAGCCGGCCGGGTTGTCTTCGAAGCGCGCGCTGATCTTGCGCAGGTCGCGCACCAGCGCCCGCAGTTCTTCCATCGTCGGGCCGAGCTGGCTCAGGCCGTCCTGGGTGAAGCTGTTGATCGCGCCGCGGTTCTCGCCGATCAGTTTGTCGGCGTTGTTGGCGGCGGAGTCCATGCGGCTGAGCGTGCTGTCGAGTTTGGCGATGAGCTGCGGCAGTTTCTGCACCAGCTCGCGGTCGATGGAATTGACCGCATTGTTGGTGGTGTCGAGCGTGTTGGCGAGCTTTTCGCTGGAGATGCGCGCATTGGTGATCAGCGCGCCCAGGTCGGCGCGCTGGTCGGAGATCGCGCCGGTAGCGTTCTGCAGATTCTCGAGCGTCTTCGCGATGTTGTTGATGTTCTCGTCGCTCAGCACCTTGTCCAGCCGTGCCACCAGTTTGTTTGCGGTTTCGGCGATGTTCTGCAGCGCCGAGGACTCGGTGATGATGGTCGGCACTTCGTCGTCGGCGGCGGCCAGCAGCGGCGCGTCGGGACTGCCGCCGGTGAGCTGGATGAACGCGGTGCCGGTCAGGCCGGTGAACGACAGTTTGGCGTGGGTGTCGACCTTCACCGGCGTGCTCGCGCGCAGCTTCACCTTGGCGATGACCTTGCGCGGATCGTCCGGCGCCAGGCTCAGCGTGTCGACGGTGCCCACGCTGATGCCGTTGTACTGCACGCTGCCGCCCTCGGTGAGGCCGGTCACGGCCTCGTCGAAGATGACGTTGAAATAGCGCCAGTCCTTGTCGGAGGTATATTTCGCCGCCCACAGCCCGAACAGCAGCAGGAAGGCCGCGACAATCAGGGTGAAAGCGCCGATCAGCACGTAGTTGGCACGGGTTTCCACGTTCAGTCCTCGTCAGAGAGTGCGTTCATCGGCGTCGTCCGGATTTCAACGACGGATGAATGTCGGTTCGGACGGATTGCCCGTACCCGGTGCGACGTCGATGGTGCCGAAATCGAAATAGTTCCAGCCTAGCCTTTTTTTCATGAATACCCATCGCTTGATGACCACGCCGTCTTTTTCGACCTGCACCACGACCTCATGTCCCATCGGATTGGCCATGGAAAGATAGAACATCTTTTCGGATTCGACCGGAATGTCGAATCGGCCGTCGGCACCGGTTTTCGAAGACAGGGTTCCTGCCTTGTCGGTGATCGAGACTTTTGCCGCCGCGACCGGCGCAAGCGCGGACACCACGCGGCCTTTTCCGCCGGTCCATTCGGAAACGGGCGTGTGGCTGATCATTGCCCACGCAAATACGCCGAAGAATGCGATGCTGACGGCGTATGCAGCGACGCGCATGACTGTCTTCATGGCAGGGCGGTCGTCGCTTTGGAACGATGCTGACTATGGCGCGCGGCGCGGCCGCGCGGACCGTTGAAATACTCCTGCACCCAGGGATCATCGAAACGTTCGATCTCCGCGATCGGCGCTACCGCGATCACGCGCCTGTCGGACAGCACGGCGACACGGTCGCAGATCGCGTACAGGGTGTCGAGGTCGTGGGTGATCAGGAATACGGTGAGGCCGAGCGCCTGCTGCAGGGTGCGTGTGAGGTGATCGAACGCCGCGGCGCCGATGGGGTCGAGGCCGGCGGTGGGTTCGTCGAGGAACAGCAGCGGCGGATCCAGCGCGAGCGCACGCGCCAGACCGGCGCGCTTGCGCATGCCGCCCGACAGCTGCGACGGTAGTTTGTCCAGCGCGTCCGGCGGCAACCCGGCAAGCTTCACCTTCAGCAGCGCCAGCTCGTACAGCAGCGATTCGGGCAGCTCGGGGTGATGTTCCTTCAGCGGGACCTGCACGTTTTCGCCCACGCTCAGCGACGAGAACAGCGCGCCGTCCTGGAACAGCACGCCGGTGCTGCGCTCGATGTGCAGGCGATCCTCGGCATCGCGCGAGCGGCCGTCGATGCCGAGGATTTCGATCTCGCCATCGTCGGGTTCGCGCAGGCCAATGATCGAACGCATCAACACCGACTTGCCGCTGCCCGAGCCGCCGACCACGCCGATGATCTCGCCGCGGCGCACGTCGAGGTCCAGGTTCTCATGCACCACCTGTTCGCCGAACTGATTGCGTAGCCCGCGGACTTTGATGATGGGTTCTAAAACGTTGGCTGTCATGGCGCTGAGCCTTCGATCGAGATTTGTGCTCCGGTCGTTGCCGGCACGAGGTTCAGTGTCTCGCCGCCGAGCTCGAGCGCCTCCATGAATTCAAGTTGCTCTGAACTTTCCAGTTTGATGGCTAATGCGACTTTTTCGCCGTGTGGAAAACGCATCCACTCGATGCCGAAGACGTCGAGGTTGACGATCAGTCCGGAGTGAATATCCAGTTCGATCTTCATGCCTTGCCGAATCGTGCCTGACTGGATTGCGCCCGCTAGAACGTAAAGGCGGCGAGTCGCCAAATGATGCGTCGATTCGACCTTGAAGGTCGCGCTTCCGCAGGTGGTATCGGTCTCGCCGATCTGGCTCATGCTCACCATCCCATATGCATGAACCAGATCGCTGCGAACGCGTCGAACACGATCACCAGCGAAATGGTCTGGACCACGCTCGACGTGGTGCGTTCGCCTACCGACTGGGCCGTGCCGGTGACCTGCAGGCCTTCGAGACAGCCGATCAGGCCGATCACCATCGCGAAGATCGGCGCCTTCGCCATGCCGACCAGGAAATGGCGCAGCTCCATCGTTTCCTCGAGTCGCCCGTAATAGGCCTGGATCGGGATATCGAGGCTGGTCATGCCCACGACCATGCCGCCGAGCAGGCCGGCCAGCATCGCGATGAAAGTGAGCAGTGGCAGCATCACGATCAGCGCGAGCAGGCGCGGAATCACCAGCAGGTCGATCGGGTCCAGGCCCAGCGTGCGGATGGCGTCGACTTCCTCGCGGCTGACCATCGAACCGATCTGCGCGGTGAACGCGCTGGCGGTGCGGCCGGCGAGGATGATGGCGGTCAGCAGCACCGCGAATTCGCGCAGGAAGGCGATGCTGACCAGCTCCACAACGTAGATCGAGGCGCCGAAGTCGGCCAGGATATTCGCGCCCAGGAACGCGATGACCGAACCGACGAGGAACGACAGCAGCATCACCAGCGGTACCGCGTCCAGGCCGACCTGTTCCATGTGGAAGACGGTGGCGATCAGGCGCAGCCGGCGCGGCTGGGTCACGGTGCGCCCCAGCTTCACCAGGGTCTCACCGAGGAAGCTCACCAGCGCGACCACTTCCCGGCCGTTGTCGTGCACCGCGTGGCCCAGACGCTCCAGCGCGGCGGCGAAGCCGTAGGCCTTCTTGGTTTTCGGCCGCCCGTCCTTCACGTCCTCGATCACCTGCACCAGCGCGCGGTGAGCGTCGTGGAACTGCAGGGCATCGGCATCGAGTTCGTGACGCGCGGCGTAACGCAGCAGTTGCAGCACGCCGAGCGAGTCGAGCCGTGAGACCGCGGTGGCATCGAGGCGGCGGGCCGTGTCGGGCACTGTGCGCAGCGCCGCGCTGATGGCGTCGGCGTGACCGATCGTCCATTCGCCGGACAAACGGACGCCCGTCGCGTCGTCCGGATCGATGTCGATGCTCGGAACGGCGGTGCTGGGCGGTGTCATCGGCGGGCGAATGCGTGCATTGGGCGAAGCATAGCCGAGCGCCATGGACTGACGTACGGGTGTTCAGTCACTTGGGCGCAAGGCCCGGCGCATCGTGCAGCCCGCCCGTCGCGTCCTCGACGGGATGCAACTGTTCGAGCTGTTGGGCCGCCAGCGCATCGGCGGCTTCGCCGCGCAGCGCGCGCAGTGCGTTGCGGTAACTCAGCCGCGCCAGCGCGTCGTCGCCGGCCTGCGCGAAGCCGTGGCCGAGCTCCTCCCAGATATCCGCCCTGCAGGCGAGGTCGCCGCCTGCGGCGATGGCGCGATGCAGGGCCTGTTCGGCCAGCGGCCATTCGCCCTGCGCGCGGGCGATGCGCGCCAGCCCGAGCAGTGCGCCCGGGTTATCCGGGTGCGCCAGCCGCCAGCGTTCGGCGTGGGCGCGACGGCGCGCGAGTGCGGCAGCGTCGAGCCGTTCGACCGGCAGCGCACCGTAATGGGCGGCCAGCGCGTCGTCCCACTGCGCGTCGATCGCGGCTTCGATGCAGCCGGCGGCGGCATCGTCCCAGCGCAGCGCCGCGGCGCGGTCGGCGTACGCGCGGGCCACGGCGGGCACGGTGCGCAACGTCGCGGGCAAGGCATCCCAGTGGCCGGCGAGGGCGTTGCCGTCGTCGGCTTCTTCCAGCATGCGCGCCGCCCACAGGCGTTCGCGTTCGGCGCATTGCGATGCCGTCAGCGCCTGCTGCTGGCGCAACGCGCCGAGCATGCCGTAGGCCTCCGCGCTGCGGCCGTGTGCGGCCAGCGCGTCCGCGCGCAGGGCGAGCGCGCGCGGCGGCAGCGCTTGATCGGCGACGGCATCGAGCGCGGCGGCGGCGTCCGCGGCGCGGCCTTCGGCGAGGGCCGCGTCGGCGAGCACCAGTGCGCGCAGCGGCGCATGCTGCGTCGGCAGGGCGTCCAGATGCGCGGTCGCCGCGTCGGAATCGCCGCGGGCCAAGGCGGCTTGTGCCGCAGCCACCCGCGCAGGCGCTTCGAAGCGCGGGTTCTGCGCCGATTTCGACAGCAGTTTTTCGGCCTGCGCATACCGGCCCTGATGCAGGGCGTCGAAGCCGTCGCCCAGCCGCGCCCGCGCGTTGCGCTCGCGCCGCTGCCGCCACAGCCGGAACGGCAGCGCGACCAGTTTCCACAACAGCCACAGCGCGAACAGCACGGTGCCGAGCATCAACAGGCCACCGACCAGCGTGGATTCGACGGTGGTGCCGAGATAGCGCACCAGCACGAAGCCGGGATCCTGCACCAGCACCTGCGCGAGCAGCGCGCCGGCCAGCGCGAGCAAGAGCCAGAACAGCAGGTTGCGAAAGAGATTCATCGGTCCAGCCACATCGAATACTGACAACGGGCGGCATCCAGATCGCAAAACAGGGCCCAATGGCTGCGGTCTTCGGAGTATTGCCAGACACTCAGGCCATCGTCCCGATAGTCGGCGACGACGTCCGACCACCCGGAATAAGAGGGTCTGGGCGGTGGCCCTGGCTTGACCTTCGCAAGAAAGACAGCCACATCCTTCGGCTCGAATTCAAAGTGTCCGTAGGAAACATTGAAGTCGAGATTATTCTCGGTGAGGATCGCGCGCGTCGATGGCGGCAGGATTTCCTTCGGTAGCCAGCCTCTGTCTTCGAACTTGGCGAGTGTCTCGTAACGCGTCGTTACGACATCCCAATTGCATCCGCCTGTCGACAGCATCGCGATGAAAGCGAACGCTGCCGATTTGATCGCTACATTTCCCATCACGTCCCCCGCTGCGCCCGCAGTTGTTCAAGCGTGCTGCCCAGCGTCGGAATATCCAGCGCCAGCGGCGCGGCGCGCAGCGCGCGCAGTTCGTCCAGAGCGGCCTTGCGCTGCGGCGATGCCGGCCACAGCCGCAGCACCCAGGCGTCGGCGCGGGTCAGCGCGGCGCGCATCGCGATGGTGTCGCGACGTTCGATCGCGGTGCGCGCCAGCGCGAGTTCGAGCTGCAGAGCGATGTCGCCGGCCTCGCGGTCTTCGCTGGCGATCGCGACCGGTGCGTCGTTGCGGCGCACGCTGACCAGTCGCGCCAGCACACGGTCCCACCACGGTGCATCCGCGGTCGGCGCCGGTGAGCGTGGCAGTGCGGCGGGGTCGGGCAGTTTCGCGGCCAGCGCATCCAGCCGCTGCAGTGCGACGCGACGCGGATCGGCGTCCAGC